>CAVWSA010000031.1:0-165450 GCA_963757545.1 uncultured Actinomycetes bacterium | reverse complement strand
CACCGTCCGGATCTGCCGCGAGTAGTGACGGTGTGCAGATGTTGGCGCGTCCGACTGCCGGTCTTGAGCGCCTGCTGGGATCCTCGGCTGCGGAGTCTCCCGCTTGCGTCGTTCTTACCTTGTCTCTGTCTCTGCGCACTCTTGGAGGATTCTGTTCACCCAGACCTTCGGCGGCATGTCATCGATGCCCAACTGGTCGGTCCTCTTCGAGATCTGCCGGTGGAGCGCATCGTCGGCCTGGAGCTTAAAGTCCAGAAGCCGGCGCGCGTAACCCCGGTCAGTGCGGCCCCAGGAGTAGTTGTTCGCGGCCGCCTTGAAGTCGGCACAGCCGAGCAGCGGCGGAATGTGATCGAGGATGGCGCGCAGCAGTGCATGGGCGGCGTAGGCGTTGCCCCGGCTGTAGTTGTCGTTCAGCTCGGCGACCAGTCTGGTGAGTTTCCGGGATCCAAGCCGATAGCCTCTGCCCGCGCCGCCAGGCTGGCGCTGACCTGTGGGCTCAACGTAGCCCGGGCGGCTGGCGGCCGGACGGGCAGCGTTGCGGGGCTGGCTGTCAGCAGCACGCGTGAACACGACTTCGCCAGCGGCCTGATCCACTGACTCCACCCGCCAGCCCGCATCGAGCCAGGCCTTCGCCTCAGCGGTGCCATCGTTGTTGCCCCACCAGGCCCGGTGCCGGTAAGCCGACTCCGGCAGGCGCCCGACCAGATCCTCCACCGCCGTGAAGGTCATCCGGACACGGGTGCCGGTGGCGCCCGAAAGGTGCTCACGCAAGGGGCCGTACTTCCCGCCGGCAGGCTTGGCTGGCGCCGCCTGGCCGCGCTGGGCCAGGCACAACCCGCAGGGTTGAGCGTGGCCGCCCAGGTGACGGGCAAATTCCTCCAGCTCGTTCCGTTCGCCGCACACCTTCGCGTACTCGCCGGTGAAGGTGGTTCCCCTGGCGGGCTTACCAGTGATGGTTCCGCAACCAGCGCGGTGCAGCATCAGATAGGCGGCGCTCGGGGTTCGCCCAGTGTTGATCACAAAGCCATCAGGATGATGATCAAGCCAATCGAGGTAACCAGGGTCATCATCGACAAAACGCTGCATGCCGCTCATCATCCCCGCCGCAAGAGCGCTCTGTCATGCCGCATTCGGCGCCTCGGGGTCCCCAGACTCGCTTGGGCGCTTCAGCTCAGTCTGGGGCAGATCGACCCGGAGCGCTTGAGCGCGACGGTGGTCGCGAAATTGAAGGTGGGGTTATGACGTGCGCCTCTGCATGAATGACCGTCGATTAGAAGTGCCGTCGCTATCAACTACTGGGGTACGCGGGAGACCGGTGCTTCGGGACTCTGTGATTCCGGGTGCGGAGTATGGCTGTCGTCGCTGGCAGCAAGGTGCGTTCGCAGCGTGACATGCCTGAATTGATAGACCGCGCCTTGCTGGCGGAGCACTCCGCGCTGGTGAGCATCTTCGAGGAAGGTCATGAGTGCCCAGGGGAGCTTTCGCTGCACTCCCAGCCACGCGCGGGCGATCATGAAGGTCGCGAAGGCAGGTGTAGCGAGGCCTGAGGAGCGGTAGCCGATCGCGAAGGTGATGCCATACGCCAGGCCGTAGGCAATGCCGATCGCGATGCCGGTGGCTGCCCCGAACCGGACGGTTGCGTACAGCGCGATGCCGGCCCCAGCCCCAGGCCAATGAAGCCCATCGAACTCTGAATGATCGCCGACATAGTGTCGTCGTGCACAGTCGATGCGGGACTGACTGCGGCGTTAACGTCGCTGCTGGCATGAAACAGTTGCCTGAGGCTCAAGGCTGATCCGATGGCCGGGCCGAGCGCCAGGGCGACGAGCACGCCGTAGCGGGCGCCGTAGAGGAAGACGACCGGCACGCCGATGAGTGCGCCGAGGCCGAGACCGAAGAGCAGCCCGAGCCCGAGCCTTCCTGCGAGACGGCCTAGGTTGCCCCGGATGCGGACTTCCACTCTGGTTGGCGCCATCTGCCGCCACGAGCTCAAGCCGCCAGGAAGCCCGGCCAGCACGGTGACTGCGGCTCCGGCGATCAGCCCGCCCACTAGACCAGTCAGCGGCCCGCTCGATATCCCAACCGCGAGGCCTACGACCAGGGCGATCGGAGCGCCGATCGGGATACCGCCGATGACGCCGTGCACGATCCGCGGGGCGCGCCTGTTGAGGTCCCACCAGGCGAAGTTGGGCGTGTCCTCTGCTTGCAGGTGACGAGCGACGAACCGCAGCCATGCTTCGGCGGATTCGGGCTTCCACTTGGCAGCGGCAGTGGATGAGAAGTCACCGGGCGTGTAGACGGCATGGATCAGCTTGCTTATCAGGTGCCGCTCGATGGCCTCCCGGTCGCCGTCGAGGGCGAGCGGGACCAGCTCGCCTGGCGTGGTGTCCGCCTCGGCGTAGATTGTTCGGGTTAGCCAGACCATCAGCGGTGTCTGCAGCACCGTTGCCAGTTGGCCGTCCTTGTTCTGAGTGAGATGGTCAAGTACTGGCCGCCAGCGGCTCTCGGGTGGCGCGGTGGCCTGGATCAGATACGTCCGGGTGTCGCTCGGGCGTAGCGGCAGCAACTCGACCACAGCCGCCTGCGGCAACCCTCGCCCGACGTTCTGGACCGCCTGCACGTATTCAGTAGTGCGACTGGTCACGATGAGCGGCATATCTGCAGGCAGCTGGCTGATCCCGCGCAAGGCGTTGATGCGGTACTTGGTGGGCATCTCGTCCAGACCATCGACGATCAGCAGCAGTTTGCTGGTGGTCAGCAAGGCGTAGGCCATGGTGGCGAGCTGGCCACCGCCATAGCGGACGAGTGCGCCCAGGCTGGGATAATCGCGGATCAGTTGGCTGGCGGCGAAGTCCACTAGTGTCTGCCGGCGTGGCCTCCAGGTCGCAACGGTCAGCAGCACGGGAACCGGATCCTCCGGAGCCCGCGGCGACAAGAGCTTGCGCGCAAGATGGATTGCCAACATGGTCTTACCAGAGCCAACGTCACCAAGGATGACGAGTCGCCGCCTGGGGAGGCGCGAGGTCAGCAGATCATCGACTTCGTCGAACGAGCTTCTGAGGGTGGATGGTGTCACGGGTCGGCCAAGCTTGCTCACATCTGGCCAGCTGACTCCCTTCATAGCGGCGCGGGCCTGTACGGTCACTTGCCAGCGAACAGGCAGGGGCCATGGATTGTTGACCTTCCTGAGCGCTTCCTGCTGTGACCACTGAATGGCGAGGGCGAAGGCCAATCCTTTGGCAGCCTCTTCTGGGGAGATGGTGGCAAGCTCGACGGAGCCCTGCTGTAGCCAGGCCAGCATCTTCCCTGCCAGCGGACTGAAGAACGCTGCGAGCGCAACGAAGAGGCCGGCCACCCCGCTGAACTCGTTTGCCCATTGGATGCCCTTGACCGCGAAGAACACGGCCAGTGCGGCGAAGACGGCGGCCATAGCCAGGAGCACGACGGAAGCAAGCAACCGCTTCGGCAGTGCTCGTCTACCGGCCATCCTTGTCCTCACGCCATCCCGCACGCGTGGCCGGGTAGCGCTCCCACGACTGCTGGGACTGCGCGAGAGGTGGATCGCACCCGGCACTTGATGATACGGGCACAAGATGCGCCATAACTCGCACACTGGACCTGTAGCGCTTGGCGCAACTGGCTGGGACCTTGCGGACGTTCAGATCGAGGCCACGCCGACCTGCGGACAACCATGCGCTACGACCGGGCCCGCAAGACCCTCGACCGCCGCCCCGAACTACATCCTGGCTGCCTCATGGCCTCCAGTACCTGACGAACTGGGCGTCTCGCACTCCGCGGAGAAGCCCGACATTGCCGATGTGAGCACTTCTCCAGTAATGCTTAACGGCAGTCTCATCAGTACGCCTACGAAAGGCTGAGATAGAGGAGCGAGCCAGGGATGATCAAGGCATGCAGAGGACCACCCTATGTCCAGGGGTTATCGACACGCAGTCATGGCCACTGGTCCTTGTACGTTAGAGTGCGGCGATCGCAACGTGACCTGAGCCTGCACGCAACTTTGGGCATCCGAGAGCATGCTCCCATAGGCGACGTCGTGACCTTCGAGCGGAATCGCAAAAGGGACTGTGACGTTATCGCCAGGACGCATGATGGTAATGCTTATCGTATCGTTCTTGACACGAAGACCACCTTGTTTGGTAAGCACCGCCCGGCCCCACACGGTGGAGCAGTTCGTTGAACGTATCAACTCGACTTGACCCACTGCATGATTCGAACTGTCCCGCAGAACAGGCTCTCTTACCTGCGAGATCCGTACGGCAGAGCTTAGGCATGGCGACGTCTGAGGATCCATGCCGTCATAAGGCGAAGAAAAGTTTGGGTTCGGCCTCAGGCCATTTATCAGGATGTAGACACCCAGACCCGAAAGGATCAAGCTGATTATAAGGCCGCCCCAGAACCAGATCTGCGTGTCAGGTTCCGATCGTCTCCGATGTTCCTTTGAGCCATGGGCTGCACGGTCAAGAAGCAGGTGGCGAGCGCGCCATGACCAGATGCTCGATGATACAAGGAGAAAAGTGCTAAGAATCAAAACTACAATAACACTCCACACGGGCACGAAGTGATGACCAGCGAAGGCAAGAGCAACAGCTGCAGCTAATGCAGCGAGAGCTTGAAGCGATGGAGGTGCTACCTCGACAGAGGTCTCGAAATAATCGCGGCGATGATGTGCATGAGCAGTTGACATTGCGTACCCTTATTTAGAGCTGGAGCTTAGTTTTATGACCATATATTGCCACAAACCTGGCGACGTGGCTCGCCAGCCAACGTCCGCTTCTAGCCGCGCAGCGGACTCGGGGCTGGCGGCCAGGCCGGGTCTACTTCCTGACGCTTCTCGAACCCTTGCGGGACGACCGGACTCTGGCCCTTACCGCCAGGTCGGCCAGCCATCCGCCACCGTAGACGCGGGCCCAGCTACCCATCGGCACATTTACCGCTCATGCCGCCGGCGGCGTGCGCCGTCATTCCAGCGCGCGGCGTTGAGACGCAAGACGACCTCAACGACCGCGCCCTCCCCGATCGCCTCCGCTCGCTGCACCGCCACCTTGACCGGCACTAGGTAGCGCCCGTCCCTGGGGAACAGCGCAGTGGTGAACTCGGTGCCGCCGATGGTGACGTGGACCGGCACCTGACCCCAGTAGATCAGGCCGCGGGCTGCCTCCTTGAGATCCCCGCTTTCCTCCGGCGTCATGGCCACGAACAGATACGGCGCCGGTCCGCGCCACTCGATCACCTCGCCGGTGAAGGTCCACTCCATGCGCCCCATCATCGGAGATGCGCCCATGCGCCGGGAACGCGGCTCCATACCGGAAGTGTGCCAGTCCCACGGCAGGACGCGCACTCTCAGGCCGCTCATGGTGTGCGTTTGCCGAGGTCCCGCGACGAGAGGTACTGAGAACGCCTACCGTGGCGGATGCACGGCCGGTACGACGACGGGAGGACGGCCCTATGTCACATGTACGGCGCTTCGACCACGTCGGCCTCACGGTCGCAGATCTCGACGTCGTGACCGCCTTCTTCGTGGCGCTGGGCCTGGAGGTGGAGGGCAGGACGTTCGTCGAGGGCGAGTTCCTGGACACGGTCTGCGGCATTCCCGGCTCCCGCACCGAGATCGTCATGCTGAAGCCGCCCGGCGATGGCACCCGCCTGGAGCTCTCGAGCTTCGTGCGACCCGACTCCGTGCCGGGCTCACCGGCCGCCATGGCCAACGAGCTGGGATTGCGCAACGTGGCCTTCGAGGTCAACGACCTGCAGGCGGCTGTCGATTGGGCAGCTACCGAGGGCTATGGACTGGTCGGTGGCATCGGCGAGTACGAGGGCGCTTGGCGGATGGCCTACGTCCGGGGGCCCGAAGGGATCATCGTCTCGCTGGCCGAACGCATCGGCTGAGCCTCGCAACGCCCCATCTGCCGCTCCCCGCGTTCATGGGGGCCTTCCTCGGATCAGTTGGACCAGCGTTCGCGCACGGCTGCCACGACCTTGGCGAGCTGGGCGTCGAAAGCCTCAAGCTGCTCAGCTTCGGCAGCGCTCGCGACGAAGGCGTGCCGATCGCAGGCTGTGCCGCCGCGCCATATCCGCTCGATCGCGCGTGTTGCGGTGATGTCCGTCAACGGGTCACCGGACACGAGGACCAGGTCCGCGCGCTGCCCGGCCGCGACACGTCCTCGGTCGGCGAGGCCGAACACACGTGCCGGTTCAGCCGTGGCAGCGGCCAGGGCCTGCGCCGGGCTGATGCCGCACCGGACAAGGAGTTCCAGCTCCCGGTGCAGGCTTGCTCCGAACACGGTCCCCGGGTTCGGGGCGTCGGTGCCCGCCAGCAAAGTGACCCCCGCATCGGCCAGTCGCCGCACGTTGTCCTCGGCCCGCGAGTAGGGCGGCATTTGCCGGCCACGCCATCCCGGGGCACCCGAAGTCAACCGGCGTGCCCAGGCGTCGCCGAGCGCCTCAGCGAGCCGCGGGTCCCCTGCCACTGCGGCGCCACCCGGTTCACCGAGGGTGTTCTCGATGGTGGCCAGCGTCGGACCGACCACGATTCCGGCCTCGGCCATGCGTTCGGCCAGGGCCTTGTCCAGCTCGGCGTCCGCGGGGACGTGGGCCACCACGTTGACACCGGCGGACACGACCTCCTCGACACCGGCCGTCGAGCTCACGTGAGCGACGACGAGCAGGCCGCGGCCGTGCGCGGCAATGACCAGTGCCTGGATGGTTTCGGAGTCCAGCGAGGGCCATAGACCACCGGTGCCGGAGATGATCTTCAGATAGTCCGAGCCCGCCGCGATCCTTTCCGCGACGAACTGCCCGGCCTGGCCAGCGGCGGTCAACGTCGGGAACGGGGCGTACATCATCGACGGGTGCCCGCCGGGCGCGGTGGCACCGACACCCGAGGAACGCACGTCGGCCACGTCCGGACGGGAGCCGGCCTGCTCCTTAGCGCTGGCCACCAGGTCGGGTTTGCTGAACATGTCGAGAACGGTGGTAACGCCGAAGGTCAGCGATTGCGCGAGGGCGCCGGGAACGAGGTGCACGTGCGCGTCGATCAGACCGGGAAGCACAGTCCCGCCGCCCGCGTCGATCACTTCGTCGCCTTCTTGGGCGGCCGGGGCGGCCGAGCACTTGGTGATCAGGCCGTCAGCGAACCGGACCGAAGTCCAGTCCTGCGACTTCGTCCCGTCGAATACCTTCGCGTTCACGATCGTCGTTGCCGCGCCCAAGGCGTCCTCCCCAAGGGATCCTAAAGAACCTGAATAGTAGGGGAAGGGAGTGGAGTGCCCCAGGACGCGCGGCTCCGAACTGCGTTGGAGAACAGTGCGAACGTTGCCAGCGCCGCGCTCGGCTCACCGCCAAGCCTGCCATGGATCCACGGTCAACGCGCGCCCGGATCTGCCGCAGAGAGGTTGTGGACTGACATCGTGTGGCGATCTTGGCGAACATTTCTCGTCAGAGTTCGCGCTGGCTCCGTGCACGGGCTGTCAGTGCTGCTCGGACCATGGTCCCACGCCAGCCACGCGGTTCACCGAGATGTGGGTGATGTATCCGGGTGGGGGGTTATCCATCGGCGGGAAGCGGACCTCAGGACCGAGGTAGGTATGAGCGAGTTGCTGAAGGAGCTCGGCAGCCCCTCCCTCGGTAATGCGCGCCGTGCCATAGACCACGAGGTACTCGTTGAGTCCCATGGCGTTACGTGTGTTGGTTTCGACCGAGAGGGCGACGCGGCTGTCGTTACGGATATTGCGCACCTTGCGGTGCTCGGGAAGATGGGCAGCCACGATCTCGTCGCCATCAAGACCGACCCACACCACGGTCACCTGGGGACTGCCGTCGGGGTTCAAGGTCACCAGGTGAGCCAAGGCCGGGGAGTCGAGTACAGCCCTGGCGGTGCCGGGCAGCGACGTCGTCATGAAGTCACGCTAGCAGCGCGGGTCACGAAGGCTCGCCGGGCGAAGACCCAGATCGCTGCGGAAGGTCATCGAGGAACCAAACGCCCGGTTCTGCTTGATATGGAGGTGATCGTGGGGCGCCAAGGCCAAGAAGCACCTCGAGCGGGCCGGGGTTGGCGTCTGGCGGGGCCGTGGTCAGCGCGGGACCTGTGCTGTTGTCGGCCGCGGCCGTTCACGAGGTGCGCAAGGACGACCCCGTCTCAAGCAGGGTCTTGAGGCTGGCCAGAACGGCGGGCCACCCTTCGGAGATGGCCGGCAGCACTGCGCTGCCCGGCGCGAAGCCGTCGTGGGTCACCGTGAGCTTGACGGCACCGTGGCCGACGTCCTCGATGTCGAAGGCGACCTTGGAGCGGGCTTCGGCGCGCCAGGCCGCGGCGGTCGCCTCGTCCATGCCGACCGCCGCGGCCCACTCGGGGGTGATCGTGTGCCAGGTGTAGGCCAGCCGGTGGGGCGGATGGGACTCGAGGATCACCTGGTCGGGGCTGCTCACGACCAATCCGACGTCGTCGTGGGCCATCTCGTAGGTGGAGCCCTTCTGCCAGTCCGAATTGAACGTTTTCGGACCAGCCGTCTGGTGCCGCCAGTAGCGCTTCATCAGGGCAGGGTCGGTGAGGCCCTGCCACACACGCTCGGGAGTCTCCTGGATGTAGGTCGTGTAGACGAATGCGGTCTGCTCGCCCTTGGGGTCCATGGCGGTGACCTCCGGTGCGGTAGGTGGGATCCGGTCTTGCACTACCCCCTCCGGGTGCACGCACGCACGGGAGGGTAGCGATGACGTCCGCCGACTATCCTCAACCATGCCCGTTCTGTGGGCAGGCGTTCGCGTGGCGCAGCAACGCAGGGGAACTGATCTTCCATGACCAGGTACGTGATCGGTCCGGACGTCGCCATTCGCCTGGCCCGCGAGGAGGCCGTGATCCGCGGCGAACATCAGATCCTGGCTCCAGCGCTGCTCCGCTCGCAGGTGCTGTCGCTCCTCTATCAGGCAGTACGCCGCGGTGAGATGACCAGGAAGGATGCGGAGCAGCAGCTCAACTATGTGCGGGGGCTACGGATGCGGCTGCTCGGAGACCGCGTCCTTCAGAACGTCGCATGGAAGGCCGCCGGCCTGCTCGGGTGGCCGGACACCTTTGACGCCGAGTACGTCGCCCTGACCCAGCTCCATGCCGACGCGTTGATAACGCTCGACCGGCAACTCGCCCAGGCCGCGAAGGATCTGGTGACGGTCGCACCCATCGAGGCGCTGTACTGACCGAAGCAACCATCCGAACGGCCCTGCCACGCGAACGCATCCATCTGCCGATGAACGGATGTCAAGACGATGCCGGACTCCCGGATGCAGTGGGCATCGGCACTGTCAGGATCGTCATCCCACGGCTCAAGGTCCCCCTCATCGTCAAGAGCCAGCCGCATGCGCCACAACCTGGCCAGGGGCGGGCCCGTGGAGACGGCGAAAGACCCCGCCTCTATGGTGGACCGATGGCGTCGGTCAAGCAGTTCCAGGTCACCTTCGACTGCGCAGAACCTGAGCGCGTCGCCCGTTTCTGGTGCGAGGTGCTGGGGTACGCCGTACCGCCGCCACCGGAGGGGTTTGCTACCTGGGACGATTTCGATCGGGCGCTGCCGCCTGAGGATCAGGGTTCATGGTTCGCATGCGTTGATCCCTCAGGTGTGGGCCCGCGACTGTTCTTCCAGCGCGTTCCCGAAGGCAAGGTCGTCAAGAACCGGCTGCATCTTGACGTGCGGGTCGGCACCGGGCTGGTGGGTGAAGAGCGCGTGGCCGCACTTGAGGCCGAATGCGCACGACTGGTCGCGCTCGGCGCGGTACGCGTGCGGCTACTGCCTGCCGATGACGACAACGAGTCGTGCCTCGTGATGCAGGACATCGAGGGCAACGAGTTCGATCTCGACTGAGTGGCCGCGAACGTGGCACCTTCGCGTGCAGCTTGCTGGGGGTATCGGCTGGTTGCCATCAGATGCGGACGCGCACGACGATGACTCACATGGCAATCGTGTACCGCTGCCCGGCAGGCGTTATGCGGCAGAGCGTCAAGCCCCAGCTGGCCAGCTGGGATCGGGCCGGGCATCCCAGCCAGGTGAAGCTGGCTCGCTTCCTGGCGCACGTGGACGCCATAGCCGGGCCGGTGCTGGCCACTGTGAGCAGCCGGGTTGCTGCCGAGCTGATCGTCGGGTTCAGCGATGGCGTCTCACTGATTGATGGCGGCCATGACCTGGACAACTACCTGTTCCCGGTCGCCCAGCGGCTAGGCCCGGAGCGGGTGGCGGCCATCTTCGGCCGCAAGATCCACGGGCCGTCGTCGCTAGCGGTGGGACCCGCCCAGCCAGACACGGCCGGGGCCACCCCGCAGTTCTCGACCCGGATGGCTGGGTCCTATGAGCGCAGCCAGTGGAAACGAGAACTCCACGATCGGCTTGCGGTCCAGGTGGCCACCATCGATCCGGGCCCGGTCGGGCTGAAAATCGCGCTGACGACCGGGCCGGGCCGCAACTGGGCCAACCTGTGGAAGCCGCTCATCGATGCGTTCGGCCCCGTGCTCGGCGAACACCCCACCCAGCCGTTCCACCCGCACGATGACCGTATCGTCAGCCTCGGCCTGCATCACACCATCGACACCGGCATCGCCCACGACGTGATCATCCACGCCTGGTGGACCAGCCTGTAGCAGATTTACCCCGGTGACCGGCCTTACCTATCTGGCCGCGGCTTAGCCGAGCACCGCAACGGGCCGCACAAAAGAGCCGGGACGCTGCTTGTCTGGTCCCCCGCCTGAGGAGTCACCGGGGCTGCCACCGTCAATTGCGTCACAACATCCCCGTTGTGGCCAGAAGCACCCAGCCGGCTGACTTGTTCCGCGGATCGTCGCTCGGGTCTACGTATTCAAGGCTGATCGGGCCCACTGCCGTTACCTGCGTCACGTACTCACCAGATTTAGCCCAGTGGAAGTGACGGGTGCCGCCTGGCAGGACCACGACCGCGCCCGGCGGGTAGGCCTGCAGCTTCTCTTCCTCGAACTGCTCGCCCAGCCCGATGTAGAAAACACCGGACATAACCGTGTAGACCCGGTCCTCGTGATGCCAGTGCGGCATGAGCTTCACGCCCGACGGCAGCCTTACCCGGACCACGTACGGGGCGGGCTCTGGCGGATGACCCACCACGACGGCCAGGCGAGCCGACGGCGGGAACGCCGGGAACGGCTGCCAGTTGACATCCTCGGCCAGTACCGACCTGAAGACGCCTTCATCTGGCTGGTGGGTGAGCATAGTCACTGACCCCCGACTCGGTGAACAATTGACCCGATACCCCTGCCGTTGACCGTAGCGGACCACGTGCCGAACTCGACGTGCAGCCAGGCCCCGGCACGCCCGCGACACCGCGCCCGTCCATCCGTAGCCGCGGATCGGGCGTGGCGCGCTGCGCGGCCTTGGTCACTCGTACTGGGTCCGGCTGGCGAACCGGTCCCTGTCCACCAGCACCCGTTCCAGCGTGCCTGCGCCCACGACCGCGCCCGGGTCATCTGGTGATCCACCGGGCCGCTCCTGCTTGGCGATGAACCTGAACACAAGCCGCCGGCCATCCACCTCCGTGAGCACGGCCTCGACCACGACCTGCGCCCCGACCGGGCTCGGCCGGTTGTGCTCCACGACAGCCGACGTGCCCACCGAGGTCACACCCGGTTCCAGGCTCGGCCCGATAGCCGCCACCGCCGCCGCCTCGGCCACGGCGAGCAGCCGCGGTGTGCCCAGCACAGCCACGTCACCGCTGCCCAGCGCGATCGCCGTATCAGTGTTTGCGACAACGATCCGCACGAAGGACAGCAACCCAGGTGCAAGCGCCATCCCCGTACCCTAATAGCATCGCGGATCCGGCTGCCCGCAGCGCGTTGGGTTAGACGGCATCTCGGTATGCGGGCGCTGCTGAGCTGGCCGCCGGGGCATATTCCGGAGTTCAAGCTGCTGCGCAAGGTAAGGGAGCGGCCGTGAACGGGACAGCGCTGGTCCGGGCACCCAGCAGCAGGCTGGCTGAGGGCATCGTCACGCACATCAGCCGGACCGCGGTGGATGTGGCCCGGGCCCGGGCGCAGCACGCGGCGTACGCCGGTGCGCTGGCGGCCTGTGGCTGGGTGATCGCGCAGGCGCCGGCCGCTGAGGACTGCCCGGACTCGGTCTTCATCGAAGATACGGCGGTGGTCTGCGAGGACCTGGCGGTGCTGGCCCGCCCGGGCGCGCCTGCCCGCCGGGCCGAGGTGGCCGGCGCCGCCGGGATCCTCCGCTCGATGGGCCTGCGAACCGCCGCGATCCACGAGCCAGGGACTCTGGACGGCGGCGACGTGCTGCAAGCCGGCCATGCCGTGTACGTGGGGCGCGGCGGGCGGACCAACGGTGCGGGCATCCGCCAGCTGCGCGCGCTGCTGGCGCCGCTGGGCCGCACGGTGATCGCCGTCCCGCTGACCAACGTGCTGCACCTCAAGTCCGCGGTGACCGCGCTGCCCGACGGCACGTTCCTGCTGGTGCCGCAGCTGGTGCCAGCCGGGCTGTTCCCGGCGGTCCGCCCGGTGCAGGAAGAAGGCGGCTGCCATGTCGTCCCGCTGGGTGAGGACCGGGTGCTGATCGCCGCGTCCGCTCCCGGCACCGCCCAGCTCCTGGACGACATGGGCTTCACCCCGGTCGTGGTGGACATCAGCGAGTTCGAGAAACTCGAAGGCTGCGTCACCTGCCTGAGCGTGCTGCTGCCCGGACGGTAACACCGGGCCCGTGACGGTCAGCAGGCCAGGCCCCCGCAACGCCAGGTCACCCCGCGAACCGGGACCGGCGGCGACCCGATCGGCTACCCCTCAACCGGGTTGATCGTGGTCGTGCCCGTCGTGGTGGTGCGGATGGTCATCTGGGGCGGCTCCGCCCTCACGGGGCGGGTCGGCCGGCATTCAACAGCCGGGCTGGCCGTGGTTGCCGCAGCAACTCTGGTGTCTGCGCAGCTTGATCAAGGTATTGGAGGCAGCCATCCGCATCTTCGCTGCGAACGAGGCGTCATAGGCGGCCCAGTTGGACAAGAAGGCCGCGGGGCTTGGCTGCGGCCGAGGTTCCTGATCAGGGCTCTGACACATAACGCAACACTACGGCCCGACACGGCATCGCTCCAGTGCGGCTGCGCCTCCGGCTGGTTCGGCTCGCCCGCCCGCACGGGCACGCAGCTGCGGCGGTACCAGCCGCGGTTCACTCAAACCCGGAGGTGTCGCCTGCTCCGCGCCGCAGGATCTCGGGCTTGTCCCGGGAGAAGTCGATGACCGTTGTCGGCTCGGTGCCGCAGTCGCCCGAGTCGATCACCGCGTCCACGGCGTGGCCGAGCTGGTCGGCGATCTCCCACCCCTGGGTCATCGGCTCGTCCTGGCCGGGCAGCAGCAGCGTGGTTGAGACGAGCGGCTCGCCCAGCTCGGCCAGCAGCGCCTGGGTCACCACGTGCCGGGGGATCCGCACCCCGACGGTCTTCTTTCCCGGGTGCTGCAACCGGTGCGGGACCTCCTTGGTCGCGGGCAGGATGAACGTATAACTGCCCGGGGTTACCGCCTTGATAGCCCGGAACACCGGGTTGGCGAGGTACACGAACTGGCCGAGCTGGGCGAAGTCCCGGCACACCAGCGTGAGGTGGTGCCGGTCATCGAGGTGGCGGATCGATCTGAGCCTCGTGATGCCGTCCTTGTTGCCGAGCTGGCAGCCGAGCGCGTAGCAGGAGTCGGTCGGGTAGGCGATCACGCCGCCTTCGCGGACGATATCCGCGGTCTGGACGATCGCGCGCCGTTGCGGGCTGGCCGGATGGATGTCGAAGTACCTGGCCATACGACGAGCTTAGGGGCGTTGTTCCCGGCCAGCCGGTCTATCCAGCCAACCACTCCTGCTGCGGCAGGTGCCTCAGCAAAGGCAAAGCCCGGGTCCGCTTGGCAGGATCACCTGGGTGCTGGGACGATGGGAGCGTGCGATTGGGGATCTTGTGCGGCGGCGGGCCCGCCCCGGGGATGAACTCGGTCATCTCGGCAGCCACGATCGAGGCCCGGAACTCTGGCTGGGACGTGCTGGGGATCATGGACGGGTTCCAGCATCTCATCGAGGGCCGGACCGCGGAGGCGCGGCCTTTGTCCATCACGGACGTGTCGAGGATTCACGTCCAGGGCGGGTCGATCATCCGCACCTCGCGGGCCAACCCGACGGTGCGGGACGAGGGCGCGGCCGACCCGGACTGGAGGCTGCACGCCTGTCTCGAGTCGCTGCGGAAGCTGGAGATCGGCGCGCTGGTGACGATCGGCGGGGACGACACCGCGTTCTCGGCGTCCCAGCTGGCCGCGGCGGCCGGCCAGAGCCTGCGCGTGGCGCACGTACCCAAGACCATCGACAACGATCTGCCGCTGCCGGGCGGCATACCGACCTTCGGCTTCGAAACCGCCAGGAGCGTGGGGGTTCAGCTTGTCAACAACCTGATGACCGACGCCATCACCACCCAGCGGTGGTACCTGGTGGTGGCCATGGGCCGCTCGGCCGGCCATCTGGCCATGGGCATCGGGAAGGCGGCCGGGGCCACCCTCACGATGATCGCCGAGGAGTTCCCGCGCGACGAGCCCATCCGGCTGTCGCGCCTGGTCGACGTCCTGGAGACCTCGATGCTCAAGCGGATCGCCCACGGCCGCCCCTTCGGCGTGGCGGTGCTCGCCGAGGGCATCGGCCTGCGGCTGCCCCAGGACGAGCTCCAGCAGGCCCTGCCGGAGGTCGAGCGGGACGAGCACGGCCACGTCCGGCTGGCCGAGCTCGAACTGGACCGCCTGCTGGCCAAACAGGTCAAGGACCGCTTCAAGGAGCGGGGGCACAGCGTCACGGTCGAAGGCAAGAACATCGGCTACGAGCTCCGGTGCGCGCCGCCCATCCCGTTCGACATCGAGTACACCCGTGACCTCGGCTACAGCGCCGTTGACTACCTCAAGCAGATCCGGGGCGGCGACGAGCCCGGCGGCATGATCACGATCCAGGAAGGGCACATGGTGGCGCTGCCCTTCGGGTCGTTCAGCGACCCGGAGACCGGCCGGGTGCGGATCCGGCTGGTGAACGTCGAGTCGAGCTCATACCGGGTGGCCCGCGAGTACATGATCCGGCTGGACCGCGCCGATCTCGAGGACGCAGAGAGGCTGGACCCGATCGCAGCGGCCTCGGGGCTCACGCCCACGGCCTTCCGCGACCGGTACGGCTATCTAGCCGGCAGCTGAGCCACCAACATCCAGCCGGCAGCTGAGCCACCAGGGCAGGAGCCACGATGATCGAGCACACCACGGCAGGCAAGATGTCCCTCGCCGAACTGGCCGATGGGCACAAGAGCCAGCCGTTGACCATCCTGCGCCTGACTGCCGAGCACAGTCCCGGTGGTGCCTATCCCGCCAACGTGGCCGCCTACATTAACGGGGTGTTCCGCGGAGCTATCGCCGCCACTGATCACATGCCCGCCGGGCTGCACCTGTACCTGCCCTAGCGGCGGCGACCATGGGTAAGTGACCGTTCTGCCGGTGCTCATCGACACGGTGGCCTGGGTGCGGGTGGAGAACGCCAGGATCCTGTGCGCCCGGCCGCACGGGAAGGGTGTCTTCTACATCCCGGGCGGGAAGCGTGAGGGCACCGAAAGCGACCTGCAGGTGCTGCTGCGCGAGATCGCCGAAGAGCTGACGGTCACGCTGCTGCCCGGCACGGTGCGGCATGCCGGCACCTACCAGGCAGCCCAGCCTGATGGCCAATCGGGCCGGGTGCTGGTGCGGATGAGCTGCTACACCGCCGACTATTCCGGGACGCTGGCCGCCAGCAGCGAGATCGCCGAGTTCGCCTGGTTCGGGTACGCCGATCGCCCCCGGGTGCCGCCCGTCGACCAGCTGCTTTTCGACGATCTCAAAGCCGCTGGCCAGCTGGACTGACCCGCTCAGGCAGGCCCGCGACCCGCTCCGGACGCTCGGCGGCGTCCACGGCCACCCGCCGGCCGTAATCCGGTACCGCAGATGGCCTTTCCGAACGCCCGTTCCCGCGGCGGTCGAACGTCACCACCCGGCCGTGCCTGGCCAAATAGCGAATCTGGCTACCTGCTCGTCCGGGCAGCGCGCCCGGGTCTGCTCGCCCCGGGCGGCGCCCGCCGGGTCAGCCTGACCGGCGGGCGCCGCTATCGGCCGCGTGGTGGTCAGGGGCGCGCCTCGTACACGAGGTTGAAGGGGGTCTCCGCGGCGCGCCGGAAGCGGGTGAAGCCGGCCGCGGTGACCACGTCCCTGATCCTCGCCTCACCCGCCTGGGCGCCAAGCGCCAGGCCGACCTCCTGGGACAGCGAGGCCGGCGTGCACAGCAGCGTGGAGAACGCGTAGTAGGCCCGCCCCACCGGGTTGAGGTTACCCTCGACCCGGTCGTCGGCATTCGGCTCCACGATCATCCAGGTGCCATCCGGCTTGAGCGTGCTCCGGACATGACGCGCGGCGCCTACCGGGTCACCCATGTCATGCAGGCAGTCGAACATGGTGACGAGGTCGTAGCCGGTGCCACCGTAGCTCGATGCCGGGGCAGTCTCGAACTGGACCCGGTCCTCCATCCCGGCGTCCCGCGCCCGGCGGCGCGCGGTCTCGATCGAGCCGCCGTGGTAGTCGGTGCCGGTGAAGGCCGAGTTCGGGTAGGCCTGGGCCATCAGGATCGTGGACGAGCCGTGGCCGCAGCCGACGTCGGCCACCCGGGCCCCGCGCTCCAGCTTGGCTACCACCCCGTCCAGCGCGGGCAGCCAGGCCGACGTCAGGCTGGCGTTGTAGCCGGGCCGGAAGAACCGCTCGCAGCCGTCCAGCACGTCGGGCACATGCTCGTGCCAGCCGAACCCGGCCCCGCTGCGGGTCGCCTCCATGATCCGCGGCGAGTCGACCACCGAACCCAGCGCGATCTGGAAGAACCCGGGCAGGTACGCCGGGCTGTCCGGGTCGGTGAGCGCGACCGCCTGCTCGGGCGGCAGGGTGTACCGGCCGCTGTCCGGGTCGTAGCTGACGAAACCGCCCGCCGCCTGGGCATTCAGCCATTCCCGTATGTACCGCTCGGCGGTGCCGGTGCGCTCGGCCAGTTCGCCCGGGGTCAGCGGTCCCGCGTTGGCCAGCGCCCGGTACAGGCCCAGCTTGTCCCCTATCACGACCAGGGCCGTGTTCAGCGTCGCGCCGACTTCCTCGACCGCGCGGAACACGAACTGCATGAGCTTGCCCTCGTCGATCTGCGGAACCTGCTCGATGGTGCTCACGATGTTTCCTCCCCCTTGGGTGGTTTTCGGCGAGCGTAGGTTCGGGTGGGCCGGAGTCGCTTCCGGTGGGGCACCTAGTCCTCAGGCCGGGCTCTGCCCAGTCGCACCAGGTAATGCCTACAATCACGGCATGCTGCTGGGGCGGGAGCAGGAGCGGCAGGAAATCGGCCAGGTGCTGGCGCAGGCGCGATCGGGGGCCAGCGCGGCGCTGGCTCTCGTTGGGGAGCCAGGAATCGGCAAGACGGCGCTGCTCGACTACGCGGCCAGCCAGGCGACCGGGATGCTGGTGCTGCGGGCCCGCGGTATCGAGTCGGAGGCACAGATCCCGTTCGGCTCGCTGCTGGAGCTGATCCGCCCGGCCCTGGTGCTGCTCGACCAGATCCCGCCACCGCAGGCGGCGGCGCTGGAAAGTGCGCTGGCCCTGCGGCCCGGATCGGCCCAGGACCGGTTCGCGGTGGGTGCCGCGACACTCAGCCTGCTCGCCGCCTACGCCGAGCAGGGCCCGGTGGCCGTGCTGGTGGACGATGCCCAGTGGCTCGACGGGTCGAGTGCGCAGGCCCTGCTGTTCGCGTTCCGGCGGCTGATGGCCGATCCAGTCGCCGTCCTGGTCGCGGTCCGGGCCGGCGAGCCGTCCTTGCTCGACGGTGCCGACCTGCGCACGCTCCGGCTCAGCGGGCTGACCAGCGACGAGGCAGCCGAACTGATGCCCGGGCTGGCTGCGGAACCGGCCCGGCGGCTGCACCTGGCCACGGCCGGCAACCCGCTCGCGCTGCTGGAACTGGCGGCGGACACCCCCGACGTGGTGCTGGCCCCGGAGGGCGCCCCGGTCCTCGTGCCGGCCCGGATCTCCCGCGCGTTCCTGCGCCGGGCCGGCCAGCTCGACCAGGCCGCCCGGCAGGCCCTGGTGCTGGCCGCGACCAGCGACACCGGGGATCTGGCCACGCTGGACCGGGCGGCGGCCCGGCTCGGCATCGACCTGTCCGCGCTGGCCGCCGCGGAAAGCGCGGGGCTGGTCAGGCTGCACGCGGGCACCGTGGAGTTCCGTCATCCGCTGGCCCGGTCCGCGGTGTACGCCGACGCACCGGCCGCGCAGCGGCGGGCGGCGCACCGGGCGCTGGCCGCCGCGCTCCCCGACCGGGACGTGGACCGCCGCGCCTGGCATCTGGCCGCGGCAGCGGCCGGCCCGGACGAAGCGGCGTCCGCGGCACTGGCCCAGGCAGCCGTCCGGGGCCGGGACCGCAGCGCGTACGTGACCGCCGCGGCGGCGTTCGAGCGGGCCGGGCGGCTCGCGGCCGACCGGGAGCGGCGCGGCTGGCTGCTCTGGCAGGCGGCCGAGGCGGGCTGGCTGGCGGGCCTGACCGGCCGGGCGGTCGCGCTGCTCGACGAGGCCCGCGCGCTAACCAGCCAGCCGCTGACGCTGGTCGAGATCGACCGGCTGGCCGGCCACATCGCCATGTTGCGCGGCCCGGTGATGCGCGGCCACGCGATCTTGACGGAGGCAGCCGGGTGGGCCGACCCGGAACAGGCCGTCACGATGCTGGCTGAAGCGGCCTTCGCCTGCTTCCTCGCCGGGAAGCCGGCCGAGATGCTGGCCGCCGCCGAGCGAGCCAGGGCCAGCCTGCCGGCCGAGCCCGTCGGTTCGCGCCCGCTTCCTGGCCGCGATGGCCCTGGGCATGGCCCGGATCCTCGGCGGTGATGCGGGCGCAGGCACCGACGCCCTGAACGAAGCGGTCACGCTGGCCGAAAACTCGGCCGAGGTGCGCGACGACCTCCGGCTACTGCCCTGGTTGGCCCTTGCACCGCTGTTCCTCCGCGAGACCGGAACCGGGCGATCCCTGCTGGAGCACGCACTGCAGACCGCCCGGGCGCACGCCGCCGTCGGTGTGCTCCCGTTCGCGCTCAACCTGATCGCCCGCGATCAGGCCACCACCGACCGCTGGGCGGTCGCGGAAGCGACCTACCAGAGAGGCCATCGCCCTCGCACGGGAGAGCGGGCAGCAGACCCCAGCTGGCGTTCGGCATGGCGGCCTGGCCTGGCTGCAGGCGCGCCGCGGGCCGGGAGCAGGAGTGCCGGACCTGCTGCCGCCGAAGCGCTCGGCCCTGTGCCACGGGCTGGGCATGGGGCTGCATGAGATCTGGGCCACGGCCGCGCTCGGCGAGCTGGAGCTGGGTCTCGGCGATGCGGCCGGTGCGGTGGCGCACTTCGAGCATCAGCAGCAACTGCTCGCTGACCTCGCCATCACCGACCCGGATCTGTCCCCGGCCGCCGAACTGGTGGACGGCTACCTGAAGCTCGGCCGCACCGCCGACGCGCAGCGGGTCGCCGACCGAGTTCACCGCCGCCGCGGACGCCAAGGGGCAGCCCTGGCCGCTGGCCCGGGCGCTGCGCTGCCAGGGCATGCTGGCCGCGGACGCCGGCTTCGCGGACGACTTCGAGCGCGCGATCACGCTGCACGAGCAGACACCCGACGTGTTCGAGGCGGCGCGTACCCGGCTGGCCTATGGCGAGCGGCTGCGCCGGTCCCGGAACCGGGTGCTGGCCCGCGAGCAACTGCGCGCGGCGGCGGACACGTTCGACGCTCTCGACGCCCGCCCCTGGGCCGAGCGGGCCCGCGCCGAACTGGCCGCCACCGGGGAAACCCGCCAGCCGCGGGACGCCAGCACGATTGACGTGCTGACCCCGCAGGAACTGCAGATCGCGCTGCTGCTGGCCGGGGGGAAGACCACGCGGGAAGCCGCGGCGGCACTGTTCCTGTCCCCGAAGACGGTGGAGTACCACCTCCGGCACATCTACCAGCGACTCGGTATCCACTCCCGGGACGAACTCGCGCAGCGGCTCCGCCAGCCCGGCCCGGAAACGAGCGCAGCGGCCAGCCAGCGTGCCGCGCGGTTAGCCGATGCCCGGCAGCGGTGACGGATGCCGGGGCTGATAGATCGGGAATTCCCCGCCGTCGGGCAGCCGGATGGCCGCCAGCAGGCCCCAGCCCTGGTCGGAGACGTCGCGGGCCACCTCGACACCGTTAGCCCGCAGCTCGGCCAGCGTGGCGTGGATGTCGTCGCACATCAGGTAGAGCTCGTGGTGGCCGGCCCCGTCAGCCGGGTGAACGGCCAGCTCGGCGGGCGGCAGCGCGAAGATCAGCCAGCCGCCGCCCGCGTCCACCGACGGCAGGTCCAGCACGTCGGCCAGGAACGCCCGCACCCGCTCGGCGTCCGGCGAGAAGACGATCGCATGCACCCCAGTGATCATGTGCCGAGCCTAGCGGCAGGCCGGCGCGGTCACCGGGAGAGCCGTGATGAGCACGTCGGACACGGTGGCATCGGGACCCGGCTCGCGGGTCCGGGCGACTTTCTGCCAGCCCCAGGACGGAAGGCCCGCTGCGCCGGGGTGGCCGCGGGCAGCACGGTGAGCGTCGCCCGCTCCTCACGCGGCTCGGCCAGGATCAGATCATGCAGTTCCCGGCCGATGCCCTGCTGCCGCCATGCGGCCCGGACCAGCAGGTCGGTCAGCGCGAACGTCCGGCCCGGGTGCTCCGTGGTGATCTCTTCGGCCAGCGGGGTGGTCAGGTGCCGCCACCAGGACGTGGCCGGCCGGAGCGGCATCCCGGCCGCGTAGCCGACCAGGTAACCGCCATGCCGGGCCTCGGCCAGGGCGAAGCCGGGCTGGCGGCGCTGCACACGCAGCCGGCGGCGCGAACCCCGCGGCGTCCTCGCGGCACTGGTAGGGCGGGTCGGCGTACACCTCGGCGTGCAGGGCACGCAGCTCGTCTTCGTGCCCGGCCGCCTGCGCCCCGTCCAGCAGCCGGAACGCCAGGTTAGCCGTGGGCATGACCACCACGGTATGTGCCGCTGCCGGGCAAGAGGGGCTCTGTCAGTACCTGGTCCGGCAGGCACTCCCACTCTGGCGGCCAGACCCGGTTAGCTAGGGAGGGCCACGCCGCGGAAGGAGAGCACAGTGCAGATCCGGCCAGCTCAGCCGACCACCAAGGCCCCAGCCGAGACGTTCACCGGGGATGCCTGGTACGACGTCATCGCTTACGGCCAGGAGCCGTCCCGGATCCGGGTCAACGTGGTGCGCTTCGCCCCGGGGGCGCGCAACGCCTGGCACGCGCACGCGCTGGGCCAGACCCTGCACGTGACTGAGGGGATCGGGCTGATCCAGTCCCGCGGTGGCCAGGTGACCGAGATCCGGCCCGGCGACACCATCTACACCCCGCCGGGCGAATGGCACTGGCATGGCGCCACCCCCGGCCACTTCATGACTCACCTGGCCATGTGGGAAAGCCCCGGGCCGGGCCAGGGACCGGAGACCGAATGGGGCGACCTGGTCAGCGACGAGGAATACGGCGCCCGCCCGGGAACGGAGAAGGAGTAACCGATGGAATTTCGCCGTCTGGGACGCACCGGAGTCTCGGTCAGCACGCTGTGCCTCGGCGCGATGATGTTCGGTGAGTGGGGCACCAAGGATCACGACGAGAGCATCCGGATCATCCACCGCGCGCTCGACGCGGGAATCAACTTCATCGACACCGCCGACGTCTACTCCCATGGCGAGTCCGAGGTGATCGTAGGCAAGGCGCTGGCCGGCCGCGCGACGATATCGTGCTGGCCAGCAAGGTGCACATGCCGATGGGCGAGGATCCCGAACCAGCAGGGCAACTCGCGCCGGTGGATCATCCGCGAGGTGGAGGACTCGCTGCGGCGGCTGGGCACCGACTGGATCGACCTGTACCAGATCCACCGCTACGACCCCAGCACCGACCTGGACGAGACCCTGGGTGCGCTCACCGACCTGGTCCAGGCGGGCAAGGTGCGTTATATCGGCCACTCGACCTGGCCGGTCTCCGCCATCGTGGCGGCGCAGTGGACGGCCCGTGACCGGGGCCGGGAGCGGTTCGCCAGCGAGCAGCCGCCCTACTCGATCCTCACCCGGGCGATAGAGGTCGACGCGCTGCCCACCTGCGCCCGGTACGGCATGGGCGTGATCCCGTACAGCCCGCTGGCCGGCGGCTGGCTGTCCGGCCGGTACCGGGCCGGCACCGACGCGGCCGGGCCACCTCGCCGGCCCGGCAGCGGCTGGCCAACCGCTTCGACCTGTCGCTGCCGGAGAACCAGCGCAAGCTGGTGGCTGCCGAGCAACTGGCCGACCTGGCCGACAAGGCTGGGCTGACCCTGATCGAGCTGGCCATCGCGTTCGTGCTGCGCCATCCCGCGGTGACCGCGGCCATCATCGGCCCGCGGACCATGGCGCATCTGGAATCACAGCTGCCCGCCGCCGAGGTCGACCTGCCCACCGAGGTGCTGGACCGCATCGACGAGATCGTGCCGCCCGGGGTGACCCTCAACCCGGCCGACAACGGCTGGGTCAGCCCCGCGCTGCAGCCCGCGGCCCGCCGCCGCTAGCTGGGTAAGCACCTGGGCAGGCCGGCCAGGTACCGGCTCGCTCATTACTCGTCTCCCGCAAGTACTACCAGCGGGTAACTTGACCCGCCCCGCACCGCGCGGCGGGGACATCCCGGCCGACGTTCCGGCCCACGTTCAGCCGGCGAACCCCTGGGCGGCGCCGCTGATCAGGGCACGCGAGGCCGGCTCGTCCAGGGCGGCCGCCGCGATGGCGATGTAGGCGTCCTGGTAGCGGCGGATCTCCCCGGGCCGTTCGAGATAAAGCGCTCCGCTGAGGTTGGCTACGTAGACGACGGGCGGCTCGCTTTCCTGCCCGTCACCGTTGACCGGGAAGCGCAGGATCGCGAACGGGCCGGACAGCACGCCAGGGTGCAGTCCGGCACTCGAACGGCACCACCCGGATGCTGACGTTGGGCCGCAGGGCCGCGTCAGCTACCTGACCCAGTTGCTCGGCCATGACCTGGGGGCCGCCGACGGGACGGCGCAGCACGGCCTCGCTGAGCAGTACCTCGGCGGCGAGCGGGGCGGTCACCCGGATGAGCAGCGCCTGCCGGGCCAGCCGGGCATGCACCCGCTGGATGATCTCCTCGTCACCGATGTCCGGGTGGCCCGCCTTGATCGCGGCGCGGGCATAAGCCGCGGTCTGCAGCAGACCGGGGATCAGGTCGGCCTCGTACCGCAGCAGCCGCGAGGCGGCCTGCTCCAGGCCGAGGTAGAGGTTGAGCCAGTCCGGGATGGCGTCCTCGGCGGCATGCCACCAACCACGCGACTTGGTCTCCCTGGCCAGCAGCACCAGACCCTGGGTCACGTCGGCCGGAGCTCCATAGACCCGGCACATGGCTTCGACGTCCAGGCTGCGCAGCGCGGTCTGGCCGGTCTCGATCCGCCACAGCTTGGGCTCGGACCATTCCAGCGCCTGCGCGGCCAGCTTGGTCGTCAGCTTCGCCTGGTTGCGCAGCGCGCGCAGGTGCCGTCCGAGCTGCCGGCGGGGCACCGTCGGACCGGCCGGGGTCTCCGCTGCCATCAAGGCGTCTTCCTTTCATATCGAGGGAAACTCAGATTCAATTCTGAAAGCATTAGCCATTACGAGGCGTTAGGAATTAGCTGTTCTGTCAATAGACAGAGAGAATATCCCGGTGAATCATTACCGGCCAAACTGGTACCGCGATTTGCCGGGCCTGGGCCAGCGCCACGCCGCGTGCGGCCGCCAGCGAGAAATCCAATACTCAATACGAAGGAGAATCGTAGTGAGCATCTCTGCCACGATTCTCGCTGAGCGGTACGACAGTCCGGCCAGAACCTGGATGAGGTGATGTGGCCGGGCCGGGCATACGGCCACTGGAAGACCAGGGCACGCCCGGCGTGATCGCCGTTCAGCTGGACAGCAGCCCGGGAGGCGGCGTGCGCCACGGCCGCGGCCCGTCCCAGGAGGCGGGCATCGTGCTGCAGATCAGTGCACCCGGGGTGGCCAGCCGTGGCCGCACGCCAAGGCGGCTGGCCACCCCGGGCCGGTCAGCCGCCGGCTATGGCACGTTCCAGCGCTGGTTCGTGCCGCCGTTGCAGGTGTAGAGGATCAGCTGGGTCCCCGGGGTTGTGTTGGACGCGGGGTCATCCAGGCACTTACCGGAAGCCGGGTTGACCAGTTCCCCGCCGGTCGCCTGCCATTGCTGGTTGGCCCCGCCGTTACACGGCCACCACTCGATCAGGGTGCCGTTGCTGTAATTGGCGCCGGTGATGTCCATGCATCCGCCGTCGATCTGGATGGTGCCGTTGCTGGCCAGCGTCCAGCTCTGCGCGCCCGGCACGCCGTCGCACGTGTAGAGCTGCACCTTGTTGCCCGCCGTGGCGCTGGCGTTGGCCAGGTCCACGCAGTCGGCACTGTTGATGCCGGAGGTGATCGGCCCGGTCGCCCCGCTGGCCGTGCCGGTGTAGGGCGCGTAGCCGGCCGAGACGATGCTGGCCTGGACCGCGCTCTCGGCGGCGGCCGACGGGTAGCCGGACGTCAGCACGCCTTCGTAGAAGGTCCCGGCCGAGCCCTTGCTGTTGTCGCCGCCGATGCCGAGGATGATCGCGCCCTCCTTGTGCATCGGGTTGTAACCCGACACGTTGGGCCGCACTCCGCTGTAGAACGTCGAGATGCCACCGGACTGCGCGTTGCCGCCCAGGATGGCCCACTGATTCGGGCCGCCCTCGATCATCGCGGTGGTGAACCGGTCGCTGATCGTCGGGTCGTTCGCGTTGTAACCCGCGTTGACCCCGGAGTACAGGCCGTTCTCCATGTCGGCCATGATCCACGGGCCGTTGCCGGTGCCGTAGCCCCAGACCTTGATGTTGCCGAAGTAGATGGCTTCCATGTGGCCGTTGCCGTTGTCGTCGTTGTTGGTCTCGGCGTTGCCGTAGTCGAAGCAGCAGCCAGCGTTATAGTGCGTGCCGTCGAGGACCGCGTACTCGCCTTCCGGTGAGTCGCCGGTCGCGATGCCCGAGGTGCTGTCGTCGCGGTACCCGGTGCCGGCCGCGACGTAGACGCCGTAGGCCTTGTGCCCGCCGACCATGACCGGCGCGGCGGTCGCGTTCGCGAGGTTGTCCGGGCCGCTGGCCGCCCCGCCGGCGGGCGCCTGGGTGAGGTTGTTGCCGTGCCCGGACTGGTCGTAGATCTCGGTGATGACGCACGTCGTGCCGGCGCAGAAGGAGTCCTGCGCGGCCGCGTTGGCCACCCCGCCCGCGCTGAGCGGGCTGATGTTGGTGCTGGCCCCGTCGGACGCGCGGCGCACCTGGTACAGCGGGCCGTTGTAGCTGGCGTACAGTGCCCGGGTCGTGCTGTGCGCCGCCACGCACGGCGTGCCGTAGGACGCATAGATGTCGCACGGCCCCGACGCCGCAGAGGCGGGCGCCGCGCCACCCGCGACCAGTCCGCCGAGGGCCAGCGTCAGCGCCGCGCCGAACAGGAGTAACGCCTGCCGGATGGACCGAAGTGGTGACCGGATGGTCATCTGCCTCCCTGCCTTTCCTTATCCGAGGCTGCATTGCTCGCTGGATTGGGCCGCGCCGGGATGGCACTGCTGGCCCAGGTGGCCGCGCGGTTGGCGGGCGCCTTCCGGCTGCGCCGGTGGCCGGCCGCAGCCGCCGGGCGACGGCTGGCAACGGCCGGCCTGGGGAGGGCCCGGGCCGGGAGGCACGGGCCGGGAGGGCCCGGGCCGGGAGGCACGGGCCGGGAGGGCCCGGGCCGGGAGGCACGGGCCGGGAGGGCCCGGGCCGGGAACGGCCGATCGTTAGCGCTAACAACATCGCTGGCTGAAGACCGGGAAGCCGGCCAGCGGAGACGCCGCTGGCTTGAGACGGCCGCCGGTCGCACCCGTCCTGCTGGCACGCGCCGGTGGGCGGGCGGCGGCAGGTGGAGTCTGTGGTGCTGGTGTGGCTGGTGATAGCTGGCCAGGGGCGGGCTGGTTGTTGATGTTGACGTAGGCGCCACAGCAGTAGCGGCTAAGTCAACATCAACAACGGAAGTGACCATCTCCGCGCCCTCAAATCAGCGGCGTTGCCTACCAGGTGCCGCCGATTGTGAGCGATCACAATCACCAGGTCAATGGGCAGGGCCGCCGCGCAGGCCAATCCTGCCCGCGAATGCGGCTGCTGCCTGGCCATACGTCCCGGGCTGCGCCGGGCTGCATGGCACGACGGTCCGCGAAATTTTCACCGCCCTTCCCGGCACACCCAGGACAAGGGCTCTCCCAGCGCCAGCCCGGGGCGGTGAGCTATAATGTTACTCGTCAGTAACATTGGCAGAAAGAAGGTGGTTCGCATGTCGACCACCATGCGCGCCGCAGCTGCGGTCGCCGCGGCTGGCGCAGGGGCTGCGCTTATCGCGGTTCCAGCGGCAGCCTCCGGGCCGTCACCGCTGTCCATCGTCGGGTATCCGGCCAACTCCCCGTCCTACGCGCTGGCCACCCACAACCGGGCCCCGGCGGGCTCCGGGGTGGAGCTGAAGAAGATCAGCACCAGCAACGCCAGCGAGCAGTGGTACATCGAGACCCTGGCCGGGGGAAAGGTCTCGTTGCTGACCGGGCCGGGATACGCCATCACCAACCGGGGCACCTCGGTGTTCCTGGAGAGCATGGGTAACTACGGCGCCGGGTTCGCCAGCCAGAAGTGGACGGCCATTCCCTACGGGGGTGGCACCGTCTACCAGAACGTCAAGACGGGGCTGTACCTCGCGCCGACCTCAACCGGGCAGTACGCGCCGGTCACCGTCAACGCCGGAATGAACAGCCAGCCCACGCAGCCGGACGCCTGGGCTCTCCCGGTGGCCCCGTGACCTGTGAGCCGGAAGGAGACAACTGAGGCAGCCGGCCCCGGCCAGCCCGCCGGGGCCGGCACCATGAGCGGCCAATTGCTCCTGTCCTGGGACCTTGGCCTCCTGGCCATTTCGCCGCCTACCGCTGACACTGGACTGGGTTGGCAGGCGTTCCGGCTTGCGGCACCCGGGTAAGGAGTGTGCCGCCGTGAACATAGCTGATGCGCTGGTGCTGGTCCTGTGCTTCCCAGCCGCCGGTGCGTTGCTTTTCACGCTGGCGGCCATTGAGCAGCGACTGACCGGGCAACCCACCAGGCGCCAGCGCCGCCCGGCTGAGGCCGGACACGATGACCAGACGATGCCCGGAGCCAAGCCGGACACCGGGGTCAGCACGGATCACGGCAAAGCCGCGTGATGGGCACTCGTCGCGATTCAGCTGCCCCGTGACCGGGGCCCAGGCCATATACCCGCACGATAATGTCGGGTATTCGGCATGCTCTCCCGGACGCTACGTGTACGTACAGTCAACGGCATCGCCGGCATTCGATTGCAGGTGCCAACCAGGCAACGCGACATGTGAGGCATGTCGTATATTCCCGTCTTACGCCTCAGTAGGTACCGGGAGTCTCGCGGCCGTCAGCGAAGTTGCCAGCCAATTTGCCGGGTAATTTGCTACGCGATCTAGGAATCCATCCTGCTGAACCGGTATTCCATAACGACGACTGCCCTGGTCAGCTCCATATCCAAGGAACGGCGCCGGAGGTCGCGCCGAGCAGCTAGCCGAGGGTTTGTGCACTTGCCGGGCGCATTTGCACGAGATCATGCACGTGCAGATACGCGTGCACCTGCGCACGATTGCATAGGACACCCGAAATGTACGAAGCAGAAACTTCTGTCAGAATCGCGCAGCAACTCCCCGTGCGCGATACTCTGAGCGGCGACGTGGGGCCCTTGCGAGCAGAGTAGTCAGACTCGACGGGGGTTGAGGACGCGAGAGAAGGGCCTACATGTCAAAAAAGCTACTCGGCAGTTCAACCTGCGACCCGCACGGATTGGCTCATCGCGCCGGGTCTATGCCGTCATTCATGAATATGGCGACGGCCCCTGTTGCACCAGGGGCCGCCGCCCAACCACAGCCGGTTCCCTGATGAGGACTCCAGCCAATGGACAACGTAGTGGAAAGCATTCGGGTCGTGAAGGGCCCCATGGGCCTCAGATCTCAGGAGCGGCCAGCCAGTCTCCTATCCCGGCTGTCCCGCGCCGCCGCTGCGGCACCACGCACCGCTCCGGCCGGGAAGGGCCAAGGCCCGCCGGGCGCGGCGCTCGGCTAGGGACGTGACCGGCGAGAACACCGGCACAGATCCGCATCCCTGGGCGACCGGCACGGCTGTCCGGACGATCCGGCCGTGCGCTGGGTGTCCCTGTCGGCACGCACCGGTCGCCACCAGCATTACCGGCCCCACTCCTGAAAAGGATCTGACATGAACTGCCCGCCGCACACGAAGCAGGTGCACACCTGCCACGCCGACGGTGCCTGCGGCCGGGCGCCACGCTTCCAGGCCTACCTGGATGCGGCTGACGGCACCGGGCCAGTGCACCGGAGCGCGGAGGCTTGCTCCGACCATCTCGGCGACATGGTGCAAGCCCTGACCAGCTGGGCTCGCGGTCGCCAGCTCAGCGACGCCCAGCTCAGAGTGTTCGCGATCGACCGGCCCGACGAAGGCAGCACTCCCCCGGGCACCGGTGGCCAGGGCGGACCGGACACGCTGAGCCTGGCCGTCAGCACCATCCGGTTAACCGAATGAGCAGGCCGGCCGGGAACCGGGGCAGGGTCGCACGGCACGCGCGGGCTGGCCCGGATTCCGTGGTGTCAGCAATCCCGCGACGGCCCACAGCTGAGCCTGAGATCCGGGTGCCGCCAGAGCCGCCGGGACGGCCTCAGCCCAGCGGGGCACGAATCACCGCCGGGGTCATGCGGTCATGGCGGTACGTGATCCCGCTGTTCGCGGGCGGCACGGCCGCCACTGTGATCCCCGCCATGCGTGCCCACGGCTGGACAGTCGATGTGCGGCCGGGTGGACAGTGGCCAGCCGCTGTGGTCGCGGCCGTCCTGGGCATGGGGATCCTGAACACGATCGCCCGGGTGTACCGGGATCGGCAGGAGACCAGGCGCAAGGAGATCGAACTACATGGGATGGAGGTGCTGGCCGCCGCGTTCGCCAGGGCCATCGACGCCACCCACACCATGGCGCAGAACCTGCCCCCGGCCAGGGAGATGGCGGAAGCGGCCCGGGTGCGGGACAGTGCTCGGCAGATCACCGTCGACCTGGCCCCGGCGCTCGAGAAGCTGGCTCAGCTGCCCCGTCCTGCCCTGGCCCCCGACCGGCTCGAAGCCGAGATCGAGCCGGAGCCGGCCCAGCTCGCCGACCCGGTCCGGGCCAACTAGCATCATGCACCTGGCCAGGACCTGGCCGGCGGATACGCTGGGCCGGGCCTGCGGTTGCGGTACATACCGACACGGTTCTGAGGAGAGGGCATGACAACGAAGAGCGCGTTCAGCCCGGCGGACTGGCAGACCGTGCTGGAGGGCCCGCCCACGGCCGGCATGATCGTGGTCACCGCGGCGCGCGGCGGAACGATCCGCGAGACGATCGCGATGGCCCAGGCCTACACCGAGGCGCGCAGCGAGCACGGCGAAAGCGAGCTGCTGGACGAGATCGTGGCGGCCAAGCCGAAGCTGGACCACGCCAGGTTCCACTCCCCCGACGAGCTCAAAGAGCACGGGCTGGCCCAGCTGCGCGAGGCGGCCAGCCTGGTCGGGAACACGGCTACCGCTGAGGAGCTCGACGAGTACCGGCACTTCGTGATCACCCTGGCCAGCAAGGTCGCGGCCGCGCACCGGGAGCACGGGCAGAGCGTCAGCCCAGCGGAGGCCGCGGCCATCCAGGACATCACCACCGCGCTCGGCGCGGCCGGCGGCTGACCGGACCCGCACCCGACGGGCGGGGTCAGCCCTGGTACGGAGGCTACCGGTTCATTGCAGCCTGGGACGGCACCAGCGAGGATGACTGTCGTGGCCACAGTTGACATGCCTGATCTCCTCACGGTCTACGCGTCTGCTCAGCCCGGCAAGCTAGCCGTGGTCGATGACCGGGCCGACGCGGGTGTCGTGTCGTGGACCTACGCCGAGCTGGAGGCGGCGGCCAACCGGCTGGCTAACGCGCTGGCCACGCTCGGCGTGGCCAGGGGCGACAAAGTGATCTGGTGCGGGCCCAATTCGCCGCACGTCGTGGCGGTCATCAACGCGACCAGGAAGCTCGGCGCGGTCGCGGTGCCGTTGAACTACCGCCTGACGGCCGAAGAAGCCCGCTACATCGTCGCCCATTCCGACGCGTGCGCCGCCTGTGTGGACGCCGAGTTCGCCCACCTGATCCCGGCTCCGCAGGGCGAGCAGACGGGCAACCTGCGTCACGTGCTCGTGCACGGCGGGGCCGCCCCGGCCGGGATGCTCGGCGAAGAGGTCGTCGCCCAGGCCCCGGCTGAGCCGCCGGCCACCGAGACCGAGGAATCCAGCGCGACGATGATCTACACCTCGGGGACGACCGGCAAGCCGAAGGGCGCCTACCGCAAGCTGACCGACCAGAGCACGGCCGTCGCCCTGCTCGGCTTCATCGGCTACACCCCGGACGACATCTACCTCACCTCTGGGCCGCTGTATCACAGCGGCCCGCTGGCGTTCATGAGCGCCGGGCTGCTGCTCGGCCAGACCATCGTCGTGCAGCGGAAGTTCGAGCCAGTGGACTGGCTGCGGCTGGTGGACAAGTACAAGGTCACGTCCACGTTCTCCGCGCCGCCGCTGATCCGGCTGGTGTGTGCGCTGCCTGCCGAGGTCAAGGCCCGCTATGACCGGTCTTCGATGCGGATCATGCTGGCCAACGCCGCGCCGTGGAGCATGGCACTCAAGCAGGCCTACCTGGCCGACTTCCCGCCCGGCTCGCTGTGGGAGATCTACGGATCGACCGAACTCGGCGTGAACTGTGTGCTGCAGCCCAAGGACCAGCTGCGCAAGCCCGGTTCGTGCGGCAAGCCGGCCCCCGGGGTGCAGATCCGCCTGCTTGACGTGGCGGGTAACGAGGTGACCGGAACCGGGCCCGGGCATCCCGGCGAGCTCTACGTCCGGTCCACCGGGGTCTTCAACGAGTACTACAAGCAGCCGGAAAGCTATCAGGCCGCGACGCACGGCGATTTCCACACCGTGGGCGACATCGCCTACCGGGACGATGAGGGCTACTACTACATCTGCGACCGCAAGACCGACATGATCATCTCCGGCGGCATGAACGTCTACCCGGCCGAGATCGAGGCCGCCCTGGAACAGCATCCCGGCATTTTCGACGTCGCGGTCTTCGGCATCCCCTCGGACGAATGGGGTGAGCAGGTGCATGCCACCGTCGTGCCCGCTCCCGGGGCGTCGCTGTCCGAGGCGGACGTGATCGGGTACGCCCGTGATCACCTGGCCGGGTACAAGTGTCCCCGCTCGGTGGCCTTCATGGCGGAACTCCCGCGCACCGGTTCGGGCAAGCTGCTCAAGCGCGAGCTGCGGGCACCGTTCTGGGCCGGTCATCCCAGCCAGGTCAGCTAACGTTTGCATCTGCCCCGCTTCGGGCCGGTTATGCCGGTACTGTCTTGGGCCAAGGAGTTGGCTGCCGACGCCAACATCCATGTCGAGCGCTGGCCGAGGTAGGGGGAACGGCCAGATCTCCGGGGGCGGGGGTTCGGTTTCGCTGGGCTCAGCGGCTTCGGGGAAGTCTTGCTGGAAACCGCGTGACCGACGGGGGGGTGTGCGTGGCAATCAGTACGCCACAGCGCAAGCGAGGTGCATCCGCGGCGGACCAGAACCCCAGGCGGCGCCTGCTGATTCTGGCCATCTGCTGCCTGAGCCTGTTCATCGTCGGCCTGGACAACACGATCGTGATCGTCGCGCTGCCCGCGATCTCCAGAGGGCTGAACGCGTCAGTCTCCGGGCTGCAGTGGATCGTCAACGGTTACACGATGGTGCTGGCCAGTCTGGTGATGTCCGCGGGCGCCACAGCTGACCGGTTCGGCCGCCGCCAGGTCTTCCGGGCCGGGCTGACGGTGTTCACGATCAGCTCGGCGTTGTGCTCGGTGGCGCCCGGTCTTGGCTGGCTGATCGCCTTCCGCGTGCTGCAGGCAATAGGCGGGTCGATGCTCAACCCGGTCGCGGTATCCATTATCTCCAGCGTTTTCAAGGGCCCGGCCGAGCGAGCCTGGGCGATCGGGGTCTGGATCACCATGTTCGGGGTGAGCATGGCGCTCGGGCCGGTCCTCGGCGGAATACTGACTGGGACGGTCGGCTGGCGGAGCATTTTCTGGGTCAACGTACCGGTCGGGCTGGTCGCCATCGCGCTGGTCTCCAGGTTCATCCCGGAATCGCGCGCCGGGGTGAAGCGCAGGCTTGACCTGGTCGCCCAGGTGCTGGTGATTGTCATGCTCGGTTCCCTGGTTTACGCGATCATCGAGGGTGCGCGGTCTGACTGGCGCGAGCCCGGGATCCGGGCCCTGTTCGGGCTGGCCGGCCTGACGCTCGTGGTGCTGGTCCGGTGGGAACTGCGCCGGAAGGACCCGATGATCGACCCGCGCTGCTTCCGCAGCCTGCCGGTCACCGGAGCCGTGCTGACCGGCATCGGCTCGTTCGGCTGCCTGGGCGGTTTCCTCTTCCTGAGCACGATCTACCTGCAAGACGCGCGGGGCCTATCGGCGCTGCACGCTGGCCTGCACATGCTGCCGACCGCCGCGGCGATGGCCATCTGCCCGCTGCTGGCCGCCTGGCTGGTGGCCAAGACGGGGCCTGCGGCTGCCGCTGGCGCTGGGCGGCATGGCCCTGACACTAAGCATGGCGGCGATGTCCCGGCTCACCGTGTCCTCCGGGGAGGCCTACCTCATCGTGGCCTTCATGTTGTTCGGCATCGGCCTGGGCATGGTCGACGGCCAGATCAGCCACGCCGCGGTCTCGGCCATGCCGTCCAGCCAGGCAGGCCTGGCATCTGGCATCGCGTCCGCCAGCCGTCAGATGGGCCAGGCGCTCGGGGTCGCGGTGAGCGGCGCACTGCTGAACGCGAACCTGCACGGGCCGGTCCGCACCGACTTCACGCTGGCCAGCCGCCCCGCCTGGTTAGTGCTGACCGGATGCGGCGTGCATCGTGTTCCTGCTCGGGCCTGACGATCACGCGCACCCGCTCGGCGCAGCCCGCGGCGGATCCGGCTGCCGACGTGGCGCCCGCGAAGCCGGTCATGCGTCCGCGTTACAGCATGCGACCGCAGCCCCGCCAGAGCGGCCCGGACCCGCAGAGCGGCCCGGACCCGCAGAGCGGCCCGGACCCGCAGAGCGGCCCGGACCCGCAGAGCGGCCCGGACCGCAACGCCCGCCCAGGACCCGCAGACGGCCCGGACTCCCAGAGCGGCCCGGACTCCCAGAGCGGCCAGGACTCCCAGAGCGGCCCGGACCGGGAAGCCCGGCCGGAGCCGGACTGGATTCCGGGCTACCGCACCAGCGAGTTGCGCACCGGGTTACGCTGAGCCGGTATCCGGGAAGCCCACCGTCATCACCCGGCGCGACCAGGTGTATTACCGCCGGCAATGGCGAGCGGGCAACGACCAGGGATAGCTCCGGGCGCCCGAACCGCTCAGCGGGCCGCTGCTGCGCCTGGCTGATCGCCCACGCGGCGTTGACCAGCCCGATGTGGCTGAACGCCTGCGCGAAGTTGCCGATCATCTCGCCGCTGCGGGGATCGACTTCCTCAGCCAGCAGACCGACGTCGTTGATGGCGGCCACGGCACGCTCGAAGGTCGCGGTGGCTGCCTCGACGTCGCCCGCCTCGGCCTGCGCCTGGGCCAGCCAGAACGTGCAGACCAGGAACGTGCCCTCGGTACCGGACAGGCCGTCGTCCCCCCGGTACCGGTACACCAGCCCGCGCTGGTCGGTCAGCCGCTGCACGGTGGCGTCGATGGTCGCCTTCATCCGCGGGTCACTCCCGGGCAGGAACCCGGTGACGGCCAGCATCAGGTTCGAAGCGTCGAGATCCTCGCTGCCGAACGACTGCGTGAACGCCCCGGCCCGCTCGTTCCAGCCCCGGTCCAGAATGGCCGCCCGGATCTCGTCGCGGGTGGCCGCCCAGCCGGTCACCCGGTCCTGGGCGCCGAGCCGGGGGGCGAGGGCGATCGCCCGGTGCAGCGCGACCCAGCACATCAGCTTGGAGTACAGAAAGTCCCGCGGTGAGCGCGGGAAGCACAGCCAGTCCACCGAGCCGTCCCGGCTGACCAGCGCGGCGGAGCGGCAGTCCGAGAGCAGCGCGTAGTCGCCGATCGGCACGCTGTCCATGGTGTTCCTTCCCTGGCGCCGGGACCCTAAGTCATTGATACCCAGGGGAAGGGTGCGATCAGTGGGATGAAACTGCCGGCCAGCAAGCTTGCCGCCGCCGACGCCGGGGCATTTGGTCTGGGGGGAGCGAGCGGCGGAGGTGGCGATGAGCCCGGACAGCGACTATGACGTGATCGTTTTCGGCGGCGGAGCGCCCGGCGAGCACTGCGCGGCGGCGCTGGCCGCACGCGGGCTGCACGTCGCCGTCGTCGAGCGGGAACTGGTCGGCGGCGAGTGCTCGTACTGGGCGTGCATTCCGTCGAAGTCGCTGCTCCGCCCGGGCGAGGCGGTGCAGGAAGCACGCGACGCGGGCGACACCGCGCAGGTCGACGTGCAGGCCGCGCTGGCCTGGCGGGACTTCATGGTGTCGGACTATTCCGACGCCGGCCAGCAACGCTGGCTGGCCAGCCGGGGCATCGACCTGCTGCGCGGCACGGGCCGGCTGGCCGGTCCCGGCGCGATCGACGTGGACGGCGTCCGGCACACGGCCGAGCACATCGTGATAGCGACCGGCGCAGCACCGTTCGTGCCGCCGGTCCCGGGCCTGCGTGAGCTGGACGGCCTGTGGGGCACCCGCGAGGCGACGAGCATGAAGGCGGTCCCACGCCGCCTGCTCGTGCTCGGCGGCGGGGCCGCCGGTGTCGAACTGGCCCAGGTCGTGCGGCGCCTCGGCGGCCAGGTAATGGTCGTCGAAGGCGCCGACCGGGTGCTGCCCCGCGAGGCCGCCCCGCTCGGCCAGGCGCTCAGCGAGGCGCTGCGCCGGGACGGCATCGAGCTGATGCTGGGCAAGCACGCGGCCGCCGCGCGGCGCGACGGCGACGAGTACGTGCTGGAGTTCGACGGCGGCCAGGAACTGCGCGGCGACCGGATACTCTCCGCCACCGGCCGCCGCCCCCGGGTCGAGGGGATCGGGCTGGAGACGGTCGGCATCGAGGCCAACCCGCGCGGCATCAAGGTGGATGAGTACCTGCGGGCCGGCCATCGGCTGTGGGCCATCGGCGACGTGACTGGCATCTGGCCGCTCACCCACGTCGGCGAGTACGAAGGCGACGTGGTCGCGGCCAACATCACCGGCGACATGCACCCAGCCAACTACGAAGCCGTCCCCCGGGTCACCTACACCGACCCGCAAGCCGCCGCGGTCGGCGCGCTCGAAGCCCAGTACAGCGGCACCGCACCGCTGTCCGAAGTGCCGAAGACCGCCACCTATACGCACGCGCTACGCCGAGTCCAACGGGTTCCTCACCCTGCTCAGCGATGGCCAGCGGCTGACCGGCGCGTATGCGCTCGGCCCCGAGGCCGGGGAGTGGCTGCAGCAGGCGACACTGGCCATCCGGGCCCATGTCCCGGTCGACGTGCTGAGCGACACGATCCAGCCTTTCCCCAGCTTCTCCGGGATCTACAACGCGGCCGTGCTGGCGCTGCGCATGCAGATCATGGACCAGCCGAAGCCGGCCGCCCCCATGGACCACCAGATGGCCAGCCTGGCGAAGTGAGGAGGACGTGATGAGCAGCCAGCCGGAACTGGCCGGGCAGACCGTCGTGGTGATCGGCGGCAGTTCGGGCATCGGGCTCGAGACCGGCCGCCGCGCCCGGGCTGAGGGCGCGGAGGTCATCCTCGTCGGCCGCAATCCCGGCCGGCTCAAGCAAGCCGCGGCGGACATCGGCGCGCAGCGCACCGCCGCGTTCGACGCGACCGACCCGGCTGCCCTGCAGCGGTTCTTCCAGGACCTGCCCGCACCGATCGACCACGTGATGCTCACCGGCGGCGGCCCGACATACGCCCCGCTGCTCGAGATGGACTCCGCCCAGGTGGAAACGGCGCTGGGCGACCACGTGGCGGTCGACCTCCAGGTCGCGCGCAACGCGGCCAGCCAGATGCGGCCGGGCGGCACGCTGCTGTTCATGGGCGGCACCAGCGGCCGGGGTATCGTTCAAGGCCTCGGGATCTTCCCCGCGGCCGGCGCCGCGCTGCAGGCGTTCGTGGCCAGCCTCGCGGTGGAACTGGCCCCGGTCCGCGTCAACCTCATCGCGGCCGGCTTCGTGGACACCCCGTTGTCGGCCCGGCTGCTCGGAGATCAGCTCGAGGCACGCCGGGCGGAGCTACGGTCGAAGCTGCCGATCGGCCGGGTGGTCACCCCGGCCGACGTGGCCGCGCTCGCCGTGCACATCATGGCCAACACGGCGCTCACCGGCGCGACGTATGACATCGACGGCGGTGAGCAGTTCGTCTCCTGATGCCCGCGCTGACCGCTGCCATGCTGCCCGCCGCTGATCACCCTCCTTCCGCGGCCCGGACCGTCCGGAGCAGCCGCAGCGCGGCCGGGGCCGAGCCGGGCACCGCGGGATGGCCCGGGGGCACGGGCTGGACCGGCCGGTAGGCCGTGCCGAGGGCCGGACGGGGGTCAGGGTCGCCCTGATTCGGCCACAGGGCCATGGCCCGCTCGGCCTGGGCGGTGATCGTCAGGGCCGGGTTCGCGCCCAGGTTGGCGGATATGGCCGAGCCGTCCACCACGTGCAGCCCCGGGTGACCATAGATCCGGTGGTAGGGGTCGACGACGCCGGTTCCCGGCGCCATCGCCGATGACGCAGCCGCCGATGAAGTGCGCGGTCATCGGGATGTCGGCGATCTCGCCGATGCTGCTCAGCGGGAATCCGCCGATCCGGGCCGCGATCCGGCGCATGGCCTCGTTGGCGGCCGGAATCCAGGTCGGGTTGGCGGCGCCGTGCCCCGGCCGGGAGGTAAGCCTGACCCGGCCGCGCCGGGTGGGCCTGGCTTAGCACGGTGATCGAGTTGTCCACGGCCTGCATGGTCAGCCCGATCACGGCCCGCTCGGACCAGTGGTTGAGCCCGGCATACAGCGAGATCAGCCGCCCCGGATGCCGCGCCACCTGGGCCAGCCACGTCACCCCCCGGGGCAGCGGCCCGCCGCCGTCGGTCATCAGGGTGGCTGAGCAGCCCCATCGCGTTGGAGCCCCGGCCGTAGCGGACCGGCTCGATGCGGGTACCCGGGTCCGGGCGGAACGATGAGGTGATGGCCACCCCGCGGGTGAAGTCATGCTTGGCCCGGTTGCGCATGGTGGTCAGCGCGCCGCCGAGCGCCTCCGAGTTGGTCCGGGTCAGCGCGCCGAGCCGGGCCGAGATGGCAGGCAGCGAGCCCTGCGCCCGCATCGCGTGCAGCAGCTGCTGGGTGCCCCAGGTGCCGGCCGCGAAAATCACCTGCCCGGCGGTGAACCGGCGCGCGGCCCGGCCTGGCCGCCAGGCGCCGGTACGCACCGTGTCCACCACGTACCCGCCGCCGTCCAGCGGCCGCACCCCGGTCGCCGTGGTCTGCGGATGCACCGTCGCGCCCGGCCCGCTCGGCCAGGTACAGGTAGTTCTTGACCAGCGTGTTCTTCGCATTGTGGCGGCAGCCGGTCATGCACTCCCCCACCTCCAGGCAGCCCTGGCGGCGCGGGCCCGCGCCGCCGAAGAACGGGTCCTCGGCAGCCACGCCTGGTTCCTTGCCGCCGCCCCGGCCGAAGAACACGCCGACCGGCGCCATGCGGAACGTGTCGCCTGCCCCCATCTCCACCGCCACCTGCCGGACGACCTCGTCCGACGGGGTCATGGTCGGGTTGCGCACCACCCCGAGCATCCGCTCCGCCTGGTCGTAGTACGGCGCGAGCTCAGCCCGCCAGCCGGTGATGTGCGCCCACTGCCGGTCCCGGTAGAAGGCATCCGATCGGGCCGGTACAGCGTGTTCGCGTAGACCAGCGAGCCGCCGCCGACCCCGGCGCCAGCCAGGATGATCACGTTCCGCAGCAGGTGAATCCGCTGGATTCCCAGGCAGCCGAGCTTCGGCGCCCAGAAGAACCGTTGCGGGCATCCCACGAGGTGCGGGGGAGATCGGCGTCCTCGAACCGGCGTCCCGCCTCCAGCACGCCAACCCGGTAGCCCTTCTCGGTGAGCCGCAGTGCCGCGACCGACCCGCCGAAGCCCGAGCCGATCACGAGCACGTCATAGTCATGTGGAAGAGCGGACCGGTGCACCATCGTCCCCCGCCTCGCGTGAACAGGCGATCGTCAGCCATCGTGCGTGCTACCCGGCAGGGACGGCAGGGCCGAAGGTCCTCACGCCGGGACCTCGGGCGAATGGCCTGGGGACTTTAGCCTCGTGCTGGCTGGCCCGCAGGCGGCGATCCTGGACCCAGGCCGAGCGGAGCCGGCCGCAGCGCACCGGACGCGGAAGGCAGAGCGGACGTGGTGGCCCAGGGCATCGTCTCAGTGCGGATGAACCGGTGGGCGATCCTGGCCGGTTATGCCCTGCTGACCGGGTGCACCCAGCTGCTGTGGCTGGCCTACGCCCCGATCACCACCCAGACACACCAGGTCATGGGGGTGTCCGAGGGGCAGTCGGTGATCTTGCCGGAATCTTCCCGCTCATGTACGTCATCCTGGCGCTGCCCGCTGGCCGCTGGCTGGACACCCGGTTCGGGCCGGCGCTCAGCCTCGGCGCGATCCTCACCTCGGCAGGCGGGCTGCTCCGGCTGGCCGGGCCCGACGTCCTACGGCTGGGCCCTGGCCGGCCAGTTCGTGACCGCGCTCGGCCAGCCGTTCGTGCTGAACCGATCACCAAGGTCGCCGCGCGCTATTTCCCGGCCCGGGAGCGGACCGCGGCGATTTCTGTCGGCAGCGTGGCCCTGTTCGTCGGGCATCCTGGCCGCCGTCCTGTCCAGCGGGCCGCTGCTGCATGCCGGCGGGTTCACGCTGCTGCTGCAGGTGCAGGCCGCCGTGGCGCTGCTGGCCGCGCTCTGGGTGCTGGCCGCGGTCCGGACAGCCAGCCGCCTTCCCGGGCGACCCGTCGGTCGCCGTGTCCCTGCGCTGGCTGCGGCATGACCGCTTGATGTGGCTGCTGGGCGGGCTGCTGTTCATCGGGATGGGCGTCTTCAACGCTGTGGCCACCTGGCTCGACTCCATCCTCACGCACTTCGGGCACGGCGGCGCGAGCGGCTACCTGATCGCGATCATGACCGTGGGCGGGATCGCGGGCGGGGCGCTGCTGCCCGGCATCGTGGCGCCGCGCGTGACCAGCGGCGGGGCATGCTGGAGATCGCGCTTAGCGTGTCCGCGGTGGCGTTCGCCGTGCTCGCCGGCAGCACGACCCAGCCGTGGGCGGCATGGCCCTGTTCGCCGCGGGTTTCTTCCTGCTGGCCGGGCTGCCGGTCGTGCTGGACTGGTCAGAGCTGCACGCCGGTCCCGAACGCGCGGGCGGGGCGGCCGGGTTCCTGCTGCTCGCGGGGAATCTCGGCGGCGTGGTCCTGGTGCTGATCATCCAGGTAATGATCGGGAATCCGTATCTGTCACTCGGCGCTCTCATCGTGTCCTGCCTGGCCGGACTGGTGCTGGCCAGCAGGCTCCCCGGGCGGGGCGCGGGCGCCGTAGCCTTCGGGAGGAAGCGCGCATGACCGACCCCGATGGCTGACCTGGAACGGCAGCTCAAGCCCTACCGGGACCGGTTCCCGTCCTTCCGGCGGCTGCCCGCCGACGGCCTGGCCCGGAGCGAGGTCATCGGCGTCATCGACCAGCTGGCCTCAGCCGAGGAGCCCGCCTGGCGGGACGGCTACGCGTCCGGGGCCGTCTACCACGGCGACCCGGGCCACATGGCATTCCTGAGCCAGGTCTATGCGCGGCAATCGCAGAGCAACCCGCTGCATCCTGATCTGTGGCCGAGCGCCACGAAGTTCGAGGCGGAGATCGTCGCGATGACCGCGGCGCATGCTCGGCGCCGGCCATGTCCCGGCCGACGACGCCGGTCGTCCGGCACAGTCACCTCCGGCGGCACCGAGAGCATCCTGCTGGCCATGCAGCGCCTACCGGGACTTCGCCCGCGAGCGCCGCGGCATCGCCGCGCCCGAGATCGTGGCGCCGGTCACCGCGCACGCGGCTTTCGACAAGGCCGCCCGGTTCTTCGACATGCCGCTGGTGCGGGTCCCGGTGGACGACGATTTCCGCGCCGACCTGGACGCGCTGGACGCGGCCGTGACCGAGCAGACCGCCGTGGTGGTGGGTTCGGCGCCGACCTTCCCGCACGGCGTGATCGACCCGATTCCCGGAGATCGCCGCGCTGGCCGCGGAGCGTGGCGTGGCGCTGCCATGTCGATGCCTGCCTCGGCGGGTTCATCCTGCCGTGGGCCGAGCGGCTGGGCTACCCGGTGCCGCCGTTCGACTTCCGGCTGCCCGGCGTGACCTCGATGTCGGCCGACACGCACAAGTACGGTTACGCGGCCAAGGGCTCGTCGGTCGTGCTGTACCGGGGCAGGGAACTGCGCCAGTTCCAGTACTACACGGTGACCGACTGGCCAGGCGGGCTGTACCTGTCCCCCACGTTGGCCGGCAGCCGGCCCGGCGCGCTGTCCGCCACGTGCTGGGCGGCCATGGTCTCGATCGGGAAGACGGCTACCTCGAGGCCGCCCAGCGGATCCTGGCGACCGGCGCGAGGATAAGGGACGGGGTGGCGGCCATCCCGGGTCTCCGGGTGCTCGGCGACCCGCTGTGGGTCACCGCGTTCGCGCACCGCCGAGCGGTCTCGATGTCTACCAGGTCATGGAGAACATGAGCCACCGCGGCTGGAGCCTGAACGGCCTGCAGCGGCCAGCCGCGGTGCATCATCGCGGTCACGCTGCGGCACACGCTGCCCGGCGTCGCCGACCGGTTCCTGACCGACCTGGCCGGCTCGGTCCAGGAGGTCCGGGCCAACCCGGGCGTGAGCACCGGCATGGCGCCCGTCTACGGCATGGCCGCCACCTTGCCCGCGGAGGTCGTGCGCGAGCTGCTCGACCGGCTACCTCGACCTGCTCTTCGAGGTGTGGCCCGTATGGCGCGGCACACTCCTGGCCATCGACCTGGGCACCTCGGCGCTGAAGGTTGCCCTGGTGGCGAGAACCGGGCCGGTGACGTGGTAGCGGCCGAGCAGGAGACATGCCAGGTCACCCTGCTGCCCGGCGGCGGCGCCGAGCAGGACCCGCGGGCACTGGTGGGATCTGATCACCAAGGCCGCGTCCCGGCTGATGGCGCGGGCCACCATGCCGGCTGAGTCCGTGGTGGCCGTCTCCTGCACCGCCCAGTGGTCGGGGACGGTGCCGGTCGGCGAGCGAGAGCCAGCCGATCCGCAACGCGATCATCTGGATGGACTCGCGCGGCGCGCCGTACGTGCGGCGCATCACCAGCGGCGCCGTGCGGATTCAGGGTTACGGAGTGGGCAAGCTGGCCCGCTGGATGCGCAGCACAGCCGGTATACCCGGCCCAGAGCGGCAAGGACCCGATCGCACACATCCTGTGGCTCGAAGCACACCGAGCCGGAGATCTACCGGCGCACGCACGCGTTCCTTGAGCCCAAGGACTGGCTGAACACTAATCTCACCGGGCGGCCGGCGGCGTCGTTCGATTCGATCGCGCTGCACTGGGTGACGGACAACCGTCACCTGGACCGGATCCGACTACGACCCGGCGCTGCTGCGGCTGGCCGGCCTCGACCAGGCGCGGCTGCCGGAGCTGCGGGCGGCGACGGACATCCTGGGCCCGCTCTCCCCGGCGCCCGCGGCGGCGCTCGGCGTGCCGCCCGGCATTCCGGTCGTGGTTGGCACACCGGACCTCCACTCGGCGGCGATCGGGGCCGGGGCCACCCGCGACTACCAGGCGCACCTGTACGTCGGGCACATCCTCCTGGCTGACCTGCCACGTGCCGTTCAAAAAGACCGACCTGCTGCACAACATGGCCGCGCTGCCCGCGCCGATACCAGGCCGGTACTTCGTCGCCGACGAGCAGGAGACGGCCGGCGCCGCCCTGACCTTCCTGCGCGACAGGGTGCTCGTTCGGTGCGGACCCGCCGGACTCGGCCTACCAGGAGTTCGACCGGATGGCAGCCCGGGCCAGGCCCGGGAGCGGCGGAGTGATCTTCACCCCGTGGCTGTACGGCGAGCGCACGCCGGTGGAAGACCGCTTCGTGCGCGGCGGATTCCACAACCTGTCGCTGTCGGCCAGCCGGGACGACCTGGTGCGGGCGGTCTTCGAAGGGGTCGCGCTGAACACGCGCTGGCTGCTCACGGCGGTCGAGCAGTTCACCGGCCACCGGCTGGAGCCGATCCGGTTCATCGGCGGGGGGGCCCGTTCGGACGTGTGGTGCCAGATCTTCGCCGACGTGCTCCGCCGCACCATCGAGCAGGTCGCCGACCCGGTCAACGCCAACGCCCGCGGCGCGGCCCTGCTGGCCGCGGTCGCGCTGGGCGAGCTCACCTTCGACCAGGTGCCGGACCGGGTCCGCGTCGCCCGGAGCTACTCGCCGGACCCGGCGCTCGGCGGACTCTACGACAAGCTGTTCGCCGAGTTCACCGGGTTTTACCGGCGCGACCGCAGAGCGCACGCGCGGCTCAACCGGGAGCGACGCCCTGACCCGGCCAGTACGCGACAGCCAGCAGGATCAGCAGCAGACCGGAGTTGAGGCCGGTGGCCTGGCCGGTGGACCGGATCGGCCGCACCGTCGGCCGGCGGCACCCGGCAGCCGGCCACCACCCCCATCCTGGTCATGACCCTGCGTGGCTGACCGGCCGTCGGGCGGGCTGGTCAGGGCGGGCTGGCCGCTGGGGGTGTGGAGGCCGGCCAGGACAAGGTCAACGATGTGCCCGACGACGGTGCCGTCTACCGGTTCGCGGGTCAGCAGCAGCCGGACGTACAGCGCGCCGATGAGGGTCTCGATGGTGAGCCGGTAGTCCAGGCCGGGGCGCAGCTCGCCGCGGGCCTGGGCCCGCTGCAGCACCCGTTGGCCGGTGGTGAAGCGTTCGGCCCAGAACCGCTCCCGGGCGGCGTGCTCCTCGGGCAGGTCGTCCTGGAGGGCGAGGCGCAGCAGCACCCGGCCGACGGGCGTGCTGATGAAGGCCGCGATGGAGCCAGGAGGGCGACCAGGTCGGCCCGCAGCGAGCCGGTGTCCGGGGCCGGGACGGCGGCCTGGATCTCGCTGAGGACGGCGTCCAGGATGAGGTTCGGCCTGGTCCCCCAGCGCCGGTAGATCGACGTCTCGTGCACCCCGGCCCGCTGGGCAACGTCGCGGATAGACAGCTCGTCGGCCGGGCCGTCCAGCAGCGCGTCGAGCGTGGCGCGCAGCACCGCGGCGCGGACCCGCGCGCTGCGGCCGCCGGTCCGGCGGGTCTTCGCCGAGGGGTTGGTCATCGCCATGTGACCGATCTTATTGCAACTCGGCTTGCGTTAACAGTTAGAGGCGCCTACTCTTAAAGCAAGAGGACATGCGTTAAGGAACGGGATGAGGTCCGATGCTGAGCTTTGGGGCCGATTTCTGGCCGCTGTTCTGGGCGATCATGGGTACCGCCGCCGTGCTCACCGTGGCGCTGTCACTGCTGATCGCCACGATCACACCGGCCGGTTTCCGGCCGCAGCGACGGCACACCGCTCTCGCCCCAGCGGAGCTGGCTGGACGGCAGGCCGGGCACGATGACCAGGCCCACCCGGAAGCCAAGGCGGCGTGACCCGGCTGGGCCAGCCTGGCCAGGCCCAGCCCGCACATGTATCAGGAGCCGACCAAAAGTCTCCATCTGGGTAAAGGCGCGGTGAATGGTAAGTGACGGGGCACCGCGCACCCGGGGGACGGCGCTACTCGATGCCGTCGCTTTACGGCCCGGCGCGAGGGAAGGCTCCGATGAACGGGAAATATGTCGGCTACGTGGCGGGCCAGGACCCGCTGCACGGTTTCCTCAGCACCATCATGCGCGACCGGCTCGACGTGCACGAGCGCCAGCTGGCGTTCCGCGTGTTCCGGCTGTCCGGCAGCAACGAGGTCTACCGGTACCAGGAGAAGTTCAGCGGCACCCAGGTCATCTGCAAGTTCTACGGCACGAGGTTCAGAACCGACCTGGACAAGGCGGCCTGGATGGCCCGCCAGGAGTATGACTGCCTGAAGACGCTGCGCCGCTACAACCTGGTCGGATCGCCGCACCACGTGATCCGCCCGCTGGGGCTCAGCCGCGACATCAATGGCGTGCTGGCCGTCGAATACTATTCCGGCGAGGAATTCAGCCACGCGATCGCCCGGGCCACGCAGCAGCGGGATGACGCGCACCTCTACTGGCGGCTGAAGGCGCTGGCCTATTTCCTGGCCACCCTGCACAACCGGACGGCCAACGGGGCCACGGTGCAGTTCGATGCCGAGTGCCGGTACTTCGACGCGATCGTCGGCCGGCTCAGCAAGACGCACCGTATCGGGCAGCGGGACGTCGACGAGCTGTCCGGGCTGCGTGACCGGTGGCGGGACCGGCCGCAGATGTGGCAGGACCGGCAGGTCTGGCTGCACGGCGATGCGACCCCGGCGAACTTCCTGTTCGGCCACGGCATGGACGTGGCGGCCATCGACCTGGAACGGATGAAGCGCGGCGACCGGGTGTTCGACGTCGGCCGGGTGGCTGGCGAACTCCGGCACGCGTTCCTGCGTGACTCGGGCGACCGGCACCGCGCGGAGTCGTTCATCGGGCACTTCCTCTGGGAGTACAGCTGCCATTTCCCCGACCGCGAGCAGACGTTCGAGTCGGTTACCGCTCGCACGCCGTACTACATGGCGGTGAACCTGCTGCGCATCGCGCGTAACGACTACATCGGCCGGGATTACGCCAGCAGGCTGGTGGGACAGGCGAAACGGCTGCTGCGGGCCGCCTAGACTCGGTGCCAACGCCTTGCCGAGGGAGGGGTCTGAGGCAACGCATGGACATCCGAGCGATCGCCTTCGACGTGAACGGCACCCTGGTCAGGATCCTGGCCGATGACGACGAAGAGCGGATCTTCCGGGCCGCGGCGCATTTCCTTACCTACCAGGGCATCGACCTGCACCGGCAGGAACTCCGTGACGTCTACTTCCAGGTCATGAAGGAGCAGTTCCGGGCCAGCCCGCAGGAGTACCCCGAATTCGACGCGGTCGGTATCTGGCGCAGCATCATCAACGTGCATGGCACGGATTTCACCCGCGCGCTGCCCGCGGGGAAGCTCCGGCAGATGCCGTTGTTCCTGGCCGAGATGTGCCGCGGCATCTCGCGGCGGCGGCTCGGCCTGTACCCGTACGTCTGCGAGATGCTCGACGTGCTGCGGGCGCACTACCCGCTCGCGATCGTCACCGACGCGCAGCGCATGTACGCGCGCGGTGAACTGCACAAGGTCGGCCTGCTCGGCTACTTCGACCCGATCGTCATTTCCGGCGACCACGGGTACCGCAAGCCCGACCCGCGGCTGTTCCAGTACGCGCTGGACGGCATGGGGGTCGCGGCCGGGAACGCGCTGTACGTCGGCAACGACATGTACCGGGACATCTATGGCGCCCAGCAAGCCGGCATGACCACCGTGATGTTCGATTCCGACCAGGGTGTGAAGGTCTACCGGGACTGCGTGCCTGACTACACGATCACGGACTTCCGCGACCTGCTGGCGATCCTCGGCCTCCTACCCGGGCTCTGACGGCTGCAGGGGCGTTCGTCGTCGGCCAGCCCGACCGCCCCATCCGTGAGCGCATCGCTGAAGTCGTGGGTGTTGCTGAGCCGCGCCCGGGTGAGCGTCGCCTGCCGCAGGTCGGCCCCTCGCTCGAAACCTGGCTGGCCCGGGGAGATGGTGCCGAAGTACGCGTTGCTCAGGTTGCAGTCCGTCAGGTCCGCCCCGCGCAGGTCCGCGTTTTCCAGCCGGGCGCCCCAGAGGCTCGCGCCGCGCAGATCCGCCTTCTTCAGGCTGGCCCGCCGGAGATCAGTGCGGGACAGGTTGAGACCGCCGATCTCCGCCGAGTCGCGGCGGTCCTCGGACAGCGGCGGACGGCACAGCGCGGTCATCGCGGCCTGCGCGTCGGGCGCCCGCTGCATGAGTACCTGCACGTAGCCGCGCTCCCCCACCGCCGAGGCCGGCAGCCGCTCCCGGACCAGGGCGGCCAGCGTGCTGACGATGTGCGGCCTATCAGCCGGTGATTCCCGGCCGATCCGTTCCAGGGCAAAGATGGCACCGATACGGACCTGCGCACTGCTGCTGCCCAGTTGTTCGATCGCCCGCATGAAACGGTCGGTGATCTGCCCGGACTGCATCAGGTCTATCTGCTTCGTGGCATGATCCCGCTGCCACTTGAACGTTTCCTTCTGGCCGCTGAGGTTGAGCCAGCCGATGATGAGCGTCGCCCCGGCCGTAATCAGGGCCACCACGACAGCGACCGGGACGGCGACCGGGACGAGCCCGGGCGCACCGGAAGACGCGGCGAGATATGCAGTTCATAGTTTCCATCTCCCGCCCAGAAGGAGGCGCGGACGGCCGCGTTGATACCGTCGCGTGTGACGTTGCTGCTGTCCGGTCCGATCTGGACCGGGTGCTGGATATCGGCACCTGCCTGGCGGCGCTGCGGCAGGGCTTCCTGGCCGTGCCGCCGGGCATTGCCGCGCAGCGGGTCCGCACGGATCTGCCTGGTCCCGGTACGGCTACCGCGCTGATTCCTGGCCTGGCCGAGGGTGTGCCGGCGTACACCGTGAAGGTCAATGCCAAATTCCCGGCGGCGCAGCCAGCCCTGCGCGGCGTGGTGTGCCTGCACGACGCACGCGGCGGCGAGTTGCTCGCGGTGCTGGACTCAGCCACGGTGACCGCCTGGCGGACCGGCCTGGCGGCCGCCCTCGCGACGCATGTGCTGGCCCGTCCCGCCGCCCGCACGGTCGCGGTCGTCGGCGCGGGCGCCCAGGCTGATCTGGTCCTCCGCGGCCTGGCCACGCTCCGCGAGTGGCCGCGCCTCACCGTCTGCGACCTCGATCCCGGGCGGGCCCGGGTGTTCGCCGGCCGCCATCCGGGCGGGCCGGCCCGGCTCGCGGCGGATCCCCGGGATGCGGCCCGGGACGCCGACATCGTCGTGCTGGCCACCTGGTCCCGCACCCCGTTGCTGGCTGACGGTGACGTGCCGGGCGGCACGCACCTCACGTCGCTGGGCGCCGATGAGCCCGGCAAGGCCGAACTGGCCCCCGGGCTGCTGCGCGCCGGGCGGGTGATCGTCAACGACGTCGCACTCGCGGTCACCTCAGGCGCGCTGGGCACGGCGGGGCTGTCGGCGGCCGACATGGCCGGCACCCTGAGCCAGGTGCTGCACGGGACGATCCCCAGCCGCCAGGCCGGGGCCGACATCACCATCTACACACCGGTCGGGCTGCCCTGGCAGGACCTCGTGCTGGCCTGGACCGCCTACCGCCGGGCCCAGGCGGCAGGCCTGGGCCGCCCGTTCGATTTCCTCGGCTGAGCGCGCTCAGTACGGGTTGGCCACGAACAGGTCCTGGGCCGGGAACAGGGTGAGCACCTTCGGGCCGGTCTCGGTGATGACGATCTCCTCCTCGATCCGGGCGGCCGAGAAGCCGTCCGTGGCCGGGCAGTAGGTCTCCAGCGCGAACACCATCCCGGCCTGCAGCTCGACCGGCTCGGTGAACGAGTTGAGCCGGGAGATGATCGGCCGTTCGTGCAGGCCCAGCCCGAGCCCGTGCGCGAACTGCAGCCCGAAGGCCGCCATCTCGCTGCCGAACCCGAACTCCTCAGCCGCCGGCAGCAGCGAAGCGATCTGGTCGCTGCCCACGCCGGCCCGGATGCCGTCGATCCCGCGGTCCATCCACTCCCGCGCCTGCTGGTACGCGTCCCGCTGGGCCGGGGTCGCGCTGCCCACCGAGAACGTCCGGTAGTAGCACGTCCGGTAGCCGTTGAACGAGTGGATGATGTCGAAGAACGCCTGGTCGCCGGGGCGGATCAGCCGGTCGGTGAAGTTGTGCGGGTGCGGGTTGCAGCGCTCGCCGGAGATCGCGTTGATCGCCTCGACCTGGTCCGAGCCCATCTCGTAGAGCCGCTTGCTGGCCAGCGCGACGATCTCGTTCTCCCGGACGCCGGGCTTGAGATGCTCGACGATGTCCTGGTAGACCCCATCCACCATGGCCACGGCCTGGGTCAGCAGCATGATCTCGTCCGGCGACTTGATGACCCGCGCGTCGAGCATGATCTGCTGCGCGTCCACCACCCGCAGGCCCTGCCGCTGCATCTCGAACAGGAACGGCGGCTCGACGATGTCCACCCCGACCGGCATGTCGGCCACACCAGCCTCGACCAGGAGCGACTTGATCTCCGCCACGGCGTCGCGCATCAGCCCGACGCTGGGCGCGACCGCGCCGCGGAAGCCGAGGAACCCGGCCCGGCAGTTCTCTTCCGGCACCCACTTCGAGTACAGCTGGTGATGCCTGACCGCCGAACCGAAGTCCCACAGCACCGGGTCCCGGCCGCGGGCGAGCAGCGCGTAGCGGATCATCTTGTCGCCGAGCGCGCCGCCGATCCAGGTGTGCGTGGTGTACCGGATGTTGTAGAAGTCGAACAGCAGCAGGGCGCCGCACTCGCTGCTGTCCAGCGCGGCTCTCGCCCGTGTGTTCCGGTACTCGCGCAGCCGGGCGAAGTCCACCCGCTCCTCGTAGTCGACCCCCATATGGCCCGGGGCGGCCGGCGGGTGGCCGTTGGCCGTCTGTGTGGTCACCTGAACACTGCTCACCTAAACACCTCCGGATGGCGGCTCAGCTCGATGCGGGTGCGCCGGATATGCCCTTGCAGGTAGCGCTCGCCGTCGGTGGCGTCGCGGCGCAGCACTGCGTCCAGGATCAGCCGGTGCTCGGCATTGACGACCCACATCCGGTCCCGCCCGCCGAGCGTGACATAGCTGCGCCGGTAATGCTGGGTGGAGTTCCACAGCCGGGCAACCGCCGAGTTCAGCGGCTCGACCGTGCAGCCGCTATAGGTCAGCATGTGAAACTCCCGGTCCAGGCCGAGGAACTTCTCCAGGTCGTCGTTGTCCTCGATCTGCTGCTGCACCTTGCCGAGCTGCTCGTGGTCGGCGGCGGTCAGCCGCGGCAGGCTCTCCGCCAGCGCGAGCGGCTCCAGGCGCTCGCGCATCTGGTAGATCACCTCGACCTCACGGCGGGTCAGCCACGGCACCCGGGCGCCCTTGTGCGGCTCCAGCTCGGTGAGCCCCTCGGCTTCGAGCATCCGCAGCGCCTCCCGCACCGGCAGCCGGCTCGCGCCGAACTGCTCGGCCACCTCCTCCTGGCGGATCCGGTCACCCGGCCGGAGCTGGCCACCGAGGATGGCCTCGCGCAGGTAGGACGCCACCCGGGCGCTGCTGACGTCGCTGCTCATGCCCGCGGATTCGCCCGCTCCCAGGCCTTCCCGCCCGGGTAGGAAACCAGCTCGAACTGCATGCCCCACGGGCTGAGGAAGTAGATCCACCGGTTCCCCTCGGCCGGGCCCTGGCTGGCGGTCGGACCAGAAAGAACCTTTATCCCCAACGCCAGCAAGTGGCTGATGGCCGCGTCCAGATCATCGACGTAGAGCGCGATGTGGTGCCCGCCGACGTCGCTGTTGCGCGGGATCGCGCCGCGCTGATCGGGCGCGGTGTACTGAAAGACCTCGAAGACGGCCTGGTCGCCGCAGCGGAACCAGCGGTTCTCCACCATCACCGCGCGCGGGTGCACGTTCAGGTGGGTGCGCATCCAGTCCGAGTCGTCGTGCCGGAACGGGCCCAGCGAGTACAGGTACTCGCAGCCGAGCACGTCGACCAGGAACTTGTGGGCCTCGTCGATGTCCGGCACGGTGAACCCGACGTGATCCATCCGGCGCAACCCGGGCAGGCCCATGCGCACCTCACTTCGGATCCAATTAACTTCGCTCGGCCGGGCTCTGGTCGTCCAGACTAGCCCCTTGAGGGCGTTAGGTATAGTTTTGGATCCAATCGTCTGCTGCTGTCTTCCGGTGAAGGGAGGCCACCGTGCCCGAGCACCGCGCCCTCGAACCCGCCTCGCCATGGGTCGAGGTGCTGGCTGGCGAGGCCGACTGGGACGCCGCCGATCCGGCGCTGCTGCGCACCATGTACGCCCAGCTGGTGCTGGATCCGCACGTTCGAGGAGTACGTCCTCGACCTGGCCGGGGCTGGCCTGATCCACGGCCCGGCGCACTCCAGCATCGGCCAGGAGGGTGGTGCGGTCGGCAGTGTGCTGGCCCTCACCAGCCAGGACACGGTGAACGGATCACACCGCGGCCATCACCAGTTCCTGGCCAAGGCGCTCGGCCACGTCGAGCCGAAGGGCATGGACCCGCTCGCGGCGCCGTCCGAGCCGGTGCGTGAGGTGCTGCTGCGCACCCTGGCCGAGATCTGCGGGCTGGACCGGGGCTGGGGCCACGGCCGCGGCGGGTCGATGCACCTGCGCTGGAAAGAGGCCGGGGCGATGGGCACCAACGCCATCGTCGGCGGCGGCGTCCCGCAGGCGGCCGGGTTCGCCTGGTCGCACCGGCAGGCCGGCACCGACGCGGTCTCGGTGACCTACTTCGGCGACGGCGCGGTGAACATCGGGTCCACGCTGGAGATCGATGAACCTGGCCGCCGCCTGGTCGCTGCCGGTCTGCTTCTTCATCGAGAACAACCAGTACGCGGTGTCCACGTCGGTGCCGAGGCGACCGGCGAGCCGCGGCTGTCCGCGCCGCGGCCCGGGCTTCGGCATCGCCAGCTGGCGGGTGGACGGGATGGACCCGCTGGCCGTCCACCTGGCCATGTCCGAGGCGGTCGCGCATATGCGCGGCGGCGGCGGCCCGACCGTGGTCGAGGCCGACACGTACCGCTACTTCCACCAGAACGGCGGCTACCCGGGCAGCGCGTTCGGCTACCGGGACAAGGCCGAGGAGCGCGCCTGGCGGGACCGTGACCCGGTCCGGCAGACCGCCGCCCAGCTGGAGCGGCGCGGCATCCTGACCGCGGCGGAGACGGCCGGGACGGTGGCCCGCGCGCAAGCCGTCATGGCCGAGATCGGCCAGGTGCTGCTGGAGCCGGTGCCCGGCGGCAAGCCCGGCGAGCGGCAGATCAAGCCGTCCGAGTGGCCCGATCCCGGCTTGTCGACGTCGGGCGTCCGCGGCGACCTCAGCGAATTCGCCGGCGTGGGTTCGCCGACCCGGACGGCTACGCCGTGCCTGTGCAGGAGACCAAGTTCATCGAGGCGGTGGCCGCCGTGATGGGCCGCCGGATGGAGACCGACCCGGGCATCGTGGTGCTGGGCGAGGACGTGCACCGGCTCAACGGCGGCACCAACGGCGCCACCCGCGGGCTGGCCAGCCGCTTCCCGGACCGGATCCTGGGCACGCCGATCAGCGAGAACGCGTTCGCCGGGCTGGCCGGCGGCATCGCGCTGGATGGCCGGTTCCGCCGGTGGTCGAGTTCATGTACGCCGACTTCATGTGGGTGGCCGCGGACCAGCTGTTCAACCAGATCGGCAAGGCGCGGCACATGTTCGGCGGCGACACCGGCGTGCCGCTCGTGCTGCGCAGCAAGGTCGCCATGGGCACCGGCTACGGCTCGCAGCATTCGATGGACCCGGCCGGCATCTTCGCCACCAGCCGCCGGCTGGCGGATCGTCGCCCCGTCCACCCCGTACGACTATGTCGGCCTGATGAATAGCGCGCTGCGGTGCGAGGACCCGGTGCTGGTGCTCGAGCACGTTGACCTCTACAGCTCGACCGGGCCGGACCGGTCGACGACTACGACTACTACCTGCCGGTGGGGAAGGCGGTGGTGCGGCGCCCGGCCGGGGTCACCGTGCTGAGCTACCTCGGGATGATGCGCACGTCCTCGCGGCGGTGGACGAGTCCGGGCAGCGTCGATGCCGAGGTGATCGACCTGCGCTGGCTGGACCGGGCCAGCATCGACTGGGACGCCATCGGCGCGCGCTCAAAAGACGAACAAGTGCTGATCGCCGAGCAGGGGGCGCTGGGCAGTCGTACGGCGCCTGGCTGGCCGACGAGATCCACCGCCGGTTCTTCGACTGGCTGGAGCGCCGGTCCAGCGGGTCGACCGGCGGCGAGGCGTCGCCCAGCATCAGCCAGGTCCTCGAGCGGGCCGCCATCGCGCAGCGCGAAGAAGTCATCGCCGCGCTGGCCGAGATCGCGAGGTACTGACATGCCCCGGCTGCTGCGCATGCCTGAGGTGGCCGCCGGCGCGACCGAGGCGGTGCTGGCGGAATGGCTGGTGGCGGAGCGCGCCGAGTTCGCCGCGGACGACACGCTGGCCACGGTGGAGACCGACAAGGCGATGGTGGACGTCGCGGCCGAGGACGCCGGCGTCGTGCTCAAGACGCTGGTGGCACCGGGCGCGCACGTCGAGGTGGGTGCGCCCATCGCCGTGCTCGGCCAGCCCGGCGAGGTGGTCGCCGACGTCGGCGCGGTACTGGCCGACCTGGGCGTCGCCGCATCGGTGGCGCCAGCTCCCTCCCGCACTCCCGTCACCGCGGCTCCCGTCACTGCGGCTCCCGTCACGCCCGCCCCGCCGTTCGGCGCGGCCGGCAACGGGCGGGTCTTCGCCAGCCCGCTGGCCCGCAAGATCGCGAAGCAATCTGGGATCGCGGTGGCGGACATCAGCGGAACCGGTCCCGGCGGGCGCATCCTGCGCCGCGACGTCGAAGCGGCCATCGCCGCACAGGCCACCGCACCGCCGACCACCACGCTGCCCGCCACCGCGCCGCCGGCCGCCGTTGCCGAGTCACCGGACGGCGGTGAGATCCCGCACAGCCGCCAGCGCCGCGCCATCGCCGCCCGGCTGGTGGAAAGCAAGCAGACCGCCCCGCACTTCTACCTGCGGGCGACCGTCCGGGCCGAGCGGCTGGTCGCGCTGCGGGCCGAGATCAACACCGGCCGGGACGACGGCACCCGGGTGTCCCTCAATGACCTGGTGGTCAAGGCCACGGCCGCGGCGCACCAGCAGGTGCCAGCCATGAACGTGATCTGGACCGCGGATGCCGTGCGCACGTTCGCCGCCGTGGACGTCGCGGTGGCGGTGGCCACCGACCATGGGCTGGTCACGCCGGTGCTGCGTGACGTGACGGCCCAGACGATCACGCAGGTCGCGGCGCGGACCCGGGACCTGGCCGCCCGGGCCCGGGACAGGCGGCTCCGCCAGGAAGAGCTGGAAGGCGGCACGATCAGCGTCACCAACCTCGGCATGTACGGGGTGGCGGAGTTCGCCGCGATCATCAACCCGCCGCACGCCGCGATCCTGGCCGTCGGTGCGGTCCGCGATGAGCCGGTGGTCGAAGACGGCGCCGTGGTCCCGGGCAAGGTGCTGACGGTGACGCTGTCGGTTCACCACCGCCCGGTTGACGGGGTGATCGCCGCGCAGTGGCTGGCCGCCCTGAAGGACCTGCTGGAAAACCCGCTCCGCATACTTATCTGAGCGAGCACCACCTAGCGCAGAGGAGCTGCGATCGTGGACGGGGCAACGGTGACGGTGGCGGTGCTGGCCAGCCGCACCGAGGCGGAGCTGGTGGCCGGCCTGCTGCGCAGTAACGGCCTGCGGGCGGCTGTGCTGGCGGATGATGCCGGCGGGCAGGACCCGCAGCTGCAGATATCGGGTGTCCGCGTGCTGGTGGACGCCGACGATGAAGCCGCCGCGCGCCAGATCCTGGCCGACGTCGAGGAGACCCCGGAGTAGCCGGAGCCCCGGTCCGGCCGCACCAGATCCGTGAAGAGTCCGCGTACCTCAGTGCATTGAGGCCAGCGCGGCTCAGCGGAGGCCGAGGATGTGCTGGGCGGCGGGGCTGAGCCGGGCCAGCGTCTCCGGGCGGGCGTAGGCTCGCTGGTCCAGCTGCTGTTTACCGCCGCGGCGGCAGAAGTAGGAGTGCAGCGCCCGGCGTGGCCGCCCGGTGGTGTTGCGGGTTCCGCCGTGCCACAGGTGCGCGTTGAAGACCACCACGGTGCCTGCGCGGCCGAGCAGCTTGACCTCGTCAGGGTGGTGATCCCCGGGATCGGCCATCGCCTGGCGCGGCAGCTGTGCGCTGCGGTGGCTGCCCGGGACCACCCGGGTGGCGCCGTTGTCGGCGGTGAAATCATCGATCAGCCAGATGGAGTTGCAGACCTGGTAGTCACCGGCTGGCACCGGCTCGCCCAGTCGGCGTGCAGCCGCTGATGGCCGGCCCTGGGCAGCGCGGCGCGGCTGTTCAGCGAGGAGAGGGGTGAAATCGCCCAGCACATGGGCTACCGCGGCCAGCACCCGCGGGCAGGTGAAGCACACCTCGAACACCGGGTCCTTATTCACCAGGTCAGCTAGCCGGTCGGTGCCCTCCTCCTGGTGCACCTCGAGACCGGCCCGGTCCCCTTCGGCGGCGGACAGTTCCGCCAGGCGCTGCCGGATGACCTGTAGCTGCCCGGCTGACAGGATGCCGGGCAGCGGAACGAAGCCAGCCTCATCCAGCTGAGCCCGCTCCGCCGCGGTCAACTGCCCGGCGCGCACCCCCAGCTCACGCAGCGCCGTGCCGGTATCCAGCCGCATACCCGTCACGCTACGCTCACGGCCTCCCGGCGCCGGGTGTGGGCGCGGGGAACGCGAACGACCTGGCCACTCGGTGACGACGACATCGAATCAGGCCCGTCCCAGTTCTGGCCGACGACGAACAACCGCGGCTCCTCCCCGCGGCTCAGCGCGCAGGCGAAGGCGCCGCGATCCAGGTCCACGGTGGCCAGCACCGCACCGCCCGGCTGGACCCGCACACAGTGCTGGTTGCCGACGTCGGCGTACCAGACGGCGCCATCGGCATCGAAGCAGATCCCGTCTGGATGGTCGCCGGGTGTCTCCGCCCACACCCGCCGGTTGCTGAGGGTGCCGTCGCTGCCGATGTCGTAGCCGGTGAGCCGGTTCGCGTAGGATTCGGCCACGACCAGCGTCGCACCGTCCGGGCTGATCGCCATGCCGTTAGGGAACGCGAGGTCCCGGACTGTCTGGCCGACGCGGCCGTCCGGGGTGACGAGCACGACCATGCCCGGCGCGAACTCGCCGCCGGGAAAGTCGAAACCGGTGCCGTTGACATAGACGTTGCCCCGGTCGTCAGCCACGATGTCGTTCCACGGCTTGTCCGAGACCGCCGAGAGGTCGGCATGCTGGACGAGCGACCCGTCCGGCTCGCGGCGCAGCAACTGCCGCCGCGGCGAGTCCACGATGAGCAACCGCCCGTCGGGCAGGAAATCGATGCACATCGGAAACGACTCGACCGACGCGGCCACCTGGTGGCTGCCGTCCGCGTCCAGCGCGATCACCTGGTTGCTCCCCAGTCGGAGAACCAGAGCCGCCCGTCGTGCCAGCGCGGAGACTCGCCGAACACGATGCCTTCCATCAGGACTTCAGCTGTGCTGGCCACATTTCCCCCTCTGCTTGGCTTGGTGCCCGGAGCCACGCCAGGCTAGGCCTATCCGCGCGCTGGCGGCGGGGCGAGCGGCCGGTACTCCGGGGCTGCCGGGACGCCCCGCTTTCTGCTTCGGCGGATCCGGCCAATGGCAAAACAGACGATCCCTATGATCACCAGCACGATAAAGAGCGGCACCGCCAGGAACGTGACCAGCGCGGCGACCAGCGCCGGCGGTGTCCCCTCGCTCGCCGGAGCGAGGCCATCGGCGATAAACGTCTCCGGCGTCCGCAGCAGGACGGGATGACCGGGCCGCAGGACCAGGACCACCCGGCCCACCACCTGCACGGCCAGCGGGCCAAGCTCGCGCGAGTCGTACGCGACAAGACGGTGATCGCCCAGCAGCCACAGATGCCCCTCCGGCACCGTGACCTTGAACCGGACCACCGAGGGGACCTCGCCGGGATACACATACGTCTCGTCGAGAGGCTTCCCGTTAACGGTGATCCGGCCACCAGCAGCACAGCAGGCCACATGATCGCCAGGCAGCCCGATGACCCGCCTTACGTAGTCGCCGGGAGCGGGCGACGTCTGCCGCTCAACGATCACGTCACCCCGGTGGACCTGGCCGGTATGCGCGGCGAGCAGAAGGTCCCCCGGCCGGAGGGTGTTCGCCATGCTCGTTGACGGCTCGGTAAATGCAGCGCCGGTCAGGCGGACAGTCACGATGCCGCCGATGACCGCCAGCACGGTGAGGCCGGTTAACACCCAGTAGATGACCCAGCCCCGCCGCTTGGCTTTCGGCCGTCGCCCTGGTTTCGTCACGGCCGGGAGTCTAGCGAGCCGAACGGAACAGGCCACACTGGGCTCCGCGCGGCGGCTGGTGGGACGGAACTCCCGGGGTTGTGCGTGGAGCAGCGCCGTGGCGGCATAGCCTGGCCCAGGTGAAACGGGCTCAGCCGGGGCAGTTGCCTGGCTGAGCAGCGCAGACACACAACTACGGAAAGAGGCACCATGAGCGCCGGCAAGCCAGAGATCGACTTTCCCGGCGGCGAGCCACCCGCCGATTTGGAGATCACCGACATCTGGGAAGGCGACGGCCCGGCGGCCAGCCCGGGCGACACGGTTCAGGTTCACTATGTCGGCGTCGCGTACTCAACCGGCGAGCAATTCGACGCGAGCTGGGACCGGGGCGAGCCGCTGTCGTTCCGGCTCGGTGTCGGGCACGTCATCGCCGGCTGGGACCAGGGCGTGCAGGGCATGAAGGTCGGCGGGCGGCGGCAGCTGATCATCCCACCGGGGCTGGCCTATGGCGACCGCGGCGCCGGGAACGCGATCGCGCCGGGCGAGACCCTGATCTTCGTCTGTGACCTGGTCTCGGTCTGACCGAACTGCTTCCGCTGGCTCATGGGTAGGCACGCACTTAGCATGCGCGCGGTACACCCATTCCCGGCAAAACGGGCACTTTCCCGCACGGCGCGCATGCCAAGTGGGGCAGCCAGCTACTCACGCTGGTACCAGCACCTGGAGGGCAGCGCCGGGGACGGCGCCCATGTCGTACTCCACCGCGCGGACCGTGCAGCCTTCGGGCGGGCACGGTCGCGGGGTCCATACCGTCAAGATGGCTAGACGTGGCGGCGCACTGCGTTGGGGTCGGCTCGTCACGGATAGCTGATCTGACGGTGTGCGGACAGGTTCCGGCGGCGAAACTTACTCAGTCGGCGACGCCGTCCGGACACGGGCCGAGGAGGGTGACCAGATGGTGATGTGGGACGACGTGACCCGTGATGACGTGGTGCGTGCCATCCAGGAGTACGACCGGCTGGGGGCGAAGGAGTTCTTCGCCGAGCACGGTTTCGCCCCGACCACGACTTACGATCTGCTCTGGGACGAACGCCGTTACCCGCCGAAAGCGATCCTGGGCACGGCTTACGAGTTCGCCACCGGTAACCGCCTCAGCTCCGGTGACTTCGAGGGCGGTAAGTCCGGCGCCGTCCGGGTACTCGGGAATCTGGGATTCACCGTCAACCCGCGGTAGCCAGGCAAGTAGCGCCGCCCGGCTGGTGATCTGCCGGTGGCCGCTACTGCCCGGGTACCGGGTGGTAGCTTTGCTGCGGGGCTGGCCCGCACTGGTGCAGTTCCCCGACCGCCCAGTCAACCATGACCGCTAGCAGGCAGGCGCTGGCGCCAAGCAGCAGCGCGGCCCGTGCTTCCTTTCCCATGGTGTCCCCTTTCGTTGGCCCCGTTGGTGTACCCAGCTTGCCCTGCGCCCTGGGTGAGACGGAATCGCACAAGTTGGGGGATTTTGTCTCACCCTGCCGTGCAGATGACCGCGGGCACGGCCGCGATTCATCGGCCAGCGTTCGGGCCAAGGTCCCGGCTGCGCTCCGTCACACCGTCACGCGGCGGATCGTGGCGTGGCCGCCGGCCAGGAACACCACCGTCAGCGCGGCGGCGACGCCGGTCAGGTCGAGGGCGCTCAGGCTGGCGAGGGTGCCGCGCCGAGCGCCGGCCCTGGAGTACGCGAACGTGACGGCGAGCGCGACCAGCACCTGGACGGCGATGAACGCGAGCACGCCCAGCGTGCCCCACCGGCGATTCACGATCCCGTACCACATGCCGTACACGAACAGCGCGGACAGTCCCACGAACGAGGTCAGCCAGGTGGCGTACCAGGGCCCGTCCAGGAGATGCGGCACCCGGAAGAAGGTGATGGACAGTCCCCAGCCGCCGGTCGCCCGTTCGATGGCCTGCAGCCCGGCTATCACCAGGCCGTATACGAGGGACATCGACACCCCGAGCAGCGCGGTACCAGCGTAGAAGGAGCGGCGGGTCGCGCCGAGCGCGAGACCGAACGGCAGCCACCCGCCGATGCGCTGCACACCCACGATGAAGAACATGAGGAAGATGCCGCCCAGCCCGTCGCGGAAGGTGTTGCCCCCCCGTGCCACGTTGACGGCAAAGATAAGCGCCAGGGTCGCCAACGGGAGCGTGACGAATAGCACCGGCCGCACCAGGTGGTAGCGGGCCACCTTGATCATGGTGTTCACGCGCTGGTCCTTCCGGTCAGGGAGCCGGCGCCAGCCGGCCCGCCGGACGCGTGGACCACGAGCTGCTGCAGGGACAGCGGGGTCAGGTCCAGGCCCAGCGACCGGGCCCGCTCGCGGTCTTCACCAGACACCTGCCCCACCATGACGACCGACGCCTGGGAGCCGAGTCCGCGCCGTTCCCAGACCGGGCGCCCCTGCGTGAAGGAGTCCACCGCGAGGACCGGGCCGCTCACCGTGGTGACCATGCCCCGCAGTCCGTCGGCCGCCGTGTCCAGCACGACCCGGCCGCGGTCGATCACGACCACGTTCTCGAACAGGGCGGCGGCCTCGTCGATCAGGTGAGTGGACAGCACCACCGTACGGGGGAAGTCCGCGTACTCCGCCAGCAGCCGGTCATAGAAGATCTGCCGGGCGACGGCGTCCAGCCCGGCGTACGGCTCATCGAACAGCGTCACCTCGGCGCGGGCGGCGAGCCCGATCGTGATCCCGAGGGCCGACCGCTGCCCGCGCGACAAGCTCTTGATCGCCTTGCCCGCCCGCAGGCCGAAGTCCTCCAGCAGCGAGGACGCCAGGCCCGCGTCCCAGTTCGGATAGCAGAAGGACGCGGCGCGGAGCGCGTGGCACACCTTGAAGTCCGGGTACGCCCAGTCCGGGTACGCCTGGTCCTCGCGGACGAGCACCAGGCGGCGCAGCACGTTCTCGTTCTCGGCCGGCGACGAGCCGAAGACCCGCACCGAGCCGGACGACGGGAACTCCTGGCCCGCCAGGATGCGCAGCAAGGTCGTCTTCCCCGCGCCATTGCGGCCGAGCAGCCCGGTAATCGTCTCGGTTGCCGATCGTCAGGTGCACGTCATCGAGGGCAACCTGGTCGGGATATCTCCGGGTCAGCCCGGTTACCGAGACCGCCGGTGTCATACGGCGACGCCTGCCCGCTCGCTACTGCATTCCCTGATAAGCGCGATCAGCTCATCGGAGTCGATCCCGAGCCGGGCCGCCTCGGTAAGCAGCGGCTCCACGTACCGCCCGGTGAACCCGGCGCGCCTGCGGGCCAGCAGCGTCGCACGCGCCCCGGCCGCCACGAACATCCCGATGCCGCGGCGCTTGTCCAGCAGGCCCTCGTCGGCGAGGATGTTGATCCCCTTCGCCGCGGTCGCCGGGTTGATCCGGTAGAAGGCCGCCAGTTCATTTGTCGACGGCACGCGCTCGCCCTCGGCCAGGCCGCCGTCCGCGATGTCGGCCGCCAGCCGCTCCGCCACCTGGGCGAACAGCGGGGTTCCCTCGTCAAGACCAGCCATTCCCCGCACCGTTTCCAGCCTTCCGGCTTCTTCATCGGTTCATTACTTAAGTAATGTACCGCTCAACTAGCAAACCGGTCAACCGGTACGCCGATGCCAGGATGGCCCACCCTGACCGCCATCGTGAGATCCGCGGATCAGGCGGTACTGACCGCTTTGCTGGCTCCTGCTCCTGTTGCCGGGCTACCATCCGGCTTGGGAGAGAAAATGGGCAGCAGGCGGCGCCGCTCGACCCGGTGGGGCCGTTCGGCAATCCGGACGGGTCACGAGCCGACATCGAAGATCTGATCAGCGAGTTCGTCAACTTCGCCGGCAATCCGGCTTATGGCCACCTCGCGACCCGGGCAAACGACTCCATGGTGCGGGTCATCGTGGGGAAGCTCGGCGCGGGCAAGACGGTCTACCTGCGGCGGCTGCAGGATTTCCAGTCACATCAGGACTCCGTCTACGCCGATCCGCCGCAGCAGGGCCTGCCGAAGACCGAAGTCATCGTGAAGGCGTGCCAGTGGTTCTCGGACCGCGTCCTGGTCGAGAAGTGGATGCAGATCTGGGATCGCGCCATCATGCGCTCGCTGGTCTCGCACCTGCTGCGCCGTCCCGAGCTGCGTCAGCAGTTGCGCGATGAGCAGATCGACGAGATCGAGCACTCGTACGCGCGGCTGCTCGACGACTTCCGGCGGCCCCGGTCGATCTACAGCCAGGTACGCGACATCATTAACCAGCGGCAGACCGCCCACCAGCTGTCCAGCTACCTCGACGATCCGCTCTGGGACGATCTCGAGGATCTGCTGGGCGAGGTTGTCGGCCAGTGCAAGCCGATCTATTTCTATCTCGACGCGGTGGACGAGGAGTTCGGCCACGCCCCGATGTACTGGCTGAAGTGCCAGGAAGGGCTGTTCTATCAGGTCATGCGGCTGCTCCGGGACCACCGGCTGGGTGGCCGCCTGCATGTCGTGGTCTGTATCCGGGACATCGTCATGTCCTCGGTGTACCGGTCAGAGCATGCGCCGCGGTACTACAACGAACCGCACATCCGCGTGCTGACCTGGGACCGGGGCTCACTGCTGTATCTGCTTCAGCAAAAGCTACGGCGGCTGCCGCCGTCACTGCTGATGCGGCGCCCCGCCACCGGTCCGCCCACGATCCGCGACTGGCTCGGGGTCAATGGCCAGTGGCCGGGACCCGAAGGCGACGGGACGATAGAGGACTACCTGCTCGGCCACACCAGGCTGATCCCGCGCGACATCATCTCACTCGGCAACGAGCTGAGCGAAGAGGTCCTGAGGCAGAAGCAGGCGGGCCACGAAGGCCTGCCACCGGCGGCTCTGCAGGCGGTCGTGCAACGCTGCGCCAAACGGTTCGGCGACTCCCAGCTCGCCCAGTGCGCCAACCAGATCTCGTCGGACCTGATGCCGAAGGATGCCGCCCTGCACGACTACTCCGAATTGTTCACCAGCACCCAGGCCTACATCAGCGGCGTGCAGGAGGACCTTCGCTCGTTCGTCCGGATGATCGGGGTCGACCGGTTCTCGCGTGCGGATCTCGAGGCCCTGCAGGAGGTGGCGGATCTGCACTTCCAGCAGGCGACGGACCTCGCCTCCGTGCTGTGGCAGAACGGCCTGCTCGGATACGTCAACGAGGGTGGGCGGCGCCGGTTCTACTCCATGGGCGACGTCGAGGAGTTTCACTTCCCGCCGGACGTGGGCACGTTCGTCCTGCATCCGTGCCTGGTGTACACCGTCGGGGGGATCCGGCACGTGCAGGCCGGCTCCGCCGGCGCCGGGGCCACCCGCACCAGCCGGCCCACCGCTGCTGAGCGCAGCGATCTGGCCGGGGCACCGGCCGCGCCATCGCCATCCGGCGGCAGCCAGGCGCTCCCGGAACCTGACCCGGCCGAGCTGCGTTCCTCGGCTGGGGCCAAGGCGGCTGACTACGCCGTCGGTGACGTCCTCGAGGGCCGCTTCGAGATCGTCAACATACTCGGGCGGGGCGGGTTTTCCAAGGTCTACCGGGTACGGGATGACGTCGAGGGCGAGGAGCGAGCGTTCAAGCTGTTCGACAGCGCGGCCGGTTATGCGGCGGTGCGCCGCGAGATCGGCGCCCTCCGGAAGATCCATCATCCCAACGTGGTCAAGGTCTTCTGGGCCGGCAAGACCAGCGTCGGCGACTGGTATCTCATCACCGAGTTCATCGACGGCGAGTCCCTCGATGAGTTCGCCACCGGCCGGAAGCACCTTCGCGACCGGGAGGCGGCAGACGTTGGGCTCGATCTGCTGGACGCGCTCGTCGCTTTCCACCCTGATTCGGCGCGCCTCAAGGAGCTCGATGCCAAACGCCAGGACGGCGATCTGCCGGAAGCCGAATCGCGCGAGTGGCTGCGGCTGAAGGACAAAGGGCTGATCCACCGCGACATCAAGCCGCTCAACGTGATGCTCACCCGCACCGGAGCGAAGCTGCTTGACTTCAACATCGCGTCCCGGGTCGGTGACCTGGTGGATACGCAGTCCGGCACACCGCCGTACCAGCCACCCGATGCCGACCTCACCCGGTGGGACGTGTCAACTGACCTGTTCGCCGTCGGTGTGCTGCTGTACCAGTTGCTCGGCAACGGCCACCACCCGTTCCCGCACGCGATGCCCAGGGTCGGCGAGCCCGTGATCGACCCAAGGACTATTCGCCCTGACCTCAGCCCTGAGCTGGCCGAGTTTCTCATCAAGGCATGCGCCCCGAGCCGGGCTGATCGCTTCGGCACGGCCGCTGACATGCGGATCGCCCTGCGGAAGATCCGCGCTGACCTGTAACCAGCGCCGCATGGGCTATTGCGGTGCTAAGGCTGCGGGCGCAGTTCGGTGCGCAATTCATGACTGCCGTACTCGGTGGCGCTTTCGTAGTACAGGCGCTGCTCCCCACCCGGCAGGGTGATCACCGAAACGTAGCGCAAGGCACCGCCGCCGAAGGGACTGGCCGCCGGGCCAGCCTCCGGCACATACCGCGCCCCGTCCCACCTGGCCATTCCGGTCTGTTCCTCGAAGTTCTGCGCGGCCGATGCCCGGCCATCAAAATAAGCATAACCGCCGACAACGGCCGTTATCCGCGTCCCGCGGCTGTACCACGTGCCCGGCTCGGGGGTCAGCACCGTTTTGCCGCTGTCGGCATCCACGCTGATCATCTGGTCGGCATTCTCATCGCCTTCGGTCAGCGGATGCAGCGTTGCCCAGATGCGCAGACCGGGGTCACGAACCAGGACCGGATCTTTGATACCGAACTCCGCGCTGCCCGGGAAGACGGTCTCCCGGGTCCCGGGGCTGAAATCCTCGGGACGGCTCGCGCGGAGTCTTTCGATACGCCAGTGCCTGGAATTGAACGTGGCACAGCTCAGGTACAGGTCCCAGTCGCCCTCAGGTGTCACGTCCAGCGCCGGGCGCTCCAGCGATTCGGCGTCCATGTCCTCTTTGCTGATGGTGCGCAACGTCTCGAAATGAATACCATTGTCAATCGGGGAGCGGGCTACGTAAGCCCGGTTCCCCCGGCCCTGCTCGACTGGGTGCCGGTCACGATAGGCGAGATAGATGTAGCCATCGTGGACGAGAGCGCTTGCCGCGCCGATCCAGTTACCGGCTCCGTGGGCCGTGTGCAGCACCGGCTGGCTGTTCTCCCACTGGGGCAGCGGCAACATGACTCAACCGTCCCTTCTGGTGGCGCCCGGTCCACCACCGCACTGCCCAGGCTGCCACCCCCGGCCGCGTTCCGGGCACCAGGGGTGGGGGCGCGCCGCCGGGGGGTGGCCAGCGCCCCCCGGCGGCGTCCCCGGGTCAGCTGGTGAGCGCCGCGGCGGTGAGGTTGGACCCGCCGGTGCATTCCAGTACGGTCCCGGTGATGAAGCTGGCGCCGGCCAGGTAGACGATCGCGTCGGCGACGTCTTCCGGCCTGCCGATCCGGCGCACCGGGGTGACGGCCGCCACCGCGTCGAAGTAGGCCTGCCGCTGGTCGTCGGGCATGCCGTGCCACCAGTGCGTGTCGATGACGCCGGGCGAGACGGCGTTCACCCGGAGCGGGGCCAGTTCCACCGCGAGCGGGGCGATCATCGCTTCCAGTGCCCCGTTGGCCGCGGCGAGCCCCGCCGTGCCGGCGAAAGCGGCCCGGGCCGAGGCCGCCGAGATGATGGTCACCGAGCCGTCTGGCCGCAGCCGCGGCAGCGCCGCCTGGATCGCCTTGACATGCGCGAAGACTTTGCCTTCGAACGCCTGCCGCAGCGCGGCCTCGTCGAGAGCGGCGATCGGGCCTGCGCCCACCGCGCCCGGGCTGGCCGCGAGGACCAGGTGATCGATCGCTGCGGCGGTGCCGAAGAAGCTGTCCAGCGCCGCACGGTCCGTGGCGTCGAGTTCGGCTGCTTCGACCGGGTAACCGACCCGCTGCACCGCCCGGTCCAGGCGCTGCTTCGACCGCCCGGTGATGATGACCGCTGCGCCCCGCGCGGCAAAGGCCTGAGCGGCCGCCTCGCCGATCCCGGCGCTGGCACCGATGATCACCACTCGCTGTCCGTCGAATGACATGTCGTCCAGTCCTTCGTTTGTCGAGACTCTATGTACCTGCAAACCTTACCGGTACTTGCAGTCTCGTCAAACTGGTAAGCTCGGCGGGCATGAGCGGGAGTCCCCCGCGCCGCCCGCACACCGGGCGGCGGCGCAACGAGGCGGCCCGGGACGCGATCCTCAATGCCGCGTACCGGCTGCTCAGCCAGCCCGGAACCGAGACCCTCACCATCGACTCGATCGCCGCCGAGGCGGGGGTGGGGCGGCAGACGATCTACCGCTGGTGGCCGTCGAAGGGCGCTGTGCTGGCCGACGCCCTGGCCCGTCATGCCCAGGTGCTGGTCCCCGAGCGGGACACCGGATCGTTCACCGGGGATCTGGAAGCGTTCCTCATCGACAGCTTCGCGGGCCTGGAAGACGAGGGCCTGGCCGCCCGGCTCCGCCAGATCGTCGCGACCGCGCAGCAGGATGAGCACGTCGCACACGTGCTTGCCGACTTCACCGCGGCCCGGCGGGCCGCCCTGCGCGCCATCCTGGCCCGCGGCCGGGACAGCGGGGAACTCGCCCAGGACGCAGACCTCGACATGCTGGTCGACATCGCGTACGGAGTGCTCTACTACCGGCTCCTGGTCGGCCATGCAGCGCTGGACGAGAAGGCGGCACGATCGCTCGCCACCGAGCTCACCAGATCCGGCCGGTAACCCACCGCCCCCGCCGCGATGGACGCATGCCCGCTTCGGCCAGTGCCCGGCGAGCCTCATGATCCCAGATGGGCGAAGGCAAGGTAACTATGCCTTGACGGCCCTCGCGATCGAGAGTACTGACCTTGGTGGGGGCCATCCCACCGCCTGAGAATGAGCCATGGGGGATGTCATGGGGAAGATCTTTGATTTTCTGGCCAAGCTGAATACACACAGCCGGTACCCCGATAGCAGCAGGGATACGGCATACACTCGCTCGTACCGGTTCATGAGACTCGCGGTTGGCGTTCTGGGCATAGCATTACCAATATTTTTCATCATCGGTGAGGCGTTCTTCCTGCGTGGCGGTGTTCATGTCCGAGGCTCGCTCAGCGCTTATTACCACTCACCAATGCAAGATGTCTTCGTGGCTGTTCTGTGCGTTATCGGCTTCTTGCTGGTGTCCTACATGGTCGGCGAGCGCGGGACGGCAGATTTCTGGGCCAGCCTGATCGCGGGTGTCGCGGTGATCGGGGTGGTCTTCTTCCCGACCACACGCTCCGGGCTGCCGCCAAATGCGGCACTTTGCGGAAGTAACCCCGAGCCAGCAGGCTGCTCCCCCATCGAGCAAACACTTGGTGAGCATCAGACGGCAGTAATCCATGGAATCTGCGCGATCGTGTTCATCGTGTTCCTGGCCATCATGAGCTTCCTCTTCGCGATCAGCGAAATTCTCCCGGAGCAGGACCGGAACCATGGCTTGGACAGCCGGAAGCGAAGCCCGTTCCGGAAACCGGGACTGTTCTGGATTCACCTCACATGCACCCTGATCATCCTGGCCGCCGGCGCATGGGCGTTCTGGGGCGCAGGCGTCTGGCAACTAACCCGGCTCTACATCGGAGAGGTCGCCTCGGTGTGGGCCTTCGGGCTCTCCTGGATAGTGGCTGGCCTCAACATGACCGCACCAGCCCGCGCGGAGACCACCCTCGGGGTGCTGAGCGGCCACACCTGATGTCGGCTTCCGCTCAGGCGCCGGACCCGAGCTTGACCGAGGCCGGCGCCGCACCGGTCGTGGTGGATGGCGCGACAACACCTCACAAGAGCAGCAATTCACGCTGGTCTGAGGCGGTTAGCCACTGCCCGCAGTGCTAAGTAAACTGGAAGATCGAAAGCTCACGGTTACTATTCTGCTATTCACGTTCCTCGCCCTGAAAGTGATCGTTGTCGCCAAAGGCGACATCCCAACCGCCTTGGGCATCTTCCAGACCACCAACCCCGCGGTGACCATCCTCGGCGGTCTTCTGTCCGGGCTGCCGCTCGGAGCTGTAGCGGTCCTGCTCGCCTTCGGTTACCGGGCGGCCAAGGAAGGTTCCCTGGAAGGCTACGCGCTGGCCGCCGCCGCGACGGTTGCTTGTTTCTTTGTGACACCCTGGACAATACTGGTCGCCAGCCTGGCCGTTGCCCCCGCAGCCGGCTACACAATGCGACAGCGGCAACGGCTGGCGAAAACGCAGGGTGCACATTGGCAGAGAAGGGGGACGCTGGTCATTCTCATACCCTGCCTGGCGATTTTCCTCTATATCACTTTCCTCACCATGGGCAGAGTCCTGTACGACGTCTGGCTACCCCACGAGGCGATTACCTTGCAGACCGGCCGGGTTGAAGTTGGCTATGTGCTCAGCGAGAACGCCGACTGGATCTCGATACTGCGCTCGGGGCAGCGGCGGCTGGTGCTCTACCGGGATACCCAGGTGGTCAAGCGGGCCCAGTGCCAGTTGCACCGCCATGGCCTGCTGGCCGGCCTCACGGCCTGGCAGGTTCTGGGACCGCCCGCCTGGGCAGCCACGGTTGAGCCAGACTGCCCGCACGCATTCAAGGGCAACCCCTGACTTCCGGGGCTGATCAGGGTGTCCCGTACCCCGGGCTGGATTGCCGGCGGCGATCTCGATGAGCCGGTTGTACTTGGCGACCCGCTCACCGCGGGCCGGCGCGCCCGTCTTGAGCTGCCCGCTGCCGGTGCCAGTCGCCAAGTCGGCGATGAAGTGGTCCTCGGTTTCGCCGGAGCGGTGCGAGACGAACTGCCGGTACCCGGCGCGGCGGCAGACCGCCATGGCCTGCAGCGTTTCGGTAACGGTGCCGATCTGGTTCACCTTGATCAGGGACGCGTTGCCGATGCCCCGCTCGATGGCCCGGGTGATGATGGCCGGGTTGGTGCAGAAGTTGTCGTCGCCGACGAGTTCGACCCGCTCCCCCAGCCGGGCGGTGAGCGCGATCCAGCCGTCCTCGTCGTCCTCGCCCAGGCCGTCCTCGATCAGATGGACCGGGAACTCCTCGGTGATCCGGGCCAGCCGCTCGATCAGGTCGGCGCTGCTCAGCGGCACGCCGGAGACGAGGTAGGTGCCGTTGGCCTGGCGGAACTCCGACGCGGCCAGGTCCAGGGCGATGCTGACCCCGTCCAGGCCGGGCCGGTACCCGGCGTCGGTGATGGCGGCGACCAGCAGGCGCAGCACCTCTTCCGGTTCGCTGATCTCGGGGGCGAACCCGCCCTCGTCGCCGAGCCCGGTGGACAGCTTCCGGTCGGCCAGCTCGCGGCGCAGCGCCGCGTACACCTCGGCACCGGCGCGCACCGCTTCAGCCATCGAGGGGGCGCCGAGCGGGGCGACCATGAACTCCTGGAAGTCCAGCTCGTTGGGCGCGTGCACGCCGCCATTGAGCACGTTGAAGTGCGGCACCGGCAGGCACGGCGTGACCCCGTCGGGGATCAGCCACTGCCACAGCGGGACATCTGCCGAGGCGGCCAGCGCCCTGGCCAGCGCCATGGACACCCCGACTATGGCGTTGGCGCCGAGCCGGGCCTTGTTCGGCGGTGCCGTCGAGGTCGATCATCGCCTGATCGGCCTCGGCCAGGCCGGACCAAGACCGCCCGCGCAGCAGACCGGCCAGGTCAGTGTTGACCGCGGCGACGGCGCCAAGCACGCCCTTGCCCCCATAGCGCGCCGGGTCCCCGTCGCGCCGCTCGACCGCCTCCCGCGACCCGGTCGATGCGCCGGACGGCACCCCGGCCCGGGCGGCCGTGCCGTCCGCCAGCCGGATCGTGACCGCCAGCGTGGGCCGGCCCCGGGAGTCCAGAATCTCCAGTGCCGACAGTTCTGCGACGTCAAATCCTGCCATTACCGCTCCCCTGTCTCCTGCATGGCGCAGCCCCCGCGGGCGGTCTGCTGACTGCCCGGTACTTCGACCCTCCCGCATCGGTGCGACCCTGGGGCAGGGTCCAACGGCCCGGCCGGGACGGTCATCCGGGCACATCCGCCGCTGCCGGTCCAGGCCAGTGAGCTGCCCGACACGGTATGTGGACAGTCCTTCGCAGAGATACAGGTGGGCCAGCAGCGCCAGCGGCACATGGCCCTGGTCCGGCGGGACGGCGAAGGCAGCGGCACGGCACGTGCACCCGCCGTCATCCTGGGGCGCGGCGCCAGCCGACGCCGACGTATCACGAGCAGGCGGGCCAGCCTCGCGGCCGGGCGGCGGCATGCAGTCTCCCACTAGGTAGAGACCGTTGGCGATGTCCGCACGTGCCCTGGTGCCCGTTCCGTTACAGCGCGCCGATCAGGTAGGCCAGGAGTATCACCAGCGAAGACGTAGAACAGGTAGAGGTTGACGTCCCCGGATTGCAGCGGCCGCACCACGTCGGCGAGCCATTCCACGGCGCGGATCACCGGCCGGTACAGGTACCGCAGGAAGACGCGGGGTCACCTCGGTCTCGTAGTGCACCGGCCCGGACCGGCCTGCCGGGTCGTCGGACGCGCGGCGCATCGACACCGACGGCCGGTACAGGGCGTCGAAGGTGACCCGGGTCGGCGCGGAGAAGGTCATCGCCGAGTACTGCATCCGGGGCCGGAACGCGACCATCCCGCCGTCCCAGACCGGCACGATGACCGAGTCCGCGCCGCGGCCGGCCCGCCAGGTAGATCAGCACCGGCACGACGGTCACGGCGACCAGGAACACCGCGAGGTAGGTCGGGGAGAACGCGGAGAAGTCGGTGTGCGCGGGGATGACGGTGAGGTTCCCCGGCAGCAGACCGGCCGCAGCGCCACGCCGGTGACGGTGTGGACCGCGCGGGACAGCGCGAGCAGCACCAGCGGCGCGCCGACGGCCAGCGCCACGCAGGCGACGGCGAGCAGCCCGGGCCCGGCGACCGGCTGGCCGCGCTCGGTGGCCTGCGCGGCCTGGCGGGTGCGCGGCATGCCGAGGAACGGGATGCCGTACCCGCGGACGAACGCGTAGATGGCCAGCCCGCGAGGTCAGGCCGAGGGTGGCGGCGGCGACGACGATCAGGATCCCGATCAGGTGGCTGCCGGTCCGGAACCCCTGGAACAGCCCCTGGAAGATCAGCCACTCGCTGACGAACCCGTTCAGCGGCGGCAGCGCGGCGATGCCCAGCGTCCCGACCAGCGTGATCACCGCGCTGCGGGGAAGCCGGTGGATCAGCCCGCCGAGCCGGTCCATGTCCCGGGTGCCGGTGGTGTGCTCGACCACCCCGGCCTCCAGGAACAGCAGCGTCTTGTAGGTGCCGTGGTTGGCGACGTGGTAGAGCCCGGCCATCAGCAGGAACGCCCACAGGTCCCGCTGGCCGTAGGAGCCGAACACCATGGCGGCGCCGAAGGCGGTGACGATGATCCCGATGTTCTCGATCGTGGAGAAGGCGAGGAACCGCTTGAGGTCGCGCTCGTTCAGGGCGTACAGGATGCCGATGGCGGCGGTGACCGCGCCGGCCGCCATCGTGAGCAGTCCCAGCCAGGCCGCCCCGACGGGCAGCAGCCGGAACGCGAACAGCACGATGCCGTAGGCCCCGAGCTTGACGACCAGCCCGGACAGGAACGCCGACCCGTCGGCGGGCGCGACCGGGTGCGCCTCCGGCAGCCACACGTGCAGCGGGACGAGACCGGCCTTGAAGCCGAACCCGGTCAGCGCGAGCAGGTAGGCCGCGTCCCGCCACCCGGGGGACACCAGGTGGGCGCGGGCCGCGATCACGTCCAGCTGCATCGAGTGCGTCTTGGTGGCGAGGATGACGAAGGCGGCGATGATCAGCACGAACCCGGCCTCGGACAGGGCCAGGAACCAGAACGCCCCCGCTGGCGACCGTGTCGCTGCGCGGGTGCCGCAGGATCAGCAGATAGCACAGCAGCGCCACCGACTCCCAGGCCACCAGGAAGGTCACCACGTTCGCGGCGGCGAACACGGCGAGCGCCGCGACCAGCGCGAGGTTGTACACGGCCAGGTACATCGCGGAGCCGGCGCTTGCCTGGTGGTAGCGGGGGGCGTAGGCGGCGAGGGCGACCGCGACGAGCCCGAGCAGGGCCGCGAACACCCCGGCCAGGCTGCTCGCCTGCAGCTGCATCGTGCCCACGACTACGGCGCCGCCCAGCGAGACGATCCGGGAGTTGCCCCACAGCAGCGACGACACCCCGCCGGCGACGGCCGCGGCGCCGCCGAGCGCCGACAGCGCGCAGCCGCCCGCAGCGCGGCCCTGGTGCTGCCACCCAGGAGCGCCACGGCCGCGGCCAGCCCCCACCCGGCGGCGGCGGCGTAGAACCAGGTCAGGGAGTTCATCCGGGCACCTCCCCCGGCGGGGTATCGGCGGTGAAGGTCAGGCTGGCCGCCTTTTCGGCGAGCCGGTCCACGGCCACCAGCAGGCCCTGCAGCAGGGCCAGCGGGCTGGGCGGGCAGCCGGGAATCCACACATCCACCGGCAGGATCTCGCCGACCCCGCCGTGGGTGAACGGCGTCGGCCGGGTAGACGCCGCCGAGGGCGCACGCGCCGGTGGCGACGACGATCTTGGGTCCGGGCATCGCCTCGAAGGTCTTGCGGGCGGCGACGTCGAACGCCCGGATCATCGGCCCGGTCACCATCAGCAGGTCGGCGTGGCGGGGGGCGGGGGTGAAGAAGAAGCCGAGCCGGTGCAGGTCGTAGTGGGGGGCGGCGAGCAGCCGGATCTCCTGCTCGCACGCGGCGCACGATCCGGTGTCCAGGGTGCGGATGTGCAGGCTGCGGCCGAACTGGCTGGCGACCCGTTCCCGCAGTTGCGCCTGCCACCTGCTGCTCTTGCCCTGCGTCGCCGGGTCATGGGCGGCCCTCCTGGAGCAGCGGGATGCGCTTGACCAGTTGGGCACGTGCGGTGGTGGCGAGCTCGAACTCGCCGCTGGCGGTGACCGCCTCGGGGGCCGCTTCCCGGCATCGGCCGCAGGCGGTGCAGGCGCCCACGTCGAAGATCAGCACATCGCCCTCCCGGCGCAGCGCCCGGCTCGGGCACACCGCCGCAGAGCCGGTCGGCGAGGTCGGCGGTCAGTCGTCGCGGGCGGAATGCGGGCGGTGTCGGCAGGTCCGCGGCCGAGGCTCAGGCCGCGCAGGGTAGCGGGTGGTGACGACCCCGCGGCGCAGGCCCCGCACGAACCACAACGGCATTTAGGTGATCACCTCGCCTTAGCGTGCTGTCCCGGCCACGGTCAGCCAGAAGCTGGCCTCGATGATGGGGATGTCGGTGAAGACGTTCTGCGACCGGGCGGCGTCGTCGAACCCGCGCCAGTTGCGGACCGAGGCCGGCCGGAGCCGGGCCCGGGTGATCCGGCCCGAGTCGTCGAGCATGACCCAGGCGAGCGCCTCGCCGCGGGGTGACTCGGCCCAGCCGAGCCCGCGGCCCCCGCCCGGCGGGAGGACCGCCGTCCCGGCGCCGGTCCGGCGTCGAGGAGATCGGTGATGAGCCGGACCGACTCGGCCGCCTCGTCCAGCATGACCTGGAACCGGGCCAGCACGTCGCCGCCGCTCGCGGACGGCCAGGGCGGGCGGGTGCTCGAGGTAGGGCGCCGGCGGGCTGGTCCAGGCGGGCGTCGATGCCCACCCCGGCGGCCCGGGCGACCGGCCCGACCAGGCCGAGGCGGCGTGCCTGCTCGCCGGTGACTGATCCCGGCCGCTTCCAGCCGGTCCATGAAGGAGTTCGTGGACAGCAGCGCGTCCGCGCCGCGGCGCAGCTCGCCGTAGGCAGCCCGGCAGGCCGTCGCGGAGCGCCGCCGCGTCGGGGGCGCGGCGCACCCCGCCCGACCTCCATCACGCCGAACAGGTACCGGTGGCCGAACGCGGCCGCGTTCAGCCGCAGCAGCCGCTCCAGCGCGATCTCGGCGGCCGACTGGCCGACGGAAAGCCCGGTCGACTGGCACAGCGCCGCGATCGCGGCCGCGTGGTTGTACAGCCGCTCCAGCTCCAGCGCGACCGCCCGGGTCCGCTGCGCCGCCGGTGGCGGGTCGGCGCCCAGCGCGGCTTCCACGGCCGCGGCGAACGCCCAGCTGACGGCGATGGCGCTCAGCCCCTCGGTGCGCTCGACGTGGAACAGGGCCTCGGCGGGCGTGCGCCCGCGCAGCCGCCACTCCAGCCCGCGGTGCTTGTGCCAGGTGAACAGGTACAGGTCGACGACTTCCTCACCGCTGGTCACCAGGCCGTAGTACAGCGACTCCACGCCGACCTGGCGGACCGGGCCGAACGGGAACTCGAACGCGTGCCCGCCGACGATGTGCGGGGCGTGGACCTCGGCCGGCTCCTGGGGCGGCTGGTGGCCCAGGCGCGGGAAGTCCGGCCCGGCGTGCGGCGGCAGCGCGACCCGGTTGAGCGGCTTGCCGGTGGCGGGCCGGATGCCGAACTGCTCGTAGATCTCGCATTCCTCGGCGAACGCGGCGGGCGCGATGTCCGACAGCGGCGGGTACTCACCCCGCGGTGATGTCGGTTTCGGTGATGAGGTACTGCCGCTCGGCATCCAGCGCCCAGACCAGGCGCAGCGTCACCCGGTCGCCGTCGGCCGCGAACAGGTCGGCGAGCCGGGCCCCGGCGGCGGCCAGGTGGTGCACGGCGGTCTCCAGCCGGCCGGCCGGCACCTCCACGGTGACGGCGTTCCCTCGCTCCTGGTAGCGCCGCGCCGCCGACCGCTTCGAGCAGGCTGGCGAGGGTTCCGGGGGCTTCGGGCCGGGTGGCGGTCATCGGATCACCGCCATCGAGTGCAGGATCGCGGTGTTCAGGCCCGCCGGGATCCACAGGCCCAGCACGAGCAGCGCCACCAGGCCCAGCGGCCAGCGGGACAGCGGCCACGGCCCAGCCGGGCGGCTCTCGGCCACGGTAGGGATCCGGGCGCGGCGTGGCGGCGCTGCCCGGTCACCATGCCGGTGGTGGTCCGGGCGAACGCGATGAACGCGACCGCGAGCAGGGCGAGCAGCAGCAGCGGCAGGACCGGGCTGGACCTGGGCGAACCCGGCCCTGACGATGGTCAGTTCGGACAGGAACAGGCCGAACGGAGGCGAGCCGAGCACCGCCAGCGAGCCGAGCAGTAGCGCCCCGCCGGTCAGCGGGACCGCCGCCAGCAGGCCCGCGCACGCCGGCCGCTTCGCGGGTCCGGTACCGCAGCGCCACGTCGCCGCTGTCCAGGAACAGCACGGCCTTGGCGATGGCGTGGTTGAGGGTGTGCAGCAGCGCGCCGTAGAGCCCGAGCACGCCGCCGAACCCGAGCGCGACCGCGATGATCCCCATGTGCTCGACGGAGGAGTACGCGAACAGCCGCTTGAAGTTCCCCCGCCGCACCATGAACAGCACCCCGATCACGACCGAGGCGAACCCGAACGTGAGCAGCACCGCGCGGGGGAAGGCGGTGCCGAGCCGGGCCTGGGTGATGGCCAGGAACCGGATGATCGCGTACATGCCGGTGTTGAGCAGCGCGGCCGACAGCATCGCGCTGGCCGGGCTGGGCGCCTCGGCGTGCGCGTCCGGCAGCCAGGTGTGCATGGGCGCCAGCCCGACCTTGGTGCCGTAGCCGACGACGGCGAGCAGGAACGCCAGCCGCAGCGGCTGCGGCGCCAGCACCGCGGCGTGCGCGAGCAGGTAGGGCCAGGTCAGCCGCTGGTTCGAGGTGAGATGCAGCGCGCTGGCCGCGTAGAACAGGAACAGCGTGCCCACCAGCGCGATGGTGACGCCGAGCGAGCTGATGATCACGTACTTCCAGGCCGCCTCCAGCGAGCGGGCCTTGCCTTCCAGCCCGACCAGCGCCGCGCTGGCCAGCGTGCTCGCCTCGACCAGGACGAACAGCAGCCCGAGGTTGCCGGTCTCCAGCGAGGCGAGCATGAGGGCGGCGAACAGCCCGAAGAAGATGAAGTACAGCCGCACCTGGAACGCGGCTTAGCGTGCCGGCGTCCTCCTCCGCCGAGAGGTAGGCGATCGAGCCGAAGGCGGCGAGCAGCGTCACCCCGGCGACCGTGATCAGGAAGAAGCCGCTGAGCGCGTCCACGTACAGGAACCCGGCCCAGCCGCTGCAGCGGCGCGTGGTGCGCCAGCATGGCCAGCAGCGCGATCGCCGCCGCCAGTGAGACCAGCGCACCGGCCGCGCTCGCCGCCCCGGCGGCGCGGGCCCGGGCCCGCAGCGCCGCCGCCGGCCGGCCCGGCCAGAGGGCCGGCCACGATGAGGATTGCCAGCGCGGTCATCCGCGCAGCCCCCGCAGTTCGGCCGCGCTCGCCTCGGCGAGCTGGCGGGTGATCCCGGACACGAACACGAGCATGATCAGCACTCCTGCCGCGATGTCGAGGAAGATGCCGGCCTCGACGATGAACGGGAACGTGGCAACCAGGGTGATAGCGCCGAGGAAGACGCCGTTCTCGACGATCAGCCAGCCGATCAGCTGGGCGACGGTGTGGCGGCGGACCACCATCGCCAGCGCGCCGAGCAGGATCACCGCGGTGGACAGCGGCACCACCGCGCCCGCCACGACACCGTGCGGCAGCAGCTGCGGCCGGATGACCAGGTAGGCGAACGCGGTCAGCGCCCCGCCGACGATGAGCGAGGTGGACAGGCCGATGCCAGATGGCGCTGTCGCGACCGAGCTCCAGCCGCCGCAGCAGCAGCCGCCGGGTCGCCACCGGGATCCCGATGCCCTTGATGGCCAGGGTGAGCCCGGCCAGGATCCACAGCGCCACGCTGCGGAAAGTCCACGCGGCCACGCCGGCCGCGAACGACAGCACCACCGACTGGGCGCCGTAGTAGGCGACGTAACGGTTGAACAGCTTCGACCCCAGGCAGGCGAACGCCAGCAGCAGGATCAGCCACGCCGGACAGGTCGAGCAGCATCCCGGCGGCACTGGTGGCGGCCAGCTTCTCCATCTGCGCTCACACCCCGATCACGTAGGAGGTCGCGACGCCGAGCAGCGCGAGCAGGAACGCCGCGCCGAGGAACTCGGCGATCCGGAAGAACCGCAGCTTGGCGAACGAGGTGTCCACCACCACGATGGCCAGGCCGCACAGCGCGAGCTTGCCGAGCAGAACCGGGATGGCGAGCAGAGCGCTCGGCAGGTCGGTGGAGGTGCCCAGGCCCCAGGGGATACGAACACGTTCATGAACACCGACGACAGCAGGAAGAACTTCATCCAGCTGCCCCACTTGACCAGCGCGTACTCCCGGCCGGAGTACTCCAGCACCCGCCCTTCCTCGATCATCGAGATCTCCGTGGTCACGCCCGGGTTCTCGATCGGGATGCGCCCGTTCTCCACCAGCACGATCATGAAGAACGCCACCAGCCCCAGCAGGTGGGTCGGCAGCACCAGCGCGTACGGGGAGCCGGCGATCGCGTGGTTCATCAGGTACGGGTTGTCCGACGCGGACACGGCGCCGACGGTGAAGAACACCAGGATCAGCGCGGGCTCGGCCATGCTCCCGATCCAGCTCGCCCGGCTGGCGCCCAGGCCGCCGTACGGGCTCGCGGTGTCCAGCCCGGCCAGCGAGATCACGAAGCTGGCCAGCGCCAGCACGAACGCGCCGCCGATCAGGTCGGCCAGGAAGGCTAGCGGCAGCGGGTCGTCTGGTGATCACCGGGACGATCACCGAGACCGTCAGGTAGCAGGCGAACGCGACGAACGGCGCGCCGCGGAACACCCACGACGCCTGATCGCTGACCGCGCTGCCCTTGCGCAGCAGCTTGGCCAGATCCCGGTAGGGCTGCAGCACACTCGGCCCGCGCTTGGACTGCACCACGGCCTCGGCGCGGGCGATCACCCCAGCGTAGAGCGGGGCAAGCAGTGAAGACGACCAGGCTTTGCAGCACCTGGATCAGGAAGGGCAAAGCCGGCCTCCGCCTGTTCAATCCGGCCGACGCCGGTGTCTGGGAACAGGTAGAGGCCATCAGCCGGCCAAGGTCAGGTCCGGCGGTACGCGAGCCTCATCGCGTTGACGGCTTTCACGGTACACCGGAGGAGTGCCCAGCACCAAGCAGCCAGCACCCCGCTGGCCGGGCCACCTAGGCGCCGGGCTGGGTGGCCGCAGCGCTCGGCTCAGCCGCCGCTGATCAGCAGCACGGGGACCGTGCTGGTCTTGGCCGCCTCCTCGGCGACCCGGCCAAGCCGCGGGTGCAGCACGCCGCCATCGCCGCGCCGGCCCAGGACCAGCAGGTCGAACCCGTGTTCGGTGGCGTAACCGCACAGCGAGCGGGCCACCCGACGGCCCGCCGCGGTGTGCAGGTCGATCCGGGCCGGTGACGTTGCCTGGAGGGCAGCCCGGACCCGCGCGAAGTTCTGCCGCACCCGGTCCCCGTCCTCGGACTCCCCGTCCGCCTGGCCCCCGCCGGCCTCGACATGCGCGCGCTCGGGCAGCACGGTGAGCGCGACCACGTGCCCGGTGCCGCCGCTGACCAGGGCGGCCGCCGCGGTCAGCGCGGCGACCGAGTCCGGCGAACCGTCCCACGCCACCAGCACCCGGCGGAACGGGCCGCCGGGCGTCCCGGCCTGGCCCTCGCGGCCATCCGTGGCAGGAATCATCGCGGCCCTCCTCTGAGCCGGGAACTCTCCTCGTGCCGCATTGTGATCCGCTGCGGACAACACGGCAAGGGCAGACCCGGTATCGGAGGGCGCTCAGGTTCGCCCGGCCAGGGCGAGCGTGGCCGGGTCTTCGCCGAGCGCGGCGGCGAGCCGGGCCAAGGTCCGGCAGCGGCACGCGGCTGGGACCTGCCGCTCCAGTCGGATCACGGTGGTCAGGCTGATCCCGGCTTGGTCTGCGAGTTGTTCCTGGGACAGGCCGTGCTGGTGGCGTAACTGCCGCAGCCTGTGGCCGTCCAGGGCGGTTGTCCAGCAGTGCGGGGGACGCGATCTGGCGTCAGCCATGGATGCCGTCCTGGCCGGGGCGGGGCGTGGGCTGCTGGGTAGGGCTGAGCTCTGCGCGTAGTTCGGTCAGGTCACTGGTAATGAGGGTGTGCGGGCCGGGGCCAGGCTGGGTCCGGCGGGCGATGTACCGGCGGCGGCCCGGGATGGGTTCGATCTCGATCTGGTAGCCAGGGAAATCCCGCCGTGCGGCGTCCAGATCGGCTCGCTGGGCTGGGGTGGCCATGGGGTCTAAGCTCACGCATCCTCTTCCTCGACGACCGTGTTCTTGTCCACGATAGACACAGTAGACAGAGTGTCCACAGTGGTCAAGGTGGACAAAATACTCACGGTGACCAGGCGTGTAAGCATGATCTTGTGCCACGTCAGCCTCGTTCGGCGGAGCCACCGGGACAGCGCGTCCTGGCGGACCTGCGCCGCCGCGTGGAGTCTGACGAGTGGGCTAGCGGTGACGCGCTGCCGACCGTGGCCGAGCTCGCCGAACATTACGACGTTGCCCGCGGAACCGTCGCCCGGGCGCTACGGAGACTCGCTGATGACGGCTTGATCCGCGTCGTGCCACGGTGGGGAACGTTCAAGACATAAGCCGCTCCAACCTGACTAGCCTGCCCTTACCGGGGCGGGCCGCCGCAGAACACGCCGCCGTCCAGGAAGGCCGCGGCCCGGCGCCATGCGGTCATTTCCCGGCCACGGGCTTCCTGCCGGTTCGCCCACGTGCCCTTGCGGAATGCCTCACTGAGCTCGGCGATCAGCCGGTCCGCGCGCGCTGCCGCGCCATGCGCCGCCACCCGCCCGGCCGACGGATCGGTCGCCCGCAGGGCAAGGACATGCCGGGCACACAGGGGCGCCGGGAGGCCAGGATCGGGGCGCGATGCGCGCAGCGGCCCGCGGAGCTCGCCGAGGACCTGCCGAGCCGCGGTACGGCTGCGCAGGCAGACGGCGCACGGAACCGGATGCGCCGTGGGCCGGCGCCACGGCCGCAGCCAGCTGTTGGGACGGCCGCCGCTCCAGCGGGCCCGGGCGGCCGGCGATGACAGGACGGCTGCCAGGCAGCCAGCCTGCCAGGACAGCAGCGGCTGCATGCCCTCGCGCCCCGCGAGCAGGGCCAGCTCGCTGAGATGCCCGGCGCACAGCAGCCGGCGGCGGTCCGGCTGGCCCCGGCTACCAGGCTGAGCCAGGCCCGCCAGGTCGCGCCGTTCGGCGTGTGCCGCGGCCAGGCACGCCACGCAGCCGTCAGCCCCGGTCCGCGCCCGGGCCGGGAGGGCGTTCCGCAGCCAGAGCCGGGCGGCTGCGTCGTGGTCTATCCCGGTGAGCCAGCCAGGGCCAGGTGGCGGCGGGGTCACCAGCGCAGCCGTCGCGGTCTCAGCCAGCCATGCGGGCAGCCGGTGCCGGGCCCGCCCGGCGGCAGTGCGCAGGTGCGGGATGCACAGGCCGCCGAGTTCCTGGTAGCGCTGGCGGACGGAGCCGTCGGACAGTTCGTCGAGCAGCGTGTCCAGCGCCCGGGCCGCGGCGGCGTCGTCATGCTCGCACGCGGGACATCCGGCCAGCCGCCCCGCCCGGCCGGTGAGCTGGTCGCGGGCCGCCTGCACGAGGTACCGGTTGACGGCGGTGAGCCTGGGCCCGGCGCCCGGCTGGGTGAGCAGCCCGCGAGTGTGCTGCGGGCACATCCCCAGCGATGCGCACAGCCGGGTGATGGTCACGGCCTGCGCGTGCCCCTCGAGCGCGAACCAGGAGAAATACCGGTCGCTGGCCTCGCCAGCGTACCGGCACACCGGGCAGCCTGGCCTGGTCAGCAGGTCCGCTGCGCGGTAGAGGGTCAGGACTGTTGGGCCGCGCGGGATCGGGGTGGCGGCCGGCATGTCAGCGCGCTCCCCGCGTCATCAGGAGCCGATCCTGGTCAGGTCGGGCGAGAGCAGGTCCAGCAGCCTGGAGCACGGCCATTGGACCGCCGGCGCTCCGTTTCCGCGGTGGTTTCCTCCATGCTCGCCAGCCGGTCATCGGGCTGGCCGCGCCAGCGCGGACAGCTGTCGTACAGCGGGCATTCGCTGCGGGCGGCCGGCCGTGCGGCGCGCACGCGGGCCGGCCGCCGGACCGGAACGTTCGCAGCGCACGCCAGAGCAGCAGGACTTCGTCTTCGCTCACCTGGGACATGGGACCGCCCTCATCCTCGGGTACCGGATGCAGGGACCGTCAGCGGCGGCTGCCGCGGTCTGGGCGAGCCCCTTCGCCAGGCAGCAAGTCTGGCCAGTCCGTCCGCGCGCCGTCAAGGACTCAGGCATCAGCTTCGCGGGGGACGGATGCCTTGTCCTCATCCAGCCAGCCGCCGAGCTGATAGTAGAGATCTTCTCCGTAGCTGGTGGGGAGTGGGCCCTTGACCGCGAGCTGGTAGGTGCGGTGCCCGTCGGGCTGACGCTCGGCCCGCAGGAACAGGGCCGCGGATGCGTGCTGATGCCGGAAGCGGTCGGCCAGGGCGTATCGGTGGGTAACGAAGAACACCTTGACCTGCGCCTCCAGCAGGGCGCGGACGATCTGGTAGCCGATCTCGGCTCCTTCGCGCTCGTTCGTGCCGGCGAACGACTCGTTGAACAACATGAGGCAGCCCGGCGTGATCTGGCCGACGATGACGCTCATTCGCCGCAGTTCGTCGTCCAGCCGCCCGCTGGTCATGCCGGCGTCTTCCTCCCGGATGAAGTGGGTGAAGATCCCGCGAGTCACATTCGCCTGATAGGAGCGCGCAGTGACGAACAGCCCGCATTGCATCATGAGCTGGGCCACGCCGACGCTGCGCAGGAACGTGGATTTGCCGCCGGAGTTGGCGCCGGTGATGATGATTAGCTGCTTGCCGTTGGCTCGCACGTCGTTGCCGACAACCGGGTCCTGGGATTGCAGCGCCAGGCAGGCGTCACGAAGGTCGGTGCAGGAGAACGTGAACGGTGTCGGCGGCGCTGGCCCGGGGACGGTGACCGGGATCTCCCTGGCGGCCAGCCGGTCAGCGAGATTGAGGCAGCCGACGTAAAAGCCCGTCTCGGCGCGGAGCATGGTGAAGTAGCTGCCGATGTGGTCGGCCGACTGGGCGGCCGCGTTGGCGACCAGGTTGATGCCCCGGCTCTCGAGGTCGGACAGGATCTGGGCGCCGGCGTCGTCGCGGGGCGCGATGGTGAAGGAGTAGGTGCTGCGCGGTCCGATTCCGAGCCGCTCCGCCCATCCGCGCCCCGCCTCGCCCGGGGCGCGGAGCACCAGGCCGGCCGGGCTGTTGTCGCGGTCCAGCCGGGCGCTGATCAGGACCCCGGCGCGGAAGCGCAATCGTTTGAGGTGGTCGCTGATCTCCTCGAAGTAGGCGTCGTCGAGGTCGCGCTGCAATGTGGTGAACAGCCTGCGCATCCCGTCGGAGCGGAATGTCCCGGCGTTGCCGTCGGCGATCTGCCGTAGCTGCCGCAGCCTGGCTACGTAGGCTTCCAGGTGGCTGACCGCGCCGGACAGGTTGGAGGACGCGCTGTGGTAGCTGCCGCCGTATGTGCCCAGCCACATGCGCCGCCTGTCTCCCAGCGCGCCGACCGCGATCGCGTGTATCTGGCGGATCACCTCGGGGTGGGCGAGGCAGTCGGCCAGCACCTGCTGCCGGTAACGGATCGCCTCCGGATCGTCCAGGCTGGTCAGCAGGACCTTCGTGGATACCTCGTGCAGGAGCTTGTCGCCGTCGGCCATCGCCTGGAGCAGCGTGCCCAGTTCCAGGTCCTGGATCAGGTCCTCGTGCCCGGGGGGCAGCCCGGCCGCCCAGTCGAAGTCGCGATCCCGGTAGAGGAGGTAGGCCTTCACGCTCCGTCCCCCCGCTCGCCTGCAAACCAAGGCTCGCTCGCGCCGAGCCTTTCCCGCAGCCGGTCGTAGGTGACGTCGTGTTTCTCGGCGATGGCCAGTGCGTAGGCCAGCCCGTCAGCCGGCTTGCGGACGACCTGGTAGGTGCGTGCGGCGGGGTTGCCGGGAACGACGGTGCTCATCATGGAGACGACCTCGTCGCCGAGTGACGCCAGTTCGTCGACGAAGGTGACGTAGACGCCCAGGGCACCGAGCCGCTGGAGTTTCGTGATCAGCTTGGTGCCCAGGAAACGGGCATCGTGCACCGTGGTGGACGCGAAGGTCTCGTTCAGGATCACGATGCTGGCCGGGGTGGCCTCCCGCAGGATCTGCCCGATGCGGATCAGGTCGTCTTCCAGCCTGCCGGTCATCGCGGCGAGGTTCTCCTCCTTTTCGAAGTGGGTGAAGACGCGGTCGGGCAGGAACAGGCGGGCGCTGCTGCCCGGAACCGGGCAGCCGGTGGCGGCCAGGTGATGGAGCTGGCCGAAGGTCCGGGCGAAGGTGGTTTTACCGCCCTGGTTGGGCCCGGTCACGACGAAGATCCGCTCGGGGCCGTTCAGGGCGAAGTCGTTGGTGACCACCGGCTGGCGCGCGGCGGCGAGCTTGTGCGCCAGGGCCAGGTCGAAGGTGCCCGCGGCGTGCACCGCCTGGGATCCGTCGGAGACCTCGGGGTAGCAGAAGCTCAGCCCGGCGGCGCGGACCGGGGTGATGTAGTCCAGGTAGGCCAGGTAGAACTGGAGCTCGGAGTCGGCGTGCCGGATTCCGTCATCGACGAACGCGGCGTGCTGGCGGCAGTACTCCGCCAGCGCGGTGAACTCCTCCGGGAACAGCCGGGCCACCAACTCGGCGATCTGAGCGGTGACGTGGTTCATCCCCGGCTGCACCCGGTAATGGATCAGGTAGTCCTTGGCCGCACCTTGCTTGAACCTGTCGAAGGTGTCCAGCACCACGCTGCTGTAGTCCGCTTCGCCGGTGTAGCGGCTCACCTCGACCCGGCCGCCACGGATGCGGGTGCAGTAGCGGATCTTCCTGAGGGCGTCCCTGCGGCTGTTCGTGTCACGGGCCAGCGCCGTGAACCCGTCTGAGGCTATGTAGGACCCTAGGTACTCCCGGAAGGCCAGCAGCGCGCGGGAACTGAGCCGAGCCGAGCTGAGATGCCCGGCCAGCGAGGCCACCGCGTCGCAGTAGATGGCCGCCGCGTCCAGCAGCCAGCCCTGCTGCTGGTGGCGGTATCGCATCTCGCGCACCTGGCGCAGGTGGGTGAGTACCTCGGTCATCTGGCCGACGAATCGCCGGACCGGATCGGACAGGCCAGGGTCTTCGAGGTCCTGAAAGACCTCCTGCCGGTAGCGAACCGGTCCGGCATCGTGCAGCGGGCTGAACAGGACCGTGGTGATGAGGTCACGTTCCTCGCGATCACGCGCGGCCGCGGCCACGATCTGATCCAGGTTCAGATCCCGTGCGCAGGAGCGATCCTCATTCTTCTCGGCGGCAGGCCAGGCCGCTTCCGACCGCGGCTGCTCAGATAGCAGGCTGGGGAAATGGCGCCGGGCCTGCGGGGCTGAGGCTGCTGCCTGCGGATCCCCGGTCACCGGCGCTCCCGGTGGGATGTCTCCGGGCCCCCCAGGCTCAGACACCTGGATTCCCGCAGCGCCATGGCATGCCCTCCTGTGTTCTGGCCGCTAGGCGGTCCACAGGAGCCATCAGCCACCAGGGCGAATCCGGCGAGCTCCATCACCGTGACCTCGATTCTACCGGCCAGGCTGGGCACGGCCGGCCTGCCTGGTGCGTGCGCGTACGATCCAGATCAGCGGGATCGCGGCCAGCTCGCAGACCATGCAGAACGCCACCAGGCCGCTAACCGAGACGCTGACCAGGACGCCGATCACGATGCTGCCGGCCACCCAGGCGGTGCCGTAAATGCCGGTGAACAATCCGTATGCCGACGCCCGCCGGTCCGCAGCGACCATCGGCGCCACGGCCGCCGGGATCAGCGACTCCTGCACGCCCATGCCCAGCCCCCACAGCGCCGAACCCACCAGCACGGCCCAGAACCCGCCCAGGAAGGCCAGCGGCGCGTACAGGGCGGTGACGACCGTCAGCGGGATCAGCACCCCGATCCCAGCCCGGTCGAAAGCTTCCCCAGCACCAGCGACCCGGTGCCGCTGACCGCCATCGCCACCGCGTAGAACACCGGCGTCAGCGTGGCAGATACGGTACCCGCGCGCTGGAAGTGGAAGGCGATCAGCGGGAAGTCGGCGAAGCCCGCCGCGGCTAGCGCCGCCCCGGCCACGTAGATCCAGAACACCCGCGGCAGCCCCTGCGTGCTCACCTGCGCCGGCGCGGACGCCAGGTCCTGCGGCCGGGGGTACAGCATCCGGGCCACACCCAGCAGCGACAGCATGACCGCGGCCGGGACCGCCAGCACCGCGAACGCCACCTTGTAATCGTGATGGCCCACCGCCAGCACCAACGCGACCAGCAGCGGGCCGAACAGCGCACCGAACTGGTCCAGCGCCTCATGCACGCCGAACGCCCGCCCGTACCCGATGTCCTTCGCGGCGTGGGACAGCATCGCGTCCCGCGGCGGGTTCCGGATGCCCTTGCCGATCCGCTCGGCGATGATCAGCACCGCCGCCCACTGCCAGCTCCCGGCCAGCGCCAGCAGCGGCACCACCGTCATCTGCAGGATGTAGCCGCCGATCGTGATAGGCCAGTACCGGCCGGTCTGGTCGGCGCGCCGACCAGAGAACAGCCGGATGTTGTAGCCGATGAACTCCCCGGCCCGCTGATGACGCTGATCGCGAATGCGCTGGCGCCGAGCAGCCCCAGGTAGGGGCCGGTGATGCTGCGCGAGCCTTCGTAGGTGAAGTCGGCGAAAAAGCTCATGATCCCGACCATGAGCACGAACTTCAGCGCCGGCGAGGCGTTCGTCGCGGCCCGGCGGGCACGCGTCAGGGCTGGCAGCATGCGGCTCCTCCCGGCTCAGCAGCCAGGGACCGTCAGCTGACCGCGTCACGGGCAGCGATTCCGGGGTGAGCCCCATCACCCATACACCACCTATTGTGTCAAAGCCCCGTCCTACCCGGGGCTGTCAGACTGCCTCGCTCTGTCGTGACCACAAGGCGGAGGCGGCCGGCCCGTCAGCCAGTTGGGCGCCCGATGTCGCGGGCCAGGTCCAGGCCGAGAATGCGGTCGGCATACACGAACGCTTCGAACTTGGCGCCTGCCGCACCGTCGGCGTCGAGCGCCAGGCCGCGCAGCAGCGACAGCACCGACACGGTATCGAGGTCGCCGAAAGCCGCCTGGACCGGCTCTGCGATGTGCCGCGGTACTGGCCGTGAGGGTGACTTCGCCCATTCGGCTACCCGCTGCCGCCAGCCCCTGAGCGCCTCATCTGCGCGGGCCAGCATGCCCTCGGCGAGACCGGCCGGTTCCTGGTACGGGACGGACAGCAGCGCGAACCGGACCGAGAGCGGATCGCGTTCATCCCCGGCGAGCAGGACCGGGTCCGCCAGGTCGGTCCCGGTGAGGCGGTCAACGCCGACCTGGAAGACTACAGCGGGCTCGGGTTCGCCGATCCCGGCACAGCCCCGGCCGCCTGCCGAGCGTGCGCGGCCCGGGCCCAGGCCCGACGACTTCGAGCACGAACGCGACCCGAGCCGGGTCCACCCGCAGGCCGGTCTCCTCGCGCACCTCCCGGCGGGCACACGCGGCCGTGCTCTCCCCGGCACTCGGTGTCCCGCCGGGCAGCACCCAGTCTTCCGCGCCGTCATAGGTCCGGTGGATGAGCAGCACAGCCTGCTGGCGGACGACGATCGCCGAGCAGCGCAGGTCAATTCCACCAGGCATTGTCTGCTCCTCACCGTGTCGCGAATGTGCGGGTCCTGGCCGTACGGCCCACGTCCCCGGGCTGGGCCCGCCGGGCCAGCCGGATCCAGCCTTCGGCGAACAGCCAGCCGGCCAGCACGTCAGTTGGCCAGTGCACCCCCAGGTACACCCGGCTCGCCCCGACCCCGGCGGCGGCCAGCAGCGCAGCGGCACGCCCGGGCCCGCCGCCGGACTGGCTCTGGCCGGCCAGGACACCCGCGGTCAGCGCGGCCAGCGTGGTGTGCTTTGACGGCAGGCTGAACCCCTCGGGTTCGGTCAGCCAGCCCGCCGCGGGCGGCCGCGGCCGGGCGATCACCCGAGACAGGCGGTGCCGTGCCACCGCACCGCTGGCTACCACCAGGCAGGGCACGCACGCGGGCCGCCAGCCGTCCCGCCGGGCCGTCAGCACCGCGTGCGCGGCCAGCACCGCGGCGACCACCCCGGGCTCGGCCAGCCCGCTTACCATCCGGGCGGCCGCTACCCCAGCCGGGCGGCGCAGGGCGGGCAGCAGGGTCATGGCCTGCCGGTCCAGGCGGCCGAGCGGGCTCTCCGCCAGGCTGGCGGCAAGGTGGGTACGCGCAGCAGCCACCATGGTCCTGCCTCCTCATCCGCTGAAGCAGGACCCATTGGCCATCAGGCAAGTGAACTCGCGCACATACTCAACGCGCGTAGCGCCGGCGGGATCCACCACCGAGTGGCTGCGCCACTGGCGCCATCATAGGACACGCCCAGGTCGGGGCCTGCGCGTCGCACGAGCCCGGTCCAGCTGCCTATCATGGGAGCCAGAGCGATGAAGCCCGCTCCCAATCGCTGCCGTGGCTGATGGCTTCTACCGAATGCAGAAACGGTGGCAGCCACATGTCTGATCCCGATCGTCCTTTCCACAGCATCCTGTTTCAGCGGCCCGGGGACGCGGCCCGGGCCGAGCGCAGTCAGCAGCCCTCGTGCTTTCCCGACCTGAATCTCGATCAGGCCCTGGACTGGATGACCGCCGGGCGCAGCGAATACGAGCTGAAGCCCTTCTTCTACACCTCGCTGCCCGACCCGGGCGCGGTGGAATACCGGCACGACATCCTGCGCGACCTGGAGAGCGAGCCGACGCGGAAGACGGTGCAGGAGTTCGGCGCGCAGATGCGCCGGATGCGGAAGCAACTGGTGCAGGGCAGCAAGCTGCACTACCGCTATCAGCAGGAACGCTGGTTCGCCGACGCGGTGGACACCTACTGCCAGGCTGTCCGCGCCCTGACCGAAGCGCTGCGCCGCCTCGACCTGGGCTCACCTGGCTTCCAGGGGCTCACCGCGTACCTGACCACGTACACCGCGTCGGACGCCTTCACCTCGCTGGTGTCCCAGACCCAGCAGCTATACCGCGACCTGGCCACGATGAGCTACAGCATCCACATCAAGGGCAACCGGGTCCGGGTCAGCAAGTATGACAGTGAGCCTGACTACAGCGCGGAAGTCGAGAATACGTTCACGAAATTCAAGCAGGGAGCGGTAAAGGACTATCTGGTCAGCTTCCGGGACGGGCCGGATATGAGCCATGTCGAGGCCCGCATCCTCGATCTGGTGGCCCGGCTGTACCCGGACGTCTTCGCCGAACTGGATGACTACACCGCCCGCAATCAGGATTACCTGGATTCCGTGATCGGGTCCTTCGACCGGGAAGTGCAGTTTTACCTGGCCTACCTGGAGTTCACCGCGCCGCTCAAGAAGGCTGGGCTGCGGTTCTGCTATCCGCACGTCTCCGCGGCGGCCAGGGACATATCGGCAGACTGGGCATTCGACCTGGCCCTGGCCAGCAAGCTCGTCGCCGACAAGGCGCCCGTCGTGACCAACGACTTCGCGCTGCGCGGCGCCGAGCGGATCCTGGTCGTCACCGGCCCCAACAACGGCGGGAAGACCACGTTCGCGCGCATGTTCGGGCAACTGCACTACCTGGCCAGCCTGGGCCTTCCGGTGCCCGGCCAGCAGGCCCGGCTGCCGCTGCCCGACGAGGTCTACACCCACTTCGAGCGCGAGGAGGACATCACCACCCTGCACGGCAAGCTGGAGGATGAGCTGACCCGGATCCACCAGGTCCTGCGGCAGGCCACCGGCCGCAGCGTGCTGGTGATGAACGAGAGCTTCACGTTGACCACGCTGAACGACGCCCTGTTCCTGGGCACCGAAGTGATGCGGCAGGTCATCGACCTCGGCCTGCTGTGCGCGTACGTGACATTCGTCAACGAGCTGGCGTCGCTCAGCGAGGCCACCGTCAGCATGGTCGCCGCCATCGCGGTGGACAACCCGGCCGAGCGGACGTTCAAGGTCGAGCGCCGCCCAGCCGACGGGCTGGCCTATGCGGCGGCGATCGCCGCCAAGTACGGGCTCACGTACCAGCGGGTGACGGAGCGGGTGAGCTCATGAAAGCCTTCCTGATGCACGAGCGCGCGGACTTCGACCTCGAGGCCGATCCGCCGCCGCTGTCCGCCGACCTGGCCCAGGACCTGGAACTGAGCACACTGTGGAACGCGATGGCAGCCGGCGACGAGTTCGTGTTCGACGTGGCCCAGCGGGCCGTCCTCAACGGGCTGACCGACCCGGACGCGATCGCCTACCGGCAGGCTGTACTGGCCGACTGCCTGGCCAGCCCGGCGGTGGTCCGCGGCCTGTACGACCTCGCGGTGGCCGCGGTGGAGGGTGAGCGGAAGGTCTTCTACGGCCTGTTCTTCCGCGATTCCCCTGAGGTCATCCTGCACCGCTCGGTGGAGGTCCTGCAGTTCTTCACCGGCCTGCTCAAGGCCTTGCGGACGGTCGCCGATGAGCAGGCCGGGAACTTCCGCTCGGCCGGGTTCAGCCGGCTGTTCTCGATGCTCTCCACGGAACTGAGCGACGAGTACTTCGCCGAGATCGGCACCCACCTGAGCACGCTCAAGTTCCGCCGCGGGATGCTGATCAGCGCCAGGCTCGGCCCCGGCAACCTGGGCACCGGCTACGTCCTGCGCCAGCCGCGCGAGCAGGGCTGGCGGGACCGGCTACCGCTGGGCGGCCGGGACAGTTACAGCTTCCAGGTCGCCGACCGCGACGAATCCGGCATGCGGGCACTGTCGAAGCTGCAGGGCCGGGGCACCAACCTGGTCGCCAACGCAACCGGCCAGTCCGCCGACCACATGCTCAGTTTCTTCCGCATGCTCCGCGCCGAACTGGCCTTCTACATCGGCTGCCTGAACGTGCACGACCGGCTGACCGGCCTCGGCGAGCCAGTCTGCTTCCCGGTTCCGCTGCCGCCCGGCCAGCCGGACCTGTCGGCGCAGGGGCTGTACGACGCCTGTCTGGCCCTGCACACCGGCACGGCCGTGGTCGGCAACGACGTGCGCCGCCGGCGGCCGGTCACTCGTCATGATCACCGGGGCGAACCAGGGCGGCAAGTCCACGTTCCTGCGCAGCGCGGGCCTGGCCCAGCTGATGATGCAGGCCGGCATGTTCGTCGCCGCCCGCGAGTTCCGGGCCGACGTCCGCGATGGCGTCTTCATCCACTACAAGCGGGAAGAAGACGCGTCCATGCGCAGTGGCAAGCTCGACGAGGAGCTGAGCCGGATGAGCCGCGTCGTCGACCAGGTCACCCCGGGCTCCCTGCTGCTGTGCAACGAGTCGTTCGCCTCGACCAACGAGCGCGAGGGTTCCGAGATCGCCCGGCAGATCACCCGGGCGCTGCTGGCGCGCGGCGTCAAGGTGCTGTACGTCACCCACCTGTTCGACCTGGCCAGCAGCTTTTACCAGCAGAACATGGAGACCGCGCTGTTCCTGCGCGCCGAACGGCAGGCCGATGGGCAGCGGACGTTCCGCATCACCCCGGGAGCGCCGCTGCCGACCAGCCACGGCGAGGACGTGTACCAACGCATCTTCGCCGCGGATCTGGACCGGTCGGCAGCCCGCTGAGCGATGGCCGGGTCGTACTCCTCGTCCTGGTCCGGGAGGGTCTCCCGGATGTACTGGCTGCCGCCCGGCGGGATCGGGAACGGGCTGGACGCGTCGACGTGGGCACCGCTCCTCGACCTGGACGCCAGTGTCCTGATCCTGGTGCTGGACACCCTGCGGGACGCGGACATCGCGGCCTATGCGGCCCGCCTGCATGCCCCGGGTCGTATCGTCCGCTCCGCCACGTTCCGTGTCTGGGTCAACACGTGGACCCACGCCCGCGCCGAGGACGTGGCCCGCGAGGTCCTGCTCCGGCAGCACCGCACCGGCCCGGGGCGATAACGCTATCGCTGGTGATCGCCGCCCGGCTGTACTACCCCAGGCCACCGGACCTCACGGCTGGGCGGCGCGCACCGGGTCGCTCGCGCTGGCTTCATCCAGCAGGACGCCGACCCGGTCGATGGCCTGCTGGCGGGCGGCCAGCTCGCGGTCCTGCTGCGCGGTCTCCCCGGCCGTGGTCTCCCAGCGGGCGGTGGCGCTGTGCAGCGCGTGCTCCAGTCGGCCGGTGCCCTCGGCGTAGCGGGCTTCCACCGTACGCACCAGCTGCCGGGTGGCCTCGGCCAGCCGGTACTGCAGATCCGCCCGGGCCCGGCCGATCTGCCGTGGCACCAGCTCAGCCACCTCCCGGCTGAGGTAGGCGCGGGCGCGGCGCCGCCCGGCCTCGCCGGGCAGGTGCCGCCGGATGGCGCCGGCCAGCAGCTCGGTCTGCCCGGCGTCCTCCGAGACCAGGTAGAAGAAGCGCAGATCCGGGGTCAGCCGCTCGGCGCCCCCGGGCATGGTGAGGGCCAGGCCGAGCAGGTCGGCCGCAGCCGCCCGCACGGCGGCCAGTTCGGCCCGCAGGTCCTCGATCGTCCGCGCGTCCAGCCGTGCGAGACCCTCCTCCAGCCGCGCCGCCTGCCGCTGACGCCAGGATTCGGCCGTCGCCACGGCCAGCTCGGCCAGCCGGGCCCGCCCGGACCGCTCGATCCCGGCCGCGGTGGCCGACCGTAGCGGCCCGTTAACCAGCGCGGCCAGCTCATCCCCGGCCTGACGGGTCCGGTCCCGGGCCGCCCGCTGCGCGGCCTCGTTCAGCTCGGCGAGCATCCGAGCCGACTCGGCGCGCACCAGGTTGGCCGCGTCCTGGCGGCGGGCCGCCACAGCCGCGAGCCGCGCGGCGAACGCCTCCACCTGCCCGGCGGCGTCTCCGCTGCGCAGCTCGGCCGCGCGGCGGGCCAGGGCCACCTCGTCGCGGAGCGAGCCAGCCAGGCGGCGGGCCTGCGCCACCGCCGACAGCCGCAGGTCAGCCGCGCGCTGCCGATCCAGGTACCCGGTGAAATCGGCGTGGAACGCCGCGAACCCTGGATCATCCCCCGCGGTCAGCGCCGCCCGCGCCGACAGCGGGTAGACGCGCACCGGCCGCCCGGCCGCCTGGCCCGCTACCTGGCCGGTGAACTCCTGGGCCTCGGCCAGTTCGCCCGGGGCCAGGTAGTCAGCCTTGTTCAGCACCACGAACATGCGGACCGCCCGGGCCGCGACCCGGGCCATCAGCTCCCGCTCGCTGGCCGACACCGGCGGGTCGGCGGTCAGCACGAACACGGCCGCGTCCATCGTTTCCAGCGCCGTCTCCGCGACGGTGGTGTTGTGCACGTAGACCGAGCCAGTCCCCGGCGTATCGACCAGCTCGACGCCCCGGGCCAGCACTGGCACATCCACCAGCACGGCGACCGAGGTGAGGTTGCGGCGGTTGCCCGGGTTACGGCGTTCGGTAACCAAGTCCTCGAGCGCGGCCAACGGAAAGCGTTGCGCGCGGCCGTCCGCGAAAACGGCGCGAACCTGTTCATCCTGGCCGTACCGGACGGTGGTGGGCAGCGCGGTCAGCGGGGTGACGCCGGCGGGCAGCACGGCCCGGCCGAGCAGCGCGTTGATCAGCGTGCTCTTGCCCCGCTTAGCCTCCCCGGCGACCAGCACGCGCAGCCGCGCCGCGTGCAGCCGGCCGCGCAGCTCGGCCAGCGCCCGCTGGTCATCGGCCGTGCCCAGCGCGGCCAGCTCAGCCAGCGCAGCCAGCAGCGGATCGGTGCCATCGGGTGCCCGCACGTGTCCTCCTACCTCAACCGGCAGGAGCCATTGGCGGATGTACCGCGGTTACGGCGGGCCCCACCACCGTCAGCACCGAGCCTACCCACCCGGGCCAGCGTCAGTGCACCGCGGTGACGACGGCGAGCAGCGCGATCAGGGCGATCAGCATGTATGCCAGGTAGGCGTCGAGGCGGCCCGACTGCAGCCGCTTGGCCAGCCGGACCAGGCGCAGGAACGGGCGTTGCAGGGGGCGGTACAGGTACTGCTCGACGACCTCGATAACGTCCGAGCGGTACCAGATGTGTACGCCTGGGGTGGCCACCCCGTCCGGCCGGCCGGGCTCCAGCACGGCCTCGGCCCCCTCCCCGGCGAGCACGTCAGCTTCGCTGGCCGACTGATGTTGGGCGCCGTCCATGTCGCGCACTTCGGCCCGGGTGTGCAGGGCGGCGGCGAGCACCCGGCGGGTCGGGTTGGCGAAGCCGAACGCGGTGTAGCTGTCCGGCCGGACACCCCGGCGGTGGCCGACCGCCACGGCGGGACCCGGCGCACCCGCAGCAGCCGGCGCCCTGAGACCACCCAGGCGAGCGACCGCCACCAGGGCGAACAGTGCGGGCATGACGAGCCACAGCCACGACGGTGACAGGATCGAGAAGCCGGCGAAGACCGGCCGCACGACCCACGGTGACTTCAGCGCCCCGGTGACTACCGGGCCGGCACCAGCGGGGCGAGGCCCGGCCGCGATCACCCGGATCTCCAGCGGGGTCAGCGCGGCGATGGCCAGGCAGGCCAGCGCGCGAGCAGCACGATCCCGGCCCGGCCCGGCGGGCCGTAGTCCGCGTCGGGCCGGGCGCGCCGGTGGCGCTCCGGCGGGCCCAGCACGATCAGGCCGACCAGGCGGACGAACGTCACGCCCGCGAACCCGGCCGTCAGCGCGACCGCCGCGCCGGTGATCGCGAGCACCAGCCGGTCGCCGAGGCCGGGCACGCGGAACTGCTGCATGAGCGATTCCAGCAGGAACCACTCGGACACGAACCCGGCCGTCAGCGGCAGGCCGGCCAGGGTCAGGCTGCCGATGGCCAGCCCGGTCCCGCTCCACGGCGCGCCGCCGCGCCGTGCCGCGCAGCGTCATCCAGGTTGTCGGTGCCGCCGGCCGCCTGGATCTGGGCGCTGGCCGTGAACAGCAGCGACTTGGCGACCGTGTGCGCGATCGATCTGCAGCGTCGCCGCGAGCAGCCCGGCGGCCAGCAGCCGCGGTCGCGCGCCGGCCGCGCCGACCAGGGCCACGCAGAAGCCGGCCAGGATCAGCCCGGTGTTCTCCACGCTGGAGTAGGCGATCACCCGCTGCAGGCCGGGCTGCACCGCGGCGTGGGCGATGCCGAGCACGGCGGTCAGCCCGGCCAGCACCAGCAGCATCCCGGTCACGCCGGCCGGCGGCGGCCCGAGCAGCGCCAGGGTCCGCCACAGCCCGTAAAAACCCACGTTGACCGCGACCCCGGCCATGATCGCGCGGGCCGGGCCGGGCGCGGCGGCGTAGCCGCGGGGCAGCCAGACCTGGAACGGCACCAGGCCGACCTTGACCGCGAAGCCGAGCAGCAGCAGCACCTCGGCGGTTGTGCGCAGCCGCGCCCGGCGGGACGTGGGCGAGCTGGCCAGCGCCGAGCGAGCCCGCCGGCTGGCCAGCAGCAGCAGGCCGGCCAGCAGGCAGACCCCGCTGATCCGGCCGAAGACCAGGGTCACCAGCGCAGCCGCCGGGCGGCCGGGCCGCTCCGGTCGAACCCGGCCAGCAGGTAGAACGCGAGCGTCAGCGACTCCCAGGCGAACAGCAGCGTGAACGCGTCGGCGCGGTGAGCACCACCGCGACCGCGCCGAGCGCCAGCGCGCACGCCGCGCCCAGGCCACGGCGCCGCGGGCCGCGCGGGCCTGGCGCCCAGCTCGTCAGGGCCAGCGAGATGGGCACCGCGGCGCCGAACGCGATCAGCAGGAACAGGCCGGACAGCGGGTCCGCGGCCAGGCCCGGTCGGCTGCCCGGGCCGAGCCAGCCCGGTGACCCGCAGCGCGCACGGTCTGGCCCGCGCAGCGCGCGCGGCCCCGGCCACGGCCAGGCACGCCGATCCGGCCGCGCCGAGCCAGGTAGGGCACCGGGAGCAGCCGCCGCCAGCGGCACGCCGGACACCAGGTCAGACGGCCGCGGCGGCGGCCAGCAGCACCAGGCCGGCCAGCGAACACCGCGCCGAAAACGCCGTCACCGGCGGGCCACCTGCCCGGCGCGCGGCAGCTCGCCCGCAGCGCCGAGCAGCAGCGCGTGACAGGATGCTGAACGGGCTCGGCGGCGATCCCGGCAGCCACACGTCCACCGGCACGATGCCGCCGATCCCGCCCGCCGTCGCGTAGGACGGGCCGCGCATCCCGCCGCCGACCGCGTCGGTGCCGACCGCGATGACCACCTTGGGATGCGGCATCGCCGTCGTAGGTCGTCGCAGCGGCGCGGCCATGCCGCGCGCCCCGGCGCCGGTGACCAGCAGCACGTCCGCGTGCCGCGGGCTGGCGGTGAAGAACATGCCGAGCCGGTGGATGTCGTAGACCGGGTTCAGCAGGGCCAGGATCTCCCACTCCTCGCTGCCGTCCGACCCCGCGTCCACGTGCCGCAGGTGCACCGACCGGCGCAGCGCCCGGGTCCGCGGCCCGCAGATCGCCGCGTACCGCGGCCAGCCGCGCCGGTGTCTCGCGACCGGCGGGACGACCAGCCCGGGGCGGGCTGAGCGCGCGCTGCCCGGGCCGCCGCCAGCCGAACACGTCCGGCCGCGCGGCCACGCACCGGCCGCACTGGATGCAGCGGCCCTGATCCAGCCGGACCGCGCCGCGGTCATCCTGGCTGATCGCGCCGGCCGGGCACAGCCCGGCCAGGCTGGCTGGCCGCTGCCGAGGGCGGCTGCGCGCCCGGGGCGAGCACGGTGGCCGGGCCCGCGGGTCGCTGGCCGCGTACTCGTCGGGCCGGGCGGGCCACCGGGTCGTGAGCACGCCGTTGCGCAGGCCGCGCAGCGCCCACATCTAAGCCGGCTCTCCTATCGGCTCCACCTGCGCCACTCCGGCCGACGGACAGGCCGAAGCTGGCCTCGATGAACGGGAAGTCGGTCAGGATGTCACCGGCGAACACCTCGTGCATCAGGACCAGGTTGTGGAACGACGCGGACCGGGCCCGGCAGCGGGTGATCCGGCCGTCCTGATACGGCCACGTCGTAGAGCACCTCGCCCTGCGGCGCTTCCGCCCAGCCCGCGGCCCGGCCGTCGGCGGGCTCGCACGGCGACGCGCAGCGGCGCCGGCCGGCCGGCCTCGGCGAGTTCGTCGGCCGCCTGCCGCAGCAGGTGGAAGGACTGCCGCGATCTCCTCGCACCCGGACCTCGCAGCCGGGCCAGCGCGTCGCCGTCCGGACGCGGCTGGCCGCGGCACGGCCGAGGCGATCCGTAGGCGTCGTAGGGCCGGGCCGCCGGGCGTCGTCCGCGTAGCCCGACGCCCGTGCCGATCGGCCCGAGCGCGCCGTGCTCGCGCGCCCGCTCCGCGGCGCAGCGGCCCGGTCCGGCGCAGCCGGTCCAGGAACGACGCGGTGCCGGTCAGCAGCGCGCAGGTCGGCAGCTGACCCGCCGGTCCAGCGCGCCGACCGCGGCCAGCATCTCGGCCGGCCCGAGCCGCGGGAGCAGCGCTGACCCCGCCGGGGACGACCACGCCACGGCCGAACCTGCTCCCGCACAGCTGGCCGACCAGCCGGAGCACCTGTTCCTTGTGCCAGCCGAACCGGGCCGTGGCCACGGCCAGCCCCGCGCCGTCCGCCAGCCGGACGATGACGTCCAGGTGGCAGGCCAGCCGCTCGAGTTCGGCGTGCAGCACCCGGATCAGCCCGGCCGCCCACGGCACCTCGCCGCCGGCCGATCCGCTCGATGGCCTGGCAGTAGGCCAGCGCGTGCGCGACGGAGGCGATCCCCTCGGTGCGCTCGGCCAGCAGCACACCGTCGGCGGCCGTCATGCCCTCGAACCGCTTCTCGATCCCGCGGTGCTTGTAGAACACCCGCATGTTCAGGTGCGGGATGTCCTCGCCTGGCGTCTCCACCAGGTACTCGATGGACTCGACCACCCCCGAGCGCACCGGGCCGTGCGGGATGGTGAACAAGCCGGGCCCAGCCACGTGACGGGGCAGCACGCTCGGGCACCCGCTCGGTCGGCGGCCGGATGCGTGCCGGCTGCCCGGCCGGGGCGGGTCGCCGGCCGTGGCGCAGAATCAGCGGCTCGAGGCGGGGATGGCCCTCGGGACGATGCCGAACAGGTCGTGGATCTCCCGCTCGTACCAGAACGCCGCGCCCAGCCGCGGGGTCAGCGCCGGGTAGCTCGCCGTGCCCGGCGGGCAGCCGCGCCTCCAGCGTCTCGCAGGCCGGCCGGCCCGGCCAGGTGCGCGGTCAGCAGCAGGCCGCCCGGCGGGCGGGCGGTGCCGAACAGGTCCGCGAGCCGGCCGCCGGCCGCCACCCGGCGGGTCAGCTCATCCCACAGCGCCGGGCACACTGGCCGCAGCACGTGCTCGGTGCGCCGTGGTCATCAGCGCACCCCGCTCAGCTCGCGGACGGCCCGGCCAACAGGTCGGTCAGGTCGGCCGGCGGGTGCACGCCCAGGACCAGGAGCACCAGCGCACCGGCCAGCGACGGGGACGACCATCCAGGCGCTCGGCTCGCCCCGCTGACACGGCCGCGTCCGCCGCGGTTCCGGGACCGCGGGGCCTGCCGGAGCCCCGGGGCGCCGCGCCGTCGGCACCGCCCGCCGCGGCCAGCGCCGGGGCAGGCACGCGGGGGCCGACCGCGGGTCCGCGGGACCAGCAGGATCTGGGTCACGGTCGCGGCCAGGCCGAAGAACGCCACCGTCACGCCGATGATCAGGATGGCCGCGGTGACCGTGCTGGCCGACGCGAAGCCGCCTTCGACGATCTCGAACTCGCTGCGGAACAGGCCGAACGGCGGCATCGCGCCCAGCGCGAGGATGGCCAGCAGGAACAGCGGCCCGCTCCACGGCAGCACATCCAGCCCGCCACGGATGGCGGCCAGCCGCTTGGTGCCGAACTTGTGCACCAGCACCCCGGCGCCCATGAACGCGTTGCCCTTGGCCGCCGCGTGCGCCAGCACATGCAGCAGCACCCCGGCCAGCGCGATCGGCGCGCCGAAGCTGACCCCGATGGCCAGGATGCCCATGTGCTCGACGCTGGAGTAGGCCAGCATCCGCTTGATGTCCCGCTGGCCGAACAGGTACAGCGCGGCCAGCAGCAGCGAGGCCACGCCGAATACCAGCAGCACGTCGCGCGGGAACCGCGGCCCGAGCGCCGCTGCCGACACCTGATAGAAGCGCAGGATCGCGTAGAAGCTGACGGCCAGCAGCGACCCGGACAGCAGCGCCGACACCGGCGTCGGCGCCTCGGAATGCGCGTCCGGCAGCCAGGTGTGCACCGGGAACAGGCCCATCTTGGTGCCATAGCCGAGCACGGCCAGCACGAACGCCAGCTGCACCGGAGCGTGCGGCAGCCGGCCGGCAACCGCCAGCAGCGGGCTGAACGCCAGATCGTAGGCTGCCCCAGCACCTGCGCGCCGGCGTAGTACGCGAAGATCGTCGCCAGCAGCGCGAGCCCCAGCCCGGCCGACGCGATCAGCACGTACTTCCACGCCGCCTCCGCGGCCCCGTCGGTGTCCTCGATCGCCACCAGCAGCGCGGAGATGACCGTGGTCACCTCGATCGCGACCCACAGCAGCGCCAGGCTGCTCATCAGCGGCGCGGCCAGCATGGCCCAGGCGAAGATGTTCAGCCCGGTCCAGAACCGGCGCGAGTAGCGGGCATACCCGGGGCTGGTCCGTGCCGTGCGGCAGGTAGCCGACCGAGTAGACCGCGACCGCCGCGTACAGGAAGCCGGTGGCCAGCAGGAACACCGCGCGACAGCGCGTCGGCCCGCAGGAAGCCGCAGGTAGGCCAGGTCGCGATGGGCGGCCGCGGCGGCCAGCGCGCAGCACCAGCCCGAGGCAGGCCAGCCCGGCTGACCGCGGTGACCAGCCCGCAGGCCGCGATGCGGCGCCCAGCAGCAGATGACCGTGGCGGCCAGCGGCAGGATCAGGATGAGCAGCATGACGGCGAGCACCCGGTCACCCCCGCAGGCTGGTCAGCTCGGCGGTGGACAGCGACTCGGCCCGGCCGTGATGCACCCGGATCAGCAGCCCGAACACCAGCGCCGCCACCAGCAGGTCGAACAGGAAGACGACCTCCAGGATCAGCGGCAGCCCGGCCGCCACCACCAGCGAGGTCAGCGACACCCCGTTCTCCAGCGAGAAGAACCCGATGGCCTGTGACGCCACGTCCCGGCGCATGATCATCAGCACGAACGAGACCAGCACCACGGCGACCGAGATGGCCAGCGCCGTCCCGGGCAGCACCGGGCTGCGCATGCCCAGCGCGGCGATGCTGAACACGCCGAACGCCGCCACGGCGATGGCCAGCAGCACGGTGCTGGCCAGGCTGAGCGAGCCGCTGCCCGCGATGTCGGTCCAGCCGGGTCCCTCGCCCCGCGCACCCAGCCCGCGCAGCAGCCGCCGCAGCACCAGCGGCACGATCACCACCTTCAGCGCGAACGACAGGCCGGCCAGCACATACAGGTCGGGCAGGTGCCGGGCCGCCGCCACCACCACGGCCAGCACCGAGATCAGCGCGGACTGGGCCGCGTACAGCCGGACCTGGTCGCGCAGCAGCGCCTGCCGGAACATGCCGAACTCCAGCAGCAGCACGCCGACCGCGATCACGTTCGCGCTGCCGGAGAACACCCCCGGCGGCGCCACCGTGGTGGCCAGAGCCATCAGCCACCTCCCAGGTAGAGGGTGAACACGCCGAGCACGGCGAGCAGGAACGCCGCGGACGCGAACTCAGTGATCTTGAACAGGCGGAGCTTGGCGAACGTGTTGTCGATCGTGGCCACCAGCACGCCCAGCAGACAGGCCTTGCCGACCAGGGCCACGATGGCCAGCAGCACCGCACCGGCCTGAGCCGTCGCGGCCAGCCCCCAGGGCGCGACGAACACATTGAGCAGGATCGTGTAGAGGATCAGCTGCTTCATGGCCGAGCCCCACTTCAGCAGCGCGAAGTAGGGGCCGGAGTGCTCGAACGGCCGGGCCTCCTCGATCATCCCGAACTCGTTCGTGCCGGTATGCGTCTCCACCGGGATCCGGCCGGTCTCGTACAGGATGACCATGAACAGGGCGGCCGCCGCGAGCAGGTGGGCAGGCCGGACGATCTGGCTGGCCGACGACCGGACCGTCGCGGCCAGCGCATACGGCAGGTCGGTGCCGGTGATCAGCGCCACCGTGAACACCACGAACAGGATGACCGGCTCGGTGATCGCGCCGAACGTCTTGGCCCGGCTGGCGCCCAGCTGCGCATACGGGCTGCCGGTCTCCAGCGCGGCCACCGCGACCAGGAAGCTGGCCAGCGACAGGATGAACCCGCCGCCCAGGATGTCGCCCATGTAGCCGAGCGGCAGCCCGAACGTGGTCAGCACCGGGATCAGCAGCGGCACGGTCAGGTAGCAGGTCATCGCGCCCAGCGGCGCGGCCAGGAACACCCAGCTCGCACCGTCCGGCGCGAGTGCCTCCTTGCGGAACAGCTTGCCCAGGTCGTAGTAGGGCTGCCAGGACCCGGGGGCCAGCCCGGCCCTGCATCCGGGCCTCGACCTTGGCGATCACCCCGGACACCCCGGGCGCCGCGGCGGCGATCGTGACCACCTGAAGCGCCTGGACCAGCGGTATCGGTAGCACCAGGCTCACCGGGAGCCCGCTACCGGGGCCGCCCCCAGATGCTTCCAGGCGGCTCCCTTCAGCTTCCACGTGGTCTCCTCTCCCATGCGCCCGCAGCGCGGACTACGTGGTAGAGGCCATCAGCAGGGCGGATGCCTGCGCTTATGTGGCGAGCCTCATCGCCGGGCCTCCATTGTGGCGGACCCACCTGGTTCCCGCAAACCGTCGTCCCGGCGGCTAGAAGATCTCGTGCACCTCGCGGATCGCGTAGCCGACCAGCACGTAACCGGCCAGCGGATCGGCCCACCACCAGCCGAGCCCGGCGTTCAGCGCCAGCCCGGCCAGCACGGCCACCGCGAGAATCCCGTCGATCATCGTGACCCGGCCCTCGGTCCGCAGCACCGGGTTGCCCAGCGTCCGGCCGGTGCTGGCCTTACCCGCGGCCAGCGCGAACATCACCACGGCGGTGACCGCCGTCCAGACGATCCCGGCCACCGAGTGCCGTGGGTGATACCCGGTCACCAGGACCACGGTGGACTGCACGAAGAGGTAGGCGGCCAGGGCGCCGAAGGCCCAGCCGATCAGGTGCAGCCCGCGGCGCTGGCGCTGCGCGCCGGTACCCGACAGCTCCCAGATCACCACGGTGGACGCGCCGATCTCGATCAGGGAATCGAGCCCGAACCCGGCCAGCGCAACCGACCGGGCGGCAACCGCCGCGAAGCCAAGCACCACGATCCCGGCCACGTTCCAGGCCAGCGTTGCATACTCCAGCGCGAACCCGCGGCGCAGCGCGGCATCGCGCGCCGCAATGTCGGGACCGTCCACCAGACCAGTCTGGCCGCTCCGGTCAAACACGAAACCACGGCCGGGTGACCGACCGGTCAGGAATCGAGAAGCGCGGGCCGGACCGCGCCAAATAGCGTGACCAGCATGACTTCCATCGAATCTGTCACCCTCGAAGTCGCCGACCCCACGGCGGCCGGCCGCTTCTACACCGCCGCCTTCGGTCTGGGCACTCAGCTGCGGCTGCGCGGCACGGAGGCGCCGGCGAGCGGCTTCCGTGGCTTCACGCTGTCGCTCACGGTGTCGCAGCCAGCCACCGTCAGCCGCCTCATCGATGCCGCCCTCGACGCCGGCGCTACCCCGCTGAAGCCGGCCGCCAAGTCGTTCTGGGGCTACGGCGGCGTCGTGCAGGCCCCGGACGGGACCATCTGGAAGATCGCGACCTCGGCGAAGAAGGACACCGGTCCGGCCACCCGGCAGATCGACCAGATCGTGCTCCTGCTCGGCGCCGCGGACGTGGCCGCGAGCAAGCGGTTCTACACCGACCGCGGCCTCGCCGTGGCGAAGAGCTTTGGCCGCAAGTACGTCGAGTTCGCCACCCCGTCGAGTCCGGTCAGGCTGGCCCTCTACGGGCGCCGTGCCCTGGCCAAGGACGCCGGCGTGCCGCCGGACGGCACCGGATCGCACCGGCTCATGATTGACAGCGAGGCCGGCCCGTTCACCGACCCGGACGGGTTCGCCTGGCAGGCCGGACCGCGCTGAGCCGGGCGGCGCAGCCTCTCATCGGCGACGGACTCCAGGGCTGCGTTCACAGCGGGGGGAAGGAAAGGCCCGGGTTGTGCTCGGACAGCACTGACGGCGGTCCGATGAGGGCTTCGTCCGGTCCCCCGATGGCCTCCTCATTCTTCCCTTCGTACTCGAATTTCCGCAGCACATGCTTGATCGCCTCAAGCCTGGCCCGCTTCTTGTCGTTGCTCTTGACTACTGTCCAGGGCGCGTGCTCGGTGTCGGTGTAGTGGAACATCGCCTCCTTGGCCTGCGTGTAGGCGTCCCACTTGTCCAGCGACTCCAGGTCCATCGGGCTCAGCTTCCACTGCCGGACCGGGTCGATCCGGCGGATGACGAACCGCGTGCGCTGCTCGGAGGGGGTCACCGAGAACCAGAACTTCGTCAGGTGCAGCCGGGAGCGGACCAGCATGCGCTCGAAGTTCGGCGCGTCGCGCATGAACTCCCAGTACTCCGTTTCGGTGCAGAAGCCCATCACGCGCTCCACACCCGCCCGGTTGTACCAGGAGCGGTCGAACATGACGATCTCACCGGCCGCAGGCAGATGCGGCACATAACGCTGGAAGTACCACTGGGTCCGTTCCCGCTTACTCGGCTTGGCCAGCGCGACCACCGTGGCGCCCCGCGGATTCAGGTGCTCGGTGAAGCGTTTGATCGTGCCGCCCTTGCCAGCCGCGTCGCGGCCCTCGAACACGATCACGATGCGCTGGCCGGTGGATTTCACCCAGTTCTGCAGCTTGACCAGCTCGATTTGCAGCGGGCGCTTGAGGTACTCGTATTCGTCCCGGGACATCTTCGCGAAGTACGGGTAGTCCTCGCGCCAGGTGTCCACCACCCGGCCGTCCGGCCAGCGCAGCACGGGATCGTCGTGTTCGTCGTCGTCGTCGACCGTCAGCCCCGCGACCAGCACCGGATCGGCCGCCCAGTCTTCCGGCAGCGCGTTGAATTCAGGAGTAAGTTGACTAGCCACGTGACTAGCAGAGCATATTTTGGCCGGCGGTCACGAGAGCCGGGTCAGATCTGGATCCCTGGCTGGCCGATGATCAGGCGGGCACCACGTACGGGAAGTCGCTGCTGCGCTGCTGCTGCGTGACCGACGGCCGCAGGCCGGACGGCACCGCCATGCCGGCCACCAGGGACAGCATGGCCTCGGGGGCGTTGTCGGCCCGGGTCCGGCCGTTGAAGCCGGCGAACCCGTAGCACGCCGGGGTGCCCACCACGTAGGGCAGTACGTCGGGGAACAGTTCCCCGGCCACCGCCTGGCCGTAGGCCTGCGGGTCGCCCGAGGTCCCGCTGGCCGCCACCACGGCGGCCATCTGCTCGCCGATGTACTTAGCCGCGGCGCTGACGTCTTCGGACGGGTGCCGGGTGTTGGCCGGGTTGCTGAAGTCGGTGTCGGCAGGCCAGAAGATCGGCCACATCATGGGGTGCCCGGCCCGGTTGATCTGCCGCCAGCCACCCGCGTCGGTGGCCAGTTTGGTGGCGGCCCACACCCCGGTGCGGGCGCCGGGCCGCAGCCGTGGGTCCGCGTGCGGGATCTCCAGCACGATCGAGTCGAACCGTGCTGCCAGCGAAGCTGTTCTTCGCCTGCTCCGGCCGCCAGCCGGACAGGTCCACCGCGGTCCCGTTGGCCACCGCTCCGTTGACGATGGCCAGCAGCGACAGGTCGATATAGAACGAATCGGCGATCCGCCCGGCCCACACCCGGGCACCAGCCACGCTGGCCGCCTCTCCGGTCCGGCCCTCGAGCAGGAGTTCGCCGGCGGCGGAGTCCTCGCGCGCCTGGCCACCGGCCAGGGCGTGCAGCCGCAGCGGCTGCCGTCCCTGCGGGTCCGGCTCGCCGAAGGACACCCGGTAGGTCAGGTCCTCGAAATCGGCGCCATCGAAATGCACCTTGAACTCGTAGCGCGCCTCCGGATGGAATCCCGGCTCGGAATGCAGGCCGTTGACGTTTGAGTTCACGTCCATCACGAGCACCGTGCTCCGGTTGCCCGGGAACGCATACAGGTCGTCGAGGTAGAGCTGGCCGGTCTGGGCGGCCAGCGGCGTATCCAGATGATGGGACACGGAATTTCCTCTCTCCGGTGACTAAGGAAGGGCCGGCTAGCGCTGCCGGTGTCGCCAGCCTCGCGCTGGTCAGCGTGCGGCGGCCCCGGGAGAGACCCGGGTCCTGTCCCCGGGTTGTGCCCGGGGTTGTGCCCCGGGGACGGCACCCCGGGGGTGCCTGGCCGGGCCGGGCATGCTGTCTTCCCCGGCTCTGGCCTGGCAGGTTACGCTGTCGATCTATCCTGAACAGGATCTGCCGCGGACGGGACTGATGTACTGATGGTTGCCCTGACCCGCGCCACCGACGCGACGTAGCGCCGGGGCCGATGGTCATCCCGTCCGGTCCGCGCAGCCATCCGCCCGCGCTGACTGACCGGCACAGCGAACGCGGCGTGCTGGACGCGCTCCTCGACGCCGTCCGGGCCGGGGAGAGCCGGGTTCTGGTGGTGCGCGGCGACCCGGGCGTGGGCAAGACCGCGCTGCTGGACTACCTGGCCCGGGGCGCCGCGGGGTGCCGGGTGGTTCGCGTGCTCGGCATGCAGTCGGAAATGGAGCTGGCCTTCGCCGGGCTGCATCAGCTGTGTGCGCCGATGCTGCACCGGCTCGGCCAGCTGCCGGTGCCGCAGCGGAAGGCGCTGCGGACCGCGTTCGGCCTGAGCGTCGGCCCGCCACCAGATCGCTTTCTGGTCGGGCTGGCCGTGCTCAGCCTGCTCGCGGACGTGGCCGGGAAACGGCCGCTGATCTGCCTGATCGACGACGAGCAGTGGCTCGATCGCGCTTCGGCGCAGGCGCTGGGGTTCGCCGCCCGGCGGCTGGCCGCCGACCCGGTCGGCCTGGTCTTCGCGGCCCGGGTACCGGGACCGGATCTGGCCGGGCTGCCGGAGCTCGACGTACCCGGGCTGCGGGAGAGCGATGCCCGGGTGCTGCTGGATCGGCACTGGCCGGCCCGCTCGACGCGCGGGTGCGGGACTTGATCGTCGCGGAGACGGAGGGCAATCCGCTGGCGCTGCTGGAGCTTCCCGCGGGGGCTGACGCAAGCGGAACTCGCGGGCGGATTCGGACTGCCCGGGGCGGTCCCGCTGGCGGGCCGGATCGAGGACAGCTTCGGGCGGCAGCTGGCCGCCCTGCCGGAGCAGACCCGGCGGCTGCTGCTGCTGGCCGCGGCTGACCCGTCCGGCGACCCGGCGCTGGTGTGGCGGGCGGCCGGGCGGCTGGGCATCCCGATTCAGGCGCCCGCACCGGCCGTGGAGGCCGGGCTGGTGGAGTTCCGCACGCGGGTGCGGTTCCGGCATCCGCTGGCGCGCTCGTCGGCCTACCGGTCGGCGTCGTTCACGCAACGGCAAGAGGCACACGCGGCGCTGGCCGAGGTGACCGATCCGCACGCTGACCCGGACCGCCGGGCCTGGCACCGGGCCCAGGCCGCGGCCGGGCCGGACGAGGAGGTCGCCGCGGAGCTGGAGCGCTCGGCGGCCCGGGCGCAGGCCCGTGGCGGGCTGGCCGCGGCCGCGGCGTTCCTGGAGCGTTCCGTCGCGCTGACCGTCGATCCGGCCCGCCGCACCGACGCACCCTGGCCGCGGCGCGCGGCCAGTCTGCGGGCCGGGATGTTCGACAAGGCTCGCGAGCTGCTGGCCACGGTGCAGGCTGGGCCGCTCGATGAGCTGGCCAGCGCCCGGGTGGACCTGCTGCGCGGGCAGATCGCGTTCGCCTCGGGCCTGGGCAGCGACGCTCCGCCGCTGCTGCTCAAGGCGGCCCAGCGGCTCGAGCCGTTGCAGCCCGGAGGGAGACGGCTCCGTCCCGAACTGGCCCGCGCCCACCTGCTCTACGGCGAATGGCTACGGCGGGCGGGCCGCCGCGCGGACGCCCGCACCGAGCTGCGGGCCGCCTACCAGATGCTGGCCGCGATGGGCGCCGAGGCGTTCGCCGAGCGGGCCCGGCGCGAACTGCTGGCCAGCGGCGAGACGGTGGGCAAGCTGGCCCCCCAGACCCGCACCGAACTCACCGCCCAGGAAGCGTCCATCGCCCGGCTGGCCCGGGACGGGCTGACCAACGCCGAGATCGGCGCGCAGCTGTTCCTCAGCGCCCGCACCGTCGAATGGCACCTGGGCAACGCGTTCAGCAAGCTCGGCATCAGGTCGCGCCGCGAGCTGCGCCGGGCGCTGGCCCGCTGCCGCTACCGCCCCCGCCACCGCACTGAGCCGGCCGCCCAGCGATCAGCTCTTCTTCCGGCTGGTCCGCGCGATAGCGCCCACCGCTGGCGCCAGCGTCAGCCACAGCCCGATGGTGACGACCATCGACGTGATATAGCCGAACGGGTGGATGCCGACGTCGGCCGCGACAATTCCGGCGAAGATCATCAGCACCCAGGAACTCACGAAGAAGAACGGGCCTGCCGCGATAATCTGGAAGAAATCACCCATCGATCTCACCCCGCGCAAATCGGCTTCAGGGACTGGCGCCGGCCGGCCCGCTCAGGTGCGCCGCCCGCAGGTCGGCGTCCCAGCTGGCCATCCGGCGCGCATCTATCCAGGCATCACCGAGCATCCCGGCCACCAGCAGGATCATCCCGGTCAGTGACCCGGCGATGACCGCGACGAGATCCGCCTGGGTTGCTGCCTGCCGTAGCGTTGGCGGCCACTTCATCTGCTGCCCGGAAGCGCTGACCCAGATGGTCGTCGTCGCCCCGGCCCGGGCGCCCGGGTCTGCGTACACCACCCCGGTACGCACCGCCCCGTCAGGTGCGGTCCAGGTAGCAGGCACCGGAGGGTCGGCGTAGCCGGAACCTGGCGCGCCGTCCAGCAGCACCGCAGGCACCTCGCGCCAGCCGGGCTGCCGGGCTTGCACGGTAGTGAAGGTAGCGCTGAGCGTCAGTCGCCAGGCGATCAGCGCGATCAATGGTGCGCCGGCCAGGAAGGCGATGACCAGCAGGGCCAGCAGCCCGGCCTCGGCCCGGTCCGAGGAACGCCGCAGCGGGTTAGCGTCGGGCCACAGCCCGCGGGCCAGCCGGGCAGCCCGGGACATCCGCCACATCGGGCGTGTTCGCATCGGTGGCCTCCCTCCTTGCCTCCAGCATCGAACGGGGGACCAGCCACCCGGCAGGGGCCAAACTCCTCAGCGCACAGGACTTTCGGTTCCGGTCCGCGCGGCCCGGGGCTGAGATTCCGGGCGGTATCCGGGCCGAAGGTCCTTAAAGCCGCGGCACGTCGGCCCTACCGCGTGGTTCCGCAAGCTGGTTTGGGTAAGAGTTCAGTCGTTGCCAGACCGCCGTTGCCGCTGAGGGATCAGTCATGACAGCACCAGGGGGGGCGCCGCCGGTCGTGTTCGGCCTGGCAGGCCTGGACCGCCTGGTCGCGGCGCTGATCGCCGATGGTTACCGGGTCATCGGGCCGACCGTGCGGGACAACGCGATCGTGCTGGATGAACTGGACTCGGCGGACCAGCTGCCCGCGGGCTGGGGAGTGGATACCGGGCCGGGCTACTACCGGCTGCGGCGACGCGAGGACGCGGCGGTGTTCGCGCACTCGGCCGGGCCCGGAGTCATGGAAGCAGTTCCTGCACCCGCCGCGCCGGCAGCTGTGGTCGGCCGGCCGCGGATGGTGCGTTCCGCCCGGCGCCACCCGCGTCGCCTCGCTACGCGTTCCTCGGGGTGCGGGGCTGCGACCTGGCCGCCATCGGGATCCTCGGCCAGGTGCTCAGCGGCGGGCCGTATCGCGATGGCTCGTTCTCGGCGCACCCGCCAGGGGCTGTTCATCATCGCGGTGAACTGCACCGAGCCGGGCGGGGTGTGCTTCTGCGCGTCGATGGGCACCGGGCCGGCGCCGGGCCTGGCTACGATCTCGCGCTCACCGAGCGGATCGATGACTCCGGGCACTGGTTCGTGGCCGAGTCGGCAGCCCGGAGGGCGCGCGCATCCTGGCCGGGTGCCGCACCGCGACGCGATCCGGCGCCGAGTCGGAGTCGGCGCGGGCCGAGGTGAGCGCCGCTGCCGAGCGGATGGGCCGCGCGATGCCGCCGGCGACTTCCCTCGCTGATCCGCGACTCCCGGGAGTCGCCGCACTGGGCCGAGGTAGCCAGCCGCTGCCTGGCCTGCGCTAACTGCACGATGGTGTGCCCCACCTGCTTCTGCACCACGACCGAGGACGTCAGTGATCTGACCGGCGACCATGCCGAGCGCTGGCAGCGCTGGGCGTCCTGTTTCGAGCTCGATTTCTCCTACATCCATGGCGGGAGCGTGCGGCAGTCCGGCGCGAGCCGGTACCGGCAGTGGTTCAGCCACAAGCTGGGCACCTGGCATGACCAGTTCGGCGGTTCCGGCTGCGTCGGCTGCGGCCGGTGCATCGCCTGGTGCCCGGTCGGCATCGACATCACCGCCGAAGCGGCCGCCTGGCCGAACTGGCCGGGGAAGCGCGGGAGGGCGGAGGACGACTGAGCCCGGCACGCAGCTGCCCGGGTTCGGAGTCTTCGCCGGCTGCCGCCGGAGCTCGAACCGGTCTCCGCCGCCGCCCGCACGGTGCGCTTCGAGGCTGGCCAGCGGCTGTTCCACGAGGGCAGCCCGGCCAGCGGCTGCTGGCTGCATCCACGACGGCTACGTCGCGCTGGACCTGATGATTCCCGGGCGCGGCGCAGATCGTGGTGCAGACGCTCGGGCGCGGCGACGTGCTGGGCTGGTCCTGGCTGATACCGCCCTATCAGTGGCATTTCGGGGCGGCCGCGGTGCGCCGACGACCGCCATCGAGCTGGACACCGATCAGCTGCGCGCACTCGCCGACGCAGGACCCGCGCTTCGGCTATCGCGCTGACGCTGTGCCTGTTCCAGGCGTGTGTCGCAGCGGCTGCAAGCCACCCGCGCCCGGCTGCTCGACCTGTACGGGAGCCCGGATGACCAGCGCTGAGGCCCTCGCTGGCCGCGAGCCGATGCTCCCGGTGCCGTACCGGGTGGCCAGCCGCACGGCGGAGACCCACGACTGCGTCACGCTGCGGCTGGAACCGGCCCGCGACCCGCTGCCCGCCGTTCCAGCCGGGCCAGTTCAGCATGCTGGCCGCCCTGGCGTCGGCGAGATCGCCATCTCCATCAGCGGCGACCCGGCCACGCAGGACGGGTCGCTCACCCACACCGTGCGCGACGTCGGCGCGGTGAGCACGGCGCTGCACGACGCGCCGGTGGCACTCCGCTCGGGGTCCGCGGGCCGTTCGGCACGACCTGGGATCTGGCCACGGCCACTCGGCCGTGACCTGTTGATCGTGGCCGGCGGGGTGGGTCTCGCCCCGCTGCGGCCGGTGGTGCTGGGGCGCTGGCCGGGCGCGGCGGCTACCGCAGCATCCGCCTGGTCGCCGGGGCCCGCACGCCAGCCGAGTTCCTGTTCCGCGGCGAGCTGGAGGACTGGTCGCACCGGCCCGACATCGAGGTTGAGCTGGCCATTGACCAGCCCGCCGCGGGCTGGGGCGGGCAGGTCGGCTTCGTGACCGAGCCACTGGCCCGGCTGCCGGTGGACCCGGCCCGCACGCACCGCGTTCCTGTGCGGCCCAGAACCCATGATGCGGTTCTGCGCCCAGGTGCTGCTCCGCAAGGGAATCCCCGCCGATCGACATCCGGATCTCGCTGGAACGCGACATGAAGTGCGGGATCGGCCTGTGCGGGCACTGCCAGCTCGGCCCGCTCCTGGTCTGCCGGGACGGGCCGGTGGTCAGCTACGCGCTGGCCGCTCGCTGCTCGACCATCCGGGAACTGTGATGACCAAGCCGACTCTCGCCGTCTGGAAGTTCGCCTCCTGCGACGGCTGCCAGCTGACCCTGCTGGACTGCGAGGACGAACTGCTCGCGCTGGCCGGCGCGGTGACCATCGCCCACTTCCTGGAAGCGTCGTCCGCGGTGCAGCCGGGTCCGTACGACATCTCCCTGGTCGAGGGATCGATCACGACCGCGGGTGACGCACAGCGGATCAGGCAGATCCGCGAGCAGTCCCGGGTGCTGGTGACCATCGGCGCCTGCGCCACCGCGGGCGGAATCCAGGCGCTGCGCAACTTCGCCGATGTCGACCGAGTTCACCGCCGCGGTGTACGCCAGCCCGGAGTACATCGACACGCTGGCCACCTCGACCCCGGTCGCGGCGCACGTGCCGGTCGACTTCGAACTGCGCGGCTGCCCGATCGACCAGCGGCCAGCTGCTCGAGGTGATCACCGCGCTGCTCGTCGGACGCAAGCCGGACATCCCCGACGCCAGCGTGTGCACCGAATGCAAGCGCCGCGGGTTGACCTGCGTGATGGTGGCGGACGGCACGCCATGCCTCGGGCCGGTCACGCACGCTGGCTGCGGCGCGCTGTGCCCGGCGCACGCACGTGGCTGCTACGGCTGCTTCGGTCCCACCTCCGATCCGAACGTGCCCGCGCTGACCAGGCAGCTCCGGTCGTGCGGGATGAGTGAACCGGCCATCGGCCGGGTCTTCGCGACGTTCAACGCGGCCGCCCCGGCGTTCGCGGAAGGGCACCGTGATGAGCCACCGCAGTAGGGAACTCACCGTCCGCGGGCTGGCCCGGGTCGAAGGCGAAGGCGCCCTCCGGCTCACCGTCCGCGGACGGCGCAGGTCGCCCGGGCCGAGCTGAACATCTACGAGCCGCCGCGGTTCTTCGAGGCGTTCCTGCGCGGCCGCGGCTACACCGAACCGCCGGACATCACCGCGCGCATCTGCGGGATCTGCCCGGTCGCCTACCAGACCAGCGCGTGCAACGCGATCGAGCAGGCCTGCGGCGCCGCGCTCGACCCGCCGCTGGCTGAGCTGCGCCGGCTGCTGTACTGCGGGGAATGGATCTCCAGCCACGCGCTGCACATCTACTTCCTGCACGCGCCCGACTTCCTCGGCTACCCGGACGCGATCGCGCTGGCCGCGCGACCACCGCGCAGGTCGTCGAGCGCGGCCTGGCAGCTGAAGAAGGCGGGCAACGCGATCCTGGAGTTCCTGGGCGGCCGGGCGATCCACCCGGTCAACGTCCGGGTCGGCGGGTTCTACCGGGTACCGGCGCCGGCGAACTGGCGCCGCTCGCCGAGCAGCTGCGCCGGGCCCTGGATCTCGCGGTCGACACGGTCGACTGGGCCGCCTCGTTCGACTTCCCCGAGCTGGAACTCGGCCATGACCTGCTGTCCGCCCACGACCCCGGGCGTTATCCCATCGAGAGCGGGCGACCTGCGGTCGGCCAGCGGCCTCTCCTTCCCGGCCAGCGAGTTCCCCGAGCACGTGGTCGAACAGCAGGTGCCGCATTCCACGGCGCTGCATGCCACCCTGGACGGCCACCGCTACCTGGCCGGGCCGCTGGCCAGGTACTCGCTCAACGCCGCGCTACCTCTCCCCCATCGCCCGCGAGGCCGCCACCGCTGCCGGGCTCGGCGGGAAATGCCGTAACCCGTTCCGCAGCATGCTGGTCCGCGCCGTCGAGGTCGTCTATGCGGTCGAGGAGGCGCTGCGCATCATCGCCGGCTACCAGCGGCCGGACCGCCCCGCAGTGCCGGTGCCACCGCGCGCCGGGTACCGGGCACGGCGTCAGCGAGGCCCCCCGTGGGCTGCTCTATCACCGCTACTCCCTCGACCCGGACGGGCTGATCCGCGCGGCCACGATCGTCCCGCCGACGTCGCAGAACCAGGGCGCGATCGAGGATGACCTGCGCCGGGTGGCCGCAGCCAACCTGGACCTCGACGACGCCGCGCTGACCGCTTGTGCGAGCGGGTGATCCGCAACTACGACCCGTGCATCTCCTGCTGCCGCGCACTTCCTCACGCTGACCGTGAACCGCGGATGACCGGCCGGCCGGTGGTGGTCATCGGGATCGGGAACCCGTACCGCCGCGACGACGGCATCGGGCCCGCCGTGGCCGACGCGATCGACCGGCTGGACCTGCCCGGCGTCCGCGTCGCCCTGTCCGATGGCGAGCCGGTCAGCCTGCTGGCCGCCTGGGAAGACACCGGCCTCGCCATTGTGGTGGACGCCATCCAGCATGAGCCATCCTGCCCCGGGCGTATCCACCGGCTCACCGTGGGCCAGCTGGGCAGCGACGCCGGCGGAACCAGCAGCCACGGCTTCGGCGTCCCGTACGCGCTCCAGCTCGGCGGTGCGCTGAACCGCCAGCCCGGTCACCTCGTGCTCATCGCCGTCGAGGGGGCCGACTTCGCCGACGGGGCCGGGCTTTCCGGCCGGCCAGGGCGGCCGTGCCCGCCGCCGTGGCGGTGGTCCGGGCCGAGCTGGCCGGCGGCGCCGGGCTAGAGGGCCTGAACAAAGGCTGATCTGGGGCGGGAAGAGCGCCGACAAGGCCGTCTGTGCGGCAGTAAGCCAGGCCCTTGCGGGCCGGCAACGTGGTCGCTCTTCCCGCCTGGTGCCAGCCTGGCAGGCGCGGCGGGGTGGCCGCAAGCGGGCCTGGTGCCTGCCAGCCGGTGGTCACTCAGGCCAGTGTCCATGCTCCGTTCTCGCGGGCCAGGCCGCGGCTGATCAGGTTGCGCAGGTTCAGGGCGGCGGTGCGGTTCTTCAGCCAGGCGTTGTTGCGGGCGGTGCCGAGGTAGCGGAGTTTGAGGCGCCGCCCGCCGCGGCTGGCGACCTGGGAGATCACCCGCTCGACGTTGGGGCGGTACTTCCTGTAGTCCTCGCGCAGGCCGGGCTGGGCGGCCCAGGCGCGCGCGGGCCGCCCGCAAGATCGCGTCGCGGGGGTGCAGGACGCAGGGCCCGGCCGTCTTTGGCGGTCGTGCACCGGGCGCGCAGCGGGCAGCCGCGGCAGGCCGCCCGAAGGTCACATAACGGCGGGCGCTGATGGGCCGGGTGAGGCCGGCCGGGCAGGTCACGGTCCCGGCGGCTCTCATCGACGGTGAAGTCATCGAGGGTGAACCCGCCCTCCACAGCGGGCTTGAGCGGCCCGGGCTTGATCACCGCGGTGTGCCCGGCCTCTTGCCAGCGCCGCGCGCAGGTCCCCGGTGCCGTAGGCCGAGTCGCCGTACCACCTCGCGCCGGCCGCCCTCGGCGGCCAGCAGCCAGCGCTGCCGGCGACGGCGGCGTCGCTGTTGTCTTCCCCGGCGGCCCTGGTCAGCTCCTCGCCGGTGATGATCCCGGTCTCCGGGCACGCGGCGACGTGGGCCCGGTAGCCGTCGCGGCGGTTCTCCGGCGACTTGCGGGTATGCCGGGCCTCCGGGTCATTCACCGTGGAGATGACACGGTCCTCAGCGACCTTGCCGGGCGATCCGCCACCGCCCATCGGTCCCGTCGCTGCCCTCCGCGGGCTCCACGTCCTGCCCGGCGACCAGCGCCAGCAGCCCCAGCGCCGAGGCGGCCTGCTCATCCAGTCACGGCCGTCCAGCGCAGCGACCAGCGCGTTCGCGTCGTTCACCAGCGCCGAGACCAGCGCGTCCTTCGCCTGCGGGTCATCCCAGTCGATCTGCGGCTTACCCGGCCGCGAGTAGTCATGCCCGGTGCACACCGCCGCGATCTGCCCCGCCGCCCCCGGCACCACCCGGCCCACCCGGCGGATCGCGGCGATCAGCTGGGTGATGGTGTCCTGGGTGGCCACCGCATCCGCCAGGATCGTCGAATCCACCGCCCGGCGCCGCCGCCCCTTCAGCACCCCGGTCTCCGCGATCACCTTCGCGACCGCGTCACTGATCCGGTGCGGGCGATCCGAGCTTCGCCAGCCGCCGCCGCCAGTACACCAGCGTCGACGGATCAAACCCCCCATGATCCAGCGGGAACCCGCACGCCGCCTTCCACCGCAGGTCACACCGCGCCGCCTCCGCAGCCTCAGCGTCGGAGTAATCATGCAGGACCTGCAGCACCATCACCGACGCCATCACACTGGCCGGGACCGACGGCCGGCCCCGCCCCGACGGGAACAGGTCCGCGAAATCCTCATCAGTGAACAGCTCACCCCGGTGCGCGGCCAGGAACGCGAACATGCTCCCCGCCGGCACCAGATGCCCGACCAGCGCCTGCGCATCCAGCAACTGCCGGTCCACCCGCTCTCTGCCCTGCATGAAACCAATCATCCCAGGACATCGAACACACTGCCGGCAGACGCGCCAGCCCGGGCCCCCTTTATTCAGCGCCCTCCCTAGAGGCGGGAGGCGATGAGCCCGGCCAGGTCGACCAGGCGGCAGGTGTAGCCCCATTCGTTGTCGTACCAGCCGAACACCTTCACCAGGCTGCCCGACGCCTGGGTCAGCCCGGAGTCGAACACGCAGGACGCCGGCTGGCCGATGATGTCCCGGGACACCAGCGCGTCGGTGCTGTAGTCCAGGATGCCGGCCAGACCGCCGGCGGCCGCCTGCTCGAAGGCACCGTTGACCTCGGTCGTGGTGACGTCGCGGCCCAGCACGGCGGTCAGGTCGGTGAGCGAGCCATCCTCGACCGGCACCCGGACGGCCACACCGTCCAGCCGCCCGGCCAGCTCCGGGATGACCAGCCCCGCGGCGCGGGCGGCGCCGGTGCTGGTGGGCACGATGCTGATCGCGGCGCTGCGGGCCCGGCGCAGGTCCTTGTGCGGCCCATCCAGCAGCATCTGGTCACCCGTGTACGCGTGAATGGTGGTCATCAGGCCGGTGACCAGCCCGAACGAGTCATTCAGCACTTTCGCCATCGGGACCACGCAGTTGGTCGTGCAGGAGGCGGCCGAGACCACATCATGCTGCGCGGCGTCGTACTCCGCGTCGTTGACCCCGAAGACCACGGTCAGGTCGGCGCCCTTGCCGGGGGCGGAAATCAGCACCTTGCGGGCACCTCCCTTGAGGTGCGCCGCGGCATCCTCGCGGGCGGGGAACTTCCCGGTGGATTCGATGACCAGGCTGACGCCCAGCCCAGCCCAGTCGATGGCGGCCGGGTCCCGGACGGACAGCACGGAGATATCCTGGCCGCCCACGGTGATCGAGTCAGCACCGTGGCTCACGGGCTGGCTGAGCCGGCCGTAGGTGGAGTCGAACTCCAGCAGGTGGGCCAGCGTCCGGGCATCGGTCAGGTCATTGACCGCCACCACATCCAGGTCGTCCCGTTCCAGGGTGCGCCGCACGAACGCCCGTCCGACGCGCCCGAAGCCGTTGATTCCTACGCGGACCGGCATCGAAGTCTCCTCTCATACCTTGCCCTGCCAGCATCTCTGGCTCACCCGGTCACCGGCCAACGGCGTTCGGCCTGTTCCGCTGGGTCGTTGGTCCCTGGGCCGGGGCGTCGCCCGGACAGCAGGTGGTGACAACCAGATCTGGACACGATGAGTTCCGCTCAGCCTGGGCCGTGGGTACGCGCAGCAGCCGGCCATTCCCCCCCGGGGCCGGGACCAACGGTCCCCTGCCAAGACGGCTGGCCGATCTACGGTTTAGTGATGGCCACGCGATTTAAGAGGAAGCGGTCCATGGACGAATCAGCGCAGGCACAGCGGAAGATCGGCGTATTCCTGCTTGACGATCACGAGATCGTCCGGCGGGGCGTGAAAGACCTGCTGGAAGCCGATCCCGGCATCGTAGTGGTCGGCGAGGCTGGCACCGCCGCATCTGCGCTGGCCAGGATCCCGGCGCTGCGGCCGGACGTGGCTGTGCTCGACGTGCGGCTGCCGGACGGGGACGGCGTCAGCGTGTGCCGCGAGATCCGGTCCAAGATGCCGGGCGTGGCCTGCCTCATGCTCACCTCGTTCAGTGACGACGAGGCGCTGTTCGACGCGATCATGGCGGGCGCCGCGGGGTACGTGCTCAAGCAGATCCGGGGCACCGATCTGGTCGGCGCGGTCCGCACGGTCGCGTCGGGTGAATCGATGCTGGATCCGGACGCGGCCAGCCGGGTGATGCAGCGGATGCGCGACCAGACGGCACGCGCCGATCCGCTGGCCGGGCTCACTGACCAGGAGCGGAAGATCCTGGAGCTGATCGGCGAAGGGCTGACCAACCGGCAGATCGGTGAGCGCCTCTACCTGGCCGAGAAGACGGTCAAGAACTATGTATCGGCGTTGTTCGCCAAGCTGGGCATGGAGCGCCGGACCCAGGCCGCGGCGTACGCCGCCCGGGTGTTCGAGGACCACAGCCAGCCGCGCCCGTAGCGGTCAGCCCGCTGACCTGGGGCACGGTCACGCAGTCGCTGAGGTGGCCGTGGGCAGCGGCACCTCCCAGTGCAGCTCTGTTCCGCCCCCGCTGGCCGGCCCGACGGTGAGCGTGCCGCCGTACGGCTCGGCCCGCCGGGCCAGGTTGGCCAGCCCGCTGCGGTGTGTGGTGTCCTTGATGCCGGTGCCGTTGTCCCGGACGAGCAGGCTCAGCTTGCCGTCCGCCAGGACGGTCACGTCCACATGGCTGGCCTCGCCGTGCCGGGCGGCATTGGACAGTGCCTCGCGCAACGCGTGCAGCAGGTGCTCGCCGATCTCCGCGGGAACGTCATAGTCCAGCCGGTCATCCAGCTGAACGGACGAACTCATGCCGTGCGCCTCGGTCATCTGGTCGATCACATCCGTGACCTTCGACCGCAGGCCGGGAAGGTCCTGGCCGCGAGCCTGCAAGCTGAAGATGGCCGCCCGGATGTCGGTGATGGTCTTGTCCAGGTCATCCACCACGCTGTTCACCCGCTCTTCGACCAGCGGCCGGGTGATCAGCGGGATGGTGCCCTGCAGCTTCATCCCGCTGGCATACAGCCGCTGGATCACCTGATCGTGCAGATCCCGGGCGATGCGGTCACGGTCCTCGAAGATGGACAGCCGTTCCGCATCCTGGCGGCGCTCGGCAAGTTCCAGTGCGATCCCCGCCTGCGCCGCGAACGTCATGGCCAGCTGCGTGGCCGCGGCAGGCAGCGGCATCGAGCCAGCCGCCCGGCCGACCGTGAGCACGCCGCGGACGTTGCCTACCCCGCCGAGCGGCAGCAGCATGGCCGGCCCCAGCTCCAGGGTCTCCCGGGCCGCCGCCGATGCCCGCGGGTCATGGCGGAAGTCCTCCACCGTGACCGGCACGCCAGTGGCCAGCACCGTTCCCGAGATGGATGACCCGCCCGGCAGCCGCAGGCCCAGGGCTGCCTGCGCGTTCTGGCCGGCCGCGTGGCTGATCACCAGGTGCTGCCGGTCGGCGTCGGGCAGCGCCAGGACGACCAGGTCAGCCGCGGTCATCTGCAGGGTCTGCTGGGTCACGAAGTTGAGCACGTCGTCCACCGCGGCGCCGGCCAGCAGCCTGCTGGTCACCTCGGAACTGGCCGCCAGCCACTGCTGCTGGCGGTGCGCTTCGTCGTACAGCCGGGCGTTCTCGATGGCCACGCCGGCCGCCGCGGACAGCGCGGTCACCAGAATCTCGTCTTCCTCGTCGAATGCCGAGCCATTGCGCTTCTCGGTCAGGTACAGGTTGCCGTAGACCTCATCGCGGATCCGGATCGGCACGCCCAGGAACGACTTCATCGGGGGATGCCCGGCCGGGAAGCCGGACGACTGCGGGTGGCTGGCGATGTCGGCCAGCCGCAGCGCGCTGGGGTCGGTGATCAGCAGGCCGAGCAGCCCACGGCCCTCCGGCCAGTGATCCATCCGGGCGATCCCGGCCTCGTCCAGGCCAACCGGGATGAAGTCGGCCAGCCGGCCAGCCTGGTCGATCACGCCGAGCGCGCCGTACCGGGCGTCCACCAACGTCACCGCCGCCTCGACGATCCGGCGCAGTACCGCCTCGAGCTGCAGATTGCTGCCCACCGCGACAACGGCCTCGAGGAGGGCGTGCACCCGGTCGCGCGTGCCCAGCACGGCCTGCACCCGGCTTTGCAGCTCGCCGAGCAGGTCGTCTAGCCGTAGATGCGGCAGCAGCAGATGCGGCTCAGAAGATTCCACGTGGGCATCCTCCCTCCAGGAGCCCTGGTGGACGCGATGCCGATCATAGGTCAGCTCAGTCGGCCCCCGCCACATCGCCCGCCGCGCCCTCCGCGCGGGCCGGGACGATCCTGGAGTACTGGCCGGGGGTCACCATGGCGATGTGACCGTCGCTTAGCCACTTGATCACATACGGCGGGGCCCCAGCCGCGCCAAGGACGCGGATGACCAGGCCGGTCCGGCTTTCCATACCGGGCACGACGAGCAGGTCGCCAACCTTCGCCCTCATGTCTCCAGCATGGGCCGTGACCAGCGGCCGGGGCACTGGCTGACTGGCCCCCATGAAGGGGACGTTCGGCACCGCCGGCTGGGCCCAGGAAACAGATCCGTCCGCCGGGACAGGCCGAAGGTCCTCCGGCGCCGGGACCGATATCCCTGGGAGCCACGCTGACCAGGCCGGACACTCAGTGAGTGCCAATAACGCTGGTCTGGAGGACCCGATGAACAAGAACATTGTCCTGGCCGTGCACGCCGCGGCGGCCAGCGATCACTCCCAGCATGTCCCGGCCGCCGCCGCCATGACCCGCGAGCTGAGCCGGGACAGTGGCGACCACGTCATCGTCCTGCACGTGCACGAGTTCTCGGTCGGCCGGTACGGCCGCATCCGGGTCGACTGCGGCGACGGCGATGGCGAGCGCACGGTGGACGCCATCGTGGCCGACCTGAAGGCACACGACGTCAGCGCCGAGGCCGAGATCCGGGAGACGCACGTTGGGCACATCGCGGCCACGATCCTGGCCGCCGCGCACGACCACGACGCGCGCCTGATCGTGCTGGGCTCGAGCAGCCGCACCGACCTGCCCCGGGTACCGCTGGGCAGCGTGGCCACCCGGCTGCTGCACACGGCCACGCTTCCGGTCCTCATCGTGCCCCGGTCGGACTGAGCACCGGCGGCATCAGGGCAACCGCTCGCCGCGGTCGGCGGCCCGCAGCGACCTGACGTACCCGGTCCGTTCCCTGGCCGCCGCGGCCCACCCGGAGCTGGCCAGCAGGCCGCGGGCGTCGGCCAGGCGGCTGAACCCCTTCTGGGTCAGCCAGTCGGTCAGCCCGCCGAGCAGCACCATCGCATGTTCGACCCGGTACCGCAGCAAGGCCGAGGTGGTCATCACCACGTCCGCGCCGGCCAGCAGGTAGGCCGCGACATCGGCCGAGCTGTCCACGCCACCGCTGGCGGCCAGCGACGCGGTAACCCGGCCGGCCAGGTGGGCGATCCAGGCCCGGGGCAGCCGTCCGTCGGCCGGGCTGGACAGCCCGAACCCGGTCGTGGTGGTCAGCCGTTCCGGGTCGATGTCCGGGTGCAGGAACCGGTTGAACAGCACCAGGCCATCCGCCCCCGCGCGGTCGAAACGCAGCGCCATCTGGCCCATGGAGCTGTAGTACGGGCTCAGCTTGACCGCGACCGGGATGCCGACCGCGGCCTTGACCGCGGCCAGTATCTCGATGTGCTGGTCTTCCACTTCGCGTCCGCTGATCGCGGGGTCGGTCGGCAGGTCATAGATGTTCAGCTCGATGGCGGCCGCGCCCGCCTGCTCAAGTGCGCTGGCATAACCGGTCCACCCGGTGGCGGTGACGCAGTTGAGGCTGGCGATGATCGGTACGTCCACCGTGGCGACGGCCCGCTCGACCAGACTCAGGTAACGGCGCGGGTGCGGCTCCAGGCGGTCCGCCTCCGGGAAATACGACAGTGATTCGGCGAAGCTGTCGGTGCCCGCGTCCCAGGCGGCCGCGTCCCGCGCGGCCTCGCGGCGCAGTTCCTCTTCGAACAGCGACGGCAGCACGATCGCGGCCAGCCCGGCGTGCGCCAGGCGCTGGATGCCGTCCAGGCCGCCGGCTATCGGCGACGCCGACGCGACCAGCGGGTTACGCAGCCGCAGACCCAGATACTGGCAGGAAAGATCCATCGGGCACCTCCACTAGCCTGACGCGCTGGCTGGGCCGGCCGGGCGGGCGTCCGCCGGGAACCGCGCCGCACCGCGGGTGGCCATCTCCTCATACGTGGCCCAGCGCTGCCGCACCTCCTGCTCGGCCAGGGCCATCAGCCGCTCGGCCTCGGCCGGGTCGCGCTGGGTCAGGATGCGGTACCGCAGCTCGCGGCTGGTGTAGTCGGCCAGCGGGATGCGTGGCCGCGGCGAGTCGAGCAGGAACGGGTTGTCCCCGGCGGCGCGCAGTTCCGGATCGTAGCGGATCAGCGGCCAGTACCCGCTGGCCACCGCCCGGTACTGCTGGCCCATCCCGTCCCGCATCTCGATTCCGTGCGCGATGCAGTGGCTGTACGCGATGACCAGCGACGGCCCGTCGTACGCCTCGGCCTCGCGCAGCGCGCGCAGCGTCTGCTGCGGGTCGGCGCCCATCGCCACCCGGGCCACGTACACGTTGCCGTACGCCATCGCCTGCAGGGCCAGGTCCTTCTTGGGCACGTGCTTGCCCGAGGCGGCGAACTTGGCCACCGCACCCAGCGGGGTGGCCTTGGACGACTGCCCGCCGGTGTTCGAGTACACCTCGGTATCGAGCACCAGCACGTTGACGTTGCGCCCGCTGGCCAGCACGTGATCCAGGCCACCCGAGCCGATGTCGTAAGCCCAGCCGTCCCCGCCGACCAGCCACACGCTGCGCCGGACCAGCTGGTCCAGCACGCTGCGCAGGTCGGCGACCCGGGGATCGGCGGTGTCCAGCCCGGCCAGGCGGCGGGCCAGCTCGGCGACCCGGTCCCGCTGCGCGGCCAGCTCGGACTCGCGGCGCTGCGGCGCGGCCAGGATCTCGTCCACCAGGTCGGCGCCGATCTGCTCGCGGAGCTGGGCCAGCCGGTCCCGGGCCAGCCGCAGGTGCAGGTCGGCCGCCAGCCGGAAGCCCAGCCCGAACTCGGCGTTGTCCTCGAACAGCGAGTTGGACCAGGCCGGGCCGCGGCCCTCGGCGTTGACCGCCCACGGCGTGGTGGGCAGGTTGCCGCCGTAGATGGACGAGCAACCCGTCGCGTTCGCGATCATCAGCCGGTCGCCGAACAGCTGGGACAGCAGTTTGAGGTAGGGCGTCTCGCCGCAGCCCGCGCAGGCTCCGGAGAATTCGAACAGCGGCTGCAGGAACTGGGTCCCGCGCACGGCACCGAAATCCACCCGGGACCGGTCGTTCACCGGCAGCCCCTCGAAGAACGCGATGTCGCGCCGGGCCTGCTCGACCAGGGGCTCCCGGGGCGCCAGGTTGATGGCCCGCACCCCCGGTTCCCCGGGTGCCTGCACCGGGCAGGCTTCCACACACAACGCGCATCCGGTGCAATCTTCCACGTACACCTCGAGGGAGTACCTGGTGTCGGGCAGACCGCGGGCGTCCAGCGGCATCGACGGGAATCCATCCGGGGCCCCGGCCAGCGCCGACTCGTCGTAGAACTTGGCCCGGATCACGCTGTGCGGGCAGACGAAGCTGCAGTTACCGCACTGGATGCACAGGTCCGGGTCCCACTCGGCGACCAGGTCGGAAATGTTGCGCTTCTCGAACGCGGTGGTGCCGCTGGGGTAGGTGCCGTCCACCGGCAGCGCGCTGACGGGCAGCGCGTCGCCGCGCCCGGCCATCATCTCGGCCGTGACCCGGTGCACGAACTCCGGCGCGCCCGCGGGCACCAGCGCGGGCAGCCCACGGTTGGTGGTCACCCGGCCCGGGACCGGGACCTGGTGCAGCGCGGCCACGGCCTGGTCCACCGCGGCGTTGTTCCGCGCCACCACCTCCGGGCCGCGGCGGCCGTAGCTCTTGGTGATGGCCGCCTTGATGGCCGCGATCGCGTCGTCCCGGGGCAGCACCCCGGAGATGGCGAAGAAACAGGTTTGCAGCACCGTGTTGATCCGCCCGGGCAGGCCCGCGTCCCGGGCCACCTGGCTGGCGTCGATCGCGTACAGCACGATGCCGTTGGCCAGGATCTGCTCCTGGACCGGGCGGGGCAGGCTGTCCCACACCTGCTCGGCTGGGCGCGGGCTGTTCAGCAGCAGCGTGGCGCCGGGCGCAGCCCGGCTCAGCACGTCGGTACGCTCGATCAGTTCGGCCTGGTGGCAGCCGACGAAGCTGGCGTTATGCACGAGATAGGGGGCGTGGATCGGGTCGGGTCCGAAGCGCAGGTGGGAAACCGTCTGGGAGCCGGATTTCTTGGAGTCGTAGACGAAATAGCCCTGGGCGTGCAGGCCGCGGTCCGCGCCCAGGATCTTGATGGTGTTCTTGTTCGCGCCGACCGTGCCGTCCGAGCCGAGGCCGAAGAACACCGCGCGGACCGTGCCGGCCGGCTCGATGTCCAGCTCGGCGTAGTCCAGGCTGGAGCCGCTGACGTCGTCGGTGATGCCGACGGTGAACCGCGGCTTCGGGTGCGCGGCGGCCAGGTCGGTGAAGACGCCGGCCACCATGCCGGGGGTGAACTCCTTGGAGGACAGGCCGTACCGGCCGCCGGTGACCACCGGCATGCTGCCCAGGGCGCCTGCCGCGTGCGCTTCGGCCAGCGTGCCGAGCACGTCCAGGAACAGGGGCTCGCCCAGCGACCCCGGTTCCTTGGTCCGGTCCAGCACGGCCACCCGGCGCACCGTGTCCGGCAGCGCGGCGAGCAGGTCCGCGGTGGGGAACGGCCGGAACAGCCGCATGGTGACGACGCCCACCTTCTCGCCCTGGCCGGCCAGGTAGCGGGCGGTCTCGGCGGCGGTCTGCGCGCCTGACCCCATGATCACGATGACCCGTTCGGCGGCCGGGTCGCCGGTGTAGTCGGCCAGGTGGTACTGGCGGCCGGTCCGGGCGGCCAGCGCGTCCATGGCCGCGGCGACCGCGCCGGGCACCTGCGCGTAGAACGGGTTGACCGTCTCCCGGGCCTGGAAGTAGACGTCCGGGTTCTGCGCGGTGCCCCGGATGAACGGGTGCTCCGGGGATAGCGCCCGGGCCCGGTGCGCCCGGATCAGCTCCTCCGGGACCAGCGCGCGCAGGTCTTCGTCGGTCAGCATGTCGATCGTGTTCAGCTCGTGCGAGGTGCGGAACCCGTCGAAGAAGTGCACGAACGGGATCCGGGTCTGCAGCGAGGCGGCCTGGGCGACCAGGGCCAGGTCGTGTGCCTCCTGCACGCTGGACGAGGCGAGCAGCGCGAAGCCGGTCTGCCGGACCGCCATCACGTCGGCGTGGTCGCCGAAGATGGACAGGCCCTGGGCGGCCAGTGACCGGGCGGCCACGTGGATGACCGCCGGAGTCAGCTCCCCGGCGATCTTGTACATGTTGGGGATCATCAGCAGCAGGCCCTGCGAGGCGGTGAATGTGGTGGCCAGCGCCCCGCTCTGCAGCGCGCCGTGCAGCGCGCCCGCCGCGCCACCTTCGCTCTGCATCTCCATCACGGCCGGCACGCTGCCCCACAGGTTCGGCCGGCCCTGGCTGGACCATTCGTCGGCCAGCTCGGCCATCGGCGAGGACGGCGTGATCGGGTAGATGCAGCACACCTCGTTGAGCCGGTAGGCGACCGACGCCGCTGCCTCGTTGCCGTCGATCGTGGTACGCATCACCGGGGCTCCTCGATCATCTCGATGGCGTGCACCGGGCACTGGTCATAGCAAGTGGCACAGCCGGTGCACCGGTCGTAGTCGACTTCGTAGCGGAACGGGGTGCCGTCCGGGTGCCCGGCCGGCCGGGCCGGGCCCAGCTTGATGATCGCGTCCTCCGGGCAGGCGCCGAAGCAGCCGTCGCACTCGATGCAGTTGCCGCAGGACAGGCAGCGGCTGGCCTCGTAGCGGGCCTGCCGCTCATCCAGGCCGCTGACCACCTCGGCGAAGTCGGCGGTCCGTTCGGCCGCGGCCCGCTCCGGCTGCTGCCGCTGCGCGGCGTCGGCGAAGTACCACGGGTGCAGCATGCCGAACTCGGCCCGGTCATGCTTGGCCGCCTCGGCTGGCGCCAGCTCGCGCAGGTAGGTGTCGATGAACCGGGCGGCCTTCTTGCCGTGGCCCACGCCCACCGTGACGGTCCGCTCGGCGGGCACCATGTCGCCGCCCGCGAACACCCCGGGGCAGCCGGTCATCATCGAGGCGGACACCAGCACACTGCCGTCCCGCTTAAACTCCACCCCCGGCACCTGGTGCAGGAACCCGGTGTCGGCGTCCTGGCCGACCGCCAGGATCAGCGTGTCGGCGGCCAGCGTCTCCAGCTGGCCGGTGGGCTGCGGGAAGCCGTTCTCGTCGAGCTGCATGACCTCGACGGTCAGCTCCGGGCCGTCGAATGCGGTGATCGTGTGCAGCCAGTTGATCCGGACGCCTTCCTGCTCGGCCTCGGCCGCCTCCTCCTCGTGCGCGGGCATCTGGGCCCGGGTGCGCCGGTAGACGATCAGCGTGTCCTCGGCGCCGAGGCGGCGGGCGGTGCGGGCCGCGTCCATCGCGGTGTTCCCGCCGCCGTAGACGGCGACCCGGCGGCCCAGCACCGGGTGCCCGCCCGAGGCGACCTGGCGCAGGAACGGCACCGCGTCCACGATCCGGCTGGCGTCGTGGGCCGGGATGTCCACGTGCTTGGACAGGTGCGCGCCGACCGCGACGAACACCGCGTCGAACTGACCCTCGGCCCGCTCGGCGGCCAGGTCGGTGACCCGGTGCCCGCCGGTGATGGTCACGCCGAGGGCCTGGATCCGGCCGATCTCGCCGGCCAGCACGTCGCGCGGCAGCCGGTAGGCGGGGATGCCGTAGCGCATCATCCCGCCCGGCTCCGGGCTGGCGTCCCTGATCTCCACCTGGTGGCCACGCCGGGCCAGCTGGTAGGCGGCGGACAGCCCGCTCGGGCCAGCCCCGATGACCAGGACCCGCTTCCCGGTAGACGGCCCGGCGGGCCGGTCGAAAGCCCAGCCGTGCTGCAGCGCCTGGTCGCCGAGGAACCGCTCCACCCCGTGAATCGACACCGAGCTGTCCAGCAGGGCGCGGTTGCAGGCGGTCTCGCACGGGTGGTAACAAACCCGGCCCATGATGGCGGGCAGCGGGTTGTCCACGACCAGCTGGCGCCAGGCCTGCTCAGCCTGGCCCGCCTGGATCTGCGCCAGCCAGGCCTGGATGTTCTCCCCGGCCGGGCAGCCAGCGTTGCACGGCGGCAGCAGGTCCAGGTAGACCGGCCGCCTGGTGCGCACCGGCCCGGCCCGGGCCGCGTCATGCACCAGATCGGGCAGCGGGGTCAGCTCGGTCATGGCCGGCTCCCGCTGGTCGCGGCCGGTTCCCCGTGGTGCGCGGCGGGACGTTCGGTGTGCTGCTGGCTGCCGGGCAGTATCTTGCCGGTCATCATGACGGTCACTGGCTCCAGACCGGGCGCCAGCTCATCGCCTGATGGCTGACCGCCCTGTTCGCGTGGGCTGAGTTCGGCTGGGGTCACGTTGTAGCGGGCCGCGCCCGGGGTGAAGCGCAACTCCGCGTAGCAGAAGGGGCCGCCAGCCAGGTGCCAGATGGCTGCCCCCCAGCGGGGCTGCCACCGGCCGTTGATCTTCATCCAGCCGTGTACCGGGGTGGACCACCGGGCCCGGACCAGGCCATCGGGAAGGGCGCACCAGCGGTCATCGGTGCTGAACTCGACGGGCGCACCGCGTCCGTCTACGAAGACCCGCGCGGTGACCTGGTGACCGGCGTCGCTCAGGGTGAGGTCGAACGAGCTGTCATCGACCGCTGTCCAGGTGACGGGCAGGGCCAGCAGCATCGAGGGCGCGAGCAGCACCGCGTCATTGAGGTAGGTGACCAGTTCGCTCACGTCATACTCTGGGCCGGCCCCGTCCGCGACCGGTACCAGCCCGGCCAGCTTGCCGTACATCCGGCCGTGCCCGCCGGAGTAGGCGTCGCGGCCGGTCATCGGCAGGCCGGCCGCCGTGATGCGCATGTGGTACAGCCGGGTCACGGCCGGGCAGGTGCTGTACTGCCAGGCTTCGCAGCGCAGCCACGGCAGCCGTGGCCGCAGCCGGAACCGCCCGGTGAAGTGCGTGGCGAACGACCAGTCCGGCGGGCGGCCGGTCACTTCCGTGAACCTCAGGTACCGCTGCGCCGCGGCCGGCAGGCCGGCCAGGTCAGCCCCGGTGACGGGGCTGGCTGAAGCCGGGCCGGGGCGCGGTTCGAGCGCGGCCGCGTCCGCCGCCATCCGCTGGTACAGCCGCCCGTGACGTGGGGCCAGGGACGAATTCATGGCGTTGCCTCCTCAGCCACCCTTCCACGTCCATCAGACCGCTGGCCGGCCCTGGTCCATTAGAGGCAATAGTCCCGGTGACCGGTGCCGTCTGCCCCGCTGCGGTCCAGCCGCAGCGCGAGCATGGGGCACAGCCGGACCGCTTCTCCAGCCTCCGCTCGCAGGCCGGCCGGGACATCGCCGCGGCGGATGACGGGGAAGCCCCAGTCGTCGAGGGTGATCATCTCGGGCAGGATCTCCGCGCAGAACCCGCGCCCGTCGCACGCGATGGGATCGACCCGGAGCCGGGCGCGGGGTCACGGCGTCAGATGTGAAGACGACGAGAGCCCGGAATCTGCCGCGGATGTGCCGAAGATGTGAGATCTCACATCATCCTCACACGGTCGCTTCATCGCCGTGCAGGCACGATCGAGTAGCCGGGCCGGACCCGGCGGCAACAGATATGGAAAGGACCACTCGATATGGATTCCGACCGTGAATACCACGGCGGCCGGGTGCCGCTGCCCGGATTCGGCGCCCCGCGGGCCGACGACCCGCCGGCCGATCAGCCGCCCCCCGTCGGCCGGGACGGCATCCGGCATGCCAGGCGTATGTCGAACTGGACGCTGGCCGCGCTGATCGCCGGCACGGGCGCCGCCACCGTGGCGCTGGCCCACCATGCCTTCCCTACCGCGGCTACCACAGCCGGCACATCGGCTACGGCCGCTGTGCCTGGCCAGGCAACGACGGCGCACGGGGCGAGCGGGCCGCAGGTCGCCCATTCGGTGGCTTCGACGAGCCCGTCGGGAGTCACCACCACGACCGTCACGCACATCGTCAACGGCAAAAAGGTCGTCACCCACGTCCGGCACGTCCCGGCTTATCACGACAACTGAGGCAGGCGATGACGATGACCGCAGCACCCGCACCGGCCGCAGCCGCGTGGCGGCGGATCGACACGGGCGACCGCACCATCGCCGTACGGCAGCGCGCTGCGCTGGGCACCACCGCCCGCCTCGCCATTTGGCCCCCGGAGCAGGGCAGTGCCGCGATGGCCGCCGTGGACTCTGTACTGGCCGCGCTGGACCGGCAGGCCAGCCGGTTCCGGCCGGACTCGGAGATCTCCTGGCTGCACCGCAAGGACGGCGGCCTGTTCATGCTCAGCGATGGGCTCGCCGAGGCGGTCAGCGTGGCGCTGGCCGCGGCCCGGTGGACCGGCGGGCTGACCGACCCAACCGTCGGCGACGCGATCATCGCGCTGGGCTATGACCGCGACTTCGCTGCCATGGAGGCCGAGCGGCCGGAACCACCGCGGGACCCGGCCCCGGCGCCCGGATGGCAGTCGGTGCAGCTCGACGGGCCGCTGCTGCGGCTGGCCGCGGGGGTCCGGCTCGATCTCGGCGCCACCGCCAAGGGCCTCGGTTCCGACCGGGCGGCCCGGGCCGCGCTGGCTGCCACCGCCCGGGCCGGGCACCCGACGGGCGGGCTGCTGATCAGCCTGGGTGGCGACATCGCTACCGCGGGGACCCCGCCGCAGGATGGCTGGCCGATCCGGGCGGCCGACCGGCCAGACTCAGCCGAGCCTGCCAGCACGGAGCCGGGGCCGACCGGCGGATCCCAGCTGATCCGGCTGCCCTGGGGCGCGGTCGCGACCTCGTCGATCACTTGCCGCAGCTGGCGGCGGGCCGGCCGGGTGCTGCACCACATCGTGGACCCGCGCACCGGGCGACCCGCCGACGGCCCCTGGCAGACGGTCAGTGTCGCCGCGATGACCTGCGCCGACGCCAATGCCGCGGCCACCGCGTCGATCGTGGCGGGCGACCAGGCCGTGGCCTGGCTCGCCTCGACGGGCCTGCCCGCCCGGCTCGTCGGTCACGACGGCGGCATCCGGTACCTGGGCGGCTGGCCGGAGCACGACGGCGGCCGGGTCGAGGTCCCGCCGGGCAGCTGGGTGTACACCGGGGCGGGACCACGCGGTGGTACTCGATGAGCATTGCTGCCACCGCGGCCGGGTCCCAGGGCCTGTGGTATGTCTCGCGGGCCAGTGGGCTGACGCTGCTGATCCTGTTCAGCGTGGTGGTGCTGCTGGGCGTGGCCTCGCGCCTGGGCTCGGCCCCCAGGGACTGGCCGCGCTTGGTGTTCCCCGAAGTGCACCGCGCGCTCGCGCTGTTCTCAGTGGCCTTCCTGGCGCTGCACGTGCTGACCGCGATCCTGGACCCGTTCGTCACGATCGGCTGGGCCGCCACGGTGCTGCCCTTCCTCTCCAGCTACCGGACGCTCGCGATCGGCCTGGGCACGCTGGCCGTCGACCTCGGCGGCGCCGTGCTCATCACCAGCCTGCTGCGCCGCCGGCTGGGTTTCCGGGCCTGGCGGGCGGTGCACTGGCTGGCCTACCTGGCCTGGCCGGTCGCGTTCGCGCACTCCCTGACCGCCGGCAACGACCTCGGGATCTGGTGGGTCGCCTTGATCGAGTGGGGATCCGCCGGGCTGGTCGCGACCGCGGTCCTGGCCCGCATCCTGGAAAGTATCAGGCACCCCAGGCCGGCCGGGCAGCTGAGCGCCAGCTTTGACCGGATCACCCCACCGAAAGGAGCTCTCCGCTGATGCGCACCCCGGACCGCGTCCGCCACACTAGCCAGCCGGCCGCCCTGCCGCGACCCGACAGGCTGCCCCGGTTGCTGCCCGCTGGCTTCGCCGCCGGCCCGGCCCGCCTGGCCGGGCATCGGGTCAGGTACGGTCCGCCGCCCAGCGGCCTCAGCGAGTACCACCGGACGGCGCTCATCGCCGAAGTGGAGCGATCCGGGCTCACCGGCCGGGGCGGCGCCGCGTTTCCCACCGCCCGCAAACTCGCCGCGGTGGCGGCCGGGCACGCTCCGGTGGTGGTGGCCAACGGCACCGAAGGCGAGCCGGCCAGCTCGAAGGACAAGGTCCTGCTGGCCCGGTCGCCGCACCTGGTACTCGACGGCGCGGTGCTCGCCGCCGAGCTGGTCGGCGCCCGCCAGGCGTTCATCGTGGTGCACCATTCGGTCCGGGAGATCGTGGACGACGCGGTCACCGAGCGCCGCCGCGCCCAGGCCGACCGGGTCCGCCTGCGGGTGGTGACGGCTACCGACCGGTTCGTGGCCGGTGAGGCCAGCGCCGTCGTGCACTGGATCGAGCGGGGCATCCCCACACCCACCGCCCGGCCGCCGCGGCTGTCCGATCGCGGGCTGACCGGGCGGCCGACGCTGGTGCAGAATGTGGAGACGCTGGCCCACCTCGCGCTCATCGGCCGGTACGGCGCAGCGTGGTTCCGCGCGCTCGGTACCGCAGACGAGCCGGGCACGATGCTGGTCACCATCCTGGGCGCGGTGCGCGAGCCGTCCGTGACCGAGATAGCCATCGGCACCCCGGTCGGGGAGGTGCTACAGCTGGCCGGCGGCGCGGCCGCGCCGCTGCGGGCGCTGCTGCTTGGCGGCTACTTCGGCGGCTGGGCCGACGCGGCCGCCGCCTCGGTCGCGCCGTTCTCCAAGGCCGGGCTGGCCCCGCTGGGGGCCGGGGTGGGCGCCGGGCTGATCGCGGCCCTGCCCACCGACGCCTGCGGGATCGGCGAGACCGCCCGGGTGGCCCGCTACCTCGCCGATGAGTCGGCCGGGCAGTGCGGCCCCTGCCTTTTTGGCCTGAATACGGTGGCCGGGGAGGTCGAGCGGCTCGCTGAGGGCCGCACGTCCAGCCTGGCCCGGCTGCGCCGCTGGCTCGGCCAGGTGGACGGGCGGGGCGCGTGCAGCCACCCGGACGGCGCGGTACGGCTGATCCGCAGTGCGCTGACGCTGTTCGCGGACGAGCTCGAACAGCACGCACAAGGCTGGTGCGGCGGCACCCGGAAGGCACCGGTCCTGCCGGTGCCACCACGGCGGCAGCCATGACGCGGCTCCGGGTGGACCCGATCGCCTGCGCGGGCCGCGGGCTGTGCGCCGAAGTGCTGCCCGAACTGATCACCCTGGACGACTGGGGGTTCCCGATCATCGCGAAGGGCCCGGTGCCCGCCCAGCTCCAGGGCGAGGCCGCCGAGGCGGTCCGGATCTGCCCGCTGCTGGCCCTCCGGCTGGACCGCAGCCGATGAACCCAGCCGCCGGCTGGCCCGGGCCGAAGTCCCGGCCCGCCAGGCTGTCCGGCCACTGGCCTGGGGGCGGCGGCGGGGCCAGCCTGGAGATAGGAGCCGCAGCGGGCGGGCGAAGGAGCAGATGTTCCATGGCAGCACCCTTGTGAGCGGCTCACATGTTCTTCAGATCATTCTCCTATCTGACGTGCGTAACCTCGGGTTATGCGAGTGCTAGTGGTCGAGGACGAGGTCCGGATGTCCCGGGTGCTCAAGCGCGGGCTGGAGGAGGAGGGGCACGCGGTTGACCTCGCCGCCGATGGCCCGGAAGGCCTGTGGCTGGCCACCGAGAACCCATACGCGGCCATTGTCCTGGATGTGCTGCTGCCGGGATTCGACGGCTTCGAGCTGTGCCGTAAGCTGCGCGCTGCGGGTGTCTGGGTGCCGGTGCTCATGCTCACCGCGCGGGACGGGGTGGACGACCGGGTCCGGGGCCTCGACGCGGGTGCGGACGACTACCTGGTCAAGCCGTTCAGCCTGCTGGAACTGGCGGCCCGGCTGCGGGCGCTGGCCCGGCGCGACGACCGGGCCCGGCCGGCCGTGCTGGCCGAGGGAGACCTGAAGCTGGACCCGGCCAGCAAGCGCGCCTGGCGGGCCGGCACCGAGCTGCGGCTGTCCGCCAAGGAGTTCGCGCTGCTCGAACTGTTCCTGCGGCATCCTGGCGTGGTGCTCAGCCGGTCCCAGATCCTGGACGCGGCCTGGGACTTCGCCTACGACGGAAGCTCTAACGTGGTGGACCAGTACGTGACCTATCTGCGCCGGAAGATCGATACCCCGTTTGGCCGCCACGACCTGGAAACCGTGCGCGGGATGGGGTACCGGCTCCGGCACGAGGATCCGGGGTGAGCCGTGCCGATCCGGCTGCGCCTGGCGCTGGTGTTCGTTGCCGCGCTGGCCGTCGCGTTCGCGGTGGGCGGGTGGCTGTTCTATAGCCGGCTGTCGGCCTCGCTGCTGAATGCGACGGACGCGGCGCTGGCCGCGCAGGTCAGCCAGGCCGGCCGGTATCTCCAGGCGCAGCGAACCCCGCCGGGTCCGGTGGTGAACGCCAGCCTGCTCCCCGGCGAGTACGTGGTCCAGATCCTGGACGCCTCCGGGCGGGTCAGGGCGGCCAGCGCCGACGTGGGCAGCAGGCCGTTGCTGCCACCCGCGGAGGTGGCCCGGGCCCGCCGCGGCGTTGTGGCGCTGACCAGCACGATCGACGAGGACCCGGCCCGGCTGCTGGCTGCGCCGTTCGCTGGACGGCCGGGCTGGGTGGCGATAGCCGGCGTTTCGCTCGACGAGTCCACCCGGACGCTGGGCGGCGTGACCGATGGGCTGCTGATCGGCGGGGCGGCGTTCCTGGTCGTGGCCGGGTCCGGCGCCTACTGGCTGGCCCGCGCCGCGCTGGCTCCGGTGGAGCGGATGCGGCGGGAAGCCGCTGCCCTGTCCGGCACGGACACCGAGTCCACCCTGCAGGTACCGCGCACGCACGACGAGGTCGCCGCGCTGGCCGTGACCATGAATGACCTGCTGGTGCGCTCGCGCCGGGCACTGGCCCGGCAGCGCGCCTTCGCCGCGGACGCTAGCCATGAGCTGCGAACCCCGTTCGCGGTGCTGGCCGGTGAACTCGAACTAGCGGGCCGGCCGGGGCGGAGTAAGGAGGAACTGGCGGCCGCGGTGGCCGTGGCCGGCGAGGAGGTGACCAGGCTCGCGCGGATCACTGACGACCTGCTCCTGCTGGCCCGCGGCGACGAAGGCAAGCTCGCTGTTCACCCGGAGCCAACCGATATCGGTGCGCTGCTCACCCGGAGCGCCGATCGGGCTGGTGCACGGGCCAGCCGGGCTGGCGTCACCTGCCGGATCGATGCGCCCGCTGGCCTGGTGGTCGCGGCTGACCCGGGCCGGATCCGGCAGGCCGTCGACAACCTGGTGGACAACGCGCTGCGGTTTGCCCCCCGCGGGACTGACGTTGTGCTGTCGGCCGGCCGGGTCGGCCCGGCACTGGTGATCGAGGTCCGCGACCGCGGACCTGGCTTCCCGGCGGACTTCCTCCCGCATGCGTTCGAGCGCTTCCGGCGGCCCGGTCCCGACCGCGCCCGCAGCGAGGGCGGCGCCGGCCTCGGGCTAGCCATCGTGCGGGCCATAGCGCTCGCGCACGGCGGCCGGGTGGCCGCGCGCAACCTGCCCGGCGGAGGTGCCGTGGTCAGGCTGGAAATACCAGGCACGGACAATTCACCGCCAGACCAAGGCCCATCACGGCAGTGACCGAAGTTCCGCCCGGGCCAGGCCACGCGACCCTGCCTGCCGGTACCGGCAAAACCGGAAGCTGTACCTGGCAGAAGTGAATGGCCGGGCCATTAGCCCCCGGTCGTTGAAAGGGAGGCACGGCAATGCGCCGCAAGGCTTTTGACCTTTTGGTCAGCACCGGAGGGCTCGTCCTCGCCGCTGTCCTGCTCGTCGCGGGCGGGCTGCTGGTGTGGGGGTACTCGTTCGCCAACAGCCAGGTGCACGACCAGCTCATCGCCCAGAAGATCGTGTTCCCGACCAAGGCCAACCCCGAATTCAAGGCCCTGCCCGCCGCCGACCAGACGGCCATGGGTGCCTACGCCGGCCAGCCCCTGACCACCGGCGCGCAGGCCAAGACCTACGCCGACCACTTCATCGCCGTGCACCTGGCCAAGATGGGCCACGGCCAGACCTACTCCCAGCTGTCCGCCCAGTCGCTGGCCCAGCCCAAGAACGTCGCGCTGGCCGGCCTGGTGCAGACCGTGTTCCGCGGCACCACGCTGCGCTCCATGCTGCTGGAGGCCTACGGATTCTGGCAGCTCGGCCAGATCGCCCTGTACGCCGCGATCGCCTCGTTCATCGGCGCCGCCCTGATGCTCATCCTGTCCATCACCGGCCTGATCCACGGCCGCCGCGTCACCGCCGACACCGAAGTGTTCGACAAGTCCGTGCACCCCAGCCCGGTCACCGCCTGACCGCGGCCCCCACCTCATCCGGCCGGCCGGGGCCCAGCCTCCGGCCGGCCGGAGGCATATTCTGGCTGTCTGATTCAGGCCAGCCGGAGCCGGAGCTGGAGCCCAGCTGTCTTAACCAGTTCTTTACCATCATGGGACCAAGGTCACCCTCAGCGGGTGACTGATATCTCTGCCCGGGCTTACCCGCTACCGGACATCGTTGACCTGTTGCTAGTTCTGCGCCATTAGGAGACGCTGATGAAACCGCCCGCTGACGTGGCTTCCGCAGTTGTAAACCTGGACCAGCCCGGAACGTACCTGCACTGGTCGATCTTCACCGTCTCAGTGGCCAACCTGGTGCTTATCCTGGTCATGGTGGTGATCTTCGGCGTCGCGCTGATCCTGCCGTTCCCCAAGGGCCGCACATATCCTCCCGCCGCTGAGTCACTGGGTCCCGCTGACCCCCGCGCATACGACGGCGAGGACGAGGACCGGGACATGTGGACGAACAGGGCCCGCCGGCTCGCCACCCGGATCCTGCCGCCGGGCAAGCTACTGCCGGACCGGCAGCCCGCGTACGTGCGGTCCTGGGTCTACGTGTTCGGGGTGGGCAGCCTGGCCGCGTTCGCGGTGGCCTGCGTATCCGGCTTCGCGCTGGCCCTCGGCGGCCCGGACTGGTGGCGCTACAACGGGGTCGGCCACTTCTTCAACAGCCTGCACCTGTGGAGTGTCGAGCTGTTCATGGCCCTGCTGGTCATCCACCTGTGGGGCAAGTTCTGGATGGCGGCCTGGCGCGGCAAGCGGGCCTGGACCTGGATCACCGGCATCGTCGCGTTCGTCGCGTCAATCGTGGAGTGCTTCACCGGGTACCTGTCGCAGCAGAACTTCGACTCGCAGTGGATCTCCACCAGCGCCAAGGACGCCTTCAACGCGGCCGGGATCGGCGCGATCTGGAACGCGATGAACTTCGGCCAGATGCTGATGTGGCACATCGTGCTGGTGCCCATCGCGCTGACCGCCATCATCGGGGCGCACATCCTGCTGGTCCGGGTGCGCGGCGTCTCACATCCGCTGCCTGAGCAGATCAAGCGGCCCGGCCGGGGCACCGCCCGGCAGCGCAGCCGCGCGCTGGCCACCGCGGACGCCGCGCCGTGGCGCGGTGCGACCCGCCGCTACGACATCCTTAAGGAAGGCACCATCGCCGGGGTGATCATCCTGGCGCTGACGTTCGGCCTGGCCGCCCTGCTGTCCTCACCCAACGTCCCGGAGCTTTCCGTGCAGACCTGGGCGCGGGTGGCGCCCGCCGACTTCCTGGCCACCTCGTCAACCGAGCTCAACGGCACCAGCGCGACGGCCACCTACGGCCCGCCGTACAACACGAACGGGACCCCGCAGAAGATCCTGTTCGCCCCGGCGAACATCCTCGGGGTGACCCAGCCGATCAACGCGGCGCAGGACTTCGTGCTGTTGCCGCTGAACTCGGCCGCGGTGGGCAACCCGAGGCTGGCCGCCGCGCTGGCCACTTACCGCGCCGCACCCGCGGCCCAGCAGCTCAAGTGGGCCAACGCCTACGCCAACGCGGTCACCAAGGTGAAGTTCGTGGGCGGCGTGCCGGTGGTCCCGGCCGCGGCTGACGGCCCGGTCCCGGTCATGCTGGCCAACGAGCTGACCATGGCGCGCAGCGGCGCGCTGGACTCCGACCTCCTCGCGAAGAACGCCTTCTACGGCACCAACTTCACCCTGCCGCTGATGTTCGTCAACGACGGCTCCTACTTCGCCAACCAGGCCGAGGCCATGCACCTGGGCGGCGACCAGTGGGGCGTGATGAACGAGACCGGCAGCTACCCCGGCCAGCCCTGGCTGTGGCTCTACACGCTGTGGTACGGGACCAGCTGGGGCAACTCACCCAACGCGGACCTGATCGCCATCTACATGACCGGCGCGGCCACGATCCTGCTGCTGCTGGTGCCGTTCATCCCCGGCCTGCGGGACGTCCCCCGGCTGATCCCGGTGCACCGGCTGATCTGGCGCGGCTGGAAGGAAACATCCGCGGACGGGGCCGCCCCACCGGCGGATACGTCTGGCCCCGTCGGTACGGCAACGGCCGGCAAACCCTGATCCCACCAGGAGGGAACCATGCGATCCGCAGTAGTGCGCCAGTTCGGCGCCCCGCTGGTCATCGAAGAACGGCCCATTCCCGAGCCCGGCCCGGGCCAGGTAGTGATCAGGATGGAGGCATCTGGCCTGTGCCACACCGACATCCACGCGGCCCACGGCGACTGGCCGGTCAAGCCAACTCCGCCGTTCGTGCCCGGCCACGAAGGTGTCGGCATCGTGCACGCGGTCGGCGGCGGTGTGACCAGCCCGTCGCCAGGTCAGCGGGTAGCGGTTCCCTGGCTGGGTTACGCGTGCGGCACCTGTGAGCACTGCCTCACCGGCTGGGAAACCCTCTGCGTCAGCCAGCAGAACACCGGCTACTCGGTGGATGGCGGCTTCGCGGAATACTTCACCGCCGACGCGGCGTTCGCCGCCCCGGTGCCGGACGGGATCGACCCGGTCGACGCTGCCCCGCTGACCTGCGCGGGCGTCACCACCTACAAGGCCGTCAAGGTGGGCAACGTGCACCCGGGCGACCTGGTGGCCATCTCCGGGATCGGCGGTCTGGGCCATCTGGCCCTGCAGTACGCCAAGATCTTCGGCGGCACCGTGGCCGCGATCGACATCACCGACGAGAAGCTCGAGCTGGCCAAGGACCTCGGCGCCGACCTGGTGATCGACGCGCGGACCGACGACCCGGCCAAGGTCCTGCAATCACACGGCGGGGCCAGCGTCGCCGTCGGGCTCGCGGTGGACGACGAGTCGTTCGCCACCGCGTACGCGGGCCTGCGCCGCGGCGGGCGTCTCGTGCTGGTGGCCCTGCCCGCGGCGGGCACCCTGCGGATCCCGGTCTTCGACACCGTGCTGAACGGCACCTCGGTGATCGGGTCGATCGTGGGCACCCGGGCCGATCTGGCCACCGTGTTCGCCCTGCACCTGGCGGGCCGCACCCGCGTGGTGTCCGACACCCGCCCGCTCGCCGAGGTGAACGAAGCCATCGGTGAAATCCTGCACGGCCAGGCCAGGGCGCGGATCGTGCTGCAGCCCTAACCAGCAGCTGACCCCGGCCCACCGCGCGACGCTGGCGGGCCGGGGTCCGACGACTGCCGGCTACCTTTCGTGCGGGACCACGACAACGGGGCAATGCGCGTGATGCACGACCTGGCTACTGACTGAGCCCATCACCAGCCGAGCGAAACCGCCCGCGCCACGTGAGCCCAGCACCACCAGGTCGGCCTCCTTGACGCCTCAATGAGCTCGTGAGCCGGGAAACCCTGCACGGTCCGCACCGTCACCGACGGCGGCTGTGGCTGCCCCAGTTCGGCCGCGGTCTTGGCGACCATTTCCTGCACTGTGTTACGGATCTTGTCCACGACTTCCTGGTCCCCGGGCAGGGTAATCGGATTACCCGTCCAGCCACTGGCCGCGACCTCGTGAACGGCCAGCACCGTCAGCCCGGCATGGCGAATCGCCGCCTCTTTCATAGCCCAGCTCAGCGCGCGATGAGCGTGATCAGATCCGTCGACGCCTACCACTATGCCAGCCATTTCCTGCTCCTTCCGGCATCGGGCCCCGCTGACCGGCGCCCGCAATATTCCTCAATTCAATGATCACTTTGTGGCGGGATTTTCCCCAGGGGCGTTCGGGCCGGAAGTTACCGGCCTTTGGTCCTGACCTGGCTAGTTGCCTAGCGGTCCCGGGCCACGTGCCGCCGCACCAGCAGGCGGCGCAGCTCGTCCGCACCCCAGACGATGAACGGGAACGGCAAAACCGTGGCCAGCTGGCCGGCCGTGAGCGGTGCCGTGCCGAACACGCTGTTCAGCGCGGGAACGTAGATCAGCGCGGCGGCGAAGGCCAGCGCGAACGCGATACCGCCGATCAGGTACCGGTTGCTGAATACTCCTACGGAACGCAACGATGCGTGGTCGGTGCGGACCGCGAACGCGGTGCCGACCTGGCACGTGACGATGCCGAGCCAGGCGACGGTGGTGGCCTGCAGGTAGGCGTGGTGCAGCGGGCTGCCGGGGCCGGTGGGCGCCCCCGGGTGCCAGCCAGCGTGCCGGAGGGTCAGGAAGTAACCCGGTCAGTACCAGGGTGGCGGAGAGGAGCCCGAGGAAGCCCCAGGCCCGGGCGAGCATCGCGCGGCTGATGATGCCCTCGGCGCGGGGCCGCGGCGGCCGGTCCATCAGCCCTGGCTCGGCGGGCTCGCGGCTGAGCGCCAGCGCGGGCAGGATGTCGGTACCCAGGTCGATGGCGAGGATCTGCATGACGGTCAGCGGCAGCGGGATGGCCCCGCCCGCCAGGGCGAAGACCAGGAACGGCAGCACCTCGGGGACGGCGTGAGTGAAGATGTAACAGATGAACTTACGGACGTTGTCGTAGACTTGGCGGCCGGACGCCACCGCCGCCGCGATCGTGGCGAAGTTGTCGTCGGTGAGCACCATCGTGGCCGCCTCGCGGGCAACGTCGGTCCCGGACCGGCCCATGGCCACGCCGATATCGGCGCGGCGCAGCGCCGGGGCGTCGTTCACCCCGTCGCCGGTCATCGCCACGACCTGGCCGATGGCCCGCAGCGCGTCGGCGATGCGCAGCTTGGCCTCGGGCGAGCTGCGCGCGAAAACGACCTCCGCGCCCGAATTGAGCAGGGCATCCAGCTCAGGTTCGGGCATGGCATCCAGCTCGGCGCCGCTGACCACCTGCATCCGGGGCGATCCGATGCCCACCTGGCGGGCGATGGCCGCCGCGGTCAGCCCGTTGTCACCGGTGACCACGTTGACCCGGATGCCGGCCCGGTGCACCTGCCTGATCGCGGCCGGCACCTCTGGCCGCGCCGGATCGAGCATCGCCACCAGGCCGAGCAGGCACAGCTCACGTTCGGCATCCGCGCGCTGGCCAGGCACGGCGGACCCGGCGGGCAGCTGGCGGCGGGCGATGGCCAGCACCCGCAACCCGCGCCCGGCATAATCCGTCATGGCCTGGCTGATCGCCGCCCGGTCCAGCGCGGTGATCGGCACCTCCCGCTGCCCGCGCCGGATCCTGCTGGCCCGGGCCAGCACCTCCTCGGGGGCGCCCTTGGTGTGCACCACCAGGCTGCCGTCCTGATCGTCGATCGTGGTCATGAGCTTGAGCCGGGGATCGAAGCGGAAGAGCTGACGCCGGCACCTGTCCCGGGTGGCCAGCGACACGTCTTCCCCGCAGTCCGCCGCCCGCCGCAACAGCGCGAGTTCGGTGGGATCGCCGGACCCCGGCTGATTGCCGTCACGAAGATCCGCGTTGTTCACGCGGCCATGCCGGCCGACGGCCCGGGTCACAGCAGCCTCGCTGCCCTGGCTGGCTCCCGTGGCTGGGCTGCCCGTGGCGGTCTGGCTGGCTGCCCGTGGCTGGGCTGCCCGTGGCTAGGGTCGCGCGCTGCCGTCTGGGGTCCATACGGTGGTGACCCGCATCCGGTTTCGGTCAGCGTGCCAGTCTTGTCGGTGCAGATGACTGAGGTGGACCCGAGGGTCTCTACCGCGGACAGCCGCTTGACCAGTGCCCCGCGGCGGGCCATCTCGCGTACCCCGACAGCCAGCGCCAGGGTGATCGTGGGCAGCAGCCCTTCCGGGACATTGGCCACCAGCAGCCCGATGGCGAAGCTGGCCGCCGCGGCCATGCCGAGCCCAGCGGCCAGGCCGATCGGCAGGAACGCGATTCCCGCCCCGATGGCGACGACCGCGATCAGCCGGGTGGCCCGCTTGACCTGGTGCTCCAGTGGGCTCTCGTCCGGGCCGGCGCGCTGGCTGAGCGCCGCGATACGGCCCAGTTCGGTGCGCATACCGGTGTGCGCGACCAGCGCCCGTGCTTCCCCCGCGGTGCACGCCGTTCCGCTGAACACCATGTCTTCCGCCTGGAGCAGCGGCAGGCCGGGGTCAGCCGCCCCCGCGGTCCGGGTCACCGGGACCGATTCGCCGGACAGGGTAGACATGTCCACCTCGACGGTGCCGATCATCAGCCGGGCATCCGCGCAGACGCTCTCCCCCTCCTCGATCAGCAGCACGTCACCGGGCACCAGCAGGCGTGCCTCGATCTCCTGGCGGGTTCCGTCGCGGAGCACGGTGGCCCGCTCGGGCAGGAACGCGGCCAGCGCTTCCACGGCCCGCTCCGCCTGCATTTCCTCGGCGAACGCGAAGCCCGCATTCAGCACGATCACCACCACGATCGCGATGCCCAGCCGGGGTGTGCCGCTCAGCCAGGCCAGCGCGGCTGCGACCGCCAGCAGCACCGCCAGCGGCTGGGTGAACTGCCTGGCCAGTTCGCCCGGCCAGCGTCGGCCGCCCCGCCGGGCCAGCTCGTTCGGGCCCGCTACCTGCAGCCGCCGGGCCGCCTCCCGGCCGGACAGGCCGTCCGGGGACGCCCGCAGGTCCCGCAGCAACTCGGGCCAGCGGTTCCAGTGGGTTGGCCGATTGCCCGTCCGCCCCGCGGTGCTGTCCGGGTGCTGGCGGGGCCGGGTAGCCACGCCAGTCGGCGTCGGCCCGATGGCCATGTCCCGCCCAGTGCATTGGCTGTTTCACCGCCCGGATAGCGATTAATTAGCTGCGCTACTTCCACTGCACGGCGGTGGACAGCTCCGCGTAGCCAGGGACGGAGGTCCTGATCAGGATGCGGAAAGTAACCCGGCACGTGGCCGTTGACAGGCCGGGCCGGACCAGCCCGTTGGTCCCGGTCAGGAAGGCCTACCGCCCGCGAGATCAAGGTCATTCGGCGGTACTGCGCAGCCGCCGGATCCACTGGAATTAGCAGCAGAAGGACTTGCTAAAGAGGTGGTAGCCATGAGCGCTACGGTTAAAGACGTTATGACGGCGGACGTTGTTGGGGGGGGGCGGGGGGGGTTCGCCGGCGGACGAGGAGATCCGCCGCGAGGTGGCCGGGCGGGTGATCCGGCACAGCTTCCGGACCGATCCCGCGCTGGGGGGTCGTGGAGGGGTTCGGGGGGGGGACGGCGGGGGGGCGGTGCACGACCGGCTGAGCTATCCCGAGTAGCAGAGACAGGGGCGGAGCAATGAAGCTGATCACAGCGATCATCCGGACGGACGATCTTCCTATCGTCATGAATGCGGCGACCGACGCCGGGGCCCGTGGCCTGACCGCGAGCAAAGTCAGCGGTTTTGGCCAGCAATACGGACACGCCCGCAAGGCGGCCCGGACGGGCCAGCCAATCCTGCTGCCGAAGGCACGCGTGGACTCGTCGTCCGGGATGAGGACGCCGATGCGGTCGTCGACGCCATCCGGAAGTGTGCTAACAACGGCAGTGTCGGGGACGGCAAGATCTGGGTCAGCCCGGTGGAGAGCGTGATCCGGGTACGCACCGGCGAGCGTGATGACGCCGCTGTCTGAAGCGGCCAGCTGAGCCCGGGCGGTTAACCGCCGGACGACGGTGCCGCCCGGCGGATGCGGCGGCCGGTGATGCGGTCCGGGACGATTCGGATGAACAGATCCTTCTCACCGCCTGGCCAGGCCTGGACACCTGACCGCCGCACCTCGGCCAATTCGCTCTCGGAGTCGACGTGGTGCGCGGACCCCTGGACGAGGATGCTCCACCCTTCCCTGGTGGCCGGGCTGATCTCGTCGATCTCGAACGCCACCTTGTACTCGGCGTCCGCTATTCCGGTGCGCAGATCCTCTCCCATTGGGCTGTGCTCCCCGGTCCGGAACACGATCGTCTGCTCATGCAGCGCGAAGTTGACCGGCAGAATGGTCGGCCCGAACCGGCCCGAGTACCCGATCCGCCCCACGCCACCCGCGGCGATCAGCCGTAGGCATTCCGCCTCGTCCAGGAACTGCGTGACCGCAGCGGCCGAGCCCTGGACGTCAGTCTCATCTGCCACGTCGCTCTCCTTACTTTCAGTCCGTCCGCTGAGTATTGATAGTCTCCAGCACTTCGGAGACCGGCCGCCGCGGGGTGTGCCGGGACCGGCAGCCCGTAGCCGAGGCGCAGAATCATCTGCGGGTATTCGAAGCCGGACCGGGGATCGCGGACCAGCCATGCGTCGGGGGTATCCAGTGGCTGGGTGAGGGGGCTGGCCGCGATGCCACGCAGGGTGGCCGTCAGCAGGACACGCTGCAGCGCTTGCCCGGCCCGCAGCCAGTCCGGCCGGCTGCACGACGGCGTGGCCAGCACGGCCAGCTGGGGCCGTTCCTCGAACCAGGCATAGTGCGCCGATCCGGGCTGGGCGGCCAGGAACTCGCGCACCGGGGCCGCGCCGGTGGGATCGTGCGGGGCCAGGGCCGCATCGGGGATGCCGTCCCGGTCGCGCGCTCCCCCGGCCCAGCGGGCCAATTCGGCGCGATAGCCAGGATTAGCCAGCAGTTGACGCTCGGCGTCCCGGGTCAGGCCCAGCAGCCGGACGGCCTCCTGATGGTCCGGGAAGTGCAGCATGGCACCCTCCCGGCTGGCCGCCTCCGCCAGCTCAGCCAGGATGCCCGCTGGCACCGGCCGCCCGCTGAACGGGGACCGGTTGGTGCGGCGCTCCGGGATGGCCGCGTGCAGCTCGATCTCATCGGGCTGCGGCTGGCACGGCCCGGCCAGCCGCACCGTCGCGAGCAGCAGCCGCTGGGTAACGGCCGGGATCAGCTGGACCAGCGGCTCGCGGCCCGCCACCACCGCGGCCAGCCGCAGATTGAGCAGCGCGGCACCGCAGGCGATATGCACGGCGCGGCCGTCCGGATCGCCGAACCGCAGCATCCGGGCCGGGTCGGCATGCAGCTCAATGGTCTGGCGGCCAGGATCGAAGCGGAAACGCCACGGCTGGGTGTTGTGCATCGACGGCGCCAGCATGGCGGCCGCGACCAGGTCCTGCACCAGTTGCAGCGGGACGTTTCCCGCTGGCTCATCCCGCTGACCGCCAGGCTGCGCGGCAAAGGAGCCGTTGCGGTGAGTCATCGCCGCGTCCCCCTTTCCGTCGCCAGGTCGATGGCGGCAAGGTGCTCAGCCCGGCACGGCTCAACTGGGTGCGGCGGCACCGACCTTCTCGACGACGTCCACCACACCGGCGATGTCCCAGGTGAGCCGGACCGCGACGGGAACCAGGCCGGGGTCGGTTCCGGCGGCGGGCTGGCCGCTCAGGATGACCACGCCGTTGTGCACCCGGACCGAGACCGCTTCCGGGTCATTGACCAGAACCTTGCTGAGCATGTCGCGGACTTCACCGGCGATGTCCGCGTCCGGGCGCAGGAAGACGCTCAGCAGATCGCCCCGGCTGACCATCCCGGCCAGCGTGCCATCGGGGTTCACCACCGGGAGGCTCTTCAGGTTGTGGCTGTTCAACAGCCTGGCCGCGCTGGACAGCGCCGCCTCCGGGTAGATGGTGATGGCCGGGGAGGTCATCAGTTCCTCCGCGGTCAGGCCATGGTGCGCATCGTGGCGGTGGGAAAGGTGCAGCCCACCCTCGGTGGCCGCGTGCGCGGCCCGCTCCCTCTTCTGCTGGGCGTCGAGCAGGTCCGCCTCGGAGACCACGCCAGACACGTGGCGGCCCAGCATCAGCACCGGCACCGCGCTGATCTTGTGCTTGCCCAGCAACGCGGCGATCTCCTTGTACGGCGTGATCCGGTCCACCGTGACCACCTTGGTGGTCATGACGTCCCGGACCCGCTGCCGCCAGCGCACCCGGTGGCCCAGCGGATCCTTCTCCCCCAGGTCGCCGCCGCTGCCCGGATTGGCTGAGTGCGCGGCGCGAGCCGGGTGCACGGCCGAGGCGGCGCCCGGCTGATCTCCGTTATGCTCCTCGACCGCGTCCAGCGCCCGGGCCACGTCGGCGCTGGTGGCCCTCCCGTGCAGCGACTCGTAGTACGCGGCGCCAAGGTGCCGGAGCATCGCGTTCATGTGCTCATCTCGCCTGGCCATCGCTGCCTCCCCGGGTCATTCGCGGGTACTCCACTCTCATGATCATTTTCCCGCGCTGAAGGCCAGCCGGTCAGGGCTGCATGTCCTGTCCCGCCGGGACTTCCGTCACCAGCGCCCCGACCAGGCGTCCTGCACGATCGTGCCGGCCGTGCCGGCCAGCAGCGCGGCGGCGTCGTCCAGCCGCCCGATGGCCGCGAACCCGCCGGTCAGCTCGGCGAACCGGCAGGCGGCTTCCACCTTCGGGCCCATCGAGCCGGCCGGGAAGGAGCGGGCGCGCAACTCGCCCGGGGTGACATGCCGAAGTGGCCGGGGCTGGGCCGTCCCGTATCCGTCCAGCACAGCCGCGACGTCGGTCAGCAGCAGCAGCGCGTCCGCGCCGACCGCCTCGGCGAGCAGCGCCGCGGTCAGGTCCTTGTCCACCACCGCCTCGATCCCGCGGTACTGGCCGCCGCGGCCGGGCACCACCGGGATGCCCCCGCCGCCCGCGCAGATCACGGTCACCCCGCAACTGGACAGCAGCTTGATCGTGTCGAGTTCCAGGATCTCGGCCGGCTCCGGGGACGGCACAACGCGGCGCCAGGCCGCCCCGTCCGGGCGGACCTGCCAGCCGTGCTGGGCGGCCAGCCGCTGGGCGGTGGCTTCGTCGTACACCTGCCCGACGAACTTGGCAGGCTGGCTGAATGCCGGATCGTCCGCCTTCACCAGCGTCCGGCAGAGCAGGCAGGCTGCCCGCTTGCCCGCGACGCCGTCCAGGTGCTGGACCAGCCAGTAGCCGATCATGCCCTGGGTCTGGGCGTCCAGCACATCGAAGGGGTAGGGGTGGGTCAGCGCCGCGTCGCCAGCGCTCTGCACCGCCAGCATGCCGACCTGCGGCCCGTTCCCGTGCGTGATGACCAGGTCATGCTGGCTCAGCACCGGGCCCAGCGCGGTGGCCGCGCGGGCGACATGTGACTCCTGGATATTGGCATCAGCGGGCTCGCCCCGCTCCAGCAGCGCGTTGCCGCCCAGCGCGACGACCACCTTCATCGGGCACCAGTGCTGTCCCGGGTGGACGACCCCCCGGAACCCCCGCGATCGCTGGCTCGGCGGGATCACGCCTGCGGCGCGCAGCCGGGCGCCCAGGTCGATCAGGTAGCGGAACTCCGCCGCGGTGAAGTCGATCTCCTTCAGCAGGCTGCGTCCGTGCACGGTCCATCTTCATCCCTCCGGGCTCAGGCGGGGTCCCGCTCGATCGGGCAGGTCATGCAGCGCGGGCCGCCGCGGCCGCGGCCGAGTTCCTCGCCGGGCACGGTCACCACCTCGATGCCGTGCTTGCGCAGCATCGTGTTGGTGGCCACGTTGCGCTCGTAGCCGACCAGCACCCCGGGGGCCACGGCCAGGTAGTTGGTGCCGTCGTCCCACTGCTCGCGTTCCGCGGCCCGGACATCCTCGTCGGTGGTCAGCACGGTGATCTCCGGGACGGACAGCGCCCGGGCCACGGTGGCCCACAGGTCGGAGTTCCGGGTGACCCGCAGGCTCGTGCTGTCGCCGTCCGGGGCCAGCGTCCAGGAACGCATGGCCCGGTCGAAATACGGATACAGCACGAACGTGCTGTGGTCGATCATCGTCATGACCGTGTCCAGGTGCATCATCGCGTGCGAGCTGGGCAGCTCGACCGCGATCACCTGGCTCGCCTGCCCGCTGCTGAACAGGGCCCGGGCCAGGATCTCCACCGCCATCGGCGTGGTCCGCTCCCCCATGCCGATCAGCACGGTCCCGTCCCCGATCACGTGCACGTCGCCGCCTTCGATGCTGGCGGGCAGGTGGCTGCTGTCGTCGCCGCCGTAGTAGGTGGTGAACCCGGCGCCGGCGAACAGCGGGTGGAACCGGTAGATCGACTGCATGTGCACGGTCTCCCGCTGCCGGGCCGGCTTGGCCATCGGGTTGACCGAGACCCCGTCGTACACCCAGCACGAGTTGTCCCGGGGGAACAGGTGGTTGGGCAGCGGCGGGAGGACGAAATCGTCCGCCCGCAGCATGTCCCAGCGCAGGCTGCGGGCCCGTAGCGGGCTCAGATCAGCCTTCAGAACGCCCCCCACCAGGTAATCGGCCAGGGCCGGCCCGTCGAGGTCCTCGAAAAGCGACCGGACGGGGCCGACCAGCCCGGGCCCGAGGATCTCCGGGGTGCACACCCGGTCCAGCACGAAGGTCCGGCCTTCGGCCGTCTCCAGGGTCTGCGCCAGCAACTGGGAGAAGTAGTGCACCTGCACGCCCTTCTCCCGGAGCACCTCGGTGAACACGTCGTGTTCTTCCTTGGCCTTCCTGGCCCACATCACGTCGTCGAACAGCAGGCTGTTGATGTTCTGCGGGGTCAGCCGGGCCAGCTCGAGCCCGGGCCGGTGCACGATCACCTGGCGCAGCCTGCCGACCTCGGAATAGACACCGAGCGTCATGACGCACCGCCGATCCCGGTGCTGTCCGCTGCCGCGGGCAGCTGGGCGACCCGGTCCCGGTGCGCCTTGATGAAGGCGTACAGGATGACGCCGATCAGCACGACCACCAGCGCCTCGTACACGGCCGCGTAGCCGGCGGCGAAGGTGACCCACATCGAGAACAGCACGCTCACCGAGGCGATCAGCAGATCCCGGGCGAGCAGCCAGCCCTGCACCTTGCGGCGCCCCGACACCAGGTAACTGAGCTGAGCGCAGGCCGAGAACAGGTACGGGATGGCCACGGTCACGACGGTCAGGTCGACCAGCTCGGTGAACACGGTCAGCCCGGTCGTGGTGGTGTAGCTCCACAGCATGAGCAGCGAGGGCAGCACGGCCGCGGTCAGCACGCCGAACCACGCGGTGCCCCTGCGGTCGGTCCAGCGGAACGCCGCCGGGAACAGGCCGTCATCGGCGGCCGCGCGGGCCACCTCGGTGGTGACCAGCGTCCAGCCGTTCAGCGCCCCGATGCCGGACACTACGGCCAGCGCCGCGATCAGCTTGCCGGCCCAGGCCCCGCCGGTGAAGATCGTCTGGAACGCGTTGACGAACGGCGCGCCGTTGTTGAGCAGTTCGTGGTGCGGCACCAGGCCCATCACCGCCGCGGCCACGGCCAGGTAGACGATCGCGCTGGCCGCCGTGCCGAGCAGCGAGGCCCGGCCCACGTTCCTCTTCGGGTCCTTCACCCGCTTGGCGGTGATGGCCGCCACCTCGACGCCGATGAAGGAGAACAGCGCCACCCCGGCGGCGATGCCGATCGCGGAGTACAGGCTGCCACCGGTGGCGTTGAACGCGCCGAAGTTGCCCTTCGAGACGAAGAACCAGCCGACGACGCCGACGAACAGCAGCGGCACGAACTTGAGCACCACGGTGACGTTCTGGAACCAGGCCATCTGCCGCACCCCGGCCAGGTTCACCACCGCCGGGACCCACAGGCCGACCAGGGCGATAGCCCAGTTACCCAGCCCGGACGGATGCCAGCCGAACAGGGCATCGACGTAGAACACCCAGGAGGCGACGATGGCCGCGTTGCCGGCCCAGCACTGCACCCAGTAGCACCAGCCGGTCAGGTAGCCGGCGAAGTCGCCGAACTCATGCCGGGCATAGGCGTACAGCCCACCGTCGGCATTCGGCACCCGCTTGGTCAGCTGGCCGAACAGGGTGGCCAGCACCATGGCCCCCACCGCGATCGCGGCCAGCACCAGGAGCGAACTGGTGCCCGCCCCGGCCAGCACGGCCGGCATGGTGAACACGCCGGTGCCGATGATGCTGCCGATGACCAGCCCGGTCGCTGACGTCAGTCCCAGAGCCCGGGCCTTCTCCTGATTCCGCGGCGACAGGCCGTCCGGCACCTCCCGGTGCGGCCAGTGCGGCCGGTGCTCCCTCGAGGTCATAGACATGGTGACTCCTCTTGCCTATAGGCAGGCGACCGGGTCAGCTGGCCGCCTGCTCACAAGATCACGATGGCGCTGCCGTAGGTCCTGCTCACAGGGCCAGAGGTCCCGCCGACCCGGTGAGCAAGGTCATTGGGGTCCCGGGCCGAACGGGGCCGCGGTCAGCTACCGGGCCGGCTGGGCGGGTTCCGGCGGGCCCATTCCTCGTACGCCGCCGTGGCGGTGGGCAGCGTGGGGAACAGGTAGCGCTGCGCCGATCTTCTCGGTCAGGCCGAACGCGGTCAGCCGGTCCAGCAGGTCCTGCTTGACCCGGGCCAGGGCGAAGACCGCGCCCCGGCGGGCCAGTTCGATGCGCACGGCATCGACCGCTTCCAGGGCGGTGAAGTCCACCTCAACGTTCGCCTCGACGTTGAGCACGAACCAGCGGACCGGCGGCGCGGCGGCATCCGCCGCGGCCAGCGCGCGGCGCCGGAAGTCTTCCGCGTTGGCGAAGAACAGCGGCGCGTCGTAGCGGTAGACGACCAGCCCGGGGATGGTCCGCGCGGCCGGGTAGTCATCGACGTCATGCATGCCCGCCAGCCCGGGGACGCGGCCGAGCACCGCGTCGTGCGGCCGGGCGACCCGGATCAGCAGGTCCGCGACGGAGATACCGACCGCGAGCAGGACCCCGTAGAGGATGTTGAAGACGAGCACGCCGGCGCACGCCGACAGGGCCACCACCAGTTCGCCGCGGCGGAATGCCACCAGCCGCCGGAATGCGGTCACGTCGATCAGCCGGATCGCTGCGTAGATGACGATCGCGCCAAGCGCCGCGACCGGGAAGGCGGCCAGCACCGGCCGGAACAGGAGCAGCACCAGGATGACCGCCCCGGCGGCCACCACCGAGTACAGCTGGGTCTTGCTCCTGGTGGCGACGGCGATCGCCGTCCGGCTCGCGCTGCTGCTGACCGGGAAGCCACGCAGCACGCTGGCGCCGACGTTCGCGGCGCCGAGCGCCAGCAACTCCTGGTTCGGGCGCACCCGCTCACCGCGCCGCGCGAACGACCGCGCGGTCAGCACGTCATCGCTGAAGCCCACGATCAGTACGCTGAACGCCGGCAGCAGCAACTGCCGCAAGACAGCGGGATGAACGTCGGGCAGCCGCGGTACCGGCAGCCCGGCCGGGATCGAGCCGACCACCCGGATCCCGTCTGCGCTCAGCCGGAACGCGGCGACGGCCGCGGTGGCCAGCACGATGGCCAGCAGCAGGCCCGGCGCGTGAGGCCAGCGCCAGTGCACCACGAACAAGAAGATCAGTACCGCCGCGGCCAGCCCGACCGGGCCGGGCCGGGCCGTGCCCAGCTCGCGGGCGAACGAGCTGAGCTGGGCGAAGAACAGCTCGCCGGTGACTGGCACCCCGGTCACCCGGCCCAGCTGATCAGCGATCATGATCAGCCCCACGCCGGCCAGATAGCCGACCAGCACTGGCCGGGACAGCAGATCGGCGAGGAACCCCAGCCGCAGCAGCCAGGCGGCCGCCGCCAGCAGCCCGGTCAGCAACGCCAGGGTGGCCGCCAGCTGCGCGTACCGAGCCGGGTGGCCCGCCGCCAGCGGGCCGATGGCCACCGCGGTCATCAGCGCCGTCGTTGACTCCGGCCCCATCGACAGCGAGGCGGAGGACCCCAGCAGCGGGTATAGGACCAGGGCCGGCAGGGCTGCCCACAGTCCGGCGGCCGGGTGCAGCCCGGCGACTTCCGCATAGGCCATCACCTGCGGCACCAGGTAGGCCGCCACCGTCACCCCGGCCAGTAGGTCACGCGGCAGCCAGGCTCGCTGGTAGCGGCGCAGCACCGCCAGCCCAGGCGGCACGTTCGCCGAGCGGTAGCGTGGTCGATCACGGGAACGGGCTCATGGCTGTTGGTAATCGCAATCCCGGGACTTTCGACTTCGGCTGACGGTGCCAGATGCCCCTGTGGGCCGGCTCGCTCCCGCGAGAGGCTGAATACATGTTTCGCCGACACGACACAGCCACCGCCGAGGGACGGGCGGACTTCGCGGACCAGGGACACACCAGTGCGCTGGCCGATCCTTCGGTGCCCATGCAAGCCTGCTGCTGCCCGGCCCGCCCGATGTTCAAGGTGGTGATGCCGCCGACCGCGACCCGGCCACGGCCGGTCGATCTGTGGCTCTGCGGCCACCACTACCGGGTCTCCCAGGCGGCGCTCGAGTCCGCCGGGGCCAAGGTCTACCCGCTGGCCGCCTCGGCTGACTGCGCGGTCTCAGCCGACGTGCCGGCCGGCGTCTCCAGCTGAGCCATAGCGCCCTGCGGGTGCGGCCGGTGCCGGCCTGGCGGATGCCAGCCACCGGCAGCCTGCCGCACAGCCGCACCCCAGGGCTCAGTCGTGGCTGATCGTGATCCGGCGGGCTTCCGCCTTGGTCTTCGGGATCGGGACACTGATCCGCAGGATCCCCTTGTCGTAGTCGGCGGTGATGTGCTCCGTGTCCGCGCCCTCAGGCAGGGTGACGGACCGGGTGAACGAGCCGTAGCGGAATTCGCTGCGGTGCGCTTCTTCGTGCTCCTCGTGCCGTTCGGCGCGAATAGTCAGGGTACGGTTCTCGACACTGACCTCCACGTCTTTCTTCGGGTCCAGGCCCGGCAGCTCAGCACGCAGGATGTAGTTGCCCTCCCGCAGGTAGTCCTCCACGCGCGAACTCGCGGCTGGTGCTGAACGGCAGCAGCGGAGTCCACGGGTCGTCGAACCAGTCGGACAGGTCAGGGAACCGAGCCCACGGGTGCCGGCGCTCTACCTGAGCCATGACGGCCTCCTTGCTCCAATTTTGGATAGTCCTTTACTGCCATCCCACGCCAGCCGGGAGGCCAGGGGACAGAGGACCAATTCCTCGGCTGGCGGGACTTTGGGCCCGCCAGCCGCGGCATCCCCAGTGGTGGCCCGCGGGCTAGCGGCCATCCGGCACGACGACCACTGGGCAATGCGCATGGTGCAGCACCGCGCTGCTGACCGAGCCGAGCAGCAGCCGCTGGATCGGGCTGATACCGCGCGATCCCAGCACGATCAGGTCAGCGTCCTTCGATGCCGCGACAAGCTCCGCGATAGGGAAGCCGTTCACCGCCCGCACCGTCACGACCGCGGCATCGGACTCGCCGAACTCGGCGGCCGCCTTGGCCACGGCCTCGCTGGCCGCCTGCCGTGCCTGGTCCAGGGCGATCTCATCCGCTGGAACGGTGATCGGGTTGCCGGTCCAGTTGCTCATCGCCACTGGATGCACGGCCAGCACCGTCAGCTCGGCCTGGTGCAGGGCAGCTTCGCTCAGGGCCCACTCAAGGGCTCGCTGGGCACCGTGCGACCCATCGAAACCCACGGTAATCCCAGTCATTTTCCTGCTCCTTTCGAGCGGCCCTTGGCCCGCTGGCCAATGGTCCGCTTCCAGCATGCGGAGCGGGCCACCATCCGCTACAGGGCCATCCGGGCAGCCCTGGCAGGACTGTCGTCCCAGCCGCGCCACGCGATGTGAACCTGCCCGGCAGCACCGCGTCCGGCCGGGCGGGACACCGGCGCCGAAGTGGCGTTAAGCAAAAAGAGGGGTGCGGCGGGCTGGCGGGGCCGTTGGTCGGTATGCGCCGGGACGTGCGCCTCTGAGGTGGTTGCCGGGCCAGCGCCGATGCTGAAGTCATGGCGAAACGAGTTGTCATCCTGGGCGGGGGGACCGGCGGGACACTGGCCGCGAACCGGCTGCGCCGTGAGCTCCCCGATAACGTGACGATCACCGTCGTGGACCGCGACGACGATCACCTGTACCAGCCTGGCCTGCTGTTCGTCCCGTTCGGCTTGGCCCGGCCCGAGGGCATCGTGCGCTCCCGTACCCGGCAGCTGCGCCGCGGCGTCAGCTACTGCCAGAGCGCCGTGGACCACGTGGACATCGATGACCGGCAGGTGCACCTGCACGATGGCACGGTGCTGCCATACGACGTGCTCGTGGTGGCCACCGGGGCGGCGCTGCTGCCGGGTGAGACCGAAGGGCTGACCGAAGCCCTGGCGAGCGGCCGGGTGTTCAATTTCTACGAGCCATCCGGGGCGGCGGCGCTGCGCGGCGCGCTGGCCCGGTTCGATGGCGGGCGGATCGCCGTCAACGTCGTGGACATGCCGATCAAGTGCCCGGTCGCGCCGGTCGAGTTCAGCTTTCTCACCGACTGGTACTTCCGCAAGCGCGGGATCCGCGACCAGGTCGAGCTGACGTTCGTCACCCCGCTGGACGGGGCGTTCACCCGGGCCGTCTGCAACCGTGAGCTGAGCGGGCTGCTCACCGGTAAGCACATCGAACTGGTCACCGAGTTCAACACCGGCCAGGTCGACGCGGACCGCGGGAAGCTCATCTCGTTCGATGGCCGCGAGGTCGGCTTCGACCTGGCCGTGGTGGTGCCGGTGCATGGCGGGCAAGCCTACGTGGCCGGTCGCCCGGTCTGGGTGACGCGCTGGGCTTCGTGCCCACTGATGAACGGACGCTGCAGTCCACGGTACGCCCGGACATCTTCGTCATCGGTGACGCCGCCGACCTGCGGGCCTCCAAGGCGGGCTCGGTGGCCCACTTCGAGGGCGAGATCCTGGTCCGGAACATCTACAGCTACCTGGCCGGCCAGCCGCTGAGCGAGGCGTTCGACGGGCACACCAACTGCTTCATCGAAAGCGGCTTCGGCAAGGCGCTGCTCATCGACTTCAACTACGCGACCGAGCCGGTACCCGGGCACTTCCCCGGGCCGCGCCGGCCTGCCGCTGCTGAAAGAGTCCCGCCTCAACCACCTGGGCAAGCTGGCGTTCCAGCAGTTCTACTGGCACGTGCTGCTGCCCGGCCACGACGTCCCCGGGTCTGCCCGCCAGCATGCCACACGCAGGCAAACACCTGGCCGCCGCGGCGAATTAAGGAGGAGTTCGGATGCCCAGCAAGGTCTACGCCGGCACCGAGGTCACTGTGGACAACGAGGGCTTCTTCACCGACCCGCAGCAATGGCGCGAGGAGATGGCGCCGCAGATCGCCGCGGAGTCCGGCATCGAAACGCTCTCCGAACAGCACTGGCAGGTCGTCAAGTTCATGCGGCACGAATACGCGGAGAAGGGTACCGGCCCCAGCGTGCGCGCGCTGAGCAAGACCTCCGGGGTGACCATCAAGGAGCTGTACCAGCTCTTCCCGAAGGGGCCGGCCAAGGTCGCCGCGAAGATCGCCGGCATTCCCAAGCCGCGCGGCTGCATCTGAACGCCGCATCTTTACCAGGACGGTGGATCATGACCAATGACAGCGCGGCCGGGAACCCCGCGATCGAGAAAGTCTCCATCATCGTTTCCAAGGGCTCGCTGGAAGGCATCTACCCGGCGCTGATCATGGCCAACGGGGCCCGCGCCGAGGGCATCGAGGCGAACCTGTTCTTCACCTTCTTCGGCCTGGACGCCATTCACAAGGCGCGGCACGAGCACATCAAGCTGGCCACCGTCGGCAACCCGGGCCTGCACGTGGCGACCTGGGCCGGCGGCCTGCCAGGCATGTCGTCGGTAATGACCCAGTACATGTCACGCAAGATGGGCCAGCTGGACATCCCGCCCGATCCCCGAGTTCATCGAGATGATCGCGGATACCGGTGCTGGCCTGTACGCCTGCCAGGCATCCGTCGATCTGTTCGGCCTGACCAGGGACGACTTCATCGACCAGGTCAAGGACATCATCACGGTGGGCGAGTTCTACAGCCTGGCCGCCGGCGGGCAGATCATCTTCACCTAGCCTGGCGGCCGGGCGTGCTGAGCTGGGCGGCCTGCTGAGCTGGGCGGCGTGCTGAGCTGGGGGCCTGATGAGCTGGGGGCCTGATGAGCGGGCGGGCCGGCATTCTGGTGGTGGGCGCGGGCCCGGCCGGGCTGGCCCTCGCCTTGCAGGCCCATGACCATGGGGCCGCAGGTACGGGTCATCGAACGGCGGCCGGCCGCCTTCCGGCCGTCCCGCGCGCTGATCCTGCATGCCCGCACCCTTGAGGTGCTGCGCCCGCTCGCGGTGACGGAGGCGCTGCTGGCCCGGGCCGATACCGCGCCCACGGCGGAGCTGCACCTGGGTTCCCGGGCGGTCCGGGTCGGGCTGGCCGATCTCGCGCTGCCCGACACCGCCTTCCCGCATCTGTCCCTGATCCGGCAGCTGGACGTCGAAACGGTGCTGGCGCAGGCCCTGGCCGACCGCGGGGTGCCGGTGAGCGCGGCACCGAACTGGCCGGGTGGCACGAGGAGGCCGGGGGTGTGCGGGCGGTGCTGCGCTCGCAGGCCGCGGTGTGGAGGCCCGGTTCGGCTTCCTGGCCGGCTGTGATGGCCCCGGCAGCACGGTGCGGGCCGAGGCCGGCATCGGCTGGCCGGGGCGGCCCTACCCGGTAGAGGTGGTGCTGGCCGACGCCGAGCTCGACGCTGACCTCGCCGGTGACACCGCGCATGTGGTGGCTGGCCGGCGCGGCCTGCTGTTCGCCTTCCCGCTGGGCGAGCTGGCCACCTGGCGGCTGCTCGCGACCCGGCCCGCCGGCGCCGATCAGCTGCCGTTCGGGCAGGCCGGTCCGCCGGTCCCGGCCGCCGAGCTGCAGGCGCTGGTGGACCAGGCGGGCCTGGGTGCGCAGATCAGCCAGCTGGCGTGGTCCGCGCGAGTGCGGGTGCAGCACCGGGTAGCCAGCCGGTTCCGGAAGGGACGGTTGTTCCTGGCCGGGGACGCCGCCCATGCCTACTCCCCGGCCACCGGCCAGGGCATGAACGCCGCCATCCAGGATGCGGCGAACCTGGGCTGGAAGCTGGCCTTCGCCGCCGCGCGGCCGGATAACAGCGGCAGCCGGACAGCGCGGTACTGCTCGACTCTTATGATCGCGAGCGCAGGCCGGTGGCCCGGCAGGTGCTGGGGATGACCCACCTGGCGTTCTGGGGCGAGGCCGGCCTGGGCCTGGTTCCCTCGGCGTTGCGCAGCCAGGTGGCACCGCTGGCTGTCCCGCTGCTGCCCGCCGTCATGGCGCGCCGCCGCCTGGTCGCGGCCGCGATCCGGGTGCTCGCGCAGCTGGGGGTGAACTACCGCGGCAGCCCGCTGTCGGTGCCGGGAGCACCGCGGCCGCGTGGCGGGCCCCGGGCCGGGGACCGGCTTCCCGACCGGGCCGTGACGGCCGGCGGGCGCAGCCTCCGGCTGCACGAACTGCTCGCCCGGCCCGGTGTGCACATCCTGCTCGACCGGGACGCGGCCGCGCTCGACACCCGGCCGCCGCGGGGCCCGCTGGTCAGCGTGCACCGGCTCACCAGCTGTCCCGGCCGCGGCCTGACCGCCGTCCGCCCGGACGGCTACATCGGCCTGCGCACCGAGATCGCCGACGCGACGCAGCTGGACACCTGGCTCGGGCTGGTCCTGCCGTGGTCGCCGATATCCGCGCTGAGGGCCGGACGACCCTGCGGCTGGCTGACTTCCGGCCCTCCCCGGCCGCCTGGCGGGCCGGGAGGCTAAGGTCATGGCGACCGGAATCCCCGCCCGCATCCGGGAACTGGCGGGCCGTCATTCGGCGCTGCTCCTGCTGGCCGTGACGGTCGGCGGGCTGGCCGCCGGCGCGGTCGCGGCGCTGGCTGGCGCCGGGCCGGTGGCTCGATGCCCTGTGGCTGGTCACGGCGGCGGCCGGGCTGGGGTACGCGTTGTGGGACACGGCGAGCAGCATCCGCCGCGGCCGGTTCGGAGTGGACCTGATCGCGGTCCTCGCCGTGGCCGGGGCAATGGCCGTCGGTGAACTGCTCGCGGCCGCGCTGATCGCCGTCATGCTCACCAGCGGGCGGACGCTGGAGGAATGGGCCGCCGAGCGGGCCCAGCGAGACCTGCACGCCCTGCTGGCCCGCGCGCCGCGCACCGCGCGGCGGTACCGGGACGGCTCGCTGGAGACGGTGCCACTGGCCAGCCTCGCCGCTGGCGACTTGCTCCTGGTGGCGCCCGGTGATGTCGTGCCGGTGGACGGCACCCTAGCCCACGGCGCTGCGGTGCTGGATGAGTCCGCGCTCACTGGTGAGGCGCACCCGGTTGAGCGGCCTGCCGGCGACACGGTGCGCAGCGGCGTGCTGAACGCTGGCGGCCCGTTCGACCTGCGGGCCACGACCAGCGCCGAAGACAGTACATACGCGGGGATCATCCGCCTGGTGGCCGAGGCGGAACGGTCGCAGGCACCGTTCGTCCGGCTGGCCGACCGGTACGCATTGTGGTTCCTGCCGCTGACGCTGGCCGTGGCCGGTGCCGCCTGGGCCCTGGGCGGGCCGGTTCGCGCGGTGGCCGTCCTGGTGGTGGCCACTCCGTGCCCGCTCATCCTGGCCGCACCGGTGGCCCTGGTCTCGGGTTTGTCCGCGGCGGCCCGCCGCGGCGTGGTGGTCAAGAACGGCGGCGTGCTGGAACGCCTCGCCCAGTGCCGGACACTGCTGCTGGACAAGACCGGCACGCTCACCGTCGGGCGGCCATCCGTCGTCGCGATCGTCCCGGCCGGGTGGCTGCCAGCCGAGGAGATCGTGCACGCGGCGGCATCCCTGGATCAGGTGTCCGGTCACGTGCTGGCGGCGGCGATCATCCGCGCGGCCGCCGAGCGGGGCTGCGCCCTGGACCGGCCCGAAGACGTGACCGAGCAGGCTGGCCAGGGAATCGCCGGAACCGTGGCCGGCCACCACGTGGCGGTTGGCCGAGCGGACTGGGCCGGGGTCACCGGCACCCCACCCTGGGTGCGGACCGTCCGGCGCCGTGCCCGGCTCGACGGCGTGCTGACCGTGTTCGTTGCGATCGACCACCGGCCCGCGGGGGCGCTGCTGCTGGCCGACCGGATCCGGCCGGACGCGCGGGCCACCATCCGGGCGCTGCGCCGCGGCGGCATCGACCGGATCATCCTGGCCACCGGTGACCGGGCCGAGGTAGCCGAGGCCGTCGGCGCGATGACCGGCGTGGACGAGGTTCTCGCCGGGCTCACCCCGTCCGGGAAGCTCGCTGCCGTGCGCCGGGAACAGCGCCGGGGACCGGTCATCATGACCGGGGACGGCATCAACGACGCGCCCGCCCTGGCCCTGGCCGACGTGGGTGTGGCCATGGGGGCCCGGGGATCCACCGCGTCCTCCGAGGCGGCCGATGCGGTGCTCACCGTGGACCGGCTGAACCGGCTCGGGGAGGTGGCCGCGATCAGCCGCCGGACCCGGACCATCGCGCGGCAGAGTGTGCTCGCCGGGATGGGCCTGTCGCTCGCCGCGATGGGCGTGGCCGCGGCCGGGCTGCTGCCAGCGGTATGGGGGGCGCTGCTGCAGGAGGCCATCGACGTGGCAGTGATCCTCAACGCGCTGCGTGCGCTGCGGCCAGCCACCCGCACCACCCGGCTGGCTCCGCGGACGCCGCGCTCACCCAGCGGTTCCGGGCTGAGCACGAGATGGTGCACGCCGGCATCGACCAGATCCGCGCGGCCGCCGACGCGCTCGCCGCCGCCCTGCCCGCCGCGGCGATGACCCAGGTCCGGCAGGCCTACACGCTGCTCACCAGCCAGATCGAACCGCACGAGATCGCCGAGGACACTCAGCTGTACCCGCTCGTCAACCGGGTGGTCGGCGGGGACGATCCCACCGCGCCGATGAGCCGGGCGCACGCCGAGATCAGTCACCAGATACTGCGGCTCGGGCGGCTCCTCGACGACATCGGCGACCGCGCTCCGGACGAGGCGGACACCGCTGAACTCCGCAGCCTGCTGTATGGCCTCGATGCCATCCTGCGGCTGCATACCGCCCAGGAGGACGAAACCTACCTGTCCCTGGGCGACCCAGCCGAAAACCAGTCCCTTTCTTAACGCCAGTACGTGGTGGCTGGCGTTACCGAAGCTGGCCGGACGGCTGGTCGCCCATCCTCAGCTGCTGGTGACAGCGGGCGCGGGCACGGGATGGCTGGTCTCCTCAGTGCGTTCAGGCAGCAGCAACAGCGCGCCGACCAGGAAGCACACCGCGCCGATCAGCGTACCCAGATTCGACCGCCCGGCGTTGCGCAGCTGGCCAGTCGCTGGGTCGATGTATCCAGCCACGGCAGAAGCGCCGAAGGCTACGGACCCGATCAGGTTCGCCAGCGTGATCCACCATGCCCACGACCTGGGCCGCCAGGCGGCCCAGCCGTGACAGACCTCGAACCAGGCCAGCGCGCTGGCCACCAGGAAGCAGACCGAGCCGACCGCATCAGGTCGCCACACGTGCTGATTCGCGGCCTGTGCGGTCAGGTCAACCCGCAAGGCGTTGCCGGTACTGACATTGAAGAACAGCGTCCCGGCAAGCTGCACCGCCGTCGCCCACCAGTCGATCCTGCGGGGCTGGAAGACGAAGAAGCGCCGCCGCGGCACCCGGCGGCTGGCGGCTGGCCGGCAGCGGCGGCACCCGGCGGCTGGCGGCCGGCCGGACCGGCGGGCCGGCGTCCACGGCCTCCCGGTAGGTCAGGAACCCAGCGGAGGTGAAGAACAGCGAGCCGACGAAGAAGGTCACTGCGTCCCACCGGGCCCCGGCCGCGGCGGCGTACCCGGGAGCGCACCGAGCGCGAAGAGCAGCGACCCGACGGCGAACAGGATGGCGATCCACCATCCCCTGGCCCTGGCGCCCACCACGTCGCGCCGACGGCCAGGCCCACCCGCAGGTGCTTGCGGTGGCGGCGGGATTCCCAGCGGGCGACCGCGCCGTCCGGGCGCACGTGGTCGACGAAGGTCGCGAAGGGGCCGACGCCGCCCTCGCGGCCTGCTCGGTCCTGCGCTGACATCGGCGCGTCCTATCTGGTCGATTCGGTCTTCCCGGGTAGCCTGGGCTGGCTCGGTGGGAAGCCAGTCTTCCGCACGGTCGACTCGGTCTGGCCTGCCCGCGCCAGAATGCCGATTTACCACGAAACTCACCCGGCGGGGGTGATGACCTCCCCGGTCATGGCCGCCAGTGTCGTGAGCAGATGCCGTCTCCCGCCGCAGAGCGGTGCCAGGTCGTGGCGGACCGGCAGCGGAGCGGCCCCGACCGAGGAGTTGCCGGCCATGGCCTTGCACGAGCGTGACACCGTCCGCCAGCAGCTGGAAGACTCCGTGTTTGCCGGGCACGACCTGACCAGGACCGTGCCCAAATACCGGTTCCCCAGAGACGAAACGCAGCCGCGAGAAGCCTTCCAGGTGGTGTCGGACGAGGTGATGCTCGACGGCAATGCCCGCCAGAACCTGGCCACGTTCTGCCAGACGTGGGAGGAGCCGGAACTCCTCGAGCTGATGGCGCTCTCCGTTAACAAGAACATGATCGACAAGGACGAGTACCCGCAGACCGCCGAGATCGAAGCGCGCTGCGTGCACATGCTGGCCGACCTGTGGAATGCGCCGGGTGCGGCCAACACCGTGGGCGCCTCGGCCATCGGGTCCTCGGAGGCCTGCATGCTGGCGGGCATGGCGGCCAAGTGGCGGTGGCGGGCCAGGCGGCAAGGCCGCCGGCAAGCCGACGGACAAGCCGAACATGGTCTGCGGCCCGGTGCAGGTGGTATGGCACAAGTTCGCCCGCTACTGGGACATCGAAATGCGCGAGGTGCCGATGTCCCATGGCAGCTATGCCATGGCTCCAGCTTCGATGCTTGAGCGGGTGGACGAGAACACGATCATGGTCGTCCCCACCTTCGGCGTCACCTACACCGGCGCCTACGAGCAGGTGGAGGCTATGTCCAAGGCGCTCGACCGGTTGCAGGCCGATACCGGCCTTGACGTCGACATTCACGTTGACGGGGCAAGCGGCGCCTTCCTCGCCCCGTTCTGCGCGCCTGACGTGGTTTTCGACTTCCGCCTCCCGAGGGTTAAGTCGATCAGCGCCTCGGGGCACAAGTTCGGGCTGGCCCCGCTGGGGGTCGGCTGGGTGATCTGGCGAGACCGCCGGGAACTTCCTGATGACCTGGTGTTCCATGTCAACTACCTGGGCGGCGACATGCCGACCTTCCAGATCAACTTCTCCCGCCCGGCCGGGCAGATCATCGCGCAGTACTACAACTTCCTGCGGCTGGGCCATGAGGGGTACAAGCGCATCCACTACGCGTCCTATGAGATCGGCCGGTACCTCGCCACCGAGATTGTCAAGCTCGGGCCCTTCGAGCTCCTCTGCGACAGCAACCCCGCCACCGGGATCCCGACAGTCACCTGGCGGATCCGGCAAGGCGAGGACCCCGGTTACACCCTGTACGACCTGGCCGACCGGCTGCGTACCCAGGGCTGGCAGGTGCCTGCGTACACCCTCACCGGGACGGCAGCCGACATCCCGGTGCAGCGCGTCCTGGTCCGCCTGGGCGTGAGCAGGGACCTGGCCTCGCTGCTGCTTGACGACCTCCGGGATGCCGTGGCCCACTTCGGCAAGCATCCGGTCACCGTGTCCATGACCAAGGAGGAATCGGGCGGGTTCAGCCACCTGTGACCTGGATGCCGGGCGGCAGGTTGAGAGCCCCGTTGCATACAGTGGCTGTACTTCTCGCGTACGCGATCGAAGGGACGTGCACGCCCGTGGGTCACACGGCCACACAGCAAGCCGGTTCCGGCGGCCTGACAGCGACCGAGCACCGTCTGGACAACGGTCTGCGCCTGGTGCTCTCTGCGGACCACCTGACTCCGGTCGTGGCGGTCTGCCTCTGGTATGACGTCGGCTCGCGGCAGGAGGTCAAAGGCCGCACTGGCCTGGCTCACCTCTTCGAGCACCTCATGTTTCAGGGTTCGGCGCAGGTCAAAGGAACGGCCACTTCGAGCTTGTCCAGGGCGCAGGCGGCTCCCTCAACGGCACGACGAGCTTCGAGCGCACCAACTACTTCGAGACCATGCCCGCGCACCAGCTGGAGCTGGCGCTCTGGCTGGAGGCGGACCGCATGGGTTCGCTGCTTGCCGCGCTCGACGAGGAGTCCCTGGAGAACCAGCGTGACGTGGTCAAGAACGAGCGCCTGCAGCGCTACGACAACGTGCCCTACGGCACCGCGTTCGAGCGGATGACCGCGCTGGTCTATCCCGAGGGTCACCCGTACCACCACACGCCCATCGGCTCCATGGCCGATCTGGACGCGGTGACACTGGACGACGCGCGGGCGTTCTTCCGCACGAACTACGCGCCGAACAACGCGGTCCTGGCGATCGTTGGCGACATCGACCCGGACCAGACGCCGCGATGGGCCGAGAAGTACTTCGGCTCCATCCCGCCACCGGCGGCAAGGCGCCGCCCCGCGACGGCACGCTCCCCGAGATCATCGGCAAGGAAGCTACGCGATGAGATCCATGAGGAGGTCCCGGCGCGCGCGCTGATGGCCGCGCTACCGGTTGCCGCACGACGGCACGCGGGAGTGCGACGCGGCCGGGCTGGCGCTCACCGTCCTCGGTGACGGCATGTCGTCCCGGCTCTACAACCGGCTGGTACGGCGCGATCGCACCGCCATCAGGGCAGGCTTCGGGCTGCTGCGGTTGGCGGGTGCCCCCTCGCTGGGCTGGCTGGACGTGAAAGCCTCCAGGGACGCGGAAATCCCGCAGATCGAGGCCGCCGTCGACGAGGAGCTGGCGCGGCTAGGCGCGCAGCCGCCGACGGCCGGGGAGATGGAGCGGGCGCAGGCCCTGCTGGAACGCGAATGGCTGGACCGGCTCAGTTCGGTCGCCGGCCGGGCCGACGAACTGTGCCGGTACGCGGTGCTGTTCGGCGACCCGCAGCTCGCATTCACCGCCGTCAACCGGATCTTGGACGTTACCGCCGCGGAAGTCCAGGCGATTGCCGCAGCTAGGCTACGCCCTGACAACCGTGCGGTGCTGGTATACGAGCAGGTGACCTCCGAGACACAGCCGGAGCGGCGGCCAGGCGGCCAGGCCAGCGCAGCCGACGAAGACAAGCCGGAAGGAGCCGGGCGGTGACGGATACAGCCGTGGCCATGGACTTCCACCCGCAGCCGGCCTCAGGGCAGCGCGAAGCCCTGGGCATTCCCGGTGCCCGAGCGTGGCGGCCTCGCCAACGGGCTGACCATGCTGCGCTGCCACCGGCCCGGGCAGCAGGTAGCGGCGGTGCAGATCTGCCTGAACACGCCACTCGACGTCGAGCCCGACGGGCTCGACGGTATCGCCACGATCATGGTAGATGCGCTATCTGAAGGCACCAGCCGGCACACCGCTGAGGAGTTCGCTGCCGAACTGGAGCGTTGCGGCGCGACACTCGAGGCATACTCCGACTACCTCGGCGCGCGCGTCTCGCTGGAGGTTCCCGTCTCCCGGTTGGCCAGGGCGCTTGCCCTGCTAGCCGAGGCGCTGCATGCACCCGCGTTCGCAGACAGCGAGATCGAGCGGCTGGTGCGCAACCGTCTGGACGAGATTCCGCTCGAGCTGGCCAACCCCCGCCGGCGGGCCGCCAAGCAGCTATTTCAGGAGCTGTTCCCGGCGTCCGCGCGGTTGTCCCGGCCGAGCAAGGGCACCGCGGACACCGTCGCGCGGATCGATGCGGCGGCGGTGCGCGCGCTGTACCAGGCGCACGTGCGGCCTGCCACCGCCACCGCGGTCATCGTAGGCGACCTGACCGGCATCGACCTGGACACGGTGCTGGCCGGCACGCTCGGCGGATGGACCGGCGGTGCCGCCGAGCCGCTGCCCACGCCGCCGGTAACCGCCGATGACACCGGCCGCGTGGTGATCGTGGACCGGCCTGGCGCCGTCCAGACGCAGCTGCTCATCGGGCGGATCGGCCCGGACCGGCAGGACCGGGCATGGCCTGCCCTGGTCCTCGGCACGTACTGCCTGGGCGGCACGCTCACCTCCCGGCTGGACCGGGTGCTGCGCGAGCAGAAGGGCTACACCTACGGGGTACGGGCCTTCGAGCAGGTGCTGCGGTCGCCGGCGCCGCACGCCGCGGGCGGGGCGACGGGTGCGTCGATGCTCGCCATCAGCGGTTCCGTGGACACGGCGTCCACCGGCCCGGCGCTGGATGACCTGCGGACGGTGCTGCGCACGCTCGCCGCGGAAGGCCTGACCCAGGCGGAGCGGGATACCGCGGTGCAGAACCTGGTGGGTGTCGCGCCGCTTGAGTATGAGCGGGCAGCGCCGGTCGCCGACACAATGGCGGATCAGGTGGAACAGCACCTGCCGGACGACTACCAGACGCAGCTGTACACGCGGCTGACCGAGACGAGTACCGCCGAGGCAACCGCCGCGGTCATCGCGGCGTTCCCGGAGAACCGCCTAGTGACGGTTCTGGTCGGCGACGCTGCCCAGATCAAGGACCGGGTGCAGGCCCTTGGCCTGGGCGATGTCGAGGTAGTCACCAGCTGACCCCGCCCGGGCCTGCCGGGCGGAACCAGTCCGGCAGCCGCTCGTTAGAGACACCAGAGCGCGAGCGCTCACCAGGTGGCTACCTCTGGCGGAGGTTCATGATGACATCCCGGCCGCGGCTGCTGGCTGGCCTGGTCACCGGGGCGGCCTGCGCGCTGGCCGTCGCGTGCGTCCCGGCCTGCTCCCGGGGCCCCGTCGAACACCCCGTGGGCAGTTCCGTCGCCGGTAACCCGGCAGCTGGCACCGCGCCGCCGCGGCTCACCGTGCTGACCCGCGACACCACCGGGGCAAATGGGGACATCTTCATCGCGCCGGCCGGAGGCGGCTACCCGGCGGGCCCGGAGATCGTCACCCGCACCGGGAAGGTGGTCTGGTTCCACCGACTGCCCGCCGGGGAAGTTGCCACCGACTTCCGCACTCAGACCTATCGGGGCCAGCCGGTCCTCACCTGGTTCCAGTCCGGGGGCCAAGGGGCCCACGGGGGCCCAGGGGGGCCAGCAGGCCCAGGGGGACCAGTCGGCCCGGACGGCCCCAGCGGCACCGATTACATCTATAACGACCGTTACCAGCAGATCGCCACGGTCCGGGCGGGCAACGGGGACGCGGCCAACTTCCACGAGTTTCTCATCACGCCCTGGAACACCGCGCTGATCCTGGCCAACACCGTGACGACCGCGAACCTGACCTCCATCGGCGGCCCCGCCGATCAGCGGGTCATCGACGGCCTTGTCCAGGAGATCAACATCAGCACCGGCCGGGTGCTGTTCCAGTGGGACAGCGCCGCCCACGTGCCCTACGGCGACAGCTATCTGCCGCTGCCGTCCTCCCCGGGCACGCCCTGGGACTGGTTCCACATCAACGCCGTCCACCTCGACACCGACGGCAACCTGCTGGTGGACTCCCGGAATACCTGGACCACGTTCAAGGTGAACCGGCACACCGGCACGATCATGTGGCAGCTCGGCGGCAAGCACAGTTCCTTCACCCTGCGCGCCGCCCCCGGCCAGGTCCTCGACCACGACGGGAAGATCTTCGCCTGGCAGCACGACCCGGACGCCATCGGCGGCGGCGAGTACACGTTCTTCGACGACGAGTCGGGCGGCAACCTGCTCGGCTCCAGCCGGGTGGTGACGGTGCGGCTCGACCTCGCCACCCGGGTGGCCACCCTGGTCAAGTCGGATGACCAACCGGAGGGCCAGGTCGCGCAGGTGATGGGGAACGCACAGACCACGCCGGCCGGTGACCTGTTCGTCGGCTGGGGCGCGCTGCCCTACATCTCCGAGTTCAGCCCGTCCGGAAAGCTGCTGTTCAACGCAAAGCTCCCGGCCGGGGTCAGCACCTACCGCGCCTACCTGCTGCCCTGGCCCCCGCCGAGCTGAGGTCCTGGCCCAGGTGCCGGAGCCGGCCGGGCCCGGCGCACGGCATAGCTCCGCGGAGCGGGCTCACGCGCTCAGCCTCGGGGCCGGTGCGGGCATCGCCGCCACCCGGTCGTCGTCCAGGAAACCGCCGGACTGGTGCCGCCACAGCCTGGCGTAGGTTCCGTTAAGCCGGAGCAGCTCCTCGTGCGTGCCCCTCTCGACGATCCGGCCGCGGTCGAGCACGACCAGCTGGTCCATGCGCGCCACCGTGCTCAGCCGATGCGCGACCACGAGCGCGGTCCGGCCCTCCATGAGCCGCCACAACGCCTGCTGGACAAGGATTTCGCTCTCCGAGTCCAGTGCGCTGGTCGCCTCGTCGAGCAGCAGGATCGGGGCGTCACGCAGGATCGCCCGGGCCAGCGCGACTCGCTGCTGCTGCCCGCCGGACAACTTCACGCCACGCTCGCCGACCATCGTGTCGAACCCGTCCGGCAGGGCGTCGGCGAACTCTGTCACGTGGGCCGCCTGCGCCGCCTGGTGGATCTCCGCGTCGGTCGCGTGCGGACGGGCGAACGCGATGTTGTCGCGCAGCGTCCGGTGGAACAGCGCAGGAACCTGCGGCACGTAGGCGATCAGGCTGCGCAGGTCCGACTGGCGCAGCTTGCTGATGTCCTGGCCGCCGATCAGGATCCGGCCCTCCCCGACATCCATCATCCGCAGCAGGAGGCGGGTCAGCGTGGTCTTGCCCCCGCCTGACCGGCCGACCAGGCCGAGCCTGGCCCCACTGGGCACGGCGAGGTCGAGGTCAGTGAACAACGGCAGCCCGCCTGCATGCGCGAACGTCACGCCCTCGAAGCGGACGTCGCTCGCCTTCGGCTGCAGCGGCTCGGGCGCGACCGGGTCGACCACGGCCGGCGGTGTCAGCAGCAACTCGGTGAACTGCGCCGCTTCAGTCAGCGAGCTCTCCAGGGAGCGGTAGATCTGGTTGAACTCGAACATGATCCGCGTCGCATTGGAGTAGTACGTGAATGCCACGATGATCGCCTCGATCCCGTGCTTGCCCCCGCCGAGTGCGACCGCGAGCAGCAGACCGAGCACGTTGGTCAGCACGGACATCGGCGCGACCAGCGCATCGATGCGCAGGTTCCCGTAGTCCCAGGACCGGAGCGACTTCCGTCGCTGGTCGGCGACGCGCGACCGGTGCTCGGCGGCCTCCCGGTCACCGGCAGCGAACGCGCGGATCGTGTCCATGTTCATCAGACTGTCGGCGACATGCCCGGACACCCGGGCGATTGCTTCCTCGCGCTGGTCAACGAGCCTCTGCCGACGGCGAATCAGCGGTGCGATGCCGGCGCCGGTGATCACGATCAGGCCGATCAGCCCGACGACGAGCAACGGGTTGTAGCGCCACAACACCACCGACGCGAACAGGAGCGGCACCAGGCTGCCAACGATGTTGAATACCAGATTGTCGGTAAAGTCCTCGAACCGGGAAGCGAAGCTCAGCACCCGCTTGGTCAGCGAACCGGCGAAGTTGTCGTGGAAGAACGCCGCATCCTTGGCCAGCAACTCGTCCATGCCGATCACGTAAAGGTTCTCGATTCCGCGACCGTCGAGGCGGTTCAGGCAGTGGATGCCGATCCGCCACAGGATCTCGGCGAAAAGAAGCACGCCTGCGAAGCCGAGCAGGTACCGCATAGCTGCGCCGATGCCGACGGACCCGTGGCCGACAAAGCGGCCGACCAGCTGAGCGACGATCAGCGGCGCGATGTAGTAGATGCACGTGTTTCCCAACGCGGGCAGCAACATCGCCGGCACCGTGAAGCGCCGGAGCCGGGCCATCTGGCGGCCGTAGTAGCGCAGCGCGAGCAGCACCGCCCGTTTCCGGGCCGGTGAGCCGCGACGATGTTCAGGCGCAGTCATTTGTTCCCATTCCAACAACCAGCCTGGCCATGTTGCCCGACGGGAGGCCTTTACCGCGACTGATTTTCCGGCTGTCTCATCGCCGCGGCCACTGGGCAAGGGATGAGTCAATGAGCCGAGGTTCGCGCCGGAGAACGCTCAGCCTGAGCGGAAGGGCGGAAACCTCAGGTCGAGGTAATCATCCGCTGCCGGTAGCGGACTGGTTCAGCCAGTCGCCGAGACGGGTCTCGGTGAGGCGGGCACCGGCGGCGGGGACGAGGGTGCGTTCGTGCAGTTCGGCACCGTAGTAGGGGGCGTGCGGGTCGGTGATGACCTCGCGGGGGTCGTGGCGCTCGCGCAGCGTGCTCCGGATCAGATCGTCGAGGTGAAATTGCTGGGGCCGGCGATCTCGATGATGCCGTTCACTGGCCGGCCAACGGTGACGTCCGCGAGCGCGCTGGCCACGTCCTCGCCAGCCATGGGCTGGATCAGCACATGTGCCAGGTGCACCTGGTTGCCGCTGGTGGCCGCGTCGGCGATGCGGCTGACGAACTCGAAGAACTGGGTGGCGTGGACGATCGTGTAGGGAATCGGGGAGTCCTCGATCAGCTTCTCCTGGGCGATCTTCGCCCGGAAGTAACCACTATCCAGCAGGCGTTCGGTCCCCACGACCGACAGTGCCACGTGGTGCCCTACCCCGGCGGCTGATTCGGCGGCGAGGAGGTTGCCGGTCAACGTCTCGAAGAACTCCAGCACCGCCCGATCTTCGAAGGAAGGGAAGTTCGACACGTCAACGACCACCGAAGCGCCGTCAACGGCGGCGGCAAGTCCCTGGCCGGTCAGCGTGTTCACGCCGGAGGCCGGAGACGCCGCGAGCGTCTCGTGCCCCCGTTCCCGGAGCTTGGTGACGAGTTTCGATCCGATGAGCCCGCTGCCGCCGATCACGACGATCTTCATCATGCGTCCTTTCTGCGCTGCCGCGTGCCCCGTGGGAATCCCCAGTGGGCGCGCTGAAACCCGCGGTGATGCGCCGTGGCCACACCTGGCTGCAGGACGGGCTGTAACCGGCCAGGCTCAGCATCCGGCGCAGTTCGCCGACGGTCCGCGCATCGATGTCCTTGCCCGTGGGTGGCTCGAGGACTTCCTGCATCGACCCGATTTCGATGGCCACCTTGCCGTCATGGCGCACCGTGACCGTGCCTACCGCCTCCAGCAGCGATCGGACCGCCCGCCATTCGATGTTGTGGCTCAGCGGGTGGGCGAAGATCTGGCGCAGCGTATCCCGGTGACGGTTGTCCAAGTGCGGTGACTCAGCCCCAGTTGTCATCGTGTCCCTCCAGCTCTGAAGCCTAGATCATGCTCCGGAGCTAGCAGCCATCGGCCAGGCTGGGCATGACACGAGGACCCGCCTCCGCTTGTCGCGGATCTCGATTGCGCGGTGCACGGACCTGATCCGCTGCTCCGCGTCTGCCCGGGTCCTCTGTCACAGTCAGTCCATCCCATCACAGCAACACGCACCATGGACGAACGTCACTCCCGCGCAGGACTTCCGGCCGGGGTGGCAGG
>CAVWSA010000030.1:0-370882 GCA_963757545.1 uncultured Actinomycetes bacterium | reverse complement strand
ACCGGCCCAGCGACCCCGGGCCTGCGGCCCGGGTGAGCGGCCGGTGTGCCGGCGAAGTACCAGCGCGCGGGCGCGAAGCGCATCCGGGGGGTTCCGGGGGGTCGCCCCCCGGGCAACACGGTGTCCCTTCAGCTGAAGACCAGTGTGTACCCGGCCTGGCGGAGCTCGGTGATCATTTCCTCGCAGTGCTCCGGGCCCCGCGTTTCCACCTGCAGCAGCACCTCCACCTCGCCGACCTGCAGGCCGGGGGTGACGCGCTCGTGCCAGACGTCCAGGACGTTGGCCCCGAGGCCGGCCAACTCGTGCAGCAGCGTGGCCAGCGCACCCGGCCGGTCCGGCAGGCGGCACCGGAAGGCGAGGTAACGCCCGGCGGCCCGCAGGCCGTGCCGGAGCAGCTTCGACAGCAGCAGCGGATCGATGTTGCCGCCGGACAGCACCACCACAACGGGCGGCTGCATCTCCGCGGCATGCTCGAGCAGAGCGGCTACCCCGGCGGCACCGGCCGGCTCGACAACCTGTTTGGCGCGCTCCAGGCAGAGCAGCAGCCCGCGGGACAGGCTCTCCTCCGTCACCGTTACCACGCGCGCGCCGTGCTGCTCAAGGAGCCCTTAGGTCAGCTCGCCAGGGCGGCTCACCGCGATGCCGTCGGCCATCGTGGGACCGCCCTTGACCGGGATCGGGCGTCCCGCGGCGAGCGAGGCCGGGAACGGCGCGACAGCGGCGGCCTGGACGCCGACGATCTGCACGGCCGGATCGAGGCTCTTGACCGCCACGGCGACGCCTGCCGCGAGGCCGCCCCCGCCCACCGGGACCATGATCGTCCGGACCTGGGGGCACTGCTCGATGATCTCGAATCCGAGCGTCCCCTGACCGGTCACGACGTCCGGGTGCTCGAAGGGATGGATCAGGACGGCGCCGGTCCGGGCCGCCTGCTCCTCCGCGCCGGCCAGGGCGTCTTCCACCGACGACCCGTACAGGACCACGTCCGCCCCGTAGTCGCGGGTCGCCTGGATTTTCGGCAGCGGCGCGCCCTCGGGCATGAACACCGTGGTCTTGGTATCGAGCAGGCCTGCGGCGAAGGCCACCCCCTGGGCGTGGTTGCCCGCGCTCGCCGCCACGACCCCGCGGGCGCGCTCCGCGTCGGTCAGCCGCGCGATCCGCAGGTAGGCCCCGCGGACCTTGAACGAACCGGTGCGCTGGAGGTTCTCGCATTTGAGGAATACCGGGCCGCCCACCAGTTCGGACAGCGCCCGGGACCGGAGGACCGGCGTGGGTGAGATCACGTCGCGGATCAGTTCCCGCGCGGCCACCACATCGTCGGCCTGTACCTGGCTAGACACCGTTGCCACCTGAGCAGTGTGCCACGACGGCCGGGCCAGGCGGGCCGGGCACCCACACCGGGCCATCCGGGCCAACACGCACACCCGGGCCATACGCGGTATAGCGCGGGGCAGATGCGACCACCCACGAGAGGGACATAGTGTCGAATGGTGCAGCCAAACAGCCAGCATCGTCATCCCGCCGCGCGGCACGGAGGGCCTCCGGTCCTCGCCACGCTGGGCGAACTGCGCGCGGACGGCCACGTCTACCGGAGCGTCAAGGAGGAGATCAGGCAGAACCTGCTCGCCCGGATGCGCGCGGGCCAGGACCGGTTCCCGGGCATCATCGGCTTCGGTAACACGGTGCTCCCGCATCTGGAGCGGGCCCTCCTAGCCGGTCACGACGTGATCCTGCTCGGCGAGCGCGGGCAGGGCAAGACCCGGCTCATCCGGACGCTAGCCGGCCTGCTCGACGGATGGGCGCCCGCCGTCGCCGGATGTGAGATCAACGATCATCCCTACGTCCCGGTCTGTGCCCGCTGCCGTCGCCTCGCCGAGGAACTGGGCGAGGACCTGCCGATCGTCTGGCGTAACGCGCGGGACCGGTACGGCGAGAAGCTCGCCACGCCGGATACCAGCGTGGGCGACCTCATCGGTGACATCGACCCGGTGAAGGTCGCCGAAGGCCGGACGCTCGGCGACCCCGAGACCGTCCACTTCGGCCTGGTGCCGCGGACCAACCGGGGGATCTTCTGCCTCAACGAGCTTCCTGACCTGGCCGAACGGATCCAGGTGGCGCTGCTCAACGTGCTGGAGGAGCGGGACATCGGAGTTCGCGGGTACGCGCTGAGGCTCCCCCTTGACCTGGTCCTGGTGGCCAGCGCCAACCCGGAGGACTACACCAACCGCGGCCGCATCATCACACCGCTGAAGGACCGGTTCGGAGCCGAGATCCGCACGCACTACCCGCTGACGCTCGACGACGAGCTGGGCCTGATCCGCCAGGAGGCCGTCGTCGGCTGGGACGGGGCGGTCCCTGGGGCGGAACTGCCCGAGCATCTGGTGGAGGTCATCGCGCGCTTCACCCGCCTGGTCCGCGAGTCCCCAGCCGTGGACTCGCGGTCGGGTGTCTCGGCCCGGTTCGCGATCGCGGCGGCGGAGGGGACAGCCGCCTCCGCCGTACGCCGCGCCGCTCTGGCCGAAGGTTCCGCCGCCTGGCCTGCTCCGCGCCGCGCCGGGGCCTCCCGGGCCGCGCACCGCGCGGACACGAGCACGTCCGCCGCGGCCCCGGCTGAGCAGCCGGTCGCCCGGGTCTGCGACCTGCCCGCGATCGTCGGGACGCTGCGGGGCAAGGTCGAGTTCGAGGTCAGCGAGGAGGGCCGGGAGGAAGAGGTGCTCGCGCACCTGCTGCGCCGGGCCATTGCGGAGACCTTCCGGGCGCGGCTTGGCAGCGCCGACCTGTCCCCGCTGCTGGCCAAGTTCGACGGCGGCCAGACGGTGGAGTCCGGTGAACTCATCCCGGCGTCCGACCTGCTCCAGCGGATTGGGGAGGTGCCTGGGCTGGCCAAGATCATGCAGCGGCTGGGCATGGACGGCGGCGAGTCCTTCGGCCACGCGGCCGCGGCGATCGAGTTCGCGCTGGAGGGACTGTACCTGATGCGGCGGCTGTCCAAGGACACCATGGACGGCACGTCGGTCTACCGGACGTGACGAGGGCCGCTGGGCCGCACGGGCCAGACCGGACGTAGGGACGGCTGATGGGAACTTTCCGGTACGGGCCGTATACCGATGGTCCCGACCCACTGGCGCCACCGTACGACGTCCGCGGGGCGCTGGACGCACTGGGCGATTCGGTCCTGGACGGCTCGACGCCCGGGGACGCGCTGCGCGAGCTCCGGCGCCGGGGGGTCCCCGGTCGGCGCGGCCTGGACGACCTGCTGCGGCGGGTGCGTGACCGGCAGCGGGAGATCCGCAGCAGCGGGCGGCTCAACGGCACGCTGGATCAGGTCCGCTCGCTGCTCGACACCGCCATCGGGCAGGAGCGCGCGGAACTCTTCCCCGATCCCAGCGACGAAGCACGGATGCGCGAGGCCGACCTCGACGCGCTGCCGCCCGACACCGCCCAGGCCGTCCGAGAGCTGGCTGACTACCAGTGGCGGTCAGCCGCCGCCCGGGACACGTTCGACCGGCTCAAGGACCTGCTGCGCCGTGAGGTGCTGGACAGCCAGTTCCGTGGCATGAAGCAGGTGCTGGAGAACCCGGACCCGGAGGCGATGCAGCGGGTCAAGGACATGCTCGCCGAGCTGAACTCCATGCTGGAGGCGGACGCGCGCGGGGACCACACGCCCGAGGACTTCGAGCGCTTCATGGAGGACTACGGCGAGCTGTTCCCGGACAACCCGGAGAACCTCGAGGAACTCGTCGACTCGCTGGTCCGCCGGATGGCCGCGGCCGAGCGGCTGATGGCCTCGCTCAGCCGGGAGCAGCGCGAGGAGCTCGCGGGCCTGATGGCGCAGGCGCTCGACGACGCGGGCCTGGCCGTGGAGATGTCGCGCCTGTCCGATATGCTGCGGGCCCGCCGGCCCGACGCCGATAGCGGGCAGGGCGAGATGATGATGGGCGAGGAACCGCTCGGGCTCGGCGACGCCACGACCGCGCTGGCCGAGCTGGCTGACCTCGCCGAGCTGGAGAACGCGCTTGGCCAGGACTACCCGGGCGCACGCCTCGACGACGTCGACGAGGATGCCGTCCGCCGCGCGTTCGGCCGCCAGGCGGTGGACGACGTCGAGGCCTTGCGCCGGGTGGAGCGGGAGCTGGAGGAACAGGGATACCTGAACCGCAACGGCGGCCGCCTCGAGCTGACCCCGCGCGCGATCCGCCGGCTGGGCGAAACCGCGCTTCGCCGGGTCTTCCCGGGCCTGAAAACGGGGCGCCGGGGCGACCACGACCGCCGCGACGCCGGACAGGCGGGCGAGCTGACCGGCAGCAGCCGGTCCTGGGAGTTCGGCGACGAGCAGCCAATTGACACGGCCGCCACCGTCCGGAAGGCGCTGCTCCGCCAGGCGCGCACCGAGCCGGACACCCGCCGCCGCGAGGTGTCGCGGGTACGGCTGGACCCCGGCGACTTCGAGGTGGCGGAGACCGAGCAGCGCGGCGGGGCCGCGGTGAGTCTCCTCGTCGACCTCTCCTACTCCATGGCGCTGCGCGGCACGTGGGCGTCCGCCAAGCAGACCGCGCTCGCCCTGCACGCGCTTATGCGCATGCGTTTCCCCCAGGACGCGCTGCAGGTGGTCGGCTTCTCCAACTACGCGCGCGAACTGCGGGAGACCGAGCTCGCCGGGCTCGGCTGGGACATGGTGCAGGGCACCAACCTGCACCACGCGCTGGTGCTCGCGGGACGGCACCTGGACCGCCACCCGGAGCAGGAGCCGGTGGTGCTGATCGTGACCGACGGTGAACCCACGGCGCACCTGCAGCGAGATGGGCGGTCCTGGTTCGACTGGCCGCCGGCCCCGGAGACGCTTCAGCTCACGCTGGCCGAGGTCGACAAGATGACGCGGCGCGGGGCGGCGCTGAACATCTTCATGCTGGCCGAAGACGACCGGCTGACCGCATTCGTGGACAACGTGGCCCGGCGCAACGGCGGCCGGGTACTCCGGGCTCAGCCCGAGCGCCTCGGCGAATATGTTGTAAACGACTTCCTCCGTGCCCGGAGGGCCGAACGGCGATAGGTTCTTCTCTTCTGGCACCGTCTGTTCAGGAGGAAAATTGGCTTCCGTCAGTGAATCGCCCCGGCGCCCGGCGGCCCGGGTCGTCACCGCCGTGATTCTGGCGCTCATCGCCATCGTGCTCGTCATCGTGGGCATCATCTACTTCGCCGAGCCGTCCAAATCGCTGCCCAGCGTGCTTCCCGGGCACTTGACGGCCAGCGCGGCGGGCTCGGGCAAGAATCACCCGCTGAGGGGCGCGGGCTGCCTGGTGCTCAGCGTCATTTTCTTCGGCGCGGCCTGGTTCGCGCTCTCGTTCCAGCCCAAGGCAACCGCCTCCGCCGCCTCCCGGCCGAACTCACCCGCCGGGCGTCACTGACGGGGGCCACGGCCAGGCGATCGTACCGGCCCAGCGAACCGGGCCCTGTGCCCGGTGAGTGGCCGGTGCGCCGGCGAGTTACCGCAGCGGGGCGCGGAGCGCGGCGGGGGGTTCCGGGGGGCGTGCCACTCAAAATGGCAAACAGCCAACCCAAGCCGACGCCTGGTGATCGAGTGGATCACCGAACTGTGACCCGAGCCCGCAGCGAAGGGAACAGCAGTAACACCGAGTTTCCAGGTTCGCTCCCATAGGGATGCAGAACAATCCCTCCCCAGCGCGGCCGACTCGCCAGATGGTCGTCGAGTGGACGGCTCAGCTCTGAGACCACCAGGCTAAGGCGGCCAGCATGACCGGCCGCACCGGCCAGGGAAAGACAGGCACCCACAGGAGGATCACCCGCGCAGGCCAGGGGCGAGCGCCGCCACACTCCTCCCCGGCCGCGCCCAGCGCACACGGAAACAGCAGCAACCACAAGGATGGCCCGCCCACCCACCCGCCACCGGCCATGCCGGACGGAACGCGCGCCGCCGCACCAGACCGGGCACAACCCAATGGTGCCCATGCGGCGCTCCCGAGCAGACCGGATCGGGGCAGACGGCCGGCGCCGGCTGCGGTAGCGGACGGATGTGAGATCATAACTTGAAGTAGGTTCTCTAGTACGGAGCGTCCCCGACCGTGCGGCAGATCACTGATCCCATCATTGCCGGGCTGCTGGAGGCGGCACCGGACGCGACAGTGTGCGTGGACGAGAGCGGGCGGATCGTGCTGGTCAACGCCCAGGCCGAGCGGCAGTTCGGGTACCCGCGCGAGGAACTGGCCGGGCAGCCGGTCGAGATCCTGGTCCCCGACGCCAGCAAGGCACGCCACGCCGTCCTGCGCACCGGATACGCCGCAAACCCCACACCCCGGCTAATGGGCGCGAGAGTCAACCTGTCCTGCCGCCGCCGCGACGGCACCATCTTCCCCGCCGACATCGCCCTGTCCGCCCTCCACACCGACCAGGGCACGTTGGTATCCGCCGCCGTCCGCGACGTCACCCAGCAACGGCAGGCCGCACTGGCCCAGGCCCGGCTGGCATCAATCATCGAATCCGCCCATGACGCCATACTCAGCCTTGACCTTGATGGGCTGATCACGTCCTGGAACCGCGGAGCCGAACGGCTCTACGGCTACACCGCCACCGAGATCATCGGCCGTCATTGCGATCTCCTGCTCCCCGCCGGGCAGCGCTCCGACGTGCACAAGACCCTGGCCTCCCTCGCCCGGGGGGAGGGGATAGAGAAGCATAAGGCCGAGCCGGTCCGCAAGGACGGGACCGCTATCCAGGTTATGGTCACGCTGGCCTCCATCGCCGACAAGACGGGAACGGTCACGGGACTATCGGCGGTGGTGCGGGATATCAGCGCCCAGCAGCGGGCCGGTATCCGGTTCCGGGGGCTGCTGGAGGCGGGGCCGGACGCGATGGTGTGCGTGGACTCCGGCGGGCAGATCGTGCTGGTCAACGCCCAGGCCGAACGGCTGTTCGGGTACCCTCGCGAAGAACTGGCCGGCCAGCCAGTCGAGATCCTCGTCCCCGACGCCATCAAGGCCGGGCATCCCGCCCTGCGCGCCGGATACACCGTCGACCCCACGCCCCGGCAGATGGGTGCAGGGCTGGACCTGTCCGGCCGGCGCCGCGACGGCACCACCTTCCCCGCCGAGATCGCCCTGTCCGCCCTCGACACCGACCAGGGCATCCTCATCTCCGCCGCCATCCGCGACGTCACCCAGCAACGGCAGGCACGCGACGACCTCATGCGGACCACCCGGAACCTGGAATCACTCACCTATTCCATCGCCCACGACCTGCGGACCCCGCTGCGCTCGCTGGCCGGGTTCAGCGCCGCCCTGGTGGAAGAGTACGCCGACGTCCTCGGCGAGACCGGCCGCGACTATACCGCTCGGATCGAGGCCGCCAGCGAGCACATCGGAGAGGTTCTCGACTCCCTCGTCCGCCTGTCCCGTGTCTCCCAGGCAGAAATTAGCTTCCAGCCCGTCGACCTCGGCGCCGAGGCGGCCCGCATAGCCGGAGAACTCCAGCGCCAGGACCCGGGCCGCCACGTCACCTTCACGATCCAGCAGCCCGCCCAGGCGCGAGCTGACCCCGGCCTCATCCATACCGTCCTGTACAACCTGCTGCAGAACGCCTGGAAGTTCACCACCGGCCGCGACGACGCCACGATCGAGTTCGGGATGACCCACGTCGCCGACGGCCGCGTCTGCTGCTACGTGCGCGACAACGGCGCTGGCTTCGACCCCGCTTACGCCGGCAGGCTATTCCAGTCATTCCAGCGCCTGCACACCAGGGACGAGTTCCCCGGCACCGGCGTAGGCCTAGCCAGCGTCCGCCAGATCGTGGACCGGCACGGCGGCCACACCTGGGCCGAGGGCACCCTCGGCAATGGCGCCACCTTCTTCTTCACTCTCCCGGCCGCCGAACCCAGCGCGCAACCGGATGAGTATCGTCCCGGCCAGATCGATTCTTAGTCATCAGCCGAGTCATCAGACACCACCAATTCAGATATTTCACCGTCGATTTCATCGCCGCCGAACAGCACCACGCAAATGTCTGGAACACCCACGCTCCAGACCCGCTAGGCCAACTCCCTTATCCGTATCTGGCCCCGGCAGCCCCAGGACACGCGACATCGCCTGGTCGCCCCACATGCTTGCCCGCGACGACTGGCGCCGCCTCCTCACATGGGGCGGAATCCTCAGACCCAGCGAATCCGACGCTAAGGCATACCAGCCCCACCGCGACGGTACCCTCCCCGGGGCTGCCGCCTCGGACCCCGCGTCCAAGGCGCCTCGGCGGCCCCTAGTGTTTATTACCCCCCGTACTCCGCGCACACGGCCAGCCTTTCGCCAGCACCACGCCCGGAGACAGCCCGGACCCCGGGCGTGGGGGCCCGGAACTCGCGCATTCCGACCGGCTGCGCGCCTGCCTGGATGGCTGCCTGCCGCTTGGCCCCGGTCACGTCGTAGTGCCACAGCCGAAAACGGCTTCCCGCAGGTCAGATGCCCTGCGCGAGTTCTGCCACCTCACAGCGAAGATGATCACCTCGCTGCGGCGATTGTGCGGCCGTCGTTGCTGACCTCGACGTGCTGATGCCGATGATGCCCAGCTATGTGATGCCTCCCAGGCATAGTTGAAGATCCAGCTGCGCGTGCGCAGTCCGGCTTGCTATCGGGAGCCGGGTGCTGCGAGATGCGCCGGCCGGTCCGCTTCGGCCACGATCGCACTGGCCGCGTGGCCCACCTCGCCAGCGGCATCAGGCGACAGCGCCGCGCCGGCGCCCGCACTGGCGAACAGCCGCACCCACGCCGGGAGCGGCATGCACCGCGCGCCACAGCCTCGCGTGCGGGCCGCTGCGGTCATCGCGGCGGAGCCCGGCGGATCCGGCGCAGATGGTGGTGCGGCCCTCGCGGATGCCCGCTGTTGGCAGGGAACTGCTCCGCGTCCGCCGAAGGGCAGTGCACGCCGGCACCTGCCGGAACAGGACCCTCCGGCTCGGCAGCCACCCACCGGGTCCGCGCAGCCAGCTCGCCGCGGACCGCATTACCGGGCTGCACCGGCGATGGTGCTGTCTGGCCGGTGGTCGATTTGCTCGCTCAGACGCTCCCCGACGTCACGGAGGTGGCGAGCCGCGAGCAAACAGGGTCCGGGCCGACCAGACCGCACATCTAGCTAACGGCATTCCGCGAACCGGGCGCAAGAGCCCTGGCGCGGGCAGCCGCCCCCGTCATCGCCCAGGGCCCGCCCGAGCGCCGGCACGCGGTCACAGACCTCTGTCCCGCCGCTCAGCCCTCCGCCAGCCCGCAGCGTGCCCGTGCAGGCGCAGAGCCGCCGGGTAACTCACCACCGGGTGACGATGCTCACCTTGACGCGTTGTCACATACCGGGCACTGTGGCATGCGAACTGCTGCCGCCGAGACCTTGCGGGAGAGACAATCATGAGTACCGTCGCGCGTGCCGCCGTTTATAGTGCCCGGATCGCCGCCACCCCCAGCCCCCGTGCTGGCCGGCGCGGCCGCTTCGGCCGCGACCGCCAAGCTGGTCGGCTGGGAAGCCCGGCAGCTCGCCAGCTCACCGCTGTCCGCCGAGGCCAGGCGGCTTAAGGCCGAATACCGCGAGCTGGCCGCCGCCAACGGCGCCGGCGCACACACGCCAGCGCGGCAGCAGGGCCGCGAGAGGCACCGCCCCGGAAGCACGGCCGTTTCGCTCCGGTAAGGCCCATGCTCAGCCGGCTGCCTTGAGCACGTCGCGCTAGGCACCCCGCCCTACCGCGTGCTGACGGAAATCATCTCTGTGACGCACCGGCTGGGCATGTTCGCCCACCCGCCCGGGAATCGCTCAAGCCGCTGCCGGCACGGGCGTTAGCTCCCAGGCGCCGCAGGCGTCAGGTCCGGGGCGGCGCCTCCGCATCCGGTATCCGGTCCGCGGACGTGAGGGCCGACCCTGCACTTCCACGCATGGACATGCAAACTCTCTTCTGCCACCGCAGCATTACGGTCAGCCTCCCGCCGCATGGAGAACATTGGCCGGCATTGGGTCAACGTTTGTTGACATGGATAAACCGCGAGTCATGGATATTTTGGATCCGGTTGCAAATGGCGCCGGGAACACACGTCAGGAGGTGCTTCTCCATTCGCGCGAGTGTGCCCTGGTGTTCGGGCGAATCCCGCGGGCGACCCGCCACGACGCCAGCGGCACAATCCGGGACGGCGGGTTCAGCTTGGGCTGCGGGCCTGGAGTGTGGCGATGAGCGCCAGGCGTACCTGCTCGACGACCGCGGCGTGGCTGTCGGCCGGGAGGGCGGCCTCGGCGGCGGCGAGGTGGCTGGCGAGGCGCTCGTCGCGGAAGACGCCCGCTACCCAGCCGGAGAAGTCGTGGCGGGGGCAGTGGTAGCGCAGCACGCCCGGGTCGCAGCGGCCGAGCTCGGCTTCCAGTTCGGCGAGGTTGGCGGCGACCGCCACGGTGGGGGTGTCGGGCCCGGTCCGGAAGTAGAACCGGCGGGCGGGCTCGACGCCGGAATGGCCGTACTTGTGCGCGTGGCGCAGATGGGGTGTGGTCCGGGGCCCGAGGGTGAACGCCACCGCCCGGCCGGGGCGCTGCCGCCAGGCCAGCACCGCGCGGCCGGCCGGCCCGGCGAGAAGGCGGGCGATCTCGGCGCGGGGCATATCGGCCACCGCCGCGGTGATGTCGATGAACCGGCTTTCGGGCCGGGCGGAGCCGAGGGTGATGACGGCGTCGAGGGCGAGCAGGGCGTCGGCCGACAGCTCCTCGGGCTGCCAGGTGATGAGCAGGTAGCCCTCGGCGGCGGGGTCGAACAGGCGGCGCGCGGTCACCTCCCGCCCGATGGGCCCATGGGCTTCGTCGACGACCACCCACTGCGGAATGCCGGTTGCGGCCCGGTGGGCTTCGACTGCGCTGGCCAGGTCCGCCGCGTAGGCCGCGCGGGCCGCGGCGTCGAGGTGGGACAGGTCGGTGACCACGCTGGCGTGGCCGTGCCGGAGCAGGCGCACGACCTCGCCGGGGTCGGCGAGGCGGCCCTCGTCGCCCCCGGTGATGATCACGTCACGTAGCTCGCCGAGCCCGTGATGGTCGCCCTCGGGGTCGAAGACGACCAGGGAGTAGCCGAGGCGGATCAGCTGTTCGCAGATCAGCCCGGCCAGGTAGGACTTGCCTCCCCCGGTGCCGCCGCAGACGGCGATGTTGAGCTGCGAGCCGGGCAGCGTGACCGGCTCGCCGCCGTCGTCGGTGCCCAGCGTGACCTGCCAGCGGCGGGGATGCAGATGCGCCCGGCCGGCCAGCAGCGGTCCCAGCAGCAGGTCGGCCACCCCCTGGCCGTCCGGCAGCGCCAGCGTCATGTCGGCGTGCGCGCGGATGGCGTCGACCGCGTTGGCGACGGCCACCCCGACCTCGCAGGCATCCAGCAGGCTGTGGTCGTTCTCGGCGTCGCCGACGCCGATCGTGTTGTGCGGCGACAGGCCCAGATCGCCGAGCGCCTCGCGCAGGCCGGTGCCCTTGGTCACCCCGGCCGGCAGGATCATCAGCTCGCCCCGGTTGGGGACGAGCCGGCAGTCCAGGCCCAGCTCGCGGACCACCTCCAGCGCGGCCGGCTCGTCGGCGGCGGCGCCGGCGACTATCACCCGCCCGCGGCGGTGGGCGACCCCGCGGCCGGACAGCGCCGCGCTCACCGCGCCGCCGACCGGGGCGGCCAGCAGGCGGACGCCGCCGTGGGTGACCAGCACGGCGCCGTTCTCGGCGACGACCGCGTCAATGTGCTCGTCGACCTCCGGGAACACGGCGCGCAGCTCGCTCATGATCCGCCCGGTGACCAGGATCACCCGGACCCCCCGGGCCCGCGCCCCGGTGAGCGCGGCCAGCGTGGCGGGCGCGACCAGGCCATCAGCCAGGGTGCCGTCGAAGTCGAGGGCCACCGCCCGGAAGTAGCCGACCCCACGATCCGCGATGCCCTCGACCAGCAGCCGGTACGCCGGGCCGGCGCCGCCGAGCGCGAACACCTCGCTGCCGCCGCCGGCGTCGATCACCAGGGCGTCGAATCCGCCGGCCCGGATGATGCGCAACGTCTCTCGTGCCGCGTCCAGCTCTCGGCGCAATACCTCCATTGCGCGGGCGGCGCCGCTGAGCGCGAACAGCTCCTCGCCGCTGCCGCTGCCGGTGTCGATGACCAGGGCGTCGGCTCCGCCGGCCCGGATGCCGCGCAAGGTCTCCCGTGCCGCGTCCAGTTCTCGGCGCAATTCCTCCAGGGGATCCCTGGGCATTGCCGCCTCGGTATCCTGCGTCGTCACGAGGAACCCCGCCGGGCATCACCGGCGTAGCCAGAGCGCAGCGTATTCGTCACCTGAACCCCCCTTCGCGGCGGTCCCCCGGCGGGCCGAGGGCCGGGACCGGGGCGCGTCCGGCTGGTGTCGCACAAAGGTGACGAGCACGCCTGGCTCGCCATGCTCCCGGGCGCCCGCGGCGAGGAACTGCAGCCCCGGCAGCGTCATGCCGGATCCGGTACCGCCCGTCACAAGCCGTCGACGTGGCCCGCGGCAGCCCGCCCTCGGTGATCGCGTCCAGCCCCCGGATCCCCGTCGGGGCCTTCGGCAGCCCTGGGCTCGCGGAAGCCTCAGCCAGTGACCTCAGACCGGTTCCGTCACGATCGGATGCCATGCTTCTCCCCAGGTCATTTCATACGGTACGTCCTCCCCGCCGCTGCGGGCCAGGGCCAGGAGCGCCAGTGGGCAAGATCCCATGACCGCCACCAGGCGCCGCCCGCACAGACCCCGCACACCGCCCGTACAACCCTCACACATTCGCCCGCCTGCCCGCATGGGCCCTGTGCGCCGCGCATGACAGTGGCTACCGCCGCTGGCCTGGCCGGGTGCCGTCCTAGCCCGTTCCGCTGAACGGCACCCACCCAGGCAAAAACAAAGAACAAGATCAAGAGCGTGGGGGAACCCTGAACCCCGCCACCGAGCACCCCGAGGCCCCAAGGTTCAAGGTTCCCCCGCACCCCCTCCTGGCTCCTGCCCGAAGGTCAAAACCAGTGACGGCCATTCACCGCACCGATGACGGCGGAAAGTGCACGGCCCCCGGTACCGTCAAACCATGCACCTGTCTTGGGGTTTACCGGGTGGCCCGACGTAGGTCCCGCGCTGGGGCACCGTATGCACCAGCCGTTGCTCCCGCAACTCGTTGACTGCACGCCGTACCGTGCTTCTCGCCAGCTCGAACTCCTCGATTAGCTCACTCTCGGTCGGGATGCGCTCACCGTGCTTGTACCGGCCGGTCTCGATCCGTTCGCGCAAGATAGCCGCCAGCTGCCTATACGGCGCGACCGGCCCGGTCGGATCGATCTTGTCCACATGATCGAACCTAGCTGAGCTGCGATGTTTTCCTACGTCTGTACTTAAGTTAGCTCGTATGCACTCGTATGAGGTAGCGTTGCCTTAGCTGTGCGGCCTGGTACCCGGACCGTCCCCGGCGGCACAGCCTGATGGTTCGAGACGGTTCGGCTGGAGGCAGCCAATACGCCGGTGACAACGTCCCGGCTCACGTCTACGTCGACAGCGTGGTCCGGAAGCTGGACTTCGAAAGAGATCATCCGGAGTGGAAGCTGCGGTGCCAGCACTACCGCTGGATTGCCGAGAACGGCGACCAGCGCCTGGAAAGCGACGATCTGGGCATGCTGATTGACCGTCTCGAAATACTGCAATGACTGCCCCGGACCCGTGCCCTCAGTGCCGGCAGGCCAGCGACACGCACGACCGGTACGGGCCGTGCCCGGAGCATCAAACCGGGTGGCCTGCTGGATAGGCGTTGTGATCCGTTACACGCCGCAGCGCGCCAACTAAGCCCGCGCGGAGCCGAACCGGGGCCGCGACGCGTTCCCTGCACCGCATGCTGGCCATGACGACCGGGAACGCGGAGGTCATCGGCTGCCGACATTACCGGCATTGCCGGAGAATAACCTTCCGGCAGGCCTGCGATGGTGGCGGAGTAAACGTTGATGCCATGCAGCCGCAGCAGCCGGGAGGCCCCGCGCTGGCGGGTGTTGCCCGGCGCTGAAGATGCCGATGAGGCAGGCGTTGTGAGTGCCGATGGTGGGGGGTGAGAAAACCCCGCCGCGCGTTGATGCGGCGGGGTTTTCGTCGGCGAGGTGCCGGTCGTTGTCGGCATGGTGCCGGTGGTGTCAGTGTCGCGCATCAGACTTCTTGGCACAGGGCAAACTTGAGTCCCTGACGAGGAGCTGGAGATGAGCAGAGCGCCGGTGTTCCCGGTGGAAGACAAGATCCGGATCGTGCTATCGGTGCTGGCCGGTGAGCTCACGGTGGCGGAGGCGGCCCGGCGGGCGAAGGTCTCGGAGCAGTCGGTCGGCACGTGGAAGCGACAGTTCCTGGAGGCCGGGCGGCTGGGCCTGGCACCGGGTGGGACATCGCGGCCCTCCAGCCGGGAAGAGCAGCTCGCCGCCCAGGTCGAGGATCTGACGAGCGCGCTGGGCGAGGCGCACGTCGAGCTGCGGGTGTGGAAGAAGTCCGCTGAGGGCCGCCTGGCCCCTTCGAGGACCTCGAGGTGATACGCCAGGACGCGGCGATGCCGGTCTCGAGGTTCTGCCAGCTCACCGGCATCCCGCGCCGCACCTACCAGCGCTGGCTGGCCCGGTGGCGGGCCGGTACCGGCCGGGAAGGGCCCGTGGCCAGCGCCCGCGGTGGCGGGCATCGAGCCGGTCGCGGCGAAGTACGCCGCGGACTGGTCCGCCTGGGGGCATCGCAAGATCCACGCGCTGATGGCCGCTGACGGGCACGCCGCCTCGGTCTCCACGGTGGAGCGGGCGATGCGCCGCCGGGGCCTGCTGCAGCCGGTGGACTACCAGGGCCAGCGCCGGGAACTGGCAAGAGCCCGCAAGGCCGCGTTCGCTGACCCTCCCACCAGGTGCAACGAGGTCTGGCAGCTGGACTTCAGTGAGTACGAGACCGTGGGCGGGATCTGGCGGCTCGCCGGGGTCACGGACTACTTCAGCAAGTACGAGCACGGCTGGCACATCTCCCCGACCGGCACCGGAGCCGATGCCATCGCCGCCGTCACGATCGCGATCACCGAAGCGGAACGCCTCGGCGGCGCGTCCCTGCTCCAATCGCTGCCCGTGCATCCCGCCACCGGCCACCCTGTGCGGATCAAGCTCGTCACTGACAACGGCGGGGCGTTCAAGGGCGCCGCGTTCGCGAAGTTCATCGCCAGCCGCCCTGAACTGCTGCACATCCGCACCCGGGCCAAAAGCCCCGGCCAGAACGGCGTCCGCGAGCGTGCCTTCGGCACGCTGAAGTACGAGCACCTCTACCGCCACGCTGACCAGATCGCCACTCTCGCCGATCTGTACCGCGAGGCCGAGAACTACCGGATCATCTTCAATCAGACACGGCCGCACGAGGCCCTCGGCATGCGCAGGCCCATCGAGGTCATCCGCGAGCCCTCGCTGCACCCCATCCACAAGAATCAAACCGAAGATCTTGTGCCAGAAGCTTGACGCGGGACATCAGTCGACGACCTCGGTGACCGCGGAGCGGGCGGCTGGTTCGTCGACGAGGTTCTTGCCGGCGGCGAACGCGGCGACCAGAGATTGCAGGGCGAGGTTATTGACCGCGCGGAGCACCCAGCACAGGCCGTAACGGGAAGGAAGCCGCCAGAATGACCGCGACGCTAGAGAACATCCCCCAGGCCCTGGCCGCCACCGCCGGGCCATCCCAGCTCATCCCCGTGGCGTTCCTCGGCCGCACCTCCAACGAGCGGCTCCAGGACCCGGTCGCGTCCATGCGCCGCCAGGTCCGCAACTCCCTGGCCTGGCTGCCGCCCGGCTGCCAGATCGCCGGCTACTACTGGGACGTGGAATCAGGCGGGGACGACCTGGAAGACCGGGGACACTCTGACGCGTGGCAGGTGGCCGCCACCGCCGGCATTCCCCGTGATGGGGGATCGCTGATCTGCTCAGCGAAGCGAAATCCCCCACGCCCCGATTTCGCGTTCGTGGTCTGCGAGGACATCGAGCGCAGCGCCCGCAGCATGTACAACTCGCTGAAACTGGAAAGAGAACTCCAGGACCAGGGAATCCCGCTATTCGCCACCGACGAGCCCTTCAATATCGAAGGGATCAACGCGACCACGGTACTGGTCCGACGGGTCAAGCAAGGCGTAGCCGAATGGTACCGGCTCCAGCTCACAGGCAAAGTGTGGGACGGGCTGCGAGCCAGGCAACCCCCGCCACTACGCTGCCTTCCCCGACCACCGCACCGTCAGCGTCCGCGAAGACCTCATGGCCGGCGCCTTCACCCGGTTCTTCGCCGAACGGGTATTCGGTCCCGGCCGGGCCGCCATGCTCGCCGCCACCCTCCCCGCCAGCACCGCCGCCGCCGACCAGCGCCGCCAAAAGCGCGCCGCCGCCCTCCGGAAGAAGCTCGCCAGGATCGACGTGTCCGAGCGCGCCCTGGTCACCGAGCTGGAAACCCCCGTTGATCCGGCCGACCCCGCCGCGCAGGCCCTCCGCAACCGCGTCCGCGCCCGGTTCACCGGGCTGTACACCGAACGGACCAGCATCGAAACCGAGCTAGCCACCCTGGACACGCCCCCGCCGAGCAAGACGACCCCACCTTGCTGGACCAACTGCCCGCCCCCGGCGACATCCTCACCGGCGCCCCCGCCGCACTCACCGAACGACTGCTCGCCGCCTTCGACATCAAAGCCATCTACAACCGGGACAACCACCAGGCCACCATCCACGCCACCCTCGCCGAAACCACCCCACAAGCCGTCCTACACTTGTCACCGACCCCCGCGCCGACCACAACACATCCAGCCTTCTTTTCAGCATCACGCCCCCCACCCCAAGATCATGTTGCCCATTTGACCGGGCACACTGGGTCGTCCCCCCGGGCTAACACAGCGCCTGGTTCAGGTCGCCGATCAGGTCACCAACGTCTTCGAGGCCGACCGACAGCCGGACCAGATCCGCCGGGACCTCCAGGGCAGATCGAGGACGGAGTCGTGCAGTGCGTCAGCCGCCTCGATGAGCAGCCGGTCTCGCTCGTCGGTCCAGCATGGATCGGACGCGTCGCCGTGGGTCAGGGAGGTGATCTGCTCGCTGGAAAGGGCAGCCCGCTCAGCGAAGAACGCCACGTGCACTCCCCACTCGTACTCACACCGGCAGCGCGCGCATGTCCGGTCGATGATGATCTCGCGGTCCCGTATCGACAGCGAGAGCCGTTTGCTGAGCTCATAGCCTCCCCAGCCGCTCATGGCGGCGGCCATCGGGAGGTTCTGCACGAACGTCCGAAACAGCAGAATCGGCGGTGCGCCGGGCGGCATCATGGCCTCGAGCCGTTCGGCGATGTCGCGCGGGTACGGCGGGGTGACGGGATCGATCCGGGTCGTCATCGGGATCCTCCTGTGTTGTTTCTGATTCCGAAACGCCTCGACCACGGTAACGTTTCTGATATCGAAACGCAAGGGGGTGGCCATGGCAGCACGGCTACCGCGTCCGGGCGGCCCCGTCCGGGGATCGACAACTGGCCGGCCGCTGATGGCGGCGATGGATCTCCTCGGACGGCGCTGGGCGCTGAGGATCGTGTGGGAGCTGCGCGACGAACCGCTCGGGGCGCGAGCACTGCGGAGCCGGTGCGACCGGATGTCTTCCAGCGTGCTGTACGAGCAGCTGGAAGAACTCACAGACGGGGGCCTGCTTGCCCGGGACGAAACCGGCGCCTACCAGCTCACCGAGCTGGGAGCGGCGCTCATACCGGCACTTCAGTCCCTCGACTCCTGGGCGCGGCGATGGTCCGAAGCACGGCAAGAGCCGCACCGCCCGGAATGACCCGGCCGGCCGGGGTCAGCCCTCGGGAGCCGTGGCCTGATGGTCGTCAAGGCTCCAGATCCAGTTGGCTATGTCGGTTTGCGCCTCGTGGGCGGCGGCAACTAGACCGGTCATCTGAAAGAACCCGTGGATCATCCCCCGGTAGCGTCGCGATGTGGCGTCGCCGTCGGCCGCGCGGATAGCGCCCGCGTATCGTTCCCCTTCGTCACGCAGCGGATCGCATTCGGCGGTAATTACCAGTGTCGGGGGAAGCCCGGTCAGGTCCGGTTCGAACAGCGGCGAGACGCGCGGGTTACCGCGGTCGATGCCGCCCGGCAGGTACTGGCTGAAGTACCACAGTGATTTGTCCCGCGTGAAACCATAGCCGGTCGCGAAATCGAGGTAGGACGGCGAGCTCGCGGTGGCGTCGAGCATCAGACACCAGTACCTGGAAGCCGGGCGCACAACCCTCGCGGCTCAGCTCGCGGGTGGCGACAGCGGCGAGGTTGCCGCCCGAACTGTCCCCGGCGATTCCTACCGGGCCGGCACCGCCCGCCAGCTGTACGCCCGCCGCCGATCCCGTGCATGACGGTCAGGGCATCCTCAACAGCGGCCGGGAACGGATGCTCCGGGGCGAGCCGCACGTTCGGCGCGACGATCAGACATCCGGTGGTACGCGCGACACGCGCAGCGGCCGGTCGTCGCCGCCCACACCGATCACGAACCCGCCGCCGTCGAAGTCGACCAGCACCGGCGACGGTTGCGCTCGAGGCCGGTACACGCGCGCATCGAGGCCATTGGTGCCCGCCAGCGTCACGGTCTCGATCGCGTAGAGCGGCCCCGGCATGCTTTGCAGCGCGAGCACGGCCAGATCGTCTGTGCGCACGGCGGCGGCCGTCAGCTGCTGGCCGGTACGGCCGGCCGGGTGGCTTGAGCATCGAGCAGCTGCTCGAGCCGGGAGTCAACGGTAGGCACTCCGCCTCCAGGGAAACTGCGGACCGCGAAACAGTCTCCGGTTCCCCGCGGCGCGGGGTCAACGTGCCCCGGTCAGGTGGCGGCAGATGTCACCGTGATCAAGGCCAGAACCACCCGGCTTCAGGCGCGGGAAACCCGTGCGCACCGCAGCGAACAACATTCTTTCCCGTGCGAGGAACGCCGGATCGACTTCGCATCTAGCCCGTCGTCCGGCGTTCCTGGTATTCGCGACCTGGCGTCCTAGGACGTGTGGCGCGCGGCCTCTTCGATCACGTCCGTGACCTGCCTGGGTGGGAGATCAGCGCAGTGCGAGGCGTTGATCTCCGTCACTGTGGCGTGCGCGCGGGTGCCATGAACTCCTGCGCCGCCGGCGGGATCGCGTGGTCGGCCGTTCCGATCACGGCCCAGCTGGGGATGCTGGCCCAGGCCGGCGGCCCTGACACATCGTTCAGCGCGCTTGCCGCGACGGCCGCTGGGTAGCGGCGAGTTCGGCCGCCTGGCTGGCCGGCAGGTCATTGGCAAGGATGCCGCGGAACAGCGCAGGCTTGACGTACACGTCGGTAACACCGCCGGGGGACGGGACGAAGTTCAGGGCGGCCGGCGCGATCTGGCTACCGGGGAACTGCGAGGTGAGGCTGTTCACGGTGTCGCCCTGGGCGGGGAGGTAGGCGTCGACGTAGACGAGGGCCCTGACGTTCTTGTTGCCGGTAGCCGCGTTGGTGATGACGAAGCCGCCGTAGGAGTGGCCGACCAGCACGATCGGCCCGGGCACGGTCGCGAGGTAGCTGGCCAGGTAGGCCGAATCGCTGTCAAGTCCGCGCAGCGGGTTCGGCGGGACATCGACGGTGTACCCGTCTTTCTGCAGCCGCGTGACGACGCCGCTCCAGCTTGACCCGTCAGCCCAGGCGCCATGCTCCAGCACGATGGTCGGCTTGACCGATGCGTCCTCGAGTGGCTGCTCGTCGAGGCGGCAGCGACCGCGCTGGGGATCGCGACCAGGCCGGTGAGGGCGAGGCCGGTCAGCGCGAACCGCGCTTTTCGTGTTCCGAACTTCAGTGGCGTGCGCATGCAGAGTGTCCTTTCGTTGGTGATGAGATTGTCACAGGCAGTCGTGTGCTCCGCCCGGAACGGGAGGCTGCAGAAGTCCTCCGGGAACTGCCTTAGGCATGCGGCCAAGCGTGCCGCGTGGCGCGCACGCGGCGCATGACTCGATCAGTGATTAACCGCTGCCCGGACTCGCTATGGCGGGGATGGCCGGGATGAGTGATGCGCCACACCGCGGCGGACGCCGAGACTGGCACTCACCGCGCAATGACGGAGACGAAACCATGAAGTTCGCGAACTACATCCGTGACTCCGCCGCCTGGCGCTCGCCGGCCCGGCGCGCCAGCTCGACCCGGGACCGGATACCGAGCTTGGCGAAAACGTGGCGCAGGTGCGAGTTCACCGTGTGCGCGGAGATGTAAAGCCGCTGGGCGACCTCACGGTCGGTCGCGCCGCGGATAACTAGCCGGACGACCGCGAGCTCAGAGGCGGTCAGCTCCGGCCAGTGCGCCGCGGCCGGGTCCGGGCGCCCGCCTGCCCGCTGCGCGCCGCAGTCGCGGAGCAGGCGGCGGACACGTGCCGCGTCTCGTTCGGCGCCCGCGGCGGACTGCAGCCTAAGCGCCTCGTCCAGGTAGCCGACCGCCTCGTCCTTCGCCCGTTCCGGGAGCAGCCGGCCGGCATCCTCAAACGCCGCCGCGCGGACCAGCGACCGAGGGTCGCCGCGGTATGCCTGGACAGCGGCCAGGGCCCGTTCGGGATCATTGTCAAGGAGCGCGCGCGCGTGCAGCGCGGCGGCGCGCAGCCCAGGAAAGCCCGGATTCGTGTCCGCGCCGTTCTCCAGCCGCGCGGTGACGGAGGCGGCGTCCGGCCGCTGCCCTGCCGCCAGCAGCAGCCGCACCAGTTCGACCGCGTCGCAATGGCCGACCGGGCTGCAGGCGTGCACGTACCCAGGCGCGAGGACGTCGAGCAGGTCTGGGCCGATAGGACCGCCGTCCAGGCGGACAGTGAGCCACGCGCCGAGGCGTTTGGTGGTCGCGCAGCCGCTGCCCGTGCCGTAAAGTGCCGCCGCATCCCGCCGGGCGGTCTGCAGCGCGGCGGGGTCGCCGGTGCGCAGTGCGATGTCACCGAGGACGTAGCTGGCGATGTGGTTGAGGTAGCCGAAGCTCCCGTCACCCATCTCGTCGGACATGTCCAGGATCGCCTCGGCTTCGGCGCGGGCGTCGGCGAGCTGCCCGGCGGCCAGCCGTGCCCGGCACCTCAGCATGGACCAGACCCGGATGTTCCTGGCAGACGTTCTCAGCCTCGCGGGTACCGGCCTCGATGATCGCGTGCGCCTCCTCCAGCCGCAACTCCGAAATCAGCAGCAGCGACTTCCACGTCTCCGGCAGCCACATCCGGAGCTCCTTCGCCTCGTGCTGGCGCCTGGCCGCCTCGCCCGCCAAGCCGATGGCTCCCCGCCAGTCGCCCTGGGCGAAGGCGAGCAGGGCGCGCGGCACGAACGTGACGATCTCGGCAGCGGGGTCGCCGCTAGCTGCCGCCTCCGCGATCGCGTCCGCGACTGGCCCGGCCGCCGCGTCTGCCTCGCCGCTGATGTCCAGGCCGCAGGCCAGCAGCGACAGCAGCTGGACGCGCAGCGCCGGCGGGACGCCGGGCAACCGCAGGGCCGCCTGGCACTGCTCAGCGACCGCTGCCGGGGCATACTGGGCCATCAGCATGCCTATGCCCAGCCGCGCCTGCGCCTCTGCAACGGGATCGGCCAGGTCGCTCTCCGACGCGGTAAGGAGCTTGGCCGCCTCGGCGGCCCTGCCGGCCTGCACGAGCAGGTCGATGGCCTCTACGACTGCCTCGCCGCGCCCGGGCCCGCCGCGCGGCATGAGGTCCAGGGCACGCCGCGACAAGGGGGCTGCCACCGCCGGGGACGTCTGCCCGATCTGCGCCGCTGCCCGCCGCAGCAGGCTGGCTGAGGCTACGTCGCCGGGCTCGGCGATATCCATGACCAGCTGCGCGACGTCGGCGGCCGAGGCCCCGTGCTGAAGCATCACTTCGACCGCGGTGCGGCGCATGCTCCGCCGCACCGCTTTAGGCAGGCTGGCATCGACGGCCTCGCGCACCAGGTCATGCCGGAACCCGAGACGGTCCCCCTCCTCGGTCAGGAGCCCCGCGGCGATCGCCTCCCTGATCTCGCTGCGCAGATCCAGCGGCGGCCGGCCGAGCAGCCCGGCCAGCTCATCCAGGGAGAAGCTGTGCCCGAGCACCGAAGCCATCTCCACGGCGTCCCTGGCAGGCACGGTCAGCCGTGCGAGCTGGCCGGCCACCGAGTCGACGAGCCGGCGCGGCAGGCGCGCGCCCGCGGCCAGTTTGGCCGTGCTGCCATCGACGGTCACGAGGTTTTCCGTGCGCAGCCCGCGCAGCAGCTCGGTCAGCAGGAACGGCTGGCCGTCCGCCCGGCTGAGTACCTCCCGCAGCGCCTCATCGGGCTCGCCGCCGAGCATGTCACGGGCGACCTGCGCGACCGCGGTCTCGTCCAGGGGGCCTAGCCGGATCTCGGACGCACCCGCCGCCTCCAGCCGGTCGACCGCGTCCTGCGCAGCGTCTGCCAGCTCCCCGCGGCGCAGCGCCAGCAGCCAGCTGATCCGGTGTGTGGCCAGCCGCCTGGACAGCGTGACCAGGGCGCTGGCGGTGGCGGCGTCGGCCCATTGCAGGTCATCGACGACAACAAGCAGCGGTGCGCGGTGCGCGGCTTTCTCGAGTGATTCCTGCAGCTCGCGCAGCAGCCAGAACCGCTGGTCAGGAGACTGGCTGAGTTCGTGGAGCCGCGCGGGATCGACGGGCGGGTCGTCCGTGGAGACGAGGGCGTCCAGGATCGCCCCGAGCGGCACCGCCCGAGCCGCGGGATCCCCGCCGCCGCAGAACACCAGGATCCCGCCGTCCGCGGCCAGGCTTGCGGCCTCGGCCAGCAGTGTGGTCTTCCCCGAGCCCGCGGGCCCGGTGACGAGCACGACGCTGCCACGCCCGGCGCCGAGCGCGTTTAGCTGCCCCCGCAGCACGTCAACCTGGGGCTGCCGGCTGCGCAATCCGGGGTGCACCGGGCCATCGTAATTGACATTCAGCCTGCCCGGCCTTCGGCAGCGCTGCTCTTCGACGGGCTAACCCCGGCCGGGAAATGCCGCCTGGGCCGTCATCAACGGGCGGCTCCCCCGCACGCTGCGGCGGGTGCTGGATGCCACGATGAGTGCGGTTCTGCAGACTGGAAAGGACACGCGATGATGACGGCAGCACGGCAGGGCAGCTACCAGTGGCGGCGGCGGGAAGTGATGGCCGCCCATGGCCGGCCCCGCCGCGTCCCGCTCCGCCCCACCCAGCCATGACCGCAGGCCGGGATCCCGCGGTCATCCTCATCACCGGCATCCAGGCGGCCGGGAAGTCCACGGTCGCGCAGCTGCTCGCCGAGCAGCTGCCCAGGTCAGTCCACCTGCACGGTGATCTGTTCCGGAAGATGATCGTCAACGGGCGGGCCGACATGACCCCGGACCCGTCCGCCGAGGCGATCAGGCAGCTGCGCCTGCGGCACCGGCTGACCGCAGCCACCTGCGACGCCTACTTCCGAGAAGGGTTCACCGTGGTAGCCCAGGACGTCATCCTCGGCGAACACCTCACCGGCCTGGTCACGCTGATCAAGGCCCGGCCGCTGCTGGTGATCGTGCTCACCGCCACAGTGCAGGTCATCGCGGCCCGGGACGCAGCCCGGGCCAAGCAGGCCTACCAGGCCTGGACCCCTGCGGGTCTGGAGGAGATCCTGCACAGCCAGACACCCCGCTTGGGGCTGTGGCTGGACACCACCGGCCAGGACCCGGCCGGCACAGTAGCTACCATCCTCACCCGGGCCTGGACCGAGGCACGCATCCCATGACCAGCGGCTGAGCGCAGCGTAGCGGCCCTCGGCTGTCCCGCGCGCCGAGCGGCTCAGCTGAAGCGCCCGGAACCGGTCACGACCCCGACGACTATCCCGGACATCGGCGACCTCGGCGGCAGCGCTGGCGGAAGATCGACCGGCCGCGTCGCTAAAGCGGCTCCATCGGGAAACGAAAAGACGGCGTTAATCCAGACGTAGCTTCATGCGGTGCTCGCTGCCTGCCGGATGATCTGGCAGCAGCTGCTGATTCATTCGTGTGCTGGAAACCGAATTTCTGGTACAGGCTCATGGCCACGTGGTTGCCATTCAGGATGTACAGCCACACGGTGTGAACCCCTGAGTCCCGCAGCCGGTTCAGGACCGTCCTGAGCAGCATCGAGGCCGCGCCGGACCGCCGGTAACCGGGCGCGACCCACAGGTACTCCAGATAGCATTCCTCTGGCGGCATGGCCTGCTCCCTGGTAACACCGAGGAGCCCGACATCCTTGTCGTTGGCGAGCAGAATGTTCCAGGCGCCGCGGGAGAATTCCTGGCGCCACCGCTGTTCGCCGTAGCCCGCCTCGCGCATGTAACTCGCCAGGAACGCGGCGGGGTCATCCTGGAGAGCGGAGAGCCGGATGTCCCGCAACCTAGACCAATCGTCCTCGGTGAGGGCCCCCACCCTGAGGCTGGTCGGTGAGCCCGGCCACGGACCCGATGCGCCTCGCCTCCGAACGCTGACACCCAATGCCATTCGGATTGTGACAGTAACGCCCGCTTCAGTTCAACTGCCGCAGTCACACCAGATGGCCTCGTCCTGCGCGCCGGGCAGGCACCCGTGCTGCCCGGCGCGCGGGGGCTGGAAGCCCGCGAGAGGCGACCAGCCCCCCGGAGTTGCCTGCGCCCGCATCGCAGGTCACCGGTCAGCCTGCTGCGCGGCCCGCCTCCGCAGCCGGTGCGCCTTGCGGACCAGGCGGCGGGTAGCCGCCGCGAGCTTGTTCAGCCGGGCGACTTCGTCTGAACCATCCAGCGCGTGGATGAGGACGACGAGGAAGTTCGCGACCGCGCTGACCACCGCTACCGCCAGCGGTATGACCAGGACCGTCAGCCCGGCCCGGGACCCGAGGGCGTCGATGACCTCGCTATGGATGCGCAGGTACATCAGCGCGGCGAGGACGGTGATGACCGTTATCGCGATCCCGAACGCGGCCTTGGTGAACCCGTCCAGCTCGTCGAGGTGCACCGTGCCCGCGTGGTTCTTGTAGGAGCGCATCCGGTGGCCGGTGAAGGCCAGGAAGCCGTAGGCCAGCACCGTCACCATGGCGGCCAGGGTGATGGCGAAGGCCAGGCTCATCGACACCGCGCTCTGCCAGTCCACGTTGGTGATCCCGGCGAAGAAGTAGAGCAGCAGGGCAAAGTCGAAGGCCAGGACAAACTTGGGGATCCAGCCCTGCCACGTCGGCAGGCGGCGGTGCTTGCGGGATCCCATGGCCGGTCTCGCGGTTGATCTGCTCCCGCTGCTCCACCTCGTCGGCCTGCGTCTCGGCCACCGTGCGTTCGCCGCCGTCGGGATGCTTGACCCGGGTATGCATCCAGTGTTCGGCGTCGGCGTGCAGACGGCGCATCCGCCGCTCCCAGCGCCTGCGCCGGTCATGGTCGGCCAGGTCGTGCTGGCTTGGACCGTCCGGCAACGGGACGGGCGTGTCTGGCTGGCCGGGGCCTGCGGATCGGGCCTGGCTCGGGGGTCGCGGGCAGATTCCGGGTCCGGCTGGTGCTGCCATTTCCTTCGGTGGTGGTCACGGTGGGCTCCTTCAGGTCGCTGTGGTCGGGATCAGGGCGGTCAGTGCCAGGTACCAGCGGTCAGCGGAGCCGTCGGGACCGAGCGAAGGGTGATGAGTACGCGGCGCAGCCGCGCGCAGATGGCCTCGTCCAGGTGGCCATGGCGGTAACAGGCCAGAGCGGGTCTTACCCGCGGTACCCAGGCCGACGGCCTGGACGATCAGGCCAGCCGGCACCCCGAGCGCGATGAGGCGCGCCCGGACCGCCTGGGCCCGGTCCGCCGACAAGGTGAGGTTGTAGCGGCCCGACCCGCCGTCGGGCGAGGCATATCCGACGATCGTCACCTCCAGGTGGCCGTCCCGGGCCGCGGGCGGCGATCGGCCCGAGGATGGTGTCGGCGCCCGGCAGCAGCCGTGCGCTGTTGAACGCGAAGAACGCGTCGGCCGGGATGTTCGTGGTCCGGCCGCCCCGCGGGCCGTGGTACGAGGTCACTCGCGGGAACGGGACGACCGGGACCGGCGTCGTGCTCCGCGAAGGCGGGTCCGGGCGGGTGACCGCATCAACGGCGCAGGAGGCCGCGCCGGCCACGCGGCACAGGGCCAGCCAGTAGCGGGTCAGTATGGTGCGCTGCGGGACTGGCGGGGCAGGCTGCCGCCCGGCGGTGTCCCCGAGGCCGGAGAACACGACGTTCCAGCCGGTCAGCCGGGGCAGCAGTCCGCGGTGGCTGAGTGAGACGGCGGCGGCCTGCGGGCTCGCGCCCCAGCCGACCTGCCTCAGGTCGAAGCCACCCGACGTGGACAGGCCCGAGGACAGGACCAGGAGCGTGCCGGGGCGGGAGGTCACCCGCACCCCTTGGGCGATCATGGCCAGCAGGTCGAATGGCTTGCTGGCCGCCAGGGTGTTCAGTAACTGCTGAACACGGTTGACATTCGCGGTCAGCTCGCTGTCCCGGTCCGGACCGTAGTCAACCTGGCCATCGGGCCGGCGCGGGGTGAGCGACACCTCGCGCGCCTGGCCCGTGTTCGGGTCCACCACGTACGCGGCCGCGCGGGTACTGGTGCTGCCCGCGTTGCGCAGCATGGCGCGGTCCGGGGCCGACAGCACCGGCGCGGGCTCGTTGGCCGTGGCGCTGGCCACCATGACGATGATCTTGGGGTTGTCTGGAGGCGGCGTGCAGCCGGTGAGCAGGACGGCGCCGGAGAGGACGCGCCATGACGACGCTCCCGGCGACCAGCCGGTCGCGGCGCGCCGAGGCCCATTCGACGCCTTTTCGCAGGTAAGAGGCTATGGTGACCATTGGAGATCTCTGTCCGTGAGAGGGTCGGGTTTCCGTCGCGGGCATCCCCGGGGCAACGGGGATGCCCGCACTAGCAGGCTCCCTTCAGCACCTGAAGTTCAGCTTCCGACTTGTACTACAGTTGCATCTATCTGCTTCAGAATGTGATTCAGTTCTCAGCGGAACGCAAGTGATCCTTTACGAGTCGCCAACATGTGAACTTCCAGCGCGACCGCTACGATTGTCCACAACGAGACTAGCCTCAACGGGGTTGTCGGCGTCCGATCCGAACCGCTGGTACCGTTGTTGCTGAACTACTGAACTTCAGATGAACCGAGGTGTGCGGTGGATGATCAAGATCCGCGCCAAGTCCTCGCGCGCCGTCTACGCGATCTCAGGGAACAGCGCTGGCCGGGGAGGAAGGTGAACCAGGCCCAGCTGGCCGCGGCTCTGAGCGTGGACGGGAACCGGCCCGTCAGCGTGCCGCTCATCTCGTCATGGGAGTCGCGGACCAACCCGACGGTGCCGCCGGTGTCCAGGATCCAAGACATCGCCACGTTCTTCGCCAGTCCCCGGTCCTTCGACGGGCAGGCCGGCCGCCTGCTGAGCCTCGACGAGATGACCGTGCAAGAACGGGCGGCCCGGGAGGAACTCCTGGAAGAACTCACCCGCCTGCGCAGCGAGGCACTAGCCGCCAGAGCCCGGCCGCGGGGTCGCAGAGATCGTCCCCGGACACGGCGCGGGCGATCGCCCAGTCGCTCATCGCGGGGCCCTACCGGTTCAAGGTGGGCGAGACGCATCACCATCGTCTGCGCCCAGTTGCCGCGACAGGCATGCTGGAACGGATGCCCTACACCGACCCCCTGGACCCCGACTTCATCGAGCTGTACCGGTACTCGGACCCCGACGCGCTCCTGGAGTTGTTCGGGCACCTGCGGGCGGCCAATCCGGCCAGCCCTGTCCAGTTCACCCGACCGCGGATCAGCTCGCCGCCGATGACTACACGGGGCACCTGATCGCGCTGGGCGGTGTGGACTGGAACGAGGCGACAAGCTCGGTCCTCGATCGCCTTCAACTGCCGGTGCGTGCAGGTCAGCGAGTGGGACAGGGAAGGCGGCGCGTACTTCGAGATCACGGAGGAGGATGGCGCGCAAGGTCTCGCACCATCCGCGGCTCGAGCAGTCCGGCGGCCGGACGATCCTGCGGGAGGACGTCGCGCTGTTCGCCCGGGCCGTGAGTCCCGTTCAACCGGAAGAGGTCTGTGACCATCTGCAACGGGATGTACGGCCGGGGCACCTACGGCGCCGTGCGCGCCTTGACCGATGAGCGCTTCCGTGATCGCAACATGGAGTACATTCAGGCTCGGTTCCCGGACAGCGAAGCCTTCTGCATCCTCACCCGTGTAACTGTGGAGAACGGTGTGACGCTGACTCCTGACTGGACGCTGCCCGAGACGCGGCTCTTCGAGTGGTCCAGGCCACGGTGATGCCCCGCATCGAGACGGCTCACCACCACGGGTCGCACCGCCCGCTGATCTGGCCGGTGGATGAGGCAACGCCGCCGGTGAAGGTCGATGCGATCATCGTGCCTACCTCGCGCCCGGTGGCCTACCTGAAGGAAGCGGCCGCCGCCGCGCTGTCCCTGGGCTGCCCGCTGGTCACCTTGCACAGCCAGAAATGGACGAGCGCTCTACGCGGCCGCCGCCTACCTCGATCCCGGGGTCGACCTGATCGCGATCGACGTGCCTGAGGCGGCCCAGCTCCGGCTTCCCGAACTGGAGACCTCACGCCTGCTGGCCGGGACGATTTTCGAGCGCAGGACCGACGTCAGCACCAAGCGCAACCTCGCCCTGGTGCTCAGCCACGCGCTCCGCTGGGAGCGGGTGGTCTTCCTGGATGACGACATCCGGGTGCCCAACCCGGGCGATCTGAGCAGGGCCGCCGGGTTGCTGGACAGCCACAGCGCCGTGGGGCTGGCCATCGGGGGTTTCCCCGACAACTCGATGGTGTGCCACGCCTTCCGCCAGGCGGGCGGCTGGCAGGAGACATTCATCGGCGGCGGGGCCCTGGCCGTCGGAGTCAAGGGCAATCGCTCGTTCTTTCCCAACGTCTACAACGAGGACTGGTTCTTCGTGCTGGAGGCGGGGAAGCGCCTGCAGTCCGTCGCGACCGTGGGGCAGGTGCTCCAGAACCCGTATGACCCTTACCGGGTCGAACGGGCCCGGGGCGAAGAGTTCGGCGATGTGCTCGCGGAAGGCACGTTCTGGCTCCTGGACCAGGGGAAGCCCGCTTCGGATGGTGACCTGGCCCACTGGCGGGACTTCCTGGCGCACCGGCAAGGAGTTCATCGAGCAGGTCCAGGGCATGGTTGACGGCAAGGCCAGCATCGACGCAAAAGTACGGGCGCGGATGGAGGAGGCGCTGACCGCCGCCCTCGGCCGGTGCGAGCGCATAACGCCGGAGCTCTGCGTGGCCTACATGAAGGCCCTGGCCAGCGACCAGGATCGGTGGCAGCGCCACATCCAGCAGATACGGCGGCAGCCGACTGTCCCGCGAAGAGGCACTCAGCTCGCTGACGGTCCGCGGCAGGAGTCCGCTGACCTGGTACACCAGGAACACCACCTCCGCAAGCGAGCCCCGCAGTACCAGAAGGCGCCCGGCGGCCGCCAGACCAGCGCCATCGTGGCGCCCGGTCCGGCCGGGCGAACTGGAGGCCGCGAGCCTGCCTGCTCCGTCACAGACGGCGCGTGTGCTGGAAAAGATCGCTCTTGCCGGTCAGCAGCGCAATACCGACGGCGATGGTCACGGAGACACCCGCTCGTCACAGCCAGTTCATCCCTAGTGCCCGGCTAGCGGCAGGGTGCGGCTTCATGCGTCGGGGCCGTAGGCCGCGGCGATGTCCTGCGAGCTGCCCCAGCCGCTGTAGGTGGGCGACTGCGGCCAGCCCTCGGGCGAGTCCTGCCACTCCTCCTGCCGCCCGTAAGGCAGCAGATCGATCAGCGGAAAGGTGTAACTGAGCTGCTCGGTCCCCCGGCCGTTGGTGTGCCAGGTGCGGTAGACGGTGTCGCCGTCACGCAGGAACACGTTGACCGCGAACCCGCCGCCTGGGGGCGCGCCGACGTCGGCGCCGAATGAGCTGTTCGCCGTGGAATACCAGGTCATTTTGTTCCCCACGCGCCGCTGGTAAGCCAGTGCCTCGCCGATCGGGCCCTGCGTCACGATGACGAACCGGGCGTCGTAACTATCCAGGAACTCCAGCCTGGTGAAGTGCGAGGTGTACCCGGTGCAGCCCGGGCACTGCCACCGCTCGCCGGGAAACCACATGTGGTTGTAGACGATCAGCTGCGACCTGCCGCCGAAGATGTCCGCCAGCCGGACCGGCCCCTCCTCGCCGTCAAGGATGTAGTCGGGCATCTTCACCATCGGCATCCGGCGCCGCTGCGCGGCGATCGCGTCGAGTTCCCGGGTCGCGGCCTTCTCCCGCGCGCGCAGTGCATCGAGTTCGCGCTGCCAGGTGCCGGCGTTGACGATGGGTGGCAGTGCGCTGGTGGTCATGGCTCCTCCGAGGTGCGCCCGGTAGCTTGCGGTTTCAGGTAGAGACGCTGCCCGGCCGGTGAATTCATCGGTGGCCGGCGGAGCCGATCGGAGAGTGACAGTGCCTGACGTGGCCATGCTTCAGGAGTTCCTGGCCGGCGGCGCAGGTCGGCCCGGCGGTGTTCGCGCTGCGGCCGGACTACCGCGCGATGCTGCTGGCCGTCGATGGGATCGTTGCGGGCCCGAGCGACCAGGCGAGCGACGCGCTGCTCCAGGCGGCGGAGGACGCCGCCGCCGGGGCGCTCCGCGACCGGCCGGTGGAGCAGCTCCCGCATGTGGCGGCGTGGCGGGAGGCGTACCGGGCGTTCGGGGCCAAGCCGAAACGCACCCGCAACAGCCTGGAGGCGCTGCTGCGCCGGGCAGCGGCCGGGCTGCCCCGGGTGAACCGGCTCACCGACCTCTACAACGCGGTCTCGGTGCTGCACCAGCTCCCGCTCGGCGGGGAGGACCTCACCCGGTACACCGGTGCGCCGCGGCTGGTCCGCGCCACCGGCACCGAACCCTTCGACACCGTGGCCGACGGCGCCGGGGTGACCGAGCACCCTGACCCCGGCGAGGTTGTGTGGTGCGACGGCGCCGGGGTGACCTGCCGACGCTGGAACTGGCGCCAGGCCCGCCGCACCCAGCTCGGCGACGACACCACCACGGCGCTGTTCATCCTCGACGCGCTCGACCCGATGACCGACGAGGCGCTGCACGCCGCCGCCGACGACCTGGCGAGCCACCTGGCCCGGCTCGGGCCCGGCGTCCACGTCGCCCGCCGCCTGATAGCCGCCGCCCCGGCGCCCGGCCCAGCAGCCTGACCTGCTGGGCGCTGGCCGGGAGTCACGACGCGGTAGGGGGTCTTGTTGTCCAGGCCGAACAGGCGGTCGGCGTGCAGCGTGTCGGTGAAGTTGCGGATCTGCGAGATCAGCCCGTCACGGCAGCTGTAGACCCAGCAATAGTCGTTGCGGTAATGCTCGCCGCCGTGCGTCGTGGCGGTCTTCGACTCCAGCGCCACCGCGGTGTCGCCGTCCACGACGATCCCGGTGACCTGCCGCTTGATCGTGGAAACGTCCAGCCAGTTGTCCGCCGCGGCGCTGGCCAGGGCGGCGCTGACCTGCTCGGCACCGGTGAACGGGCCCATGCTGGCCGACGGCGGCAGGTGCCACGTCGCGTCTTCGGTGATCAGCTCCCTGATCGAGTGGGCGTCGGCGCGTTCGTGCGCCGCCAGAAAGCGCGCGATCAGCTGCCGCGTGTCCTGCGTGGTGGCCGCGGTCATGGCCATGTCCTCCCCGGAGGCCGGGCTTGATGGGCTCATGACTCGAGCCTGTTGCCTCCCCGGAGGGGAGAGTCAAGCGCATCAGGCCATGGCGTCCGGCCGTGCGCGATTAGCTAGTTGCCGGGAGTATACGCTGAGTGTATGCTCTCGGGTATGAGTGTTCCGCTGACCCTGCTGGGCCTGCTGGAGCGGGAGCCGAGCCACGGCTACGACCTCAAGCGGGACTACGACGCCTACTTCGGCCGGGGCAAGCCGCTGCCCTACGGCCAGGTGTACGCGACCCTGTCCCGGCTGGCCCGGGACGGCAAGGCGATCGCCGGGCCGGCCGAGCACGGCGAGGGACCCGACCGCAAGCGCTACATCATCACCGAAGCAGGCATCGCTGAGGTCGAGCACTGGCTGTCCGAGCCGGCCCCGCCCGAGCCGCACCTGCAGACGGTGCTGTTCGCCAAGGTCGTGCTGGCCCTGATGCTGGGCCGCCCCGCCGGCCGGTACCTGGATGCCCAGCGGGCGGCGCACCTGCAGCGGATGCGCGAGCTCACCGAGCTGAAGCAGCGCGGCGAGGTGGTCGACACCCTGCTCGCCGACCATGGCCTGTACCACCTGGAGGCAGACTTGCGATGGATCGACCACACCGCGGCCCGGCTGGACGTGCTGGCCCGGGCGGTGCGCCAGTGAGCGCGATCATCGAGGCCCGCGGCGTGGTGAAGTCGTTCGGGCAGACGCCGGCGCTGCGCGGCGCCACGCTCGCCGTGCGCGCCGGGCGAGATCCTCGCGGTCATGGGCCCGAGCGGCTCGGGCAAGTCGACGCTGCTGCACTGCCTGGCCGGCATCCTGGTCCCGGACCAGGGGAGGTCTGGTTCGGCGGCCAGCGCCTCGACACCCTGGGCGAGGACCGGCGCAGCGAGCTGCGCCGGGACCGGTTCGGGTTCGTGTTCCAGTTCGGCCAGCTCGTGCCCGAGCTGACCGCGGAGGAGAACATCGCCCTGCCCCTGCTGCTCGGCGGCACCCGCCGCAGGCCCGCGCTGGCCGAGGCCAGGCCATGGTTCGGCCGGCTCGGCCTGGACGGCCTCGAGCAGCGCCGCTCCGGAGAGCTGTCCGGCGGGCAGGCGCAGCGCGTCGCGCTGGCCCGGGGCCTGGTCGGCGCAGCCCGAGGTGCTGTTCGCCGACGAGCCGACCGGCTCGCTCGACTCGGTGTCCGGCGAGCTGGTGATGGACCTGCTGACCGCCGCCGCCCGGGAGCAGGGCACCACGGTCATCCTGGTCACCCACGACGCCCGGGTCGCCGCCTACGCCGACCGGGAGGTCATCGTCCGGGACGGCCAGGTCAGCTCCCTCACCGGGGCCACGCCGTGATCCGCCTCGGGCTGCGGCTGGCGGTCAGCGGCGGCCGGGAAGCCGTTGTCCGCCTGGTGATCCTGGCCGTCGCCGTCGGGCTGGGCGTCGGCCTGCTGCTGACCGCGCTGTCCGCGATCAACGCGGTCAACGCGCAGAACGCTCCGGCACGCCTGGCTGTGGACCGGCACCACGCAGGAGCCTGCCGGGTCCGCGCCCGCCGGCACGGACCCGCTGTGGTGGAGCACCAGCGCCGACAACTTCGGCGGAAAGCTGGTCGTCCGCGTCGACGTCGGCCGCCACCGGTTCAACCTCGCCGGTGCCGCCGGGAATCCCCCGTGACCCGGCACCGGGCCAGTACTACGCCTCCCCGGCGCTGGCCAGCCTGCTGCGCAGCACCCCGGCGGGCGAGCTCGCCGACCGCTACCCCGGCCTGGCTGGCCGGCACGATCGGCGACGCCGCGCTGCCGTCCCCGGACTCGCTGTTCATCATCATCGGGCACACCGCCGCACAGCTGGCCCAGCACGCCGGGCACCATCGCGGTGACCACGATCGCGACCGCCTTGCCGAGCGGCCACGCGGGCGGGAACCCTAAGGGGCTGGACAATCCGCCGCCCGACGAGGGGGTCGGGGCCGGCGGCGTTGACCTGATCTTCTCGGTGGTGGCGCTGGCCCTGCTGACCCCGGTGCTGATCTTCATCGCGACCGCGACCCGGCTGTCGGCCGCCCGGCGTGAGCAGCGGTTCGCCGCGATGCGCCTGGTCGGCGCGCGACCGCGGCAGATCTCGGTCATCGCGGCCGTGGAGTCCACGGTCGCCGCGACGGCCGGCGTCGCCGTGGGCTTCGGCCTGTTCTTCATCCTGCGGATCCCGCTCGCGGCCGTCCCGTTCACCGGCGAGCCATTCTTCCCCGCCGACCTGTCGCTCAGCATGCCCGACATCCTGGTGGTCGCGATCGGCGTGCCGGTGGCGGCCGCCCTGGTGGCCCGGCTGGCGCTGCGGCGCGTGCGCATCTCCCCGCTCGGCGTCACCCGCCGGGTGACCCCGAAGCCGCCGCGGGCCTGGCGGATCCTCCCGCTGCTGGCCGGGCTGGCCGAGCTGGGCTTCTTCGTCGTGCACGGCCGCCCGGTGACCGTGCCCGGGCAGATCCAGGTGTTCCTGCCCAGCTTCCTGCTGATCATGATCGGCCTGGTCACCGCCGGGCCGTGGCTGACGATGACCGGCGCGCGGATCATGGCCCGGCGCGCCAGCCACCCCGGCGTGCTGATCGCCGCCCGGCGGCTCGCCGACGACCCGCGGGCCGCGTTCCGCGCGGTCAGCGGCCTGGTCCTGGCCCTGTTCATCACCACTGTGGCCGTCGCGGGCATCACCACGCAGGACGCCAAGGACAGCCACCCGGTCGGCTGGGCCTCGGCCGCCAACGTCCTGGTGGACGACCTGGCCGGCCAGCAACTGCCCATCACGGGCCAGCAGGCCACCGACGGCCGTCAGCCAGTGACCGCCCCGAGGCAGGCCCGGGCGCTGGCCCCGCTGCTGGCCCGGCTGAGCCGGATCCATGGCGTCGAGAGCGTGCTCGCGGTGCACGCGGACGGCACGTCCACCCTGCCCAGAGGGCTGCTCGGCGGAAGCGTCCGTGGGCTTCCCTCGGCCTTTGAGCAGCACGGCCCCGTTGCCGCCTGCGGTCTCGTGCGTCCAGCTGGCCCGTGTTCCCGACCTTGGCCGCTGTCCGGCCGGGGCGGCCGCCGTGTCATTCCCTGAGTTCCTGGACGCTTTCCCGGCCGGCAAGAGCCTGGCCAGGATCACCTGGCCGGCCGTGGACGTCCCCGCCCGCCAGCTGGGCGGCCTGCGCCTGGACAGCATCGACGTCGCGACGGACGGATCCCAGTCAGCGGTCGAGCAGGCCAGGACCGCACTCGCGGACGCGAAGGCGTACCCCAGCCTCGGCACACCGTTGACCCTGGGCGAGCTGACCACCGACATAACCACGATCAACAACGCCTACCAGCAGCTCGCGAACGTGGTGATCCTGGCCAGCCTGGCTATCGCCGGGTGCACCCTGGCCGCCGCCGTCGCGGCCGGGCTGACCGACCGCAAGCGCCCGTTCAGCCTGCTGCGGCTCACCGGCGCCCGGCTGGCCATGCTGCGCCGCGTCGTCGCGCTGGAAGGCGCGGTCCCGCTGCTGGCCGTCGCCGCGGTCGCGATCGGCGTTGGCTTCGGCGCCGCCGCGATGTTCGCCACCCTGCAACTGGAGCACCCGCTGGTGGCGCCGGGCGCCGCCTACTACCTGCTCACCGCGGCCGGGATCGCGGCCTCCCTCGGCATCGTCGCGGCCACGTTCCCGCTGCTGCGCCGGATCACCGGCCCCGATGTCGCGAGAAACGAATGAGCGGCGCGGCGCGTCAGCGGTGCGGCAGGCGGGTCGCCGGCGCCTCGCGAAGCGCGGAGCAGGCAGGGCGCCGCTGGCGGCGGGTCATCCGCCGGGCGGGATGAAGGTCACCCCGGGCGGCGGCGGGCGCACCGAGACCGGGAGCCCGAAGTCCCCGAAGGTGATCTCGATCTTCCGGACCGTCCGCCCGAACGACTCCAGCACGTCCAGCCGCCGGACCCGGCCCTGCCGATCGACATCGACCGTGCCGCTGATGCTCACCCGGATGTGCACCGGACCGGTCAGCGTGCTGGCCGCGCTGAACCGGTACGCGGTGCCGGTCCAGCCGGGCCCGGACACCGGGCCCACCTTGTGCACGTGGGTGGCCGACCGCAGCAGGGCCAGCAGGTCCTGCGGGTCGGCCTGAGCCAGCAGCGCCGGGAAACCGCCCAGCATGGCGAGCCCGGCCGGCGTCACCCCTATCCCCGGCCGCAGCCGGGCGGGAAGCCGCTCCCAGGACGCCCACGGCGGGACCGGGATGCCGACACCGGGGGGTCCGCCGCGGAGGGAACCGGTGACGGCCACGTAGGTGTAGCCACCGGCATAACGGATCAGGCCACCCAGGTTGTCTGTCTGCACGCCGACCCCTTTCACCGGGTCGAACGCACCGGAGGCGGTGGCCCACGGCTGCGACCGCAAGCCGCCGATCTTCACGATGTGCTCCACCGCACGGATCCGGTAGCTGGCCGCCGCGGTCCGCGCGGCGGCCCGCATGACCTGGGCCAACGCCGATGGCGCCTGGACCGCCGACAGGGTGACCGCCACCGCGGTGGCCACCACCCCGGCCGCACCCACCGCCACCACGGCCCGCCGCCGCACCGCCCGCTTCCGGCTCCGGGCCCGCATGCCGCGGAGCAGGTCGATCCCGGGCGGGACGTCCTCGGTGGCCACGGCGAACAGGCGGCGCGCCGCTTCCTCAGAGTCGTTCATGGCATGCTCCCTCATCGCAGGTTCACCCGCCCTCACGCCGCGACGCCGGCTCTTCGTTGACCGGATAACCGTCGAACTCGCCGCCCAGCAGTTCGCGCAGCGCGCGCAGGCCGCGGTGCGCGTGGGTCTTGACCGTGCCGGCCGTGCACCCCAGCAGCGCGGCGACCTCGGCTTCGGGCAGGTCTTCCCAGTAGCGCAGCACCAGCACGGCCCGCTGCTGCCGGGGCAGCCGGGCCAGCGCGTGGCGGACCAGCGCCCCGGCCGCCTGCCGGTCGGGCAGGTCGGCGCCCGTGGCCCGCTCGGGCAGCACGGCCGCCGGGGTCTCCCGCCGCCAGCGCGCCCGCCACCAGGACCGGTGCGTGTTGATCATGATGCGCCGCAGGTAGGCGTCCGGGTCGGCGCTGGTGTCGAGCCGCGGCCACGCCCGGTACAGCTTGACCAGGCTGGCCTGCACGAGATCCTCCGCCGCGTGCCAGTCCCCGGTGAGCAGCACCGCCACCCGCAGCTGATGCTCACCGCGCTCGCGGACATAGGCCGCGAAGCGCTCGTCGGTCAGTTCCCTGTCGGGCAGCATGCACCGTCCTCCCGGCCTGCCCGTCTCACCCGTACACGCCGCCGGACCACCCCCAGGTTGACACCGAGAGGTGGCATGGTTGGGCCCGTCGCTGTCCGGCAGCTTCCCGGGCTTGGAGGTGCGTCCGTGCCGACGGCTGGCGCAGCGCCCATGCCAGCTAGCCGGTAGCCGAGGCATTGCGCGCGGATGGTCGCGGCGAATCTCTCAGCGAGCTGGAAGAGAGTAGGCGAGGACGTAGGCGTCCGCTGCCATGATCGTGTCGCAGACTTCGACAGCGCGGCCATCCGTGTCGTAGGCCGTGCGGATCAGATGGAAGACCGGCACGCCGGGCAACAGACGCAAGGCACGAGCCTCCTCAGGCATCGGCATGCGGGAGCGGACTTCCTCGTCGAAGTGATCCAGCACGTGCCCGGCCTCCTCCAGCCGGGCATAGATCCCGCCGGGCCCAGGATTCGGCTCGGCGATTCGCGTCCCGTTGGCGATGTCCATGGGGATGTAGGAGACAGCCGTCTCGACTGGCTGTCCGTCGAGAAGGTAACGGCGGTGCCGGGCCAGGACCTTGCGGGTGCTGCCGAACCGGCCAGCGACATCGCGGGAGGGCCGTTCTTGGCGGACGACGATGCTGTCTACCTCGGGTTTGCTCCCCGCCTGCTCGGCTTCGGCGATGAACGCGGCCTTGCCCTGCTCGCGGTTGCGCCGGGCGAACCGATCGGCGGCCAGTCGCCGAACCGGGGGCCTGGGCCGGACGAACACGCCACGCCCGTGCTCGGCCAGGACCAGGCCCTCAGACTGGAGCACCTGGATGGCGTGGCGCACGGTCATCCGCGCCACGCCATAGTGTTCGACAAGCATGGTCTCCGATGGGATCTGCTCGTTCTCTCCCAGACGCCCCTTTTCGATCGCGTCACGCAGCTGATCGGCGATCTGCCGGAACACAGCACGATCACTGGCCGGGTCCAGAACGCCGAGAACGGCTGCGAGATCAGCTGGCACGATTGCTCCTACACTCGTCTATACGTGTGATGTACTGAGTCACACTAGCGCCGAAAGGAGCCCGGTCATGGCCGATAGCCCGCGGCACTCAGTGAGCGTCGCCGCCGTCGTGGTCGATAACCATGACCGCGCCCTGCTCATACGGCGGCGCGACAACGACCACTGGGAGCCACCCGGCGGTGTCCTGGAGCTCCACGAGGACGTCATCGAAGGCCTGCGCCGTGAAGTCGGCGAGGAAACCGGCCTACAGGTGGAGCCTTCCGCGTTGACTGGCGTGTATAAGAACATGGCTCGCGGCATCGTTGCCCTGGTCTTCCGCTGCCGTCAGTCCGGCGGGCGGCCAACTACTGCCAGCGAGACCGCCGAGATCCGCTGGGCCACCCGCGAGGAAGTCACTGACCTAGCCGACCCGGCCTACGCCGTCCGGGTCCTCGACGCACTCGACTTCGCAACCCCACCCGCTGTCCGCGCCCACGACGGCGTCCGACTCGTCTAGCTTCCCCGGAGGATATCTGCAGCTCATCGTCAGAACGATACTTGTCTAGTCGAGTAGATGTCTATAGCTTTCTTTCGCCAACTTACCGAGGGAAGTCAATGCATCAGTCAGCTCATCCATCAGTCCAGGTAACGGCCTGTGCGCACACCTACCCCGGCCGCCCCGAGCAGATCGCACGGGTCCGCGCTCAACTCCGGGAATTACTCGCAGGTTGCGCTATCGCCGATGACGTGATCCTGTGCGTCTCTGAGTTGGCCACCAACGCCATCCGGCACAGCAACTCGCGTGGCCCCGGCGGTACGTTCACCGTACGCTCCACTGTGCGGCCCGGGGACTACGTACTCATCGAGGTCGAAGACGATGGCGGACCCTGGGCACCAAAGCCGAGCGCCCGAGACAGGGGACACGGCCTGGACGTCCTCCGCGTCCTCGCCTCCACCTGGGGCCTGAACGGCGATCGAGGCAGTCGCACCATCTGGGCGCGCTTTGACTGGCCCGCCGGATGACCAGCATCCGCCTCTGCCGTCCCAAGGCGGCACGGCAGTATGTTAGGAACGGGCCACGTAGATCCCCCGACTGGTGGAGTTTGCCTGTCCTGGATGAACGACTGTGGCCGTACGCAGTCCGGTCGATCAGTGACTGGAAGAACGACTATCTCGACATCTGCCAGCAGTGCTCGGCCAAAGACGCCTGCGGCGGCGTATTCACCACGAGCGGCAGCCGCCTGAGTCAGCACCTACGGCCCATCCCTGCCTAACACGACAGCCCGGGCTTCGCTCGGCGTGGGGCTATCAGCCGACGATGGGGCCTGTTCGGGGTGGCTGGGCTCGGTCAGCATGGGGGTATGGCGACTGCGGCGGGCTGGACGTGGGCGCAGACGGCGGTGCTGCTGGCCGGTCTCATCAGCGTCACTGGTGCCGCCATCTCGGTCGCGCTCACCTACGGGCTGAACCAGCGGGCCGCACGGCGGGAGCGGCATTCACAGGTGTTCGCCGAGGCGCTCACCGCCATCGAGGACTACGCCGAGATGCCGTACCGGATCCGGCGGCGGCCGCGGGATTTCGCCGCCCAGCATGAGCTGACCGAGCAGATCAGCCAGATCCAGTCGCGGATCGCGTTCCACCAGGCCTGGCTGTGGATCGAGGCGCCCAGCGTGGCCGGGCCGTATGCGGAACTGGTACACGCCGCGAAGGTGCAGGCCGGAACCCAGATGAGGGAAGCCTGGCTGATGCCGGTGGCGCGCAAGGCCGCGCACTTCAACCTGAACGTCGCCTACCCCCGGGACACAATCAACGCGGCGCGGAGCCGGTGCATCGAGGCGATGTGCGACGCGCTGGGCAGGCGGCGTCTGCGGACTCCCAGCCTGGCGACGCCACCCAGCCTGGCGTCGCCACCCAGCCTGGCGTCGCCACCCAGCCCGGGCAGCCCGCCGAACCCGGCCAGCACTACAGCTGACCGTTCAGCCCGCGGATGATCTGGTTCGCGCTGGCCTGGTTCCACGAGGCGTCGGATGTGTGCCCGAACAGGTTGCCCGGCCGTTCGGGAATTTCATGTCCGGGAGCTCGCCGTTATGCTCGCCGAGCCAGCGGACCGCCTCCGGGTAAGCGTTCTGCAGACCACTTGAGAAACACAGGTCGGGAACGTTCCACAGCAGCGACTCCAGGAAATAGGACGGCGCGGTCCCGGGACCGACCTGGCTATCGTCATCCGCGATGAGTGCGTTCCGCGCGTTCTTGGCCACCCGGACTACCTTCCGGTAGTTTCCCGGCGGTCCGGGCGTCTTTCCCCGCGCAGGCTTTCATGTGCTGCTTGGGGAAGTTGACTATCCTGTGGTCCCCTGACCGGTAGAACTGCACTCCGTCCACGAAGACCTGGCCCTGCAGGCTGGGGAAGCTCTTGTAGTACCGGTGCTCCAGCGCGATGAGCACGTCGGCGGGCAGCCTGATCAGGCCGGACCGGACCTTTACCGCCTTGGATCCCTCAACTACCCAGAAGTCCTGGCGCAGGATCCTGGTCACGGCGTCGCGGAAATCACGCCAGGTCCGGTCGGCCTGCTCGTAGTACCGGTCGTACTCCTCCTGCTCGTTCCAGCTCAGCTCCGCCTTGTCCGGGTAGAACGAGGACGTCAGCGCGACGACAAGGTTGACATCACTGTCGGCGCCGATGTTCGTCTTATTGGCGTAGGACCCCTGCGGATAGACCGACCAGGTCCCTTCCAGCCTGCCCTGGGTGAGGCTGCCCCGCACCATCTCGTACGAGTACCAGGCTTGAATAGGATCGCCGCGCTGGGACCACTTCCTGATCTGATCAGATGAAAGGGCCATCACTGCTCCTGATCGGCTGCGTCAGCGGCAGCGCCGTCCGGGCGGAACTGGGTCCAGCTGAACAGCCGGAATCCGATGTCCGGCGAGCCCGGCCCCGAGCAGCCAGTAGTCCCATCGTTCCGGGTCTCCCCCGACGATCACATGGGCGATGCGGCGCGGCACCCGCTCGGGTGGTGTCTGGCCGAGCACGCTGGCCATGGCCTGGATGTCCAGGCTGCTGGGCTCGGGCACGAGGCCGGGGTGGGTGTGCCACATGCCGAGCAGGCGCACCCGGCCACCGCTGGCCCGGTGGTGCCGGTCGATAAGGTCAGCCACCCCGGCCGGGCCGAGGCGGAACCGGTGATCGCCGCGCTCGCTGCCGGCCGTCGGACCCGCCACGCCGGTCACCCACGCGACGCGGCAGGCGTCGTCGATGTGGCCGAACAGCAGGCCGCCGGTCTCCCAGGACGGCGCGAACCGGCGCGCCGTCGCCTGTGCCTCGCTGCGCACCGCCTCCAGCGCCGCAGCACGGATACGAAGCTGGTAGCCGCTCTGCCCGTCGTCGGCGAGCAGGTCATTGGGCCAGTCCAGGTAGACATGGGCAGGACGGTCCGGGTCGCCGGGCAGCCGGGCCAGGAACAGCGACTTGGCCGGGACCGGGTGCCGGGCGGCCTGGTCGTTGAGCACGCGAAGGGCCCAGCTGAACAGCAGCCCGGCGGCCGCCGCGACCTCCGGGTCGGAGCCGGTGAAGGTCGGTTCGGAGCAGCCGATCTCCGGCTGGAAGATCTGGCCGGGTTCCGGTTCGGTGAAGAAGTCCTCGGCCACGTCCCGCAGGCTGCTGTCCCGGAAGGCCCGGTCGGCCAGGGCGTACAGGATGTCGGTGCCCGCCCCGCTGGCCTGCGGCAGAGCGAGCGTCCCGACCGCGCGCTCGCAGGCGTGCCCGACGCCGACGGTCAGCACCGGTGGCCACCGGCCCGGCCGCCCGCGGCGCAGCCATTCGATCCGGGCCGACACGCCCCGGTTGGCCGTCGCGTCCACGATCAGGTCGGCCTGGGGTGGCCCGGCATCCGCGCCGCCCAGCACGGTGTCCCGGATATCACCGATCTCCGCCTCGACCTCCAGGCCGGGCGACGGCCTGATGAGGGCCAGGCGCTCGGCGAGCCGCGGTGCCTTGAGACGGCCGACGTCCGCGTCCACATAGGGCTGCCGGACGAGCAGCCCGGTACCGACCGCGTGATTGTCGGCCACGACGAGCTTGCGCACGCCGGCCCGTGCGCAGTGCTCGGCGATCCGGGCGCCCAGCGCACCGCAGCCCAGCACGAGCACGCTCTTCCCGAGCAGCCACTGGGCGGGCTTCCCGGTATCCCGGCGGGTCACGATCTGCCGCCGGTGTTCCTGGACGAACGCCCAGGACAGCGGCGCGTAGTACAGCCTCTCCAGGGCCTTGTCCTGCTCGGCCAGCAGCCACGCCGGGGGCCGGTCGCCCGCACCGCCCATACCGCCGGCCCCACCCGTACCGCCCGCGCCGGTGACGATGCCGGGGACGGCCGCGTCGGCCGCCTCGAGCTGCCACACGGCCAGGTGCATGTCCGGCCGTCCGGCCCCCGCGATCCCGCGCATCGGGGCGGCCATGATCACGTGCAGCGGCGCCGGGCCGGGCGGGCGGACCGCGGCCAGCTCGTTCGCCCGCCATACCTGGGCCAGCTGCCCCAGCAGCTCCGCGCTGTGCACATGCTCGGCTGACAGCGCGTCCAGCAGCGCCGGGAACGTTTCCGGGAACTCGAAGCTCAGCGGCTGGCGCAGCATCCTGACCGCAGCCAGGAACGTGGGCTTCTCATGGGCCCGGGCCACGTTGGCCAGGTCATCCTTGAGCCGGTTCAGCACCGGCTGGCTGCTCAGCTCCAGCGCCGCCGGGCGCAGCCAGCGGACGACATCGGCCCGCGCGGGATACTCGCGGACCATGATGGCGGCCACCGGCTCGAAGTCGGTGGGCAGGTCGGGGCGGATCACGACGCAGTCGGCGTCGCCGAACGGCAGCGGATACGCGAGCGGAGGGTGCAGCGGCTGCCCCTGCTCGATCAGGCGTCCGGCCGCCGCCCGGCGATACCAGGCGATCAGGCGGCCGATCACGCCGAACATGCCGCGCGCCGGATTCCAGTCGCTGTCCGAGTGATAGAGGCAGATCTGATGCCCGTGCAGCACGTACGGCAGCCCCGCGAACCGCGAGTGGGTAACCCGGACGCCCGGCAGCGAGAACGGGAACGTGGCTGGCACCTGCACCGTCGCGTGCTCGCGCCGGGCCAGCCGGACACCGCCCGGGCCACCCGCTACATCGGAGCAGTCGAGGCTGATCTCGATGGGCAGCCAGCCCTGGCGCGCCTGGCCAACCTGCTCGACCCGCAGCGCCCGCGACGGGCCGCTGCGGTCCTGGATCTCGTCCAGCTCGTCGCGGGCCTGCCGCTGCCCGGGGGTCTCGCCCGGCACCGCACTCAGCCTCTCGCGCCGAACAGCAGCGCCTGATTCTGGCTGGCGGCCCTGTCCCCGGCCGCCACCGCGGCCGGCGTCATGCCGTCTGGCCTGGCCGGCGCCGGATCCCCGGCGGGCTCGGCAACAGGGCCCGGCGGGCCCGCCGTCACGTCGGCTTGCCCGGCGGCGCCCGGGCCGAGCCGCTCCAGCGCACTGGCCGCCAGCTCGGCCGCACCGGCCGCCTGGGCCACGGCCAGCACCGGGCCGATGAACCGCTCGACCTCCCGCGAGCCGGCCGCCCGCCCGTCCAGCACGCTCGCCGCGGCCAGGTAACCAGCCGCGAGCTCGCGGGCCCGCCCGGGCTGCCGGGTCACCGCGGCCGCATCCAGCACGGTGGCGACGACCTCCCGCGCGGCCAGCACCTCGGCCGCCGCCCACTCCCTGGCCCCGGCCGGGTCGGCCTGGGCCAGCGCGGTCTGCGCGGCGAGCAGGCCGTGCATCCGGCGCTGGTAGAGCCCGAGCAGCGGATCGAGCAGCCGCTGATACGTGTCCTGCGGATCCGGATCGGCCGCCCAGGCCCAGGCCGCGGCGTAATCCGCGACCGCCGGGGCCATCGCCCAGGCCGCGGCCGGGTCCGCCGCCGCGAGCAGGCCTATGCTGGTCAGCTCGCCGAGCGCCGCGATGGCCCGGTCCCGGCTCAGGCCGGTCGCCGCGCATACCGCCGCGAGATCCGCTTCCGGCAGCCGCAACATCCCGAACATGCGCACGATCACCTGCTGGTCTGCGCCGAGCAGGCCGAGCATGGCGGCCACCGCCGGGAAGCCATGCCTAACGCCATCGACGGCCAGCTCGCCGTGCACCCGATCCCAGTCCCGCCGGGCGGCAGCCAGGGACGCGGCCGGCTGGGCCGTCGCCGCCAGCCAGCGGGAGACCAGGATGACCGGCCGCGGCGTCCCGCGGCACCAGTCGTGCACGGCCGTGGCCGTGGCGTCGTCCGGCTCTGCCCCGCAGGCCCGGAAAATGTCGCGCACCAGCGTGCCGGTCCCGCGGGCGTCCAGCGGGGCCACCGGGACGTTGACCACGCCGGTGATCTCCGACCAGTGCACGCCCTCGCGGCTGGTCACCACGACCACCCCGGCCTCGGCCGGCAGCAGCAGCTTGACCTGGTTCTCGGCCACCACGTCGTCGATCAGGATGACCGGCCGGCGCCCGCTCAGTTCGGCTACGTAACGGGCCCGCCGGGCCATCAGGCTGTCCGGCACGTCGCGCTCGGCCACGCCCAGGGCGAGGAGCAGATCCAGCAGCGCGTCATGAGCCGCCATGATCAGCCGGCGCCGCCCCGCCCCTGACTCGACGGACCGGAGCCGGACGGTCAGCAACGGCACGGCACGGCCGGCGGGAACGCCGGCCGCGAGCAGTTTCTGCTGCGTTCCGGTCACGATGTCCATGGCCAGGCGGGTCTTGCCCACCCCGGCTGGCCCGGTTATGCAGATCAGCCGGACACCCGGGGTTCTGCCCGCCTCATGCATTCCGACGGCGAGGTCCGCGGCGGGGCCGGCGGCCGGGCTGCCCGGTGGCCACGGGTCGCCGGGACGGCCCGAACCAGGAGGGCCCGAACCAGGAGGGCCCGAACCGGGCCACGCCGCGGTGGGCCAGGCCGCGGTGGGCCAGGCGCGCGGCCAGCGCGTGCTGGGCAGCGCGCCGAGCCGGGCCAGCCGGCCAAGTGCCCGGTAGACCGGCTCCGGGCCGCCGTTGCGCAGCCGCCCCGCCGTGTCAGCCGGCTCCCGCCCGGGGATGGCCGGGACCGGCGGCGGCACATCCGGGTCCCAGTTAGCCGCGTCCCAGAGCAGTTCGTCCGCTAAAACGTCACCCAGATCAGCCGGACCAGGACCCCGTTCACGCACTGGCGTTTTGAGGTGGTCAGGGTATTCCATCGGCCCTCCCCGGAAACCGCCGCAGCACGGCCGTACCTGCGCCGTGCCCCGCCCTCGATAATGCGGCTTCGCTATCAAGCCCGCTAGCCCCACTCCCGGAAATGCCCGATTTGCGAAAATGATCAGGGCTGGTGCCGTTCCACCTTGTGAGGCATGCTTTTTGTCATGTTTCCGGAGCACTCAGGTGGCGGCCGTGAGCGAAATGGATCGAGGAGCCAGCCAGGCCGGCCGCCTGCCCGGATAGCGCGGGCCTGGGCGAGCTGGCCAGCCGGCTGGGCCGGGTCGAGGAACAGCTGGCCGGATTTCACCAGCGGGCGGCCCACCGTGAGGCGGTCATCGACCAGCTGCATGAGGAGAACCAGCTACTCAAGGCCGGTTTAGACCGGATGGTGCTGGAGCCGGTGATCACTGACCTGATCCGGCTGCACGACCAGCTGAGCCGCGAGGCCCGGCGGCAGGCCGACGACGGGCAGGACGCGAAGCTGGCCTGGTCGTTCGTTGACGACGTGGCCCAGATCCTGGAGCGGTGCCGGATCGACACGTTCACCGCCGATCCCGGCGAACCGTTCGACCCGGGCCTGTCATCACCCGCTCGCGGTGCTGCCCACCGCCGAGGAAGCCCGGCACAACACGGTGGCCGAGGTCCTCGGGGCCGGATTCACCGACCGGGACACCGGCCACGTGCGCCGTCCGCTGCAAGCGCGATTTCATCAGTACGTCCCCGAGCAGTGAGGTGACATGGCTACCTACGGCATCGACCTCGGCACCACGAACTCCTGCATCGCCCGGGTGGACAAGACACTCCGCCCGGTCGTGCTGAAGAGCTTCCAGGGTGAGGACACGACGCCGTCGGTGGTGTATTTCGAGTCGGCCCGGCGCGTGGTGGTGGGCCAGGCAGGCGAAGAACTCCGCGCTGCTCGTCCCGCAATTGGTCCGTGAACTGGTGAAGCGCGATATGGGACAGGACGTGCGCTACGAGTACCATGGCCAGTCACTTCACGCCCGAATCCGTTTCCGCGCTGATTCTTCGTGCGCTGGCCATCCCGGCGGAAGAGCAGACCGGCGAGCCGGTCGAGGACGTGGTCATCACCGTGCCCGCCTACTTCGGCCTGCAGGAACGGGAGGCCACCCGCCGGGCCGGGCAGATCGCCGGGCTGAACGTGCTGGACGTGCTGCCCGAGCCGGTGGCCGCCGCGCTGTCCTACCAGTCGATCAGCGAGGACACGGCGACCCGGCACATCTTCGTCTACGACCTCGGTGGCGGGACGTTCGACACCACGGTCATGCGGCTCGAGGGCAACGACGTGCAGGTCGTCTGCGTGGATGGCAACCACCGGCTGGGCGGCGCGGAGTGGGACCAGAAGGTCATGGATTTCCTGCTGCAGGGCTTCGCCGAGCAGTACCCGCAGCTCGACCCCGGCGGTGACGAGCAGTTCATGCAGGACCTGGCCACCTCGGCCGAAGAGCTGAAGAAGGCGCTGCAGCGCGGTCCAGTCCCGCCGGCACAACATGCGTTTCGACGGCTCGGTGGTGTCGGTGGAGCTGTCCCGCGAGCACATCGAGGAACTCACCGCGGAACTGCTCGAGCAGACCATGGAGATCACCGGCAAGACGCTCGCGACCGCCCGGGACCGGGGCGTCGCGCGATTCGACGACGTGCTGCTGGTCGGGGGCATGACGAGCACCCCGGTGATCGCCCGGGCGCTGAAGGAGCGGTTCCGGCTGGACGCGAGGCGGCAGGACCCGAACCTGGCCGTGGCCAAGGGAGCCGCGCTGTACGCGCTGACCCGCAAGGTCCGGGTGAGCAACCCGGAGGACAGCCAGGCACTGTCCGAGGAACTCGGCGTGGAAAGCCTGGACCGGGTCAGCGATATCACGGTGGCCGGGGTGGTGCCACGCGCGTTCGGGCTCAAGCTGACCGACGAGCGTGACCCGGTGGCCCGGATCGATCCGGACCGGGCCCGCGAGTACATCAAGCACCTGCTGACCGCGAACACGCCGCTGCCCGCGGACACCGGCTGGCATCCCTTCCAGACCGCCGCGCCCAATCAGCGCCAGGCCCTGCTCGAGGTCTGGGAGCAGGCCGGCGCGGTCGCCTCGGAGGAACTGCAGCACAACGAGCACATCGGCGAAGGGCTGCTGAGCGACCTGCCCCCCCGGCCCACCGGGACACCGTTCGAGGTCCAGTTCCACATGACCGAGACCGGGACCATCCAGGTGCACGGGCGGGAGGCCAGTTCCGGCAGCGAAGTCCGGTTCGAGGTCCAGATCGGCGGCCTCGACGCGGCGGCCGTGGACGAGGCCAGGCGGCAGATAGCCGAGATCGAGGTGACTGGCTAGGTGGCCTGGGACCGCGACGCGTACCGCCGCGACGTCCTGGAGCCAGCCCGGCAGGCCGGGAACGTCCCGCCCGCCGACCTCTATCGGCGGTACGGCCTGCCCGCGCGCCGCCGGCGCCGCCGGCCGGGACGCCGTCGCCCGGTAGCCTGGCCCAGGCCGTCGCCTACTGGCGGGAACTGCGGTCTGACCTGGTACTCAGAACGCTGGCCGGCCGCTGCTGGTGGCCCACGCTCAGCTGGAACGTTCCGGGCCGCTCACCGCCGACCGGCTCGCCCAGCTGCACAAACAGCACCGCGAGCTGCTGCGCGGCCGGCTGGCCAGGTACGCGCAAGCGGTGGCCGGCGAGCAGGCCGTCGCTGGCCCGGACACGGTGGCCAAGCTGGTCAGCGTGCTGGGCTGGTCCGTCACGGACGCTGCCGTGGCGGCGGCGCTGCGGGACGCGGGCGTGCACGTCGTGCAGGCCTTCCCGGTGCTGCCCGGCACGCCGGACGCGCAGCTGCGGGTCCTGCTCCCCTATCTCGACGACCTCGGCCTTCAGCTATCGGCCGAGATCATCTTCGCCGACGACGTCCGGCGCGGTTTCCGGGTGCTCGACGGGTTCCGGCTCAGCGACGGGCGGCGGCTGGGCGAGGCCGAGCTGGCCAGCGCCAAGCTGGAAGCCGACCGCCGGCCGTTCACCGACCGGGCCAAAGAGCGGATCCAGAAGGCGCTGACCAGCATGGGCGCGGCGGCCCGCAGCGCGGGCGGGCTCGACGCGCTGATGCTGTCCGAGGTCGTGGAGCGGCTGCGGCAGTTCATCCGGCTCGGCTTGACCGGGCCGCGCTGCCTCGCGGCGCGGGCCATGGAACTCGGCCTGGTCAGCGACGAAGCCAACCTGCTGGCCGCGGCCCTGAGCGCCGAGGACACCACCGGGGCCGTACGGCAGCAGATCGACCAGATGCTCAGCACCGGCCAGCTGCGCGCGGCGCAGCGGCTGGCCGCCGGGCTGCCCGCCGGGGATCCGCGGCGGGCCCGCGTCGGCGAGGTGGACGCCAAGGTCGACGAGCTCACCCGGGCGGCCGCCGCGGCCGAGGGCGAGGGCGAGACCGAGCAGGCGGCCGAGCGGCTGGCCGAAGCCATCGGCCTGGCCGGCGACGACGACGCCCTGGCCGACCGGCTGGCCGCCCTGCCCCCGCCCGCGCCGGTCGCGGCCCAGGCCCAGCTGGACGGGCAGCAGGTGCTGGTCAGCTGGGAACCCAGCCCGGCGCACACCGGCCGGGTGCGGTACCGCGTCGTGCGTGGCCTGGCCCGGGCACCGGTCTCGGCCACCGATGGGACGGCTGTGCTGACCGGCACCGGGGCGCGTAACGTGACCGACCGGGACGCCCCGGCCGGGGCGGAGGTGTGCTACAGCGTTTTCGCCGAGCGCGGCGGTGCGGTGTACTCGGCACCGGCCAGCACAGCACTCCTGCCGTTCGTGCCGGATGTGGCGGACGTCGACGTCGCGGAGGCGGAATCCTCGGTCACCATGTCGTGGCGGGCCCACCCCCGGGCGGAAGGCATCGACGTCGTCCGCTGGGAGCAGGGCGCGGGCCAGGACCGCGACGACCCGCAGGACGACACGGACGGCACAGCCGTGACGGCGTCGATGCGCGGCTTCACCGACCGCGGGCTGCGCACCGGCACCCAGTACCGCTACCGGATCACCGCCGTCTACCGCGCCCCGGACGGCGCCCGCCGGCTGTCCGGCGGAATCGACGTGCCCGCGGTACCCACACCCGAGCCAGGGGTGGTCACCGATCTCACCGCAGAGCTTCCCGCGGATCCGGTGCCCGCGGACGAGACCGCCCCGTCCACCGCGCAGGTCGTGCTGAGCTGGACACCACCCCGGCACGGCCACGTGCGGCTGGTCCGGGCCGATCACGCCCCGGGCTGGCCGGTGGGGGCGAGAGTGGCCGCGGACCCGGACACGCTGACCGACGTCCCCGGGCCTCCGGAACACGACGCCGGCGGCCGCGCCGTACTGCGGGCCAGGCTGCCGTTCGGGCGCCACTTCGTCACCGCACTGACCGAGCTGGGCCGGGTCGTCGTGGCTGGCAACACCGTGCCGCTCATGCTGCTCGAGCCGGCCCGCGAGGCGCACGCCGAGCGCAGGCACGGCACCGTCGAGCTGAGCTGGGTGTGGCCGCGCGACGCCACCGACGTCATAGTCCGCCATCCCGGCGGCGAGCTGGACTGCTCCCGGCGCGCCTACTTCGACGAAGGCGGCTGCCGCATCGGCGTGGACCGGCACGCGGTCACGTTCAGCATCATCGCCGTGCACCAGGGCCCGGACGGCCGCCAGACGGCCCCACCGGCCTGGGTCAGCCTGCGCCTGGCCCGCCGCGGTCCAGTACCACATCAGCCGGCGGCAGCTGCATGCACGGCAGCGTGTAATCGAGGTCTCCGCCGAGGAAACCGTCCAGCTGCCGCCGCTGGTGGCCGTGCAGACTTCCGGCCGGTACCCGCCCAGGGACCCGGCCGAAGGCGAGCGGATCCAGGAAACCGGCCGGCAGCCGGCTGGCCCGGGCCAGCCGGCCCGGTTCACCGTGCAGCTCGCCCGCCAGGACCCCGGCTGGGTGGCCTGCTTCGTTGATCCGCAGCACAGCGACCCGGAGGCCGACCCCATCCTGCTGTACCCGCCGCCCCCGGACGAGATGAGGGTGCCATGAGACGGCGCCCGCCAGCCGACCTGCACTGCCCGTACTGCTACGAGCCGTTCGGCCGGTGGGAGATCGAATTCCGCTGCTCGGGCCGGACCGGCTGGGGCGGCCTGCGGTGCCAGCCGGAACCGGACAAAGTGCTGAGCGAGCACATCGGCCGGGAAGTGACCGCGCCGCCCGCCTTCGCGGCGGAGACTCCGGGCACCCAGGCCGCGTGCCCACGCTGCGGGGTCAGCACCACGACCCGGATCTGCCCGGCCTGTCACCGGCCGCTGCCCGCCCTGTTCGGGCGGATCCCCAGCCGCATGATCGCGCTCGTCGGGGCCAAGGAATCCGGCAAGACCGTGTTCATGACCGTGCTGGTGCGCGAGCTGATGCACCGGCTCGGCGATCAACTGCAGGCAACGATCAGCCCGGCCGACGACTACACCGGGCACGAGTTCGCCAGCTACTACGAAGCGCTGCTGTACGGCAGTGACCAGCTGCTGCCCCCCACCGCGCCAGCGGCGGCGAGCGACCGGACTCCGCTGGTCTTCCGGCTCACCGTCGGCGGCCCCGACGCGCCGGGGCCGCGCCGGGGCCGCGGTTCAGGCCGCGGGCTGAGCCGCGGCAGCCCGGCCAGGCCAGCGCTGCTCTCCCTGTTCGATCCGGCTGGCGAGGACCTGCTCTCGCAGCAATCCGCCGAGCAGAACGCCCGCTACCTGGCCGCGGCCGACGCCATCGTGCTGCTGCTGGATCCGCTGCAAATGCCGGCCGCGCGCAAGCTGGCCGCCGCGGGCACCCGGCTGCCATCGCCGCCCCGCGGCGCGGCCGACACGCCGGTCAGCGTGCTGCAGAACATCACCGATCTCGTGCTGCGTACCGGCCAGGCTGGATCGGACGGGCTGATCAGCAAGCCGCTCGCCGTCGCGTTCTCCAAGATCGACGCGTTCCAGCGGAGCCTGGACCCGACCAGCCCGCTGCGCCAGGCCCCGGTCCCAGGCCCGTGGCTGGACGAGGCCGACAGCCTCAGCGTGCACACCGAGGTCCAGCGGCTGCTGGACAGGTGGGACGGGTCCCTGATCGACCGGATCGTACGGCAGCACTACCGCAGCCACCGCTACTTCGGTATCTCCGCACTCGGCGAGACACCCACCGCGACCAACCAGGTCTCCGAACGGGGCATCCGTCCCTACCGGGTCGGCGACCCGCTGACCTGGATCCTCAGCACGCTCGGCGTCATTCCGGTGCGGGGGCGCTGAGATGGCCTTCCAGCAGCTGCACTACACCTCCTGCCAGGACGGCCCGGCCGGCGACAGCGGATTCCAGTTCAGCGCGACCACCCCCGGCACGGCACCGGCCGTGCTGCGTGAGGTGGAGGAGCTGATCGTGTACCAGCCGCCCGCCTGGCTGCTGGCCAGCCCGAGCCTGGGCGAGCCGGACGCCTACCCGGTCATGTTCGCGCACGCGGCCAGCCCGTCGACCGGCGCGGCCATCACCGCCCAGGTGGTGTTCGCGGGCACCGACTATTCGGGCCGCCCGGGCAACTACTTCGCGCATGCCCTGGTCACCGCGACTCCGGAGGCCGACTTCGGCCCGGTCCTGCCGGCCGAGCTGTGGCGGGCGGACCTGTGGCAGCGCGAGCCGGGCCGCGACGCTGAGCTGCCCGAGCTGCCCGGGCCACCGCGGCCTGGCCCGATCGACCCGGCCGGGGTGCAGGCCTTCCTCGACGCAGCACGGACTGGCCAGCCTGCTGCCCGAACTGCTCACCGCGGTCAGCCAGGCCATCGCGGGCGCCCCGCCGGTCCTGCTGGCCTGCCGTGATACCGCCCAATGCGCGTGGTGTATCGCCGCGCTGTGCTACCTGCTGGGTGAGCGGCTCGGCCGCCAGCTGACCTTCACCACCTACTGCCACCGGCCGGAATCGGCCCGGTTCCAGCTCATCGGAATCCTGTCCGACGTGGCGCCGCCGGACGCCGGCCTCGGTTTCCAGTTCTTCGACCTGGCGTCCGGGCTGGCGCCGGGCGGCGAAACCCATCCGCTGGCCAGCCTGCTGGCCGACACCGGGGTGCAGGCCGCGGCCGCGCTGTGGCGGCAGGCCGTGGCCCTGGCCTCCGGCGCCGAGAAGGGTCTCGACGACTGGCTGCCGGTCGTCACCACGGCGGCCGGGCTGCTCGGCCGGCCACTGACCCCGGCGGAACGAACCGACGTGGCGCGGTGGGCCGCCGCGCCGCCGGCCACCTGCGCGCCGCTGCCGCCGGTGCTGTCCTCGGCCTGCTGCTGGCCCAGCCCGCTGAGCCGCTGACCACAGAACGCCTGATCCAGCTGCTCGGCCTGGCCGGCCAGGCCGGGGCGGCCGACCAGGTGGCCTACATCGAGGACCTGCTGATCGAGGATGCCGTCGGCCGGATCAGGGCTGGCCAGCCAGTCAGGCCGGCCCGGCTCAGCGAGCAGGGCACCGCGGCGGCCCGGGACCGGGCCGTCCAGCTGCTCGAGGGGGCCACGGCCCGGACGCGTTCGCGCGGTGCTGAACTGGGCCGCTGCCTGGCAGCTCGGTCTCCCGGAGGCGTGCCTCGAGCAGTACGGGCAGGGCTGCCCCATCGGTGAACCGCCCGATCCGGACCTGGCCCAGCTGCTCCGCCGTGTCCACCGCGGTCCGGCGCGGCCTGCTGACCCAGCTGGACAACGCGGCACCGGAGCGGGCCGCGGCGGTGCTGGCCGGCCCGCTCGGCAGCGCGATCCGCCGGGAGGAACTGGCCGGGTTCCCCACCCTGGCCGAGCTGTGGCTGCTCCAGGCGGCCGACCAGGGCAGGGTGGCACCCTTGCGGGCGCTGGATGAGATCGCCGACGCGCGGGCCACCGCCGGGCACTCCCCCCGGATCGACCAGGCGCTGCTGCGCCGTCTGTGGCCAGACGGCTGCCCGCCCGGTCAGCTCATGGAGCTGCTGGACCTGATCGCCGACGACCCTCCGGACGACGTCGCGCGCTGGCTCAGCGGCGAAGCCGGCGCGCTGGCCGCTTACTGGGAGCCCGACGACGACTGGTACCGGCTGGCCGGGGTGGTCGCCAGCCACCCGGCGCGGGAGGTGCTCGCTCCGGCGGACCTCCAGATCATGCTGACCGCCGCCCAGGCCGGGCCGCTGCTCACCCGGGCCCGGGCCAGCGCACCCGAAGGAGATGCGGATGTCTTCGCCGAACTGTTCGCGCTGTACCAGACCGCCGCCGACAGCCGGATGCGCGGGGTGCTGGACGGGGACCTGCCCGCGTTGCTGGCCGTCGCCGAGCCGCTCGGGCCGGCCCTGCGCGGCTGTCCTGACCCGGTCGCTGCTCGCCCTCGGCCGCGAGCTGGCCAGCCGGCTGACCGCACCGCAGGCCGACGTTGCCCTGGCCGCCCGGGTATTCGCCGCTCGCGCCGATCCCGCGTGGCTGGCCAGCCGACGCAGGCCAGCCAGCTGGCCGCGGCGTGCGAGCCGGTCCGCTCCTGGCCCCGCCGGGAGCAGGCCGCGGTCGGCCGCGCGCTGGACGGCGACCGCGCAGCCGCCAAGCTGTTTGGCACGTGGCGCGGGCCCACCCGCTCGGCCCGGTTCTGGCGCCGGTCCTGACCGGCTGATCGGGGTCCGCCGCATGCAGTTCGTCGCTTTTCTGCTCCTCGTCATAGCCGGGGCCATCGCGCTGGCCCTCTATATCGGCTATGCCGTGGCGTCCGGCCTGATCGCCGCGGCGGTCGCGATCGCCGCCTACGGCCTGGCCCTGCCAGCTGGCTACCTGGCCGCCCTCGGCCAGGTACTGGCGTACCGGCCAGCCGGGCTGCCGCCGCCAGAACGCTGGCCGCAGCCGTCAGAGGGTGACGACCCAGCCGTGCCGCAGTACTTCTATGGGCCAGCCCTGGCCGACGCCAGGCACGCGGTGACCGTCGCCTACCAGCGCGAGCCGGGAGTGGTGGCGTGACGGCGCTGACCGGGTGCGCTCCGCCCTGCACTCCGATCTGCTCCCGGCCACCGTCCCGGCTGGCATCGGCGGCGCCATCGGGATGGCCGCGGGCGCCGCGGCCGGCGCCATCCTCGGCGGCGGGCTGCGCCGCCGTCTGCCTGCTGATCGTCGCCGTGGGCACGGCCGGTGTCCGGGCCGCCGGGGCAGTGCTGCGCGGCATCGACTCCGGGCTGCTCAGGATCAAGAACATCCGCATCCATTGCCCGCACTGCGGGGAGCGGGTGCCCTATCCCGGGTACCTGTGCCCGGGCCAGCCGCAATGCACTCGCTGGCATCGCGATGTACGGCCGGGCCGGTTCGGCATCATCCGCCGGTATTGCCGCTGCGGGAAGCGGATGCGCACGCTGCTCCTGTTCGGCTCGGCCCAGATGACCGCGTTCTGCCCACGCTGCGGCCAGCTGTGGCAGCACAGTCCCGGCGGCGAGCCGGAGATCGTGCTGGCCTTCTCCGGCGCGGCCGGGGCGGGCAAGACCCGGCTGGTTTCCGCCATGATCACGCAGCTGACGAACTGGGCTACGGCGAAGAAGCTCGCCGCCGGGCCAGCCGACAAGGCGACCGCCGACAGCCTGCAGGGGGCGGCGGAGCTGCTGCGCCCGGACCGCACTACCCCGGTTACCCCGCCGGAGCGGCGGCCCCGGTCCCTGCTCATCCGGGTGAGCTCCGGGAAAGCGACGCCGGACTCTGCACCTGTTCGATGCGGCCGGCGAGCATTACCAGGACCTGGTCAGGACGGAAGGACTCCTGTTCCTCGGTTCGGCGCGGACGTTCATCCTGGTGATCAACCCGCTGCTCATCCAGGCGCCATGGCGGCGCCCGCCGGATGGCCAGCCAGCAGAGCCGGCCAGGCAGCCGCCTGATGCCGTGTACCACCGCGTCTACCAGCAGATCCAGGCGATGGGCGTGCCGCTCAGCGAAGCCCGGCTGGCCGTGGTGTTCAGCCATGCCGACCTGATGCCGGCGTCCGACGATGACGTGGCCGAGTGGGCATGCCGCGAACTGGGGCTGAGCAACCTGGTCAGATCCACCCGGCAGAACTTCAAGGAAGCGCGGTTCTTCCGCACCGCCGCGATCACGGCCGAGGACGGCACGGTGGACGGCTCCATCGCGGTGCTGCTGCGCTGGGTGCTGGCCGGCAGCCGGCTGACCCTGCCTGGAGAAGACGATGACCGACCCGGCTGAGGAGCAGGTCTACCGGTGGCCCCGGCTGGGCCTGCTGCTGCTCACCGCGGCCGCCATCATCGCGCTGATCGTGGCCGCCTTCCTGCTGCTGCCCTGAGCGCAGACGCCAGCGCGCCCGGGCCTGGATGCGAGCGGCCGGGGACTATACCAGCGATCCGCGTGCGCGCCTGAGCTTTGCCGGGTTTAGCCCCTCTTTCCCCCGATGGGTGATTAGCTGGGCAGCCAGACCCGACGAGGAGGCCCTTGCTTATGCCCGCGGCACGCCGCTCCCGGCCATCGCACCGGCTGCTGGCGGGCGCGTTCTCCATCCTGGTCATCGGGGGCGTCTTCGGCTTCGCGCTGCCCCGGTTCGCCTCCTATCCGGCGTCTGGAGCAGCCTGCGGGCGATGAGCCTGCTCTGGCTCGGCGTCATCGCCGTGACGGTGGCGGCCAGCCTGGTCACCGCATGGATGATGGTCGCCGCCGTGCTCCCGTCACTGCGGCTGCGGGACGCCGCCACGGTGAACCTGGGCTCGAGCGCGGTGGCCAACACGGTGCCCGGTGGCGGGGCGGTGGCGATGGGGATCAGCTGGGCGATGCTGTCCAGCTGGGGGGTGGCCAGCAGCGAATACGTCCGCTACACGCTGGTATCCGGGATCTGGAACGTGTTCGTCCGGCTGGGCCTGCCGGTCGTGGCCCTGCTGCTCCTCGTGCTCACCGGCCGTTCCGGGCCGGGGTCGCAAACTGCCGCCTATGCCGGCGCCGGGGTGCTGGTCCTGCTCGCCGTCCTGTTCCGGGCCATCTTGCGCAGTGAGCCGTTCGCCCGGCGGGCCGACCAGGCGCTGGCCCGGGTGCTGACGGCGGGATGCCGGCTGGCCCGGCGGCCGCCGCCACGCCGGGCCCGCGGCCTGCTGCTCGAGTTCCGGGCTGGCGCCGCGGGTTTGCTGGCCCGGCGCGGGCTGCGCATCACCGCGACGACCGTGGCCAGCCACCTGACCCTGTGGCTTGTCCTGCTCGCCTGCCTGCGGGCCAGCGGCCTGAGCCAGGCCCAGGTCTCCTGGCAGGCGTCCCTGGCCGCGTTCGCCTTCGCCCGGCTGCTGTCGGTGCTGCCGATCACGCCTGGCGGTCTCGGCGTGATCGAGGTCGGCGTGACCACCCCGCTCATCGCGGGACTAGCGCCGGCCCAGGCCGCGAAGGTGGCCGCCGCCGTGCTGCTGTTCCGCATCGTCACCTACCTGCTGCCTATCCCGCTGGGTGTCCTCGCCTTCCTCGGGTGGCGGCATATGCACCGCAGGCGTCCCCGGTCACGGACTCAGCGCGGCCAGCCGGCCTAATCAGGCGAGCTCCACGAGGGGGAAGGCGCGGTGGCGGCGCGGCGGGATGAGGAAGTTCTGCCGCCGGGTCGCGGTCAGGAACCGCTCCAGCCCATTGTCGTCCGGGTCCACGCCGAACTGCAGTCACCAGGTCGAGCGACGCCTGGTTGATCCGCAGCACCCGGAAGAAGTCGGCGGTCGGGAAGAACATGGTGAACTGCAGCTTGGGCTGGACCGACCCGTCGGGGACGTCCATATTGTCCAGTCCGGGCCCGTCCATCCGCAGGTGGATCGGCGTGCCGTCGGCGGATGTGAAAACTTCATTCCGCTGGCCCGCCGTGGTGGTTTCCAGGTGTGGCCGTTCGCAGCCGCAGCCATGGATCGAGGCCGTGAGACCTGGGTGAGGAGGGCAGGGCAGGGCGCCCGCTGGTCAAGCCGGTGATCCTCGGCCATCGGACGCTTCATCGCGAAGCCACCGGTCGAACCATGCACGCGTGCGCCAGAGCAGGTCGAGCTGGTGATTGCGCTCCACGAACCCGTGTCCCTCACGCGGGTAGATGACGAGTTCGTGCTCGGCCCCGTACCAGCTGAGCGCACGGTGGAAGTAGATCGCCTGGCTGACCGGCACGTTGGTGTCGTCCTCGCCGTGCACGATCAGCACCGGGGTGCGGATCTTCGACGCAAACGAGATTGGGCTGACTTGGTCGTGGGGGTGCGGGCCGGTGCCCTCCCAGCCGCAACTGCCGCTGAGCTCAGCTTCTAGGGTTCCCCCTTCGCCGGTCGCGACGAGCATCCCCCAGTCACTGATCCCGGCGGCCATCATGGCGGCCTTGAACCGGTCGGTCTGCCCGATCGCCCAGGCGGCCATGAACCCGCCATGGCTGGCACCGCCGATTCCAAGCCGGTCCGGGTCCGCGACCCCCTCGGCGATCAGCAGGTCGATCCCGCTGATGATGTCGCTCCATTCGCTGCCGCCGACCGAGCGCGCGACCGTCGCCGCGAAATCACGGCCATGACCCACCCCGCCCCGCGGGTTAGGCAGGAACACGGCGTATCCCGCGGTCGCGAGCCACTGCCCCGAGGATGCGGGGCGAGCATGAACTGGTCGGCGTGCCGGGCATCAGGGCCGCCGTGCACCAATGTGATGAGCGGGAACGGGCCGTCCGCGCGGTTGCGGCCGGGCGGCAATACGAGCAGACCGTCGAGGCCGAGGCCGTCCGATGCCCGAAAGGACAGGCGTTCTTGACTTCCCCAGCTAATCGCGCGCAGGGCAGGCTGAGTGTCACTGAGCCGGATGAGCTGGCCTCCGGGCGGTCCGGCATAGACGTTCACCGGCTCATAGGAGGTGCTGGCCAGCGCCGCGATCACCTCAGCGGAACGACACGCGGTGAGCGAGTCGGCCAGGCCGTCCCGAGCGGACAAGCACCCGAACCGCAGCAGGTCAGGGTCGAGCCGGAAGATCGCGGTGTCGAGCCCGTCCGCGAACAAGGCCAGCGGCGGGCCGTCCGCGACCTGCGCCAGCTCCGTCGGGCAGACAGCCATGCCCGCGGTCAGGTCACAATGCACAGCGGCCGCCGCGGAGACGGCGACATCGTAGACGGCGTCGCCGCCGTACGGTTCTGGCATTGCCAGGTAGGCCACGTGCCAGCAGCCGTCGGCCTGCCACCAGACCGGCGACCGCGCCTCGGTCCCGATCCGGCCCAGATCACGGGCCGTCCCTGTCTCCAGATCGACCACATGCAACTCGCTGGTGGTCACGCCCCGATCCTTCTCCGGACCCGCCCAGCTGATCGCCGCCAGCGCGCCCCCGTCCGGCCGCGCCGCCAGTTCCACCACGTGGCGGTGGCCGAGGCCGTCCACCGTACGCAGCTCGCCTGTGGCTAGGTCAAGCACCCGCAGCCTGCCGCAGCGCAGCTGCTGTCCCCAGACGAACGCGTCGTCGCGCTCGGCGCGCCTGCGCTTGTCCTCCTCAGTCGGCTCGTCCGTCGCCACCACCGCGACCAGCCGGGCATCCGCAAGCGGCCAGGCATCAGAGATCTCGCCGCGCCAGTCCGTCAGGACCTCGGCCTCCCCGCCACCGACCCGTACCCGGTACAGCTGACGGGAGCCGGTGCGATCTGACAAGAAAAACACCGACGCCGAATCCGGCGCCCAGCGCGGATCAGAATCTGCCGCCATACCCGCGGTCAGCTTCCACGACGGTGAGCTGCCGTCAGCAGCGGCCACCCAGAGCGCGCACATACGACGCTCTCCCCCGCGGCCGACCGGAGCGACGACATACGCAACCCAGCGCCCATCTGGCGAGATCACCGGCTGCGACGGCTCGGCCCCGTCCACCACCAGCTCCGCGGTTAGCTCCGGTGCGTCTTCACTCATGCAACGCGCCTTTCCGGCAAACATCTGCACATTCAGTAGCAGAGAGCCTGCCACAGCGGCCTTCAGCTGGTGGAGGCGTCCTCCTCGCAGGTTAGGCTGCGCCAGGCGCGCCCGCCCGGCACGGGCGCGCCTGGCGCAGCGGCGAGGTCAGCCACCACGACCAGTGGGACTGGCCGCACCCGTGGCCGCTCGTGGCCACCCCGGCCGATCAGCACTCCCCCGCTGCCTGCTGTCTATCAATGGGCCTGGAAAACACGAAGGCTGCTGGGCGGCAATGTCGCCTGTATCAGGTTGCCGGCGGTGAGGCGGTGGCGGTCGATGTCTCGGTGAAGCATCAGTGCTGTGATGGGCGGGTCGGAGTCCATGCTGATGCGGGCGAGTGGGCGTGTATGGACGATGCGGGTGATGTGTGCGGTGAGGCTGGCGCCGGCCGGTGTCTGGGAAGTGGCAGGGCCGAGTTCGATGTCTTCGGGCCGGTAGAAGGCTTGTACGGGGCCGTGCAGGCCTGCGGTGCTCGCATCGTGGAATACGAGTTGCCCGATGCGGGTGGTGCCGTTTTCTGTAGTGCCGTGTCCGAGTTCGGTCCAGCCGAGCAGGCGGGCGACGTGGGGGTCGGCCGGTTCGGCGGCGACGTGGGCGGCTGGTCCGGTCTGGCGTAGCTGGCCGCCGACGATGATGGCCAGGTCGTCGCCGATGCTGAGGGCTTCGTCGCGGTCGTGGGTGACGTGCGCGGCGGGGATCTCCAGTTCGGTCAGGAGCCGCTGCAGCAGGGCGCGCAGGTCTTCGCGGGTGGGCTGGTCGAGGGCGGACAGGGGTTCGTCAAGCAAGAGGAGGCAGGGCTGGATCGCTAGTGCGCGGGCGAGGGCGACGCGCTGGCGTTCGCCGCCGCTGAGTGAGCGGGGTGCCCGGTCGGCGAGGTGGGCGATGCCGAGTTGGTTCAGCAGGTCGCTGGTGCCGTCGGGGGAGGTCATGTGGCTGGCCCGGGGACCGAATCTGATGTTGCCCGTGACGGTCAGGTGGGGAAAGAGGGCGGCATCTTGGAAGACCAGGCCGATACGGCGCCGTTCGGGCGCCAGGCCGGTGATGTCGGTGCCGGCGAGGCTGATCTGCCCACCCTGCAGGGGGCGGAGCCCGGCGATGGTCTCCAGCAGCATGGTCTTGCCGGCCCCGGATGGGCCGAGCACGACCAGCACCCGGTCGGGCGGGATGGCGAGGCTGACCGGGCCGAGGGTGAAGGATCCGGCCTGGGCGCTCAGCCCGCTGATGCGGAGCCCCGGGTTAGGCGTAGGCACGGTTGACCTGGGCGAGCAGCCGACCCGAGGCCAGGGTCCGCAAGACCAGGAAGGTGGCCAGTGTGACGATCAGGAGCACCACGGCGGCTGAGGCTGACTGGGTGAGCCCGGACTGCAGGAACAGGTTGTAGATCTCGACCGGGGCGGTGGCCGGGTAGTAGGCGATGATCACCACGGCGCCGAACTCGCTGATCGACCGGGCGTATACCAGAACCGCGCCGGTCAGCACGCCACGCAGCCCCAGCGGCAGGGTGATCCGCCGGAAGGTGTGCCAGGGGGTGGCGCCCAAGCTGCGGGCCGCCCGTTCCAGCTTGGGGTCGATGGTCTCGAACGCGACCCGGGCGCTGTTGACGGCGAACGGGCAGCTGACGAACAGCATCGCGGCCACGATGCCCCACTGAGACGCGTAAAAGGACACTCCGAGGTGGGCGGCAGGGCCGCCGACCCAGCCAGTCCGCCCGAGCAGGAACAGCAGCGCGATCCCGGCGACCGTGTGCGGCACGACCAGCGGCAGGTCCACGATGGACTGGATCACGCCGCGGCCCCGGAAGCTGCCGCGGGCCAGGATGTAAGCCAGCGGCACACCGGACAGGGTCGCGATCCCGGCGGTGATCGCCGCCGCCTGCAGGCTCAGCAGCGTCGCATCCCGGATCGCGGCCGTCTGGGCGGCGGCATGCAGACTGGCCACCGACGAGGTCGTGATCAGCCGGATGATCGGCAGCACGATGAACGCCAGCAGCAGCCCACCAAGCAGCCAGGTGACCACGCTGAACCAGCCCGACGGCCAGCCACGCGCCGACCGTGGCGCCTTTGTCGATGTCACGAGGTCATTGTGCCGCCGAGCCGGCCTGGGGCGTCTCACCCGCCCGTCAACGGCCACTGGGCGGTGAGCGGCTTGATCGATGCGGGGACCTTGGCCTGCGGCTGCGCGAGGGCGGGGGAGATGACCACGAACCCGTTGCTGCGCATGATTGCCTGCCCGGCCGGGCTGAGCACGAAGTGGATGAACTTCTCGCCGAGGGCCGAGCTGGGGGCGCTGCTAGGGATGGTCATCCCGTAGATGATCGGCTTGGCGGTCAGCGTGCCGAGCGAGCCAGCGTGGATCGAGACCTTGGCGTAGCCGGCGGCCATGGCCGGGTCGGACAGGTTGATCTGCGCCGGCAGCGCAATGTACTTCAGGTGGCTTTCCAGCGCGCTGGACTTGTAGATGGCCAGGTAGTCGATCTGCCCGGACTGCAGGGCGGCCAGCAGGGAGGTCTCGGTCTCGGCGACGCTGGAGTCGGGGGAGTTTTTCAGCACCGAGGCGGAGAGTTTCGGGTCGTGGTAGTACCTGTTGGCCAGCTGGAGCATCTGCAGGATCTGGTAGCCCGACGGGTCGGCGGCGGGGTTGGACCGGCCGATGTGCACCCCGGGCTCGGCCAGGATCTTGTACCAGTTGGACGGGGTGAGCTGGCTGGCGCCCTTGCTGTGGCTGGTGTAGGCGAAGGTGATCTGGTTGGAGACAAACCCCAGATACCAGGTCGCGGAGTGAGGGACCATCAGCTTGGGGATCAGCGAGTAGTCCGCCACCCCGAGCACGTCGGCGGGCTGGTGGAGCTGGGTGATGTCTTTGACCATGTCGCCGCTCGCGCCGAACTGCGAATGCACGGTCACGCCCGGATTGGCCTTCTTGAACGCCGCGATCTCCGCCGTGAACGGCGTCGCCAGCGTCCCGGCGCCGAACACGACCAGCGTGCCGTGGGCAGCGCTGGATGAGCTTGAGCTGCCGGGCGTGCTTGGGTGGCTGCTGCACGCGGCGGCCACCACCAGCACCAGGCACGCAGCTATGGCCAGCCCGGCCAGGCGGAGTCTGCCAATCATGACTGCCTCCATCTGTATTACTACAGAACGTGGCAGAGCCTAACAGCAGCACCGGCCGGGCGGGAGCGCCACGACGGCGTGCAATCCACAATGGACAGCCGCAACCTGGGTCCGCCGGTAGAGTCCGGGTCATGGCCAGGTATCTGCAGGTCAGCAACGAGATCGCCAGCGGCATCGCAGCCGGGGTGCTGGCGCCGGGAGATGAGCTGCTGAGCATCCGGGATGCTGCCAGCCGGTACCAGACCACGGGCTCGACTATCGGCCGTGCTTACCGCCACCTGGCCGACGCGGGTGTGATCGAGGTCGCCGACCGGCGCCGGGCCCGGGTTCCCGCCGGGGGCGCAACCGCGGCCAAACGGCTGCTCGATAGCCCTCCTGCATTGCGGCTGGCTGGCAGCGATGACCCCGGCCTGGATATTGTGCTGCGCCAGACCGGGGCTGCGGTGGTCACCGTCGGCGCGCGTGGCAGCTTCCACGGCCTGACCAGGATCTGGCGCGGTACCGCCGATGCCGCCGCCATCCACCTGCGGCACCGCTCCGGCGGGCGCAACAGCGCGTTCGCCCGTACGCTGCTGCGCGGCCGCCGCCCGGCGATTATCCGTCTGTGGCGCCGCGAGCAAGGCCTGCTGACACCCGAGGGCAACCCCGATCACCTCACCGGCCCTGGGGACCTGCGCGCCCTGCGCGTCGCCCGCCGCCCCTACGGCGCTGGCACCCGCGTGCTGCTGGACCGGCTGCTAACCGAAGCGGGAATCGCACCCGCGTCAGTGACCGGCCCTGAGGCCGCATCGCACCTGGAGGTCGCCATGTCGGTCGCCTCCGGTCAGGCCGACACCGGGCTGGGCGTACGTGCCGCCGCCACTGCCCTCGGCCTCGGCTTCGTCCCGGTCGTCTGGGAAGAATTCGACCTCGTACTCAGTGGTGACGCCCTGCCAGCAGCCGAACCGCTGATCTCCGCTTTGCGTGAGCCCGGCGTCCAGTCGGCGATCGGCGCACTTGGCGGCTACGACGTGTCCCGGTCCGGCTCGGTGGAAATGCTGACTGACCGCCTGCAGATGCTGGCTGGCGTGATGAAATTCCGGACAGGGCTCTGGTGCGTCCCGGAGGTGCCGTATGAGTAACGAGCACGGGACCGGAAGCGGCAGGCGGCTGCGGCTCGCCCGGCAGGCACGCGGGTACTCGCAGCAGCAGCTGGCCGGCATGGCCGGCGTGACCCGGCAGGCCGTCTCCGCCGTCGAATCGGGCATGAGCGACCCCTCCCTGCGGGTCGCGCTCGCACTAACCCACGCGCTCGGCATGACCGTCGAGGACCTGTTCGGGCCGTTCACCCCGGCCCCGCCGGTCGCGGCCAGGGCAGTCGCACCGGTTGGTGATCAGGGAGGCAGGGTCACGCTCGCGCCGGTCGGTGATGGGTTCGTCGCACTGCCGTTGTCGGGGGCCACGGCGACCCGGGCCGGCTTCCTCGCGGCGGACGGTCTGGCCTGCCCAGCGGGCAAGACCGACGCCGGCATGCAGATCCAGCCGATCGGGCCGCAGCGGCCGACCCTGGTGACCGCGGGCTGTGACCCGGCGCTGCCGCTCCTGGAACACCCCCTCGGCCTGCTCGACCCGCCGGTCGCGTTCAGCTGGTGGCCGTGCTCAAGCCGGGAAGCCCTCCGCTTGGCCGCAGATGGGCTCGTACACGTCGCCGGGGCCCACCTGCGCGGGCGCAACGGTGAGTACAACACCGGCCCGGCCGCCGAGCTGCTGCCCCACGGTGGCGAGGTGACCGGGTTCTGCTCCTGGCGCGAAGGGCTCGTACTGCGGCCAGATCTGGCTGGCGTCATCTCCAGTGTTGGCGACGTGGCCCGGCGCGGTCTGCGGCTGGTAAACCGGGAGCCCGGCGCCGAGGCCCGCAGCGTGCTCGACCGCGAACTGGCCACGGCGGGAATCGAGGCCAGCCAGCTACCCGGTTACGGCACCCGCGCCACCGGGCACCTGGAGGTGGCCGCCGCCATCGCGGCCGGGCTGGCCGACGCAGGGGTGGCGAGCGAGCCGGCCGCTCTCGCTTACGGCCTGGCCTTCGTCCCCTTGACGGTTGAGCATTTCGACCTGGTCATCCCAGCCAGCCAGCACGGCTCCCGCGAAGTGCAAAGCCTGCTGAAGATCCTCACCTCACGGTGGCTCCTCGACCAGGTGGCAAGCCTGCCCGGCTATGACCCGACCCGGTGCGGGGAGCACATCGCGACCCTGGCGCCAGCCGATGCGAGGCGGCTATAGAACTGCCGCACGCACCAGGCCCGAACGAGCTGTGTACCTCCAGGCCCGGCCACCCGCCTGTTGCAGGGCGGTACCTAGGTTGTCCAGCACCCGGGCCTCTCCCCGGGGCTCGCCGGTCGCACGAAACAGACCGGCTGCGGCTGCGCGACCCGGACCAGGTCGGCCAGACCTGCCTCGGGCAGGTGGTGTCGTTTCCTGGGCGCCGGTCCCAGCCGGGCGGCGGTCACGTCAGCCCGTCCGGGGCAGGCTCCGGGCCGCGGCGGCGGGTCGGTGAATACCTGGAGCCATCCATGCCACCCTCCCCAGGAACCATGATGGCGATGCGCCGGGCCCGCGCCAGCCATTGCCCAGTGTTACCTGGTCCCGCTGCTACAACAGGCCCAGGTCGCGGCCGCGGGCGACCGCGTCCGGCCGGCCGGATACCCTGAGCTTGCGGTAAATGGCCTGGGTATGCGTCTTCACCGTATTCGGCGACACGTACATGACGTTGGCGATCTCGCGCAGCGACAGCGTCCCGGTGAGCAGCCGCAGCACGGCCTGCTCGCGGCCGGTCAGCGGCTCGGCAGGTCCGGCCAGTGGGCTCGGCCCGCGCTGCCCATTCAGCCGGGGCCGGCTCCCGGGCTGCCGTTCCACCGCCTCCAGCCGGGCCAGCTGAGCCCCGGCGCCGTCCGGCAGCGCGGTCAGCAGCTCACGGGTCTCGGCGGCCAGCGCCGCGGCCGCATCGTGATCTCCCAGGCCGGCCAGCACCGGCGCGTACCGGAGCAGCAGCTCGACGGTCGGCACCGGGCTGATCCCGGCCCACTTCCGGCGGATCCGCAGCGCGGTCTCGAACTCGGCGCGCGCCTCGTCCAGCTGCCCGCGCGCGGCCAGCACCGCGCCGGTGGCGATGTATGCCAGTGAACTCTGCGGCGCCCCGCTGAGCCCGATGACCGGGTCGGTGACGATGTCCCGCGCCCGGTGCGCCGCGGTCTCGGCCGCACCCACCCGGCCGGCGTCGATGGCCAGCCAGGCCGAGACGACGCAGGCCAGCATCCGGGCCAGGGCCAGCGGCGCGTCGGCTAGCTCCGCCTCATCCAGCTGGGCCGCGGCCAGCTCGGGCTGGCCAGAAAAGTACAGGTCCGCCGCGAACGCGGTGCGGGCCAGCGAGTACCAGGGCGACGCCGGGTCGGTCTCCAGCCGGACCGCTACCGAGCCCGCCCGGCACGCCGCGCCGATCCCATCGAAGCCGAACGTGGCCTGCATGAGCGCGGCCGAGAACGCACCCGACCGCATGCCGTCCGGCAGCGGCCCCTGGTCCCCGGCGGCCGCGACGACGGACAGCCAGCGCCGGGCCGACCGCTGATCCCCGGACAGTGCGCCGAGCCACATCGCGCAGTGCGCGGCCAGCGGGCTGGCCGCGATCCGCGTGTCGCCCAGTGCGTGCAGCCAGCCCGACACGGTGGCCATCCGGCCGGAGTTGACGTAGCTGTGCCAGTGCTGCGCGATGAGGCCGACCGCCCCCTCCGCGTCGCCGGCGGCCAGCGAATGGCGGATCGCCTCCTCCGCCGAACCCCAGACCTGGTGCCAGGCGCTGGCCCGCCGGTGCAGCGCGGCCACGCTGTCCGGCTCGGTCGCGGTCAGCTGGCTGTGCAGCACCTCGGCGAACAGGTTGTGATACCGGAACCAGCGCCGGTTCTGGTCCAGCGGCACCACGAACAGGTTCTCCCGCTCGATCACCGAGATGATCCCGGCCGAGTCGGCCAGCCCGGCGACCGCATCGCACAGCGGCGCGCAGAACCGGGTCAGTATCGACGTCCGGGCCAGGAACTGGCGGACTTCGGCCGGCTGCTGAGTGAGCACCTCCTCGGCCAGGAAGTCGATGATGAACCGGTGTTCACCGCCGAACTGGCGGACGAAGGAACTCGGCGACGCGTGACCGCGCAGCGACAGTGCGGCCAGGTACACACCGGCGGGCCAGCCCTCGGTCCGCTGCACCAGATTCGCCACATCTGCTTCGCTCAGCGAGGCCCCGGACACGGCGTGCACCAGCGCGGCCACCTCGGCTGCCCCGAACCGCAGGTCAGTCGCCCGGACCTCGGTCATCTCCCCGGCCGCGCGCATCCGGGCCAGCGCGAGCGGCGGATCGGTCCGGGTGATGATGACCAGCTGCGCCGACGGCGGCAGGTGCGCGAGCAGCAACGCGACCTGGTCGTGGCAGGCGCCTTCCTCGATGACGTGATAGTCGTCGAGCACCAGGACCACGGGTTCCGGCAGCGCGGCGAGCTGATTGACGATCAGCGGCAGGATCACGCCTGCGAAGTCAGGGGCCTGAGCACGCAGCGCCCGCAGCACCTCGTCACTGCCGAAGGCCGGGCAGGCACGCTGCACCGCGCAGGCCAGGTGCCACCACAACCGGCCCGGGTCGTCGTCACCGGGGTCGAGCGAGATCCATGCGAACGGCCTGGCCTCAGCGGCGCTAGACCGCCATTGCGCCACCAGGGTGCTCTTGCCGAAACCAGCGGGCGCTTCGACCAGGATCAGCTTGGCCGTCGCCCCGGCCAGCTCGTGGGTGAACTCCGCGCGCTGCACCCACTCCTTCCGCGCCGGGGGCGCGTAGAGCTTTGTCTCGACCAGCACCTCGGGCCCCACCCCGGCCGGCTCCGGTTCACCGTCGGCCCGCGCCACGGACGGTGGCGCCAGCCTCCCTCCGCCACGCGCACTAGCAACCCCCACCTGACCAGCATGATCTAGGACGCCCGTGCCTGACAAGGAGAGCCAGCAGGCTACGGGGCGTCACCAGCTCCTTCGAGGCCGGTCAGGATGTCTGGGCGATCGACGCTGCGGTAATGACGCCACCGATCACTGTGTACGTTCCTTGATATGTCTTGACAGTCCCGTCTGCCTGCGTGGCGATGATCTCGGCCTGCACAGTGGTGGCATTGAACTCGCTGTAGGTGCCGAGCGTGATGCTTGCGGTCGTGCCGTAGCCCGCTACCCACTGGCTGTAGGGGACGCCGCCACTGATGTTGTCGCCGCCCAGGGCCCAGGCTGCCGCGTAATCACCATTCGTGATGTCCTGGTAGAACTGGTCCACTACAGCTTCTGCGTTAGCAAATGGTGGCGGGGCCTGAGTTGGTCGAGGTGCTTGCGCAGTTTCGGTGTGCGTTACGGTAACCGCGGGCGCCGGTGCCGCAGTGACTGTGTGCGTAGGTGCCGCGTGAACCGCAGGGGCGGACGTGGATGTCTGCGCAACTGGTGCGGCGGTGCGGTTGGCGGCGCAGGCACCAAGGCCGGTGATCGCAAGTACCGCGCTTACCGCTGCAACGCCAATATTGCGCGTGCGGTGTGAGACTCCATTTCCGAACACTCCGAACCTCTTGCCGGGCTTCTCGTTCGCGTTCATTTCCCCTGTTCCTCCCAGCCGATGAGGAACGTTGAGGTATTCGCGCCTGGACAGCGCGCAGGCGACGTCCGGGCACACTTCAATGCCCCCCGCCGAACTCGATCCTGCCGGGATCGGCGGACCGATCGTCCGCACCCGCCGTGCCAGCTGCCGGATCGGCCCTGGCGTCTTTTGGCGTGTAGTCCCTCGGCGGCTGAGAAGGTGGCAGGTGTGTTCACCTCCCCCTTTCGTATTGTGTGGCAGGCGGCTGCCTGGGCCTCAGGGCCGCAGGTCCCCGGCCCGGCGGCAGACGTCACGGGGTTACGCGGCGCTTACGGGCACACGTCCTGCGCAGTGATGGCGTCGTAGGTGGCCAGGTGCTGCGGCAGGATTCCGCCAGCCAGCAGCACGGTGCTGTCCGTCGTGGCCACCGGGATGCCGTCAACGTTCCAGTCCGCCGGGCGAGGCGGGAAAGACCTTTACCCCGCTCCCGCCACGGGATGACAGCAGCTGTCAGTAGGTGGCGCGGCCGCCGCTGATGTCGTAGACAGCACCGGTGGAGAAGCTGCACTTGTCGGAGGCGAGCCAGGCGACGAGTTCGGCGACCTCCTCGGCACGCCCGACGCGGCCCATCGGGATCAGGCTGGTGATGTGCCGCAGCACCTCCGGGGAGGTCGTGGCGTTCATCGGCGTCTCGATGACCGCCGGGGCGATGGCGTTGACCAGAACGCCGGAGGTGGCCAGCTCCTTGCCCAGCGACTTGGTCAGCCCGATCACGGCCGCCTTGGAGGCCGAGTAGGCCGACAGGTTGGGGTTGCCGTCCTTGCCCGCCATGCTGGCCAGGTTCACGATCCGGCCCCAGCCGCGCTCGCGCATGCCGGGAACGAGTGCCCGGCACAGGTTGAACGTGCCGGTCACGTTGACGGCCAGGGTCACCGCCCACTCGTCGTCGGCGACCTCCCAGAGGGGCTTGTTCGGCCCGACGATGCCAGCGCTGTTGACCAGGATGTCAACCGGGCCGATCCGGGCCGCGGCCGCGTTGACCGCCTGGGCATCGCTGATGTCGAGGACGACATCAGCGCCGCTGGTGATATCCAGCGTGATCACCGTGATCCCGGCACGCGCGAGCCGCAGCGCGCTGGCCTGTCCTATGCCGCTGCTGGCCCCAGTGATGACGGCGGTGCGGGGCATGGTGCCTTCCTCCCGGCATCGGCGCTCCCTGACAATGGGGCACACAGTAACTGAAGGGTGCGGGCATGCGTGCGTTCGTCGTTACCGGGCCCGGCGAGTTCTCGGTACGGGACGTGGAGCCGCCGTAGGCCGCGGCAGGTTAGCCCGGCCCGGCCGCCGGCAGCTCGGGAATGGCCACGTCTAGCCGCGAGTTCACCACGTCCTCCAGCGGCTGGCAGGTGCCCGGGGGCGCCTTCTTGCTGGTGGCGGGCTGGCACACGTACGCGGCGATGTTCAGATGCTGGTACTGCCGGGGTGAGAATGGCACGACGATGGTCCGCTGCACCCCGCCGGACGAATCGGGCGGAAGCACATCCTCGGAGAGCTCGGCGCACTCCTCGTTCAGCTGGGCATGGAAGTAGTAGCACGGGTCCTGGGTGCACCGGACGCCCCGGTTCTCCTTGACCGCCCCGCACATCGCGTTGATCTGCCAGGTGCGGGGCGCACCCTGCACGTTGAGCCCGAGCCACTCCTGGTCGGACATCTTGGACGCGGAGATGGAAATACTCAGTTCGTCCTGCTGCCCGCTGACCGTGAGACTGTCGCCGATCTGGGCCAGCGGGGAGGTCTGGCTGATCGTCTCCATTCTGAGCGCGCCGTAAGCCGCCGCCGAGGTCAGGATCAGCGCCACCACCAGCAGCAGGCATTGCAGATTGAACAGGTCGGAATAGCTCTCCCCCAGCCCGCCCGCCGCGGCCCGCCCGGGGACGTGCGCACGCACGCTCACCCCCACCAGCAGCGCAGCGAGCAGCCCGCACCCGATGGCCACCCACATGGCCGCTGCCCGCTCGCTGCCCTGCCCGGGGAATGGTGACGGGATGATCCAGATCAGCAGCGGGAACGCGGCCGCGGCCAGCGCGCCCAGACCGAACATCCACCCCGGGTAGATGGGGTGATCCTTGGTAACAAAAATACTTAATGCCGCGGTTACCACACCGAGCAGCAAAAGGACCCCGACGATGGAAACCCTGAATGGCTCGTTCCGCAGCACCACGCCCACTTCGGCCGACTTGAGGCCGATGAAATTCAGCACGCCGGCAAACCCGGCCACTACGAACCCGAGCAGATTCCGGCCATCGCTGAGCCGACCGTCAGAGCCATCACCTGGCATAGCGCCCACCCCCTGGGAGGGGATTGTGGCAGTTCCGGCACGGACCGGCAATAGCGCTTCGAGTGCTTTATGGGGAATTCCACATGATTGAGTGAAAAGAGGTATTGATTACAGCAGGCCGAGGTCGCGGCCTCGGGACACCGCGTCCTTGCGGTCCGAGACGCCGAGCTTGCGGTAGATGGACTGGGTGTGTGTCTTGACCGTGTTCAGCGAGACGTACAGCTCCTTGGCGATCCTGCGCAGCGACCGGTCGCCGTCGAACAGCCGCAGCACCGCTTCCTCCCGCTCGGTGAGCGGCTCGGCCAGCACCGCCGCCCGCCGCGGGCTGGCCAGCCGGCGTTCCAGCGCCTTGAGCCGGGCGCGCTGCGCGTCCGCGCCGTCCGGCAGTTCGGTCAGCACGCTGCGTGCCGCACCGGCCAGCCGCTCGGCCCGGGCCCGGTTGCCCTGGTCGAGGACCACCTGCCCGAGCGTCAGCGTGGCCACGAACGTGGGCCACGGGCTGCTGCCGGCGATGCCCTGGCGGGACCGGAGCGCCTGCTCCAGTTCACCGCGGGCCTGATCGAGCTGCCCCTGGGCGGCGTACACCGCACCCGCCGCGATGTGCGCCAGCGAGGCCGTCGGCGTCTGCCGGAGGTCGTCCCGGCCGGCCAGGCCAAGGGCGTTGTGCATGAGTTCACCAGCCCGGGGCAGGCGGCCTTCCTCCACCGCGATCAGGCACAGCGTGGCGGAGACCACGATGCGAGTCAGCGGCAGCGAGGCCTCGTTCCGGGCCGCCTCCTCGAGTGGCCGGGCCGCCGCCTCGGGCTCCCCGGCCAGGTACAGGCTGTACCCGAGCGCTCCCCGGGCCAGCGCGTACCACGGCGACATGGGGTCGGTCTCCAGCCGGGTCGCCGTGGCCGCCGACTCGCGCATCACCAGCAGGCCATCGAACCCGTAGACGCCGCGCAGCATCGCGGCCGACGAGCGCAGCGAGCGCATCCCATCCGGCAGCGGCCCGTCGTCTTTCCCGGTCTCGATGACCGGGACCCAGCGCCGGGCGGACTGCCGGTCCCCGGACATGGCCGCCGCCCAGGCCGCGCAGTGCGCGGCCAGCGGGCTGGCCGCGATCCGGCCGTCGCCCAGCGCGCGGATCCAGTTGTGCACCGTCGCCACCCGGCCCGAGCTGACATAGCCGAACCAGTAGCCCGCGATGAGGTCGATGGCCAGCCGGAAGTCACCCGAGGCCATCGCGTGCTCGATCGCCTCGTCGGCCGACCCGTGCAGCTGGTGCCAGGCGCTGGCCGCCTGGTGCAGGGCAGGCACCAGGTCCGGCCCGGCCCGCGCCAGGTGGCTGCGCAGCACCTGGCGGAACAGGTGGTGATAGCGGAACCACTGCCGGGTCTCGTCCAGCGGCACGATGAACGCGTTGTCCCGCTCCAGCAGGTCCAGGATCTCCGCCGTATTGCCCACCCCGCTGACCGCGGCGCCCAGCGGGGCGCAGAACCGGCCCAGCACCGACGTGCGGACCAGGAACTGCCGGACCTCCGGCGGCTGGCGGCTGAGCACCTCTTCGGCCAGGAAGTCATCGATGAACCGGTTGTCGCCGGAGAACTGGCCGATGAACTCGTGTGGCGACGGATGACCGCGCAGCGACAGCGCGGCCAGATACACGCCGGCCGGCCAGCCTTCCGTCCGGGCCACCAGATCCGCCAGATCAGGCCCGGACAGCTGAACGCCGGATACGGCGTGCACCAGCGCGGCCACGTGCGCGGGTGGCCAGCCGCAGCTGGGCGGTCCGGATGTCGAGCAGCTGCCCGGCGGCGCGCAGCCGGCCCAGCCGCAGCGGCGGATCGACCCGGCTGGTGAGCACCAGCTGCACCGACGACGGCAGGTGGCCGAGCAGGACATTCAGCTGCTGGTGGCAGGCCCGCTCGGTGATGACGTGATAGTCGTCGAGCACCAGGACGACCGGTGTGCCCAGCGCGGCCAGCGCGTTGACCAGGCACGGGAGCACGGTCGCGGTGAACTCGGGGACCTGCACCTGGAGTGTGCCCAGGACATCGTCGGCGGCGAAGCCGGGACATACCCGCTGCACGGCGCTGACCACGTGCCACCACAAACGGCCCGGGTCATTGTCGGCCGGGTCCAGCGATACCCAGGCGAATGGCCTGCGCTCCGTGGCGCTGGCCCGCCACTGGGCGATGAGCGTCGTTTTGCCGAAGCCCGCGGGAGCGTCGACGAGCACCAGCTTGGCCGCGACGTGCGCGGCCAGGTAATCAGTGAGTTCCGGTCGCTCCACCCATTCGGTTCGTGGCGTGGGTGCGTGCAGCTTGGTCTCGATGGGCACGTCGAGACCGGCGCGGGCAGGGTGCACCCCGGTAGCCGCCCGCCGAGCGGCGGGTGGCGCCCGCCCCCCTCCTGGACGTGCGGCACCGACCACCAATCAAGAATGATCCAGTGCCCCCGGTCATGGCAATGGTGCGCCGCCCCGGCGCGTCGCGCGGCCAGTTCCATTCCGCACTGGCCCGTGCCCGGCCACCACCCATGCTGGGCGCTGGCCTGGGACGTTACAGTCGGGCGATGAGCAACGAGCGGCCACCGGGCGGCGTGCTGCGGCGCGGCCTGTCCACCGGGCGGCTGGAGGCGCTCAGCGACGGGGTGTACGCGATCGCGATCACCCTGCTGGTGCTGGACATCGCCGTGCCTGGTCACGCGGGCGGCCACCTGCTCCGCTCGCTCGGTCACCTGTGGCCCGCGTACCTGGCCTACGTAGTCAGCTTCTCGACCATCGGCGCCTCATGGCTGGGGCACAGCGTGATCACCGAGTACCTGGACCGGGCCGACCCGACTTTCGTCCGGCTGAACCTGCTGCTGCTCCTGTTCGTCGCGTTCCTGCCGTTCCCGACCCGGCTGTTCGCCGACTACATCGGTGCGGACACGCCGGAGCGGGTGGCGGCCACGATCTACGGGCTGTTCCTGCTGCTGTCGTCCTCGCTGCTCTGGGTGCTGTGGCACTACGCGGTCCGGCACAACCTGGTCCGGCCCGACCTGGCCGACGAAGAGGTCCAGTTCCTGACCCAGCGGCTCACCCCGGGGCTGGCCGGCTACCTCGTCCTGATCGTCGTCGGGCTGTTCGTCCCCGTCATCGCCGTGATCGGATATCTGGGCATCGCGCTGTACTACATCTTGCCGTTCCGGCGCTTCGGCCGGATTCATCTGTTCCGGCGCGGGCGGCGGCCAGCCCAGCGCGGCAGGGGGGATCACCAAGAGGAGGGTGCATGAAGATCTCGGGATCGGTTGCCCTGGTCACCGGGGCCAACCGCGGGCTCGGCCAGGTGTACGCGCGGGAACTCGTCCGCCGCGGCGCGGCCAGGGTTTACGGGGCGGCGCGGAAACCGGCCGGGGTCACCGAGCCGGGAGTGATACCCGTCGGGCTGGACATCACCGATCCGGAGCAGGTCGCGAACGTCGCCGGGCAGTGCGCCGATGTCAGCCTGCTGGTGAACAACGCCGGGGTGCTGAGCTACCAGACGTTCACCAGCGCCCCGGACCTGTCCGGCGCCCGGCTGGAGATGGAGACGAACTACTTCGGCACGCTGAGCATGTGCCGGGCGTTCGCCCCGGTGCTGGCGGCCAACGGCGGCGGCGCGATCGTGAACATGCTGTCGGTGACCAGCTTCTACTGCAACCCGTTCAACGCGTCCTACGGCGCGTCAAAGGCGGCCGGGTGGTCGCTGACCAACGGCGTCCGCCTGGAACTGCACCACCAGGGCACGCTGGTGGTCGGCGTGCACGCCAGCTTCATCGACACCGACATGGCCGCGCTGACCAACGCGCCCAAGGACAGCCCGGAGTCGGTCGCCCAGCAGGTATTCGACGCGGTGGAAGCGGGCCAGGTCGAGGTGCTGTGCGACGAGCGGACCCGGACCGTCAAGGCCGGACTGTCCCGTGACCAGGAGCTGATCTACCCCGCGGTGCAGAAGTTCTGGGACGACGCGATCAAGGGCAGCCACTAGCCCGGTTAATCACCCCGGCCGCACGCACCGTCACTAGTGTGGGCGGAATGGTGACAGAGACGGATCTGGTCCTGAGCTGGCGGCGCACGCTGCACGTCTATGACACCGGCGGGGACGGCACCAGGCTCACCGTCCTGTGGCAGCACGGCACGGCCAACGTGGGCGAGCCGCCCCGGCCGCTGCTCCCGGCCGCCGCCGAACGCGGCATCCGCTGGGTGTCCTATGACCGGCCCGGGTACGGCGGGTCTACCCAGCAGGCTGCCCGGGACGTGGCCAGCGCCGCCGCGGACACCGCGACCGTGGCCGACGCGCTGGGCCTCGGCCAGTTTGCCGTGATGGGCCATTCCGGCGGCGGCCCGCACGCGCTGGCCTGCGGCGCTCTGCTGCCGGACCGCGTGCTGGGCGTGGTGTGCATGTCCGGGCTGGCGCCGTTCACCGCCGACGGGCTGGACTGGTTCGCGGGCATGGCCCCGGCCGGCACCGCGCTGCTGCGGGCCGCGGCCACCGGGCCGGTGGCGCTCAAGGAGTACCTGGCGGCCACCGACTTCGACATGGACCAGTTCAGCGCGGCCGACCAGGAGGCGCTGACCGGCAGCTGGTCCTGGCTCGGCGAGGTGGCCGGGAAGGCCATCGCCACCGACCAGGGCGGCCATGAGGACGACGAGCTGGCCTTCGTCGTCCCGTGGGGGTTCGACCCGGGCCAGGTGATGCCGCCGGTGCTGGTCGTGCACGGTGACCAGGACCGGATCGTGCCCAGCTCGCACGGCCAGTGGCTGGCCGGCCGCTGCCCGGCCGCCGAACTGTGGCGGCAACCCGCCGACGGGCACATCTCGGTGCTGCACTCCGGCACCGCCGCCCTGGACTGGCTCGGCCAGCTGGCCCGCCCGGGCTGAGCCCGGGTCAGCCGCCCGATGCCGGCTTGCGGCCGATGCCGCAGTAGCCGAGCACCCGCCGGGGCCGGCCGCGGCGGGCGAGCCGTCCCGCCACCACTGGCTGAGCGGCACCACGCCGGGCTCGATGAGCTCCAGGCCGTCGAAGAACCGGGTCACCTCGGCGTGGCTGCGCAGGCTGAGCGACGCGGATGCCCGCTCGTTGTACCGGCGGGTCATCTCGGGCACCACGTCAGCCTGGATGTCGCTGGCGCCATGCCCGATGACCAGGAAGCTTCCCGGTGGCATGGCCGCCATCAGCCGGGCCACCACCGCGTGCGGCTCGTCCGTGTCGGGGATGAAGTGCAGCACCCCCAGCAATAAAACGGCGACTGGCTGGCTGAGGTCGAGGGTGGGCGCGGCCCCAGCCAGGATCGCGGCGGTGTCCCGCAGGTCGGCGTGCAGGTAGTCGGTCTGCCCCTCCGGGCTGCTGGTCAGCAGGGCCTGGGCGTGGCAGATCACCACGGGGTCGTTGTCCACATAAACGATCCGCGACTCCGGCGCGATGGCCTGCGCGATCTCGTGTGTGTTGCTGGCCGTGGGCAGCCCGGTGCCGATGTCCAGGAACTGCCGGATGCCGAACTCGGGCACCAGCCGGTGCACCGCGTCGATCAGCTGCTGGCGGGCCAGCCGGGCGAGCAGCCGCATGGACGGAATGACCTCGAGGACTTTCTCCGCCGCCTCGCGGTCGGCCGCGAAGTTGTCCTTGCCGCCCAGCCAGTAGTTCCAGATCCTGGCCGGGTTAGCCACGCTGGTGTCAAAGGCCGGCAGCTCGCTGCCGCCGCCGCTTTGGCCTGGCGTCCCGTTCTCTGCCACGACGGCCGCCCTTCTAACCCCCATTCCCGGTCATACCGGACAGCCTATGCATGTTCAGCCCGCGCTATCTAGCGCGGTCAGCCACCGCCGGGCCGGTGCCGTCCCGGCGGCGGGACCACGCTGCCCGGCTGCCCAAGACCGGGCAAGTAGACCGGCAGCAGGTGCACATTGGGCACCTGAGTCTGGGCCGGCGCGGTCGATCCCGCGTTGAGGCTGGCCACAGCCAGGCCGGTGGCCAGTGCCCCACCCGCCGCGCCGACGGCCAGGGCGGTGAGCAGGGTACGGCGGTTCGCGCGGCTGGCGGACACCTGGCGCATGCCCGCCAGGCGTGCCTCCACCCGGGCGGCGACGGCCCGGTCAACCCGTTCCAGGAACGCTGCCACGACCGCGTCGCTGTACTCGGGCCCCAACTCGTGATGCGCCGCGGCCGCGGCGCGGATGTCATCTGGGGATACCGGCGACGTATTCACACGGCCAGGCTAACCCTGAGTGGCGGGCGCCGGGGCGGTCCGGGCGCTGAGACTTGGCTGACAATGCTAACCGGGCGGTTTGACCGCCCGGGTGGCTATGTACCCGGGCATGAACCGGGCCGTGGCGTCGGCGTGGTGCGGCGCCTCGACCAGGTGGGTGAGCCGGAAGCCCGCGGCCAGCTGGCCGCCGATCTGCTCGGTCAGCGAGTGGCTGTACTCGATCGGGCCGTCACCGTACCCGCTCAGCCGCTCCGCGTCGGTCAGGTCGAGCGTGCTGAACGGCAGCGGGTGGCGCACCACCAGTTCACCCCGGTCGTCCAGCGCGGTGATGTCGAAGATGAAGATGTCCGGGTTCATGAAGCGGCCAGCAGCCCGCCGCCCGGCCGGAGCACCCGGTGCGCCTCGCGCCACACCGGTTCCAGCTCCGGGCAGAACACGTTCGACACCGGGTTGACGATCACATCGAAGCTGTCGTCCGGGAAGACATCCAGATCGCGCATGTCACCGAGCACGGTGTGCAGCGTCAGGCCCTCCCGGGCGGCCACCTCCCGGTCCCTGGCCAGCTGGCGGGGCGAGTTGTCCAGCACGGTCACCTCCGCGCCGGCCGCGGCCAGGATCGGGCCCTGCTGCCCGCCGCCGGAGGCCAGGCAGAGCACGTCCGCCCCGGCCAGCTCGGCCGGGAACCAGTCCCGAGGCGCGGGCTGGTAGCCGATCAGCACCACGGACCAGTCGCCCGCCCGGGCCCGGGCGATGACATCCGGCCCGACCGGCCGGGTCCACTCGTTCCCGCTGTCCACCTCGCGGTCCCAGGCGGCCCGGTTGTGCGCGACCGGATCGAACGTCACGGCGGGTCCAGCCTGGCTTCCGGCCGGGTCGGCTCGAATAGCTCTACTGGGTTGCCCGACGGATCCTCGACCAGGATCTGCTGGCCGCCCATCCCGCTGACGATGTCGTTGCGGAACCTGGCGCCGCGGCTGCGCAACTGCGCCACGGTCGCGGCCAGGTCGGTGACCTCCAGGGCGAACCGGTTCCAGCCGCCCGGCTCGGGCAGCTGGCCGTCCGGCATGGCCTGGCCGCCCCCGGCCCCGCCGCCCGGGGCGCTGAGGTTCAGCCGCAGGTCTCCCCGGGACAGCATGGCGAAGGCCGGCGCCGGATGCATCACCTCGGTGAAGCCGAGGTTCTCACGGTAGAACGCGATCGCCGCATCGACGTCATTGACGATGTAGCGGACGCTGACAGTGACCATCGCCGGTACCTCCCTCTCCCGCCCACCTACCCCGATCGCCCGAGCCGACTCTCGGCGCCGGCCAGCGCGGCGGCGATCTGAGCACGTGAGTCCAGGCCGAGCCGGGCCAGGATCTGGCTCAGGTGGAACTCTACGGTCTTGACGCTTATGTAGAGGTCGGCCGCGATCTGCCGGTTGGTCTTCCCGACGGCGGCCGCCCGGGCCACGGCGAGCTGGCGCGCGGTGAGCGGCGGCTGCGCCGGAGTGGGCCCGGCCTGCTGGTCGGCGCAGAGTTCCGCGTCGCAGCGGAGCAGGAAGGGCTGGGCGCGCAGCCGGGCGAACAGCGCCCGGGCCATGCCCAGGTCGCGCGCCGCGGACCGGCGCTGCCCGCAGCGGCGCAGCAGCCGGCCCCGGTCCAGCCGGGTCATCGCCTCGGCCAGCGGCATGCCGAGGCCAGCACCGTGCCGCAGGCTGGCGTCGAAGGCGGCCAGCGCGTCGTCCGGGCGGTGCCGGGCGGCCTCCAGGACACCGCGCACCCGGCTGGCCGTGCTCAGCGCCGAGCGGCTGGCATAGCGGCGGGCGTGCTGTTCGTACCTGGCCAGCATGACGTGGGCTTCGTCCAGTCGGCCGGTTCGGGCCAGGGCTTCCGCGTAGGCCGGCCAGAAAGACAGCCGACCCGGCGCCATCCGGTCGAGCAGGGCCTGCTCGCTCATGAGGTGCTGGCTCGCAGCCAGCATGGCCGCGGGGTCGTCCCGGGCGACCGCGATCGCGGCGTTGGCTTCGGCCAGCGCAAGCGCGGCGGCGGGCAGCCCGGCGCCGGGCTGGCCGGCGGCCGTCGTGACATGCCGGGCCGCGGCCGCCCAGTGACCCCGGGCGGCCGCCACGTACACCGCAGTCAGGTGAGCCCGGGCGACCAGCCGGACCAGGTCCAGGTCGTCGATGAGGCTGATCAGCCGGCTGCCTTCGGCGTCGGCCTGATCCCAGTCACCCGCGCGGTAGCTGGTCAGGACCCGCTGCAGCCGGGCCTCCAGCAGGTGCGTCATGGGCAGGCTGCTCGGCCCGGTGGCGCCGATGGCCGCGTCCAGGTGACCGGCCGCGCCCGCCAGGTCGTCGGCGTACAACAGGGCCGACCCCAGTCCCGCGCGCAGCAGCATCTGGGCCGGGCCGTCGCTGTACCGGCGCAGCTCGGTTTCCAGCAGCGTCGCGGCCCGCCGCGGATAGCCCGCCGCCGCCAGCGAGCCGCCGTACACCGCGCACGAGCAGGCTCGCTGGAATTCGGAGGTGGCCACACACGCCGCCCGGTGCGTCCAGCCGGCCGCGTCGGCCAGCCGGTTCTGCCCGATCAGCGCCAGCCCGAGCTCGCACGCGGCTTGGGCGGCCGCCTCGCAGGCCTGGTCCGCGGCCCGCGGTACCTCCCGCCGTAACGCCGCCCAGCCGTCGCTGACCAGCCGCTCGGCCGTCGGCATACCGCCCGAGAGCAACGCCAGCCGGCCGAGCAGCAGGCTGCGGTGAGCCGACGGCGGCAGGGCGCTGATCTCGTCGAGGTGGCCACGGGCCCGGGCCGCGTCGCCCAGATCGATCATGATGCCCACGGCGGTGAGCAGCCACCCCTCCCGCTGCGCCCCGCGGCCAGCCACCCGGACCGCGAGCAGCAGATGCTCGGCCGCATCGGCCAGCTGGTGGGTGGCCTGTTCGACGGCCGCCTGCCTGGCGAGATCGCGGGCCAGGTCCGGGTCCGCGCGGGGACAGCCCGCCGCCCGGTGCGCGAGCGCCGCGGTGCCGCCGGTCAGCGCGGCGGCCGCCCGGTGCAGCTCCGCGCGGCGGCTGAGCCCGATATCACGGTAGACGGCCGCCCGGATCAGCGGGTGCGGGAACACGCAGCGCCGGCCACCACCCGCCGCCCACGATTCGGCCAGGATGCGCTGCTGAACCGCCTCCTGCAGCGCGGGCAACGGGTCGGTCAGCCCGGCCAGCGTGGCCGCGTCAGCCACCTCGCAGTCCACGCCCAGCACCGCGGCCGCTACCACCAGCCGCTCAGTCTCCTCGGCGCATCCGGCCAGCCGGGCCAGCACCAGGGTGGCCAGCGAACGCGGTGCGGGCAGGATGCCGCCAGGACGGTCCAGCTCACGGCCGGGCAGGTCGTGCAGCAACTCAGTGATGTGCAGCGGGACACCACCGGTGTGCTCGCGCAGCCGGGCGACGGCCCGGCTGGGCAGCGGACCCGCACCGGCCAGTTCGGCCAGCACACCGACCTCGGCGGCGGCCAGGCCGCCCAGCTCCAGCCGGACGCCGTCGTCGGTGATCAGCCGGGCCAGGCCGGGCGGCAGCCGGGTGAGGTCTTCCGGCCGGATGGCGATCAGGCACAGCACCGGCGCGGAACGCAGCCGGCGGACGGCGAAACTGAGCGCCTGCAGAGACAGCTCGTCGCCCCACTGGGCGTCATCGACCAGCACGGCCAGCGGACGGACGCGGGCCCGTTCCTGCAGGAAGGCCAGCAGCGCCGAGCCCAGAGTCAGCGGGTCTGCGCGGCCGGTGGCCAGCACGGCGACGATGTCGGCGGCGGCCGCTCCCAGCTGGGCCAGCTGCCCGACGAGCCCTCCGGTCAGCCGGGTCTCGCTGACGTCGCCGGACATCAGGACCGCATCGGCCCGGCTGGCCCAGCCGGACCGGCACTGCCGGATCAGCGCGGACTTGCCGATGCCCGCCGGGCCGGCCAGCAGAACCACCCGGCCCTGGCCATGCTCAGCCAGCTCAAGCTGCCGGTTCAGTTCGGCTTGCTCGGCGGCCCGGCCGACAAAGTATTCATGCACGGCCCCGTCCCCTTCAGGGCTCCCCACCCCTACCGGTCAATGACCCGCCCGGCATAGCACAACGTAACGCTTGTGCCGGAATTGCGCCATCCCGGCCACCCTGGCCATACCTGCTAGGGCCGATTACTGGCGCGCCCGGGCACAGGCATACTCATCCGCGCTCTGGAAGACCAGTTTCGCCAAGAGCCAGCGCCCGGCCCCGGCGCCGACCCTAGTTCTCCGCGCTAGGGTCCCTCCCTAGTGCCGTCCCGGGACGGGCCAGCGCAGTCTGGACGTTGGCTCATTCGACCCGGGGGGTTCCATGGCAATCGAAGCACCGAGCGCTCATTCACCTGGGCTGTTCTATCCCGACATTTCGGCCAATCAGGGATCAATCAACCTGAGCGGAATCTACGCTGTGTGCATCAAGCGCAGCGAGGGGACCTACTACCTGAACCCGGATTACGACGCTCAGGTGGCCGCGGCGGAGTCAGCCGGCGCCTTCCACTTCGCCTACCATTTCCTGACAAATGAGGACCCGGCCGCACAGGCGTCGTTTTGCTTCGACCACGTCGGCCCGGGGGTCGGCCTGATGGTCGATGTCGAGACCGAGCCGGAGACCGGCAGCAAGCCGACGCTCCAGCAGAACGTCGCGTTCGTGACCCAGTACCGGGCCCTGGGCGGCCAGCTGCACCTCAATTACCTGCCGCGCTGGTACTGGACCTCGGCGTGGGGGGAGCCAACCCTGACCCCCCTCAAGGATCTCGGCCTGGCCCTGGTGTCCAGCGACTATGCCGGCGTATGCGACCAACGCCGGATGGGGCGGGTACGGCGGCTGGCACCCGACGATCTGGCAATACAGCAGCACGGTGCCACTGCACAACTTCACCGTGGACTTCAACGTCTACCTCGGGTCCGGGTCTACCGATGTGCCGACGCTGGTCAGCGAGCTCAAGGCCCTGGTGCACACCGGCGCGCTGCCGACCCAGAAACAGTGGCAGGAACTCGAGACCACCGGCGACACGTCAGTGCAGCAGACGGCCAGCGGATGCGGCATGGACCCGGCGGCGATGTTGCGGGCCACAGCGGTCCACTTCGGCCGGTTCGACCCGGTCCTGCACGACCAGCTGGACAAGATCTTCGCTGGCACGCTCGACCCGGCGGCGAAGATCCCCGCCGGGGCCCGGCTCTGGGTGCTGAAGTAGCCGGGGCGAGCAGATGGCCACCGGGCAAGTCCCCAGCACCCCGCGGAGCCCCGGCCGTCCCACGGACCGGTCCATCATCGTGGTCCAGCTCATCCTGGGCACGTTCCTCGTCATCTTCGGCGCGCTGCTGCTGGTCATCTTCAAGGCGACCGACGTCTTAGGCACGCCCAGCCTGGGCAACGTTGGCGGCAATGTGGCCACCGCCGTCCTCGGTGTCGGCGCCGCACTGCTGCCGGCCGGCGCGGCGGGTGCGGCCAGCACCCGCATCCTCGCCCAACTGCCAACCGGGCCGGCGAGCTGGCCCCAACCGTGACCGGGGTGCGCGCCAATACCCCGGCCGGCAGCGCCGCGGTGACGGTGACCGGGCAGGTCAGCACCCAGGACGACGGGTTCTGGTTCGTCCAGTACGGAAACCAGCCCGGCGACTACACCAGCCTGGAATTCGGCGGCCGGCTGAGCGCGGAGCCAGCGGCGCAGGACATCTCGGGGGCCGCTGCCTACCTGGCTCCGGGCATGCACATCCGGGTGGGATTCACCACCAACAGCACGGGCCAGACGGCCTACAGCAAAGACGCCACCGTAGCGTAACGCCCGGAAAGGAACGCGCTATGCCTACTGGAAATCATTTCCTGACCACAGACACCAACGAGCGGAACCTCGCGGTCAACAACGACGGATACCACGTCGAGCAAATTTCGTGCCACGTCTGCCCGGGCCAGGTTGCCCAGTCCGCCGCGTTCATCAGGCTGTTCAACCCCAGTGTCAATGACCACTTCTACACCACCTCGACGGCCGAAGCTAATAACGCGGTGGCGAAAGATGGGTACCACATCGAAGAGAATGCCTGCTACATCTTCCCCAGCCAGATCCCGAATACCGTGCCGCTGTACCGGCTGTTCAACGGGTCGGAGCCAACTGACCACGACCATTTCTACACTATTTCAGCAGCCGAGAAGAACACCGCGGCGGCGAACGACGGCTACACGTACGAGGGCGTCGCTGGATATGTGTACGCGTCCAGCCAGCCCGGGCTCACCATGCCGTTCTGGCGCCTGTTCAACGAGCCACATCCACTGAACCAGGCCGTCTCCGTGGCGATCAACTCGATCACCTATGACGTGACCAGCGCGGTGATCCAGCAGACTGACCAGATCAGCCTGTACAGCGACGACATCGTGAACGACACCTCGGTGACCCAGTCGTCCACGGTGTCCGGCTCCCAGTCAGTGACCGACACCTCCGGCTGGTCGGACACGATCACCGTCACGCTCCAGGCCAAGGCCAACATCAAGGTCAGCATCCCGTTCATCGCCAACGGCCAGATCGAGGTCACCGCGACCGCGTCGAACGCGTACACCTGGAACGGCACGGAGAGCTACCAGACGTCCTGGTCCTGGTCCCAGCCTGTCAGCGTGCCCGCGAATTCCTCGGTCCAGGTCAGCATCGTGGTCAGCCAGTCGACCATCCAGGTGCCCTACACCACCAACGCCACGTTCACGTTCAAGGACGGGTCCACGGTGACCTGCGAGACGTTCGGCACCTACACCGGGGTCACCTCGCACAACCTCCAGGTCACGTTGTCCTGAGTCATGGCAGCAGGACCGGGCCGACCCCCGGGACGACGTGAGCCGCGGCGAGCAGCCCGGCCGCCGCCTCGGTGGCGGTCTCCCCGGTCGCCGACATCCGGCGGGCGATCCGGCCGGTCACGATGGGCGTAGCGAATGAGGTACCGCTGCACCGCGCCATGCCGTGGAAATACCGCGGCGTTCCGTCGTCCGGTGGCACGTAGCACTGGTAACGGCCGTGCGCCCACGCGTTGACCAGGCCACTGCCCGGCGCATACACATCAACCCACTTGCCGTAGTTGCTGAACTCGGCGCGGCCGCGCCAATCCCGGTCCAGCGCACCGACGGCGATCATGCCCGGGTAGGCAGCAGGCCAGAACGGCAGGTACGAACTGTTGTTGCCGGCGGCCACCACGCAGGCCACCCCACTGTGCTGGGCCAGCTCAGCCCGCCAGGCGTCGAAGCTCAGCAGCGGCAGGCTCTGCCGGGTCGATGTGGAGACGGTCAGGTTGAAGATGTCATATCCCTGGCCCAGGGCGGCGGTCAGCTTGCTGACCGCGTCCGATTCGAGCGCGCTGCCCGCGATGTTGAACACGTTCGCGCAGTACAGCTCGATCCCAGGCGCCGTGCAGCGGGCCACCCCGGCGGCGAACGTGCCGTGCCCCGCGTACGGCCGGATATCGTCCGGGTCGACCTTCTCCTCCAGGTCACCCTGCACGCCGTACAGCCACGGATGGACGTCCACGGCGCCATCCAGCAGCCCGGTGTCGGCCAGGTAGACCCGGACCCGCTCGCCGCGGTGGCCGCGGTGCGGCTCCGGCTCCGGCTCGGCGCCGTGCCTGACCTCCTCCGGCTCGGTGGCCATGCACGGCACCACCGGGGGCAGTGGGCCGCAGACGGTCAGCACGTGGTTCGGCGTCGCCGCGCCCAGGCCCAGCCGCCGGTCGATTTCGTCCAGCGCGAGGAGCACCGCGGTCGGCGGCCCGGGGTGTCGTCCCGGTCCGGGGTGTCGTCGTCCCGGTCCGGCTCTACGTACTGGTACTCGTCATCGTCGTCTTCGTCCTGGCCGGCGAACCGGCTGCCGCGCAGCGGCAGCAGCGCCACCTCGCGGGCGACGTCCCGAACCTCGGGCGCCCAGTGCTGGCCGCCGGGCGGGGCGGCGATCCGGAGGACGTCGCTGAGATACTCGCGGCCCACCAGCAGGACGCCTTTCTGGTACATGAAATCCAGGCCCTGACCCTCCGGGTCGGGCTCGGTTTCGACGTATATGTGCTTGCTGCGGAAGGCTTTTTCTATGACCCGGATCTCGCTTTCCGCTACCGGATCAAGCAGCTGCCTGCGTGTTCTAGCCATCGTCTGCCTCCATACCCCGATTTACTTATTGGACGGTGTGAATAGTGGCGATCTAGCATCGGCATCGTGGGGGGAAAGGTTGTGAAAACGGCGCCGCAGCCGGCTGAGGTGGCCGGCTTGCTGGCCCTGGCCGCATCGCGCCCGCAGGAGGGGCTGGCCCGGGCCCGCGCCGTGCTGGCCGGCCAGCCGGGCCCGCTGGACGCGTCCATCGCGCACCACGCCGCCGGGTTCGTGCTCCGTGAGTTCGGTGACCTGGACGCGGCCACCCGGGAACTCCGGGCCGCGCTTCGCGCCGCCCGGCTGGCCCGCTCCCCGGGCCGGGAGGCCAACGTGCTGGCCGCGCTGGGCGTCGCGCTGGTCTACGCGGGCCAGACCCGCGCCGGGATGGCCGCCTTCGATCAGGCGGCCGGGCTGGCCCGCGGCGCCGACCTGGCCCGCATCCAGCACCGCAGGGCCATCGCGCTGTGGACCCTCGGCCGCTACCCGGAAGCCCTGGCCGACCTGCGCAGCGCGGTGACCACGCTGCGCCGCGCCGGGGACACCATCTGGGCCTGCCGCGCGCTCACCGCCCGGGCACTGGTGCACCTGTCCCAGGGCAACACCAGCCGGGCCGAGCGGGACCTGGACGTGGCCGAACGACTGTACGCCCGGACCAGCCAGGAGCTCGAGATCGCCTACCTGGTGCACAACCGGGCCATCGTGGCGTTCCGGTCCGGGGATCTGCCCGCCGCGCTGCGCTTCCTGGACCAGGCGGCACAGCACTACGCCAGGCTGCACGTGCCGCCGCCTGACCTGAGCATCGACCGGTGCTCGGTGCTGCTGGCCGCGGGGCTGTCCCGGGACGCGCTGGCCCAGGCCGAGCTGGCGCTGGACGAATTCGACCGGATCCGCGGCCAGTCCACCAAAAAAGCGGAACTGCTGCTGGCCGCGGCGGGCTGCGCGCTGGCCGCCGAGCAGCCCGAGATGGCACTGGCCCGCGCGCAGGCCGCCCGCCGCCTGTTCCGCACCCAGCACCGGGACTGGTGGCAGGTACACGCCGGGTTCGTGGTGCTCCGCGCCCGGTCCGTCCGGAGGCGCCGCCTCGGCGCCGCTGCTGCGCGCGGCCGACCAGACCGCCGCCCAGCTGGACCGGCTCGGCTCGGCCGAGGCGGCGCAGGCGCATCTGCTGGCCGGACGGGTCGCGCTCCGGCTCGGCCGCGGCGCGGCCGCCGAGCATCAGCTGGCCATCGCCGCCCGCGGCCGGTGGCGTGGCCCGGCCGTGTCCCGGACCAGCGGCTGGCTGGCCGAGGCACTGCGGGCCGAGGCGGCCGCCGAGCCGCGCCGGCTGCTGCACGCCTGCCGTAGCGGGCTGGACGTGCTGGATGCCTATCAGCTCACCCTGGGCGCTTCCGAGCTGCGGGCCCAGGCCACCGCGGCCGGGGCCGAACTGACCCGGCTGGCCCAGCGCCAGGCGCTGCGCTCGGGCCGGCCCCGGCGCTGCTCCGCTGGACCGAACTCGGGCGGGCTACCGCCCTGGCCGTCCCGCCGGTCCGGCCACCCGACGACCCGGAGCTGGCCGCCGACCTGGCCGCCGCCCGCGACGTAGCCAGCCGGATCAGCCGCGCGCAGGCCCGCGGCCTGGCCGCCACGGCGCTGCGGCAGCAGCAGCGCAAGCTGGAGAGCGCGGTCCGGGCCCGGGTCATCCGGGCCCCCGGGACCAGCGGCGCAGGACATCCCGGCGGCCGGCGCAGTTCGACCCGGCGATGCTGCTGGCCGCGCTGGACGGGACCCGGCTGGTGCAGATCGTGCACATCGACGGCGCGCTGCACGTTCTGGTCTGCGGCGGCGGCCGGATCCGGCAGCTGGCCGCGGGCCGGGCCGACCAGGCGACCCGGGCCACCGAACTGGCCCGGTTCGGCCTGCGGCGGCTGGCCAGCGACTGGCCGCCGGGCGGCGCGGAGAGCGCGCTGCGCATCCTGGCGGCGACCGGCCGCCAGCTGGAGGAGTCGCTGCTCGGCCCGGCCGCCCGGCTGCTCGGCGACGGCCCGGTGGTCATCGTGCCACCCGGCCGGTTCCACGCCATCCCGTGGGCGCTGCTGCCCTGCCTGCGGGACCGGGTGGTCAGCGTGGCCCCCTCGGCCCGCGCCTGGCTGCGCGCCCGGGCCGCGGTGCCGCCCGCCCGGCGGCGCGTCGTGCTGGTCCGCGGTCCCGGCCTGGGCACCGACGGCGCCGAGGTGCCCGCGCTGGCGCCGATGTATGACGACGTCACCGTTCTGGGTGGCGCCGGTGCCAACCCGCCCGGCGCCACCAGCCAGCAGGTACTGGCCGCGATCGACGGGGCCTGGCTGGCGCATATCGCCGCACACGGGACATTCCGGGCGGACAGCCCGCTGTTCTCCGCGCTGCGGCTGGACGACGGGCCGGTCACCGTCTACGAGTTCGAGCGGCTGCGCCGCGCCCCGTACCGGATGGTGCTGCCCAGCTGTGACTCGGGCGTGCTCGCCCCGGCGGGCGCGGATGAGCTGCTCGGCCTGGTCAGCAGCATGCTGCCGCTGGGCACGGCCGGCGTGGTGGCCAGCGTCGCCCCGCTCAACGACCAGGCCTCGGTGCCGCTGATGCTGGATCTGCATCAGCGGCTCAGCTCCGGTGCGACGTTGGCGGAGTCCCTCTGCGGGGTCCGGCGCCGGGTCAGCGATGATCCCGTCCTCCTCGCGGCCGCCTGGTCCCTGGTGGCACTGGGCGCGGGCTAATCCTGTTCTGCCCCAGATAGAGCGCCGCGGACCAGTCCTGATACGGCCAGCCGGAAAACGCGGCAAAAAATCACCCGCCGATTGCCGCGGACATGTATCAACCCGGAGCGGGCGGGCTCTGTCTCAGTGCACGTCATGCACCAGCCCGGCCAGCTGCCCAGCGGAAGCAGGCACCTGGCCATCCCTGCTCTGCCGGAGGGGCACGCCTATGGAGACCGCGCCTGGCCTGGCCCGGGCCCGTAGAATGCAGGGCAGCTGCCGGCTGCCCAGGGGGACGCGGCCTGCGTGGCGAGAGGACGGGACCGCGATGCGCGACGACTCCCCTGTCGCCAGGCTGGTGGCCCAGGCCAGGGACGGGGACAAGCGTGCCTGGGACGCCATCGTGGACCGGTACGCGCCGCTGATCTGGTCCATCTGCCGCCGTTACCAGCTGGACCGGTACGACGCCGATGACGTGGCCCAGAGCGTGTGGCTGCGGCTGGTGGACCAGCTGGACTTCATCCGGGAACCGGCCGCGCTGCCCGGCTGGATCGCCACCACCACGCGGCGGGAGTGCGGGCGGGTGGTCACCGCGGCCCGGCGCCGGGAGGCCCTCGGCTCCGGGCTGGACGCCGAGGACATTCCCGACGACCACCCGGACGAGGCCGAGGCCGAGGTGCTGCTGGCCGAGCGCAACGCCGCGCTGCGCGAGGCATTCGACGCGCTGCCGCCGCCCTGCCAGCGGCTGCTCGCCCTGCTCAGCGCAGATCCCCCGGTGCCCTACGCTGACATCAGCGCGGCGCTGGGTATCGCGGTGGGCAGCATCGGGCCGAGCCGGGCCCGCTGCCTGGACCGGGTCCGCCGCCATCCGGCGGTCGCCGCCCTGATCAACGCGGACCCCGCGGACGGAGGTGACACCAGTGAGCAGCCCGTGGGCCGATGACGACGACCGGCTACTAGCCGCGCTGGGCGACGCGGTCCGCGGCGCCCGGGAGGTGCCGGCCAGCTTCACCGAGGCGGGCCGGGCCGCCTACACCTGGCACGGCATCGACGCGGAGCTGGCCGCGCTCACCTTCGACTCGGCGGCCGAGCCGGCCGCCGCGGTGGCCATCCGGGCGGAAGAGGCCAGCCCCCGGTTTCTCACCTTCGCCGCCGCCGACCTCACCATCGAGCTGGAGGTCGGCGCGGACGCGATCGTGGGCCAGATCGTGCCGCCGCAGACCGGCCACGCGGACGCCTGCCCGGCCAGCGGGCCCGCCTCGACCAGCGAGATCGACGAGATCGGCTGTTTCGTGATCCGCCCGCTGCCCGCCTCGCCGTTCCGGCTGCATTGCCACGCCAGTTCCGGGATCAGCGCACTGACCACCTGGATCACGCTGTGAGGCACGGCGGGTGAGCAGGTACTGGCGTTAGGCAAAATTTCACAGGACGACCGGCGGCCAGAGGTTGTGCTGGGCGGCGATCGGGTCGCCGGGCCATTCGTGCATCGCGCCCAGATTGTCCCGGGCCGGGTATTTCGCCGCGGCCGGGCCGTCCGCGAACGCGTGCAGCACGTTGCCGGTGACCTGCCTGGTGAACTCGGACGCCCGCTTGTCCAGGCCGAACAGGCGCAGGTCGTTGCAGCAGGCCACCCAGCGCATGGTGCCGGTGTTGAGCACGCCGGCGCCGCCGCGGTGGGTGTAGTAGGCCGAGTCCGAGTAGCTGTTCACACCGCGGCACTGCAGCGGCGAGTGGGACAGCACCTCGATCGGCCGCTGCACCGGGTAGACCGGGTTGACCCGGTCGTACTCGATGCCGACCAGCCCGGTGAACGTGCTGCCCTGGTGCACCCCGGTGCCGGCGAACAGCCACGAGCCGGGTGACGCGACGACGTAGGCGGCGCTGACCGGGTTCGACTCATACAGCGTGCCGATCAGCGAGGACTCCGGGTCCGGGTTGGGCGGCTCCCGCCAGTCGCTGGTGACCAGCACGTTGTCCTTGCCGTACATCGGGTCCTGCAGATAGCTGGTCTTGTAGCAGATGACCAGCCGCCGCTGGCCGAGCCGGGTGCTGGCCATCCGGGTCCGGCGGAACATCGTGTTCGCGCCCAGGAACGCGATGTTCATCCCGGCGTCGCGGGCCGCGGTGACGTTGGCCCGTTCCGGCGGGGTCCAGTACTCGTCGTGGCCCGGGGTGATCAGCGCGCTGGCCCCGTCCAGCAGGTGCGCGTCGCCGTCGATGTCCATGCTGGTCACGTAGGCCAGCGGCAGTCCCATCCGCTCGGCCAGCTCGATGGTCTTCCGCTCGTGGTACAGGAACATGTACGCGCCGTTGGCGTCGTACGGCCGGTCCAGGCTGACCGCGTACGAGCGGTTGTTGTAGTCGGCGGTCCCGCCGGGCCCGTTGTACAGGTCATAGCCACCCCAGGTGTTGTACGCCTGCCAGGTCTCCACGCCGTTCTTGATGACCACCTTGCCCTTGGTGCTGGCCGACCGGACGGTGACCGGCACATAGCGCTGCGCCCCGGTTTCCGCGTCCAGCCGGAGCAGGTAGGAACCCTCCGGCCAGTCGTGCGTCGGGACGGTGAGGGATTCACCCCAGACGGCTTCCACCGTCCGGGTCGGCTGGATGATGGTCGCGGCCCGCTGCCGGTGGCCCTTGACGGATCCGGACTTCCACAGCCGCCGGGCCCGGTCCCCGTGGTACCAGCCCATCCGGAACGCGCTCACGGTGAACGAGCGGGCCGTGGTGGACACGTAGAGCGTGATCGGCTCGCCGGGCAGCACGCTGGCCTGGCCGGCGTAGCCGACGATGGCCATCGGCGCGCCGAGGTGCCGGATCTCCCAGTGCGGGTCGCCGGGCAGGGCGTTCTCGCCGACCGGGCGATGGCTCGCCGCCTTGCGCGCGGCGGTGTGCGTGCTGGCGGCGGAGCCGGATGGCGTGCCGTCCGCCGAGCAGCCCGCCGCCAGGCCTGCGGCCCCCGCCGCGGTCAGGCCGAGGAAGACCCGCCGCGGGTAATCCGAGCCGGATTCCATACCGCCCATCATGGCCCCGCGGGCCCGGTGCCGCCGGCTGGAGCGGCGATGTGGTGTAACGCGGGCGAATTCTTTACCGGGCCGAAACCGGCCTGCCGGAGCCGGGAATCATGCACAATCCGGACATGCTCCCAGGCGCCACCGATTCGGCCGATGACCCACTCGAGCAGGACGCCCCCGACCATCAGGCCAATGACCCGGCCATCCCGGCCTGGTTCCTGGCCGAGGGCGACCGGGCCAACCGGGCCACCGATCTGCGCGCGTTCACCACCGGCAACCTGGTCATGCCGCTGATCGACGGACGCGTGTACTTCGCCCGGCTGTGCACCGAGATCAGCGCGGCCGGGCCGGGCGACCAGATCTACTTCCTGGACTTCCGCGGTGACATGGACGAGCGGCTGGACGGCCCGGACAGCGCGGCCGGTGACGTGCTCGGCGCGGCGGCCCGCCGTGGCGCGGGTGTGTTCGGCCTGCTCTGGCGGTCGCAGCCGAAGGCGGTCCGGCAGTCCGAGGAGGCCAACGCGGAGTTCGTCCGGCGGATCGACGAAGACGGCGGCCAGGTGCTGCTGGACACAAGGACCCGGCGGGCGGGCAGCCATCACCAGAAGCTGGTCGTGCTGCGCCATCCCGCCGCCCCGGGGCAGGACGTGGCCTTCATCGGCGGCATCGACCTGGGGCACAGCCGCAACGACGACGGGCAGCATGCCGGTGATCCGCAGGTGATGGAGTTCCCGGCCAGCTACGGCCCGCGGCCGCCCTGGCATGACATCCAGGCTGAGGTGCGCGGGCCCGCCGTGCACGACCTGGAGCACACGTTCCGCGAGCGCTGGTACGGCAGCAGCGTGCTGGACCTGCCCAGCCCGGTCCGCCAGCTGTACGACCGGGCCTACCACATGGGCGCGACGACCAGCCGGCCGCTGCCCGACCCGGTGCCGGACAACGGTGTGCGGCGCGGGCCGCACGCGGTGCAGGTGCTGCGCACCTACCCGGCCCGGCTGCGCCGCTACCCGTTCGCCCCGCTCGGCGAGCGGAGCATCGCGCACGCCTACCGGAAGGCGCTGCGCCGGGCCCGCTGCCTGGTCTACCTGGAAGACCAGTACCTGTGGTCACGCCCGGTGTCCCGGCTGATCGCCGCGGCGCTGCGGGCCCATCCGGGGCTGCACGTGATCGCGGTGGTGCCGCGGTTCCCGGACAACGACGGCCCGGTGACCAGCTGGCCCGGGCTGCTGGCCCGGCACGACGCGGTGCGGGCCTGCCGTGCCGCGGGCGGCGCCCGGTTCGCCGTGTACGACCTGGAGAACCACCAGGGCACCCCGGTGTACGTGCACGCCAAGGTCGTCATCGTGGACGACGTGTGGGCCATGGTCGGGTCGGACAACCTGAACCGGCGGTCGTGGAGCCACGACAGCGAGCTGTCCATCGGCGTGCTGGACCACACCCGGGACACCCGGGCGCCGGTGGACCCGGCCGGGCTGGGCGACGGCGCCCGGACCTTCGCCCGCGACCTGCGGCTCCGGCTGTGGCGCGAGCACCTGGACCGGGCCGAGGATGACGTCGCTGACCTGCTGGACCCGGCGGCGGCGTTCGCCGCGTTCCGCGCCCAGGCCGAGCGGCTGGCTATCTGGCATGCGGCCGGGGGGTCCGGGGCGCGGCCGCCGGGGCGGCTGATGCCGCACCGGGTGACGGCGCCTGGTGCTGTGCAGCGGGTGTGGGCCGCTCCGCTGTACCGGGCGGTGTACGACCCGGACGGCCGCCCCTGGCGGGACCGGCTGCGCCGCCGCCCGTGATTCAGCTGGGCTGGAGCTGGCTGGACACCAGCGCGCGCGGTGCTGCTAAGCAACAGCAAGGTGACAGCGGACGCGGGGTGGCCAACCGGCTGCCGGGTTCAGGCGTCTGTGGAAGTACCGGGCCAGAAACCAGGCGGACGGATGGTGGGCAAATGGGCAGTAGCGCGTCAGCGAAACCTCGCAGACCTGGCGGCCGGGCCGCCGCCACCGTGGCCCGGGCGGGCACCGCGGCCCGGGCGGGCACCGCGGCCCGGGCGGGCACCGCGCTGGCCGCGGCGTGCGTCGGCCTGGCCGCGCTGGTCACCCCGGCGGCGGCCGGGGTGACCGCACCGGGCCGCGGCGCCCGGGCCGGCACGGCGGTCACCAGCCGCCCGGCGGCCGCGTCGATCGCGGTGAGCTGCATCTCCGCCGCGCACCCGAAGCTCGCGGCCCGGATGGCCACGGACATCCGGAACTCACTGCGGGGCCGGCTGTCCACGGTGGCGCTCCGGGTGGAGGACCGGAGCAAGCAGCTGACCTGCTCGCTGAACACCCGGATGCACTTCGACTCGGCCAGTGTGGTCAAGGTGATCATTCTGGGCACCCTGCTCAGGATGGCCGAGACACAGCACCGCCAGCTGACCAATCACGAGGTCGCGCTGGCCACGGCGATGATCACCGAATCCGACAACAACGCCGCGTCCGCGCTGTGGGCGGAGGTGGGCCACGGCCGGCTGCAGTACTTCCTGGGCCGGGCCAAGATGGCCGAGACTCAGCTCGGTCCGGGCGGCTACTGGGGCCTGACCCTGATCACCGCGCACGACGAGGCACTGCTGCTGAACCTGCTCATGTACCCGAACACGGTACTGAGCCCGGCGTCCCGGGCCTTCGCGCTCAACCTGATGGCCCGGGTTATCCCGTCCCAGCGCTGGGGGGTTCCGGCGGGCGCCCCGGCCGATCTGACCGTGCACGTGAAGAACGGCTGGCTGCCGCTGGCCACGCACGGCTGGCGGATCCACAGCATCGGCTGCTTCACCGGGCATCACCGCGGTTACAGCATCGTGGTACTCACCGAGGACAACCCGACCATGCAGTACGGGATCACCACCATCCAGGCCGCCGCGGAGGTAATCCACCGGCAGCTGAACCCGCCCGGCACGGCAACCATCGCCCCGGTCAGCCCGGCGCCCTCCTGGGGCACGCCGGACGAGCGGATCCCGGCCGCGCTCGGCGGCCGGTAGCCCAGCTCGGGAGGAAGCACCGGAAATTTTTCCCGGCCGGGAACCGCCGCGGCGGTCCGGTACGTCTAAGAGATGCCTCTTCCCACCTGGGGCGCATGGTGAATGGCCGCCCGCATGGCCCGGTGAGCAGCGCACAGTCGCCGGGCTGTGCGGGCGGTGCCGTTGCTGGCCGGTTCAGCGCCGCCGTTGCTGCCGGTTCAGCGCCGCCGTTGCTGGCCGGTTCAGTCGATCCGGCGCAGCCCGGTGCGATGCCGCTCGGCCAGGTCCAGGTAGGTCTGCACGGCGTCCTTGATCCAGGCCTGCTGGCGCAGCCCGGCCTCGGTCCTGATGCCCGCGGGAACGCCCGCGGCCAGCGCGCCCGCCGGGACGGTCATGTCCTCCCGGACCAGGGCGGCCGCCGCCACCACCGCGCCGCTGCAGACCCGGGCCCGGTTCAGCACCAGCGCCCCGGAGCCGATCAGGCAGCCGTCCTCGACCACGCATCCCTCGAGATGCGCCCGGTGCCCCACCACGCAGTCCGCCCCGATGATGGTCGGCCACTGCTCGGTGGTGTGCACCACGGTGCCATCCTGGACCGACGTGCGCTCCCCCACCCTGATCAGCCCGTGGTCCCCGCGCAGCACCGCGCCGGGCCACACCGACGCGCCCGGGCCCAGCTCCACCGATCCGATCACCACCGCATCCGGGTGGACGTAGGCCTGCGGGTCGATGGATGGCGCGGCGTAATCGAGCGCGTAGATCGGCACAGCATCGCTCCTATCTGGGGTGATACCAGGATTACACGGGCAGGCCGGACCTGGCTGGGCTGCCTGGCGGGGTCAGTGCCCAGCCAGGCCGCGGTACAGCTGCCGGGCATGCCCGCCCAGGATGCCGGCCAGCGTCTCGTCCGGCATTCCCAGCGCGGCCATGGTCCGGGCGTTGCTGGCGATGCCGGGCACGCCTGGCCAGTCGGTGCCGAAGATGAACTTGCCGCCGAGCCGGGCCAGGTTGAACCTGGCGTAGTAGTCGGGCAGCTTGCCTGGCGGCAGCCCGGACAGCTCGATCCACACGTTCTCGTACAGCAGCGCCAGCGACGCGGCCGCCTCGTACCACCAGCCGCGCCCGCCGTGCGCGAGCACCAGGGTCAGCCCGGGGAAATCCCGCAGCACCGGGCTGAGCAGCGCCGGGTCGGCCATGGCATTGTCCGAGCCCGGGAAGGAACTGGTGCCCGAGTGCACCACCACCGGCACGCCTTCCTGCTGGCACAGCTGGTAGGCCGGGTACAGCGCCGGGTCGGCCGCGCTGAACCCGCCGTGCACCGGGTGGATCTTGAGCCCGGCGGCGCCCAGGTCCAGCTGGCGGGCGAGTTCCGCCGTCACCGGGTAGTGCAGGTGCGGGTTGATGTTGGCCAGGAAGGCGAACCGGTCCGGGTTGTACTTGATCACCGGCAGCACGTCCTCGACCGGCTGGATCCCGGTCACCTTCGGGCTGTACTCGCACAGCAGGATGGCGTGATCCACGCCCTCGGCCGCCATCAGCTCATCGAGCGCGGCCGGCACCACCGTGCCGTCCTCGGTGTACGCATCGGCCCAGCCCGGCTGGCCGAACTGCTCGGCCCAGGCCCGCCAGGCGGGCTTGAGGGTGGGCAGCCGCGCCGCGTGCACGTGCGCGTCGATCAGCAGCCGCCCGTCGAGCATGTGCCCTCCTTGTCGCCATTTCCGGTCACCGTGCCGCACGTCCCGCCCAGTATGGGCCCTGCCCCAGGATCAGTGTTCCCGGGCCAGGCCCTGGCCGCCCGGCTGTCCAGGGCCGCTACCCGGCTGTCAGGGCGGCTGTCCAGGGCCGGCTGCCCGGCTGTCCGGGCAGGCTGCCGGGTGTCCCAGGGGCGTTTGGCACCGGCGGCCCCAGCCCTAGGTCGCCCGGTACACGGACCAATGTCACTTCTTTCTCGCGCAAGCGATTTCGCCCCTTTCCCGCAGTGTCCCGCCGGGTTTCTTGGTGGTACGAAGAAGAAAGCCAGGGGAATCCTGGGACGAATTCGTTCTGCAGCAGCGCGACCGCGTGCCGCGTTCGCCATGAGGCTTGGCCGGAAACGCGATCCGGCTTCCGGCCACTGTCTCAATTATGGACGTCCCGTGAGCCACTCCCGTCCCGTGAGCCAGCCGAGGAAACTCAATGTCCCCCACCACGACGAGCCGGACGAAACAAGCGACAGCAGCCGCACCGCGGCCTGGACAGGTGCGGAGTAGCGCCATGAGGCTGCGCCGCACCGGCGGGCGGTACGGGCTGACCACCATGTGCATCGGCGGTGGCCCGGGCATCGCCGCGATCTTCGAACGAATCTGACTCAATCGGGACGTCCCGGGAACCCACTAGGTAGCCGGCTGATGACCTCAGCCGGCCGCCTGAGGAAGAAGGTGCTTCACGTGCTAGACACTGATGCCGCGGTGCGGCTGGCGGAGGAGGCGGCCCAAGCGCTGGGTCCAGAAGGGGACCTGGTCGGCGACCTGGACATGGCCGGCTTCGGCGGGTCCATGCTGGCCGTGCTCAACCGGGCCATGGAACGCCCGGTCGAGGTCGGCGCGGCCAGCCTCCGGCTGGGCGCCAGCATGGCGCGGATCGCCCAGTTCGCTGCGGCCCGGATGGCCGGGATGGATGCCGAGCCGCCCATCGACACCGGCCGCGACAAGCGGTTCACCGACCCGGCCTGGACGGGCAACCCGGGCTTCGCCGCGCTGCTGCAGTACTACCTGGCGGCCCGGCAATTCTCCGACCAGCTGCTCGAACTGGGCCGCGGCGATCAGGTGACCGACGCCAAGGCGGGGCTCGCGACGGGGTTCCTGCTGGACGCGCTCAGCCCGACCAACTTCCTGCTCACCAACCCGGCCGCGCTGAAGCGGGCATTCGACACCGGTGGCGGCAGCCTGCTGCGCCGGCGCCGCAACTTCCTCAACGACCTGGCGTACAACCACGGGCGGCCGAGCCAGGTGGACCGCAGCGCGTTCACCGTCGGCCAGAACATGGCCGCCACGCCGGGCAAGGTGGTGTTCGCCAACCACCTGATGGAACTGATCCAGTACCGCCCGCAGACCGAGACCGTGCACGCGATCCCGATGCTGGCCAGCCCGCCGTGGATCAACAAGTACTACATCATGGACCTGTCGCCGGGCCGCAGCTTCATCGAATGGATGGTCCAGCACGGGCACACCGTCTTCGCCATCTCCTACCGCAATCCAGATGCCGGTATGAGCGGGGTCACGCTGGACGACTACCTGATCAATGGCCCGAAGACCGCGATGGACGTGATCTCGGATATCACCGGGGCCGAAAAGATCAACATTACCGGGCTGTGCCTGGGTGGCGCGCTGACCGCGATGCTCGCCGCCTACCTGGCCAAGACCGGCGATGACCGGATCAATTGCGTCGCGCTGCTCAACACCATGCTCGACTACAGCGAGCCCGGCGTGCTCGGGGCGTTCACCGACGAGCCCACCGTAGAAAGCTCGAGCGGAAGATGAGCAGCGCGGCTACCTGGACGGCGAGCCGATGGCCGCGCACGTTCGACATGCTCCGGGCGAACGACCTGATCTTCAACTACGTGGCGTCGAACTGGCTGATGGGCCAGCAGCCGCCGGCGTTCGACCTGCTGGCCTGGAACGGCGACAGCACCCGGATGCCCGCCACCATGCACTCGTTCTACCTGCGCTCGCTCTACCTCGCGCAACGAGCTGGCCCTGGGCGATCTCGGAACTGGCCGGGCAGCGGCTGTCGCTCGGCGACGATCAAGCAGCGACAGTACGTGGTCGGCGCGATGAACGACCACATCGTGCCGTGGCAGACCTCCTACAAGGCAACCCACCTGCTGGGCGGCCGACGTGCGGTATCGTGCTGACCAGCGGCGGGCATGTGGCCGGCATCGTCAACCCGCCCAGCCCGAAGGCCTGGTACCTGGCCGGGCCGGAGGACGCGGCCAGCGCGGCCGACTGGCGGGCAGCGGCCGCCAGGAAGGACGGCTCATGGTGGCAGGACTGGACCGACTGGGCCGGCGCGCGAGCCGGTGAGCTGGTCCCGCCGCCAGCTATGGGCAGCCGGCGCTATCCGCCGCTGGCCGATGCGCCCGGCAGCTACGTGCTGGGCTGACCGTGGCCGCCAGCACACAGCCCGCGTGCTTGACAAATCATCCAAAGTGCGTAATATAGTAAGCACAAGCAGAGATGAAGAGATGAGCCCCAGGGAGACGACGACATGACTACTACGCAAGAGATCCAGGGCGAGATTCTGGACGCGGTCCGCAAGGGCCAGGACGTCATGGTGGACGCGATCAAGCAGTGGGCAGACGCGGTGCAGTCAATCACCCCGTCAATCCCGGTCCCCAACCTGCCCTACACGGACAAGCTGCCCAAGCCGGAGGAGTTCGTGGCCAGCGCCTACGACTTCGCCGAGCAGCTGCTGGCCAGCCAGCGCACCTTCGCCGAGCACGTGCTCGAGGCGGCCAAGCCGCTGACGCCCGGCAAGAACGGCACCCCGCACCGTCAAGTCCGGCGCACGGCACCAGCACCCAGCAAGGCCGCTGCCGCCAAGTAATCCGGCAGCCGTCAGCGCGGTGAGTGTGGCCTCACCCGCGGGAGGCCACACTCACCGCGCTGGCTGTTATGGCCCAGGTGCAGCGCTAGGCCTAGGCGCCGCGGCCTGATGCGTACTATAGTTAGCAGAAAGTTTGGCCCGCTGCGTGATGACCTGAGGGGGGCGGCCCGTGCCAGAGCCGTGGGACAGCCAGCTGCAGGCCCTGGGCGCGTTCATCCGCACCCAGCGCAAGCTGGCCAACCTGTCGCTGCGCCAGCTGGCCGACATGACCAGCCTGTCCAACCCGTACCTGAGCCAGATCGAGCGTGGGCTGCACCAGCCGTCGTTCCGGGTGCTCAAGCTGATCTCCGAGGCACTCGACGTGTCGGCGGAAACCCTGCTCGCCCAGGCTGGCCTGCTCGACCCAGACCGGGCCGGAGCACCAGGCCCGGCCGCCAGCGCCACCCCGCCCAGCGACGCGGAGAGCGCCATCCGCGCTGATCAGCGGCTCACCGATGATCAGAAGAGCGCACTGATCACGGTCTACCGGAGTATGCTTCGCTCCGAATAGGGATGCTCTGGCGCTGTTCGCCCGGCCCCCGCGGCGGCCCGGCAGACCCCGGGCCCTGTCCCGCGTGGGCCCTCAGCGTAACCAAGAAGTTACCGGTATCTTGCCTCGCGGCATGTGCTGGGAGCCGGTCATGTCTATAATTCCTACATGGTTACAGGGGAATATCGCTTGCCCATACTGCTGCCACGCCCGGAACTGTCGGAGCTCGCCATCGCGCCACCGAACGCCGGTGCTGGGTACTGGGCTGGCGCCCCCAGTGCCGTACTGGGCGATGACGCCATCTACCTCGCCTACCGGATGCGCCGCCCGGTCGGCCGCGGCCGTGGCTACGGCGTGACCGTGGCCCGTTCCGCGGACGGCGTGCATTTCGAGCCGCTGCTGACCATCGGCCGGGAACTGGTCGACACCGAGTCGCTGGAACGCCCCTCGCTGGTGCGCACCGAGTCCGGCACCTGGCGGCTGTACCTGAGCTGCGCCACGCCGGGCACCAAGCACTGGCGGGTGGAGCTGGTAGAGGCCGCGCACCCAGCCGAGTTCGACCCGCTGACCAGCCAGGTCGTGCTGCCCGGGGACGCCAAGACCGGAGTCAAGGACCCGGTGATCATGCACCGGGACGGGATCTGGCAGCTGTGGGCGTCCTGCCACCCGCTGGCCGACCCGGACGAGGCCGACCAGATGGTCACCGACTACGCCACCAGCCATGACGGCAAGGAGTGGACCTGGCACGGCACCGCGCTGAACGGCCGGCCCGGCTACTGGGACTCCCGCGGTACCCGGGTCACCGCGGTGCTGCACACCGGCGGCTCGATCGTCGCCTACTACGACGGCCGGGCCAGCGCCGCGGAGAACTACGAGGAGCGCACCGGCGTGGCGACCGGGACCGAGCCGACCGCGCTCGTCGCGTCCGGGGACGCCCCGCTGGCCGAGTCGCCCTACGGTAGCGGCGGCCTGCGCTACCTGGACATCCTGCCGCTCGGTGACGGCAGCCACCGGCTGTACTACGAGATGAGCCGGCCGGACGGCTCGCACGAGCTGCGCACCGAACTGCGTACCGACGTCGGCTGAGCGCGCCGAAGGGGGCGCGCCGCCGACTGGACTGAGGAGCGAGGGAGCGAGGCACGAGCCCCCGAGCGACGAGGGCCGAAGGCGGCAGTGAAGCGGGCCGGGGAGGCGGGCGCGGGCCCCCGGAGGCGCAAAGCAAGCAGAGCTCAGACCCGGGGCTGGCCGTTGCGCGCCTGGCGCTGGCCCGCGGGCCGGTCGCCGACCAGGCCACCGGACCGTTCCCGGGGCTGCAGCCAGTCGCCGAAGTCCGACTCGGTGACCTTCTCCAGCAGCCGGATGTCGGACTCGAAGCTGGGCAGCAGCGCCTGGCGCTGCTCCCAGGTCAGCGGCTGCCGCGGCCGGGCGCCCCGCTGCAGCATCCGCTCCAGCGGGGCGGTGATCGCGGTGCCGCTGGTGCCGGGCAGGTGCCGGCTGGCGGCCGCGGCCCCGCGGAGCAGCTGGGACATCAGCCGGTGGCCTAGCGATTCGTCGGGATGCGCGGTCACGTTCTCCCTGGGCACCTCGGTGATGACGCCCTGCGGCACGCCCAGGAAGCGGCAGATCTCATCCAGCGTCTCGGCCGGCGCGTCCACCAGCTGCCGGTAGCGGAGCACCAGGACCTGGTCGCGCGGGAACGTCAGGTACAGGTGCTCGAGCTGCTCGCCGTACCGGCCCAGCCGGGTGTAGTGCCAGAAGTCCGCCCAGCCCGCGGCGACCCGCCGATCCTCCTCGGCGCAGGCCCGCACGAAGTCGCCCACCGGGTCCAGGCCGGCCGACCACAGGTGGGCCCAGTTGGAGTGCGCCCGCTCGACCGGGTCGCGCAGGATGGCGATCATCTTGACGTCCGGGATCAGCTCCCGGATCCGCCGCTGCGCGGCCCGGTCGTACAGGTAGAACGGGGTGGACTCGCCGCGCAGCTGGCCGGCCGTGGCCGCGGCGAACAGCGCCTCGTAGTCGGCCCGCCGCCAGACATGCTCGCGCCAGGTGGTCACGTCGCCCGGGCCGCCGCCCTTGCTCGGCGGCGGGCCATCGGTCAGGAAGAACTTCGGCTCCTTGACCGGCGACATGTAGAGCGCGGGGTGCCTGGCCAGCGCGGCGTGCAGGGCCGTGGTCCCGGCCTTGGGGGCGCCAATGACCAGGAAGTCGGGCAGAGGCATGGTGGCCTCCTTTGCGGCTGTGTGCGGCGGTGCACGGGGACGGGGGACGCCGGTAGCGGCAGAATCATCTCGATCAATTTAGTAGGATATTTGACACAAAAGGCGAGGTCAATGCCCTGGGGCCAGGCTGGCCACACCGCCGGCCCAGGCACTCCCCCGGGCTCCATCGCGCGGGGGGCGCACTCGGACGAACCTTCCCCGGGGTGCGCGGCTCACACCCCAACCCGCGGACATTGTGACCAGCCCCTCATCCGGCCGGCTGGCCGGGATGACCGGCCGGTTCCCATTGACAGCCGCCGGGCCAGTGCGCTGGGGTTCGTAGTGTGAACCGCGGTTCGCTCTGTGCGCGGGCGCGGGTATGGCTCACGACTCTCTCGACGACGAGGTGGAGCACATGAATGCCTGGGACGCGACTACTTACGAGGGCAAAGACACCATCCTGCGGGTGGTCCGGGAAGAGGCGGACCGCTTCATGGACCTGGCCGGGCCGGCCCGGCGCCTGGGAAGCACCCACCGCCTGTGAGGGCTGGTCCGTCCGCGACGTGGTCGGCCACCTGGTGGACACCACCGAGGGCTACTTCGAGGCGTTCGAGACGGCGCGGGCGGGCGGCGACGCCAGCGCCTACGGCCTGGCCGGGATGCACGAGCGGGCCGGCGAGCAGGCCACCCGGTTCCGTGACCTGTCCCAGCAGGAGATGCTCGGCCGGCTGCGCACCGACCTGGACAAGCTGATGGGCATCCTGCAGCCGATGGGCCCGGAAGAGTGGACCGGGTTCATGGTCCCGCACTTCTACATGGGGCCGGTGCCGGCGTTCTTCTACGCGGCCGGGCAGCTGATGGACTACGCCGTGCACTCCTGGGACATCCGGCAGGGCACCGGGCGCGCGCACGGGCTGTCCGGCGACGCGGCCGACCTGCTGGTGCCGTTCATGTTCGTGCTCTGGCAGTCCACCATCAAGCAGGACGCCGATCTCACCCCGTTCCGCCTCGGCGTCACGGTGACCGGCCGGAACGCCGGCCAGTTCCGGATCGACGTCTCGGATCAGGGGATGACCTACGCGCCGGGTGAGGTCAGCGACCTGCCCACGGTCATCGACTTCGACGCGGGCAGCCTGGTGCTGACCACGTTCGGCCGGAGCAACGCCGGCACGGTGCGCGGCGACCAGGACATCGCGGACCGCTACCTCAACCTGTTCTTCCGTATTTAACGCCAGTGCCGGGCCGGGCGGGTTGCGTTGGCGCGCTGACCCGCCCGCCCCTGCTACCGGCTCAGCGGTGCGCCGCGGACTCGGCGTCCCACTCCCCCGGCGGGTGGCCGGGCGGCAGCCGGTGCTTGGCCACCCGGGCCGTCGGGGTGCGCGGCAGCTCGCTGATCAGCTGCCAGTACCGCGGCACCTTGAACGCGGCCAGCCGCTGCGGCGGCGAACGCGCGCAGCTCGGCGAAGTCCGGCGCCCGCGCCGGGCACCGGCACCACGAACGCCTTCACCTCTTCCTCGGACAGCTCGGACGGCACCCCGACCACGGCGCACTCCAGCACGTCCGGGTGCCCGTCCAGGACCTCCTCGACCTCGGCCGGCGAGAGGTTCTCGCCGCGGCGCCGGAGCACCTCCTTCTTCCGGGCCACGAACGTGTAGGTGCCGCCGGGATCCACGGTGACCAGGTCGCCGGTGTGCAGCCAGCCGTCGGCGGTGCAACACCCGCTCGGTCTCCTCCGGCATGCCCCAGTAGCCCCGGGTCAGCACCGGGTTGCGCAGCAGCAGCTCGCCGGTGCCGCCCGGGCCGACCGCCGCGCCGTCGTCGTCCACCACCCGTGCGTGGTTGATCACGCCCAGCACCGGGTGCTGGCGGGCCGTGCCCAGGGTGCCGAACGGCCTGCTGCCGTGCGGCCAGATCAGCCCGTACGGGCTCTCCGACATCGCGTACCCGACCACGATCCGCAGCCCGAACCGGCGTTCCATCTCCTCCTGGCGGTCCTGGGCCGGGGCCGGGCCGGTGTAGCACAGCCGCAGCGGGGTGTCCGCGTCGCCGGGCCGCTCCGGCTGGCGCATCAGGATCTCCAGCATCGCGCCGATTGCGTTGAACTCGGTCGCGCCGTGCCGCCGGGCCGCGTCCAGGAAGCCGCTGGCCGAGAAGCGGGGCAGCAGGACCAGGCCCGCCCCGCAGGTCAGTGAGCCCATCATCGAGTAGGCCGGGGCGTTGATGTGGAACAGCGGCAGCGAGGTCATCAGCCGGTCGGCCGGCGGTCAGCCCCATCCAGTACGGGAACCCCTCGCCGGCCAGCACGTACGCCCGGTGGGTCTGCATGACCAGCTTGGACCGGCCGGTGGTGCCCGAGGTCGGGATGAGCACGGCCAGGTCGTCGGCCATGACGGCGGCATCGGGCAGCGGGCCCGGCGGGCCGCCGCCGCTGCCCGGCCAGTCCCCGGCCAGTTCGGCGGCGTCCAGCACCCCGAGCGGCGGCAGCTCGGTGATTTCGGCCGCACGGACCAGGCCGGCCAGGCCCTGATCGGTGATGAGCGCGCGCGGCCGGGTCTGCCGGGCCAGCCCGGCCAGCTCGGCGGGCGCGCTGCGCGGGTTGACCGACACCACGACCGCGCCCAGCGCGGTCAGCGCAAGCCAGCAGATCAGGTACTCCGGTGTGGTCCGCGCGGTCACCATGACCAGGTCGCCGTGCCGCACCCCGGTGTCGCGCAGGCTGGCCGCGGCCCCGGCGACCCGGCCCAGTGCCCCGGCGAAGCTGAGCGTGCCCGCGTCGCTGCGCACCCAGACGCCGTCCGGGTCGCGGGCCGCCGCGTCGGCCAGGACCTGCGGGATGGTCCGGGACGGTGGCAGGTCCAGGCCGGCCGGTGTCCCGGCCCCGGCGGGCGGGGTCAGGATGACCTCGCGGCCAGGTGGTCGCGCCAGCTGCGGCGCGGGGTGAAGCCGAGTGCGTCCCGGGCCCGGTCGATGGCCAGCAGGGTGCCGAACTCGCCCACGTCGCGGGTCAGCGTGACGCCGGGGAAGACTTCGGCCAGCAGCGCCGCGGACGGCCGGTCCATCACCGTGTCCGCTGCCGCGATGATGTAGCTGACGGCGCCCTTGGCCGGGGCCTCCAGGGCCAGGCGGCAGGCCATGGCCGCGTCGCGCTCGTCGATGTAGCCCCACAGGTTCCAGCGGCGCGACCGCGGGTCGGCCCAGTACCCGGGGAACTGCTCGTAGTCGGCCGGGCCGAGGATGTTGGAGAACCGCAGCGCGACGAACGGGATCTGCGACCAGTCGGCGAGCTGCCCGGCCACCGTCTCGCTGGCCACCTTGGACAGCGCGTAGGTGCTGGTCGGGACCGGGTAGTGGTCTTCGTCAACCGGGGCGTACCGGGGCGGCACGTCGAACGGCAGGCCCAGCGTGGTCTCGCTGGACGCCCACACCACGCGGTCCAGCTTGGCCTCGGCCGCGGCCTGGAACACGTTGAAGTTCATCGTCATGTTCGCGGTGAAGGTGACCGCCGGGGTGTGGATCCCGGGGGCGGGGATGTTGGCCAGGTGCACCACCGCGTCCACGTCGCGCAGCACCTCGGTCGCCTGCCCGTAGTCGGTCAGGTCCGCGAGCAGCACGTCGGTCCCCAGGTCGGTGCTGGGCCGCACCCGGTCGGTGGCCACCACCTGGTAGCCGTGCGCCAGCAGTTCCGCCACCGTGACCCGGCCCGCCTTGCCGCTCGCGCCGGTCACACAGATTCGCTTCGCCATCCCGCCAGAATGCCACGGGGCTTACCGCGCTCCCCCATCAGGCAGGCACGGGCGGGCGGGCCGGCGACGTCTCCTGGGCCGGCATCACGTTGCTCGGCTGCGCGGGCCTGACGCGCCCCGGAACAGCGCGGCTCAGGGCGTCGCGGTGACCGCCTGGGCGGAGCCCGGCCCGCTGTCCGGGGTGGGGGTGGCGGCCGGCCCGGACGACGGCACCGACGAAGCCGACGTGGTCGGCGACGGCGCGGTGCCGGATGGCGTGGCCGCGTGCGACGAACTGGGCACGGTGCCGCCGCTGGACTGGGTGGCGGGCGTGCTGGTGTGCGGGGTGGCCGGCTGATTGGTGTGCTGTCTGTTCCCGCCGCCCATCAGGTTCCCGACGCTTGTCCCGGTGCTGTGCTTGCCCCAGACAGCCGCGTCCAGCGGCTTGCCCACCGACAGCTCGATGATCGTGACCACCGCCATAACGACGAGGAACAGGCCCAGCGCGATCCCGCCGTAGGTCAGCCACTGCCGCCGGCTGATGTTCCGCCACCACGGGCCGCGGCCGCCGCCCGGGGCCGCCCCGTCGCCGTCCGGGCCCACCCCGTCGCTGAGCTCGCCGGTGGCATGCTCACCCGCGGTGTGGCCGGCTGGCTCAGCACCCACCCGGCGCTGCCACCGGCTGGCCGCGACGGGGATGATCTGGGTCTCGGTGGCGTCTGGTGAGGTGTCCGGGCCGCGGCCGTTGTACCGGCCGGCGTCCGGCCGCCCGGCCCCCGCGCCACGGGCCGCCCGGCTCGGCGCCAGCGTCTCGGTAGCGGCATCACCGGGCCGGGCCGGGTCACGCGGCTGGCCCGCGGCGTGCCTCGCATGCTGGCCAGCATCGGCCTGCCGGTGCCGGAGCACCTCCCCGGCGGCCTTCAGCCGTTCCTGGGAGCGTCTCAGGTAGTGCCGGTACACCTCGGTTCCCGTGGTGCTGGCGATGCTGCCGACCGCGGCACCCAGCAGGGTGCCCCCGACGCCGAGATAGGACGCCAGGATCGCGCCGGTCAGAGTAGCCAGCAGGGCGGCGATGATCTGGGTGGGACTCAGCTGGAGCCCGCCCGACCGGCTCATGAACTATCCCCCTTTATCCGAATTTGGTCCTCGACGAGCTTATGCGCGGCCCTCCACTCCCCGGACGGGCGGGCAGCAAACCCGCGCGGCGCGCAGGTCAGCAGGAACTGTCCGTCAGGTGTGGCCAGCCCGGTGGGCGGCGAATCCATCGGGTATCGTGCAATTGTCCTGTTGTCTCCGATAGAGGTGGACGTTGCGCATCTGAGGTCCGCGATCATCGCGCGGTGCGGCCTGGCCGCACGCCGGTCATCCTGAGCTGGCTGACCCCGCGTGGATGCGACCTCGGTGCCTGAGCCGTCTCCTTTCCTGGAGAGCCGCACCCCCGCTGGGCCTGGCCGCCACGTGGTGCTCGCAAACGACATCCCTGTCCGCTGCGCTTGCCCTGCGAGAGGCACCATGACCAGCCCCAGCACTCCCAGCACCGCGGCGACCTGCGCCGCGCTGGCGTTTCACTGGCCGGACGGCACGACCGTGTTCGACGGCCTGTCCCTGACCATCGGCCCGGGCCGCACCGGCCTGGCCGGCGGCAACGGCACCGGCAAGTCCACCCTGCTCCGGCTGCTGGCCGGCCAGCTGCGCCCCAGCGCGGGCTCGGCGACCGTGACCGGCCGTCTCGGTTATCTCCCGCAGGACCTCACCCTGGACACGGCGCTGCGGGTCGACCAGGCGCTGGGCATCGCCGGGCGGCGCGCCGCGCTGCACGCCATCGAGTCCGGGGACGTGCGTGACGAACACTTCGCGACGGTCGGCGACGACTGGGACGTCGAAGAGCGGGCCGTGGCCGCGCTGGGCGCACTCGGCCTGCGCGGCATCGGCCTCGATCGCACCGTCGGGCAACTGTCCGGCGGGGAGACGGTGCTGCTCGGCCTGGCCGCGCTGTTGCTGGAGCGTCCTGGCGTCCTGCTGCTGGACGAGCCGACCAACAACCTCGACCTGTTCGCCCGGCACCGGCTGTATGACGCCGTCGACTCGTGGCGGTCCGGCGTGCTGGTCGTGGTCAGCCACGACCGCGACCTGCTGGAGCACATGGACCGCATCGCGGAGCTGCGCGAGGGCTCGGTGCGCTGGTACGGCGGCGGCTGGTCCGCCTACACCGACGCGGTGGCCGCCGAGCAGGAAGCGGCCGGGCGGGTGCTCCGGGCCGCCGAGGCGGATGTCCGGCGGCAGCAGCGTGACCTGGCCGAGACCCAGGTCAAGCTGGCCCGCCGGCAGCGGCACGGCGCGAAACTGCAGGCCCAGGGCGGCATCCCGAAGATCGTCGCCGGGGCGCGCAAACGGTCCGCGCAGGAGTCGGCGGGCAAGCTCCGCGGGCAGCAGCAGGACCGGCTCCAGGCGGCCCGCGAGCGGCGGGTGACGGCCGCGGACGCGATCCGTGACGACGACGAGATCCGGGTCAGCCTGCCGGCCACCGCGGTACCGGCCGGCCGCACCGTGCTGCGCCTGGTCCAGGTGCGCCCGCGGTTCGGCGCGCTGCGCGACGCGAGCCTGGAGCTGCGCGGCCCGGAACGGGTGGCGCTGGCCGGGCGCAACGGCGCCGGGAAGACGGCGCTGCTGCGCACCATCACCGGGGAACTCGCCGCACTGTCCGGCGAGGCCAGGACGTTCGTGCCGGTGCGGTTCCTGCCGCAGCGGCTGGACGTGCTGGACGGGGAGCTGAGCGTCGCGGCCAACGTGGCCCGGCTGGCGCCCGGGGTCACCGGCCACCAGATCCGTGCCCAGCTGGCCCGGTTCCTGTTCCGCGGGGCACGCGCCGACCAGCTGGCCGGCTCGCTCTCCGGCGGGGAACGCTTCCGGGCCGCGCTGGCCGCGATGCTGCTGGCCACGCCAGCCCCGCAGCTGCTGATCCTGGACGAGCCGACCAACAGCCTCGACGTGGCCAGCGTGCGCCAGCTGGCCAGCGCGCTGAACTCGTACCAGGGCGCGCTGCTCATCGCCAGCCATGACCTGCCGTTCCTCGAATCGGCCGGGATGACCCGCTGGCTGCTGGCCGCCGGCGAGCTTCAGGAGACCACCGCCAGCGAAGTACGCTCCTGGCATGACCGTGACGAATCAGCGTGACGTTCCCACTTCGCCCTTAGCCGCGGTGCCCCGTGGCGTCACCGTGACCGGGCTGGCCAGCGTGCACTGGCGGACCGGGGACGGCAATCCGCTCGGCCAGATCCAGCACGCTCATGACGACTGGCACGCCAATACGGTCCGGCTCCAGGTCGGCGTCCCGCTGCTGCGCGGGAAGACGAACGCGACGCCGTCCTGGCACGGCGGCGGCCCGGTCCCGGCGCTCACCGGGTACCTGGCCACCCCGGGCAACGGGATGACCGGCGACTCGAAAGGCTGCCACTACAACGCCGATTTCCTCGGCTACCTGGACCAGGCGGTCGGGCTGGCCCGGCAGCTCGGCCTGGCCGTGGTCATCTGCGCCCAGCACGAGGGCCTGGACAACACGGCCATGCCGGAGGGCAACGACATCGCGTTCTGGAAGATCATTCATGATCACTACGGGTCCGGCGTCATCTGCGACCTGTTCAACGAGCCGGAGCCGGGTGCCGTGTACGGTGACGCGTGGCTCGGCTGGCAGGGCGGCGGGCCAGGCTCGGACGGGGTCAGCTACTGCGGATTCGAGGCCCTGGTCAGCGAGCTCCGCGGGTACGGCCTGACCGGCACGTTCTGGGTCGAGGGGGTGGGCCACGCATCCACCCTGCAGGGGATAGCCGGCAGCGCGGGCAACTTCCAGCTCAGCGACCCGCTCGACAAGATCGTCTACTCCATCCATCACCCGCAGGGCCGCCGCACGCCGGCCAACTGGACCATCCAGTTCGGCTACCTGGCCGGGCTGGGCATCCCGGTGGTGGTCGGCGAGTGGACGAACTGGGCCACCAAGAACGCCGAGTGCTGGCCGGACGCGGCTCGCACCGTGCCGGCGTTCCTCAGGTATGTCAGTGGGCTGGGCGGGTGCGGGCTGATCGTGTGGGCGCTGCTGCCCAGGGTGCTGGTCGTCGACCAGAACGATTGGGTACCGACCCAGATCCTGGCCAACTACGCCTGCGACGGGTCGGTCAGCGGGCAGGGCGCCGGCCAGCTCATCCAGGCCCAGTTCGCGGCCTGGGCCAGGCAGCAGCCGGGCGGTACCGTTCAGGGGTGACGGACGCCCTGGTGATTGGGGCCGGCGTGGCCCGCCTGCACGACGGCCATCTGCCTGGCCGAGGCCGGGCGGCGGGTGGTGATCATGGCGGCCGAGCCGCCCGGGCGGACCACGTCGGCGGTGGCCGGCGCGATCTGGGGGCCGCACCTGGTCGAGGACAGCGACCGGGTGGCCCAGTGGTGCGCCGACGGGCTCAGCGTGCTCACCGGGCTGGCCGGCCAGCCACGCGCCGGTGTCCGGCTGGCCAGCGGGGTGATGGCCACCCGGGCGGCCGACGGTGCCGCGGACTGGCCGGCCGAGCTGGCCACGCTGGGCGACGGAGTCCGGCCGTCCGCCGCGGGCGAGCCTGCCGGCGGCTTCGCCGCTGGCTGGCGGTACACCGCCCCGGTCGTCTCGATGCCGGTGTACCTGGACTACCTGCTGGGCCGGTTCCGCCAGGCGGGCGGTGAGCTGCGTATCGGCACCGTCGCCTCGCTGGCCGGGCGGCCGCCGCCGCGGCCGCCCCGGTGATCGTGAACTGCACCGGGACCGGCGCGCACGACCTGGTCCCCGATCCCGCCGTCATCCCGTACCGGGGCCAGGTCGTGGTGGCCGAGAACCCGGGCCTGACCGAGTTCTTCATCGGCCAGCCCGACCAGGAACACGAGCTGGTCTACGTGTTCCCGCACGCCGGCCGGGTGGTGCTGGGCGGCACCGAGGTGGCCGGCGACTGGTCGGCCGAGCCCGACCCGGGCACCGCCCGCCGGATCCTGCGTGACTGCGCCGCCGTCGACCCCCGGCTGGGCGGCGCCCGGGTCATCGAGCACCGGGTCGGGTTCCGCCCGGCCCGGCCCCAGGTCCGGCTGGAGGCCGAGGCCGCCGACGGCAGCCGCCTGCTGGTGCACAACTACGGCCACGGCGGCGCCGGGGTCACGCTGTCCTGGGGCTGCGCCCGTGCGGTGGCCGGCCTGGTCGCCCAGCTGGCCTAGAAGCCGGGGAAGACCGCGCGCAGCCGGTCCAGGTCGATCGCCCTCGGCGGTGTAGGCCGGGGTGTGCTCCGGGTCGAGCCGCCCGTACAGCAGCCGGAGCAGCGCCTCGGCGGGCAGCTCCAGCACGCCGTCCACCTCGGTGCCGTCCACCCAGGCGGACAGGCGTGACCGGCTCGCCCACGTCGAGCAGGTAGTCGCCGTCCGGGGCGGTGGTGCGCACCCGGACCCGGAAGCTGTCCCCGGCCGGCTTGGCCACGAACGCCCAGCAGCTGGCTGATCTGCTCGAGGACCTCCGGCACCGCGTCCGGCGCCACGGTGGCCGCCGGGTCACCGGCCACGGCCACGTCCCAGGTGTGCATGGCGTGCTCGCTGAGCCGCATCCGGATCAGCCCGGCCGCGTCCAGCTGGCGGCCGAAGAGGTCCAGCCGGATGGCCGCGAGCTGCTCGTCGGTGAGCTGCTCCAGCCGGCTGACGTGGCTGCTCGTCCCAGGTCAAGGCGTCGGCCGCCTGGGCCTCCGGGGTCCGGGCGTTCCACGCGTCCCAGACCGGCTGGAACGCTGCCCGGTCCAGCTGGCCGGTCCCGCCCAGCGCGGCGGACATGTTCAGGGTGGCGATCTCCGCACCGCTGCCCAGGTGGGACAGGACCTGGGCGATGGTCCAGTCGTCGTCGTAGGACTGGGCCCGCAGCTGTTCGGGGCCGAGCGGCTGGACCAGCCCGGCCAGCCGGTCATGCGAGTTGCGCAGGATGCCAATCAGGGCATGGGGGTCTGAAGTCACGGCTGGTGTCTCCGTTCGGGTCTGCTGTGTTTTGCTCACCAGAGACCCTAGGGTGTGAGGAATGCGGATCGGATTCGGCGCCCCCGTTTCGGGCATCTGGGCCACCCCGGACAACCTGGCCGCGTTCGCGGCTAACGCCGAGGCCGCCGGGTACGCCTCGCTGTGGACCTTCCAGCGGCTCATCGTGCCGGAAGGCTCGGCCATGGAGCCGGTGTATCACAGCGTGCTCGACCCGATGGTCGCGCTCGGCTTCCTGGCCGCGGCCACCCACCGGATCCGGCTCGGCGTCGCCGTGCTGAACATGCCCTACCTGGCGCCCAGCTACCTGGCCAAGATGGCGGCCACCGCCGACGTGCTGTCCCGCGGGCGGCTCGACCTCGGCCTGGGCATCGGCTGGATGCCGGAAGAGTTCACCGTGGCCGACGCGACCACGGCGCACCGCGGCGCCGCGGACCGCCGAGTACCTGGAGGTGCTGCGCCGGGCCTGGGCGGACGGGGTGACCGAGTTCAGCGGCCGGTTCTACCAGGTGCCGGCGGGCCGGATGGCGCCCAAGCCGGTGCAGCGGCCCGGGCCGCCGATCCTGCTGGCCGGCCTGGTGCCCGCCGCGCTGCAGCGGGCCGGGCGGCTGGCCGACGGCTGGGTGACGTCCAGCCGGACCGACCTGTCCCGGATCAGCGAGGGGATCGCGCTGGTCCGCGGGGCGGCCGAGGAGGCCGGCCGGGACCCGGCCGCGATCCGGATCGTGTGCCGCGGCGTGGTCCGGGCCGGGGCGCCGGTGACCGTGCCGGAAGGCGGCGGCCGGCTGCCGCTGTCCGGCAGCTACGCCGACATCCGCGCGGACGTGGACTGGCTGGCCGGGCAGGGCGTCACCGAGCTGTTCTACGACCTGAACTGGGATCCGCTGATCGGCTCCCCCACCGCCGACCCGGTCGGCGCGGTAGCCCGGGCCGAGGAGATCCTGACCGAGCTGGCCCCCGGCGGCCAGCCGTGAGCATGTCCAACTACGTGACTGAAGCATTCATGTAGTCCCGACTGCATGGCTGAATCATTCATGTAGTTCGCAGTACACGCTGCCGGCCGGACTGGGCCGTCGCGCCGGGCGAGGCCGGCTTGCAGCGCGATGGCCGCGGCCTCGGTCCGGCTGGCCGCGCCCAGCTTGGCCATGATGTTGGACACGTGCACGCTGGCCGTCTTGGGCGCGATGAACAGCGCCGCGGCGATCTCCCGGTTGCTCCGCCCGGCGGCCAGCAGGCGCAGCACCTCCCGCTCCCGGTTGGTCAGCCCGGCCAGCGCGTCCGGCGCCCCTGCACCAGCACCCGCACCAGCACCAGGCCGTGAACCAGGACCCGCGGCCGGGCGAGCCGGGCCCGGCGGCCCAGGTCATCCAGTGCGGCCTGCAGCGGGGCCGCGCCCAGCTCGGCGGCGGCCGCCGCGGCCAGGCCCCATTCCCGCTCGGCGTCGGCGCGCTGCCCGGCCTCGGCCAGCGCCTCGGCCAGCCGCCACCGGGACCGGGCCGTCTCGTAGACGAAGTCCGGGCTGAACTCGGCGACCACCGCCTGCCAGGCCTCCGGCGAGTTGTCCCCGCGGGCGCGGCCCCATTCCGCCTCGGCCCGGGCCGCCCAGCCGCGGCCCTCCACGCCGAGCACGAACTTGGGCCGGGCCGGGTAGGCCGCGCCCTCCCGGGCCGCGTCCACCAGCACTTCGGCCGCGTCCACCTCGGCCTGCGCCGCCTGCTCGTCGCCGGCCGCGCGGGCCCGCCGGGCCTGGTCGGCCCGGGCGGCCAGGCCGATGGCCGCGACCCGGATCACCTGCGGGCCGTAGCCCTTGGCGATGTCCGCCGCAGCAGGCCAGCGTGGCCGCGGCCTCGGCCAGCACGGTCGGGTAGTCGGCGCGCCACAGCGCATGCTCGGCCAGCAGGCCGTGGCTGAGGTAGGCGGTGAACGCGTCGGCGGCCCAGAACGGCTCCAGCCAGGCCCGGCGTTCCGCCACCGCTGGGCTGCCCCGGGCCACGTCGAGGAACAGCGCCATGGCCGACAGCCGCGCCTCGGCCACCGTGGTAACCCGCATGCCGAAGCCGTCCGCGAGCTGCTGCGCGTGATCCCAGCAGCCGTCCGCGAAGTGCGCCAGGTAGTGCATGTACTGCAGGTCCAGGCCGTACGGGGCGAGCTGGAGGCCGGCCGCCTCGGCGCGGTGCACGCCCTCGTGCGCGGCCTCGGCCGCCGCCCCGATGTCGCCGCGTTCCAGCCGGGCCCGGCTGACCTGGAACGCGGCGCGCAGCTCCGACCCCATCATGGCGTGCGCGGTGGCCTGCTCGTAGGCCTGCACGAACAGCTCGATGGCCCGCTCCGGCGAACCGTCCCGCTCGGCCAGCAGGCCCATGGTGACCAGCGCGTCGGCTTCCACCGCGGGCCGCCCGGCGGCCCGGGCCGCGGCGGCGGCCTCCTCGGCCCGGTGGCCCGCCGCGATCTCGTCGCCGCGGTACATCAGCGTCTGCGCGTGAGTGGACAGCGCCCGGGCGTGCTCCCGGCTGGGCGGGTCGTCGGGCAGCATGCCGACCGCGGTGGCGGCCGCCTCTTCCGCCTCGGCCGGCTCCTCCATCTCGAGCAGGTAGTAGGCCAGCCGCTCGTGCACCCGGGAGGCGAGCACCGGGTCGGACCGCTCGCTCAGGAAACCGCGGGTCCGCTTGAGCTGCTGCACCGCCCGTGGCACGTCCCCGCTGGACGCGGCGCAGTTGGCCGAGCGCAGCGCCAGCTCGCCGCGGCCCTGCCCGGCCAGCCGCTCCGGCTCACTGACCCGGTCCCACAGGGACAGCGCGCCGTCGTAGTGCTGGTGCGCCTCGGCCGGCGCGGCCAGCCGTTCCGCTTCCTGCCCGGCCCGGACCGAGGCGGCGAACGCACCCGCGATGTCGTGGCTGGCCAGGCACTGGTAGGCCAGCTCGGCGGCAGCGCCGGGCACGGCCTGCCGGGCCGGGTCAGCCAGCAGCTCGGCGATCCGGGCATGCAGCCGGGTCCGCTCGCTGGGCAGCAGGTCCCCGTACAGCGCCTCGCGGATCAGCGCGTGCCGGAACCGGTACCCGTCCGGGCCGGCCAGCAGCAGCTGGTTGGCCACCGCCTCGCGCACCGCGGCCTCGTAGCTGGCCTCGTCCAGGCCGGACGCCTCGCGCACCATGTCGTCGTCGATGTGCCGGCCGGCCACCGCGGCCGCCCGCAGCACCTGCTGCGCGGCGGCGGACAGCCGTTCCACCCGGGCCAGCAGCAGCCCGGCCAGCCCGCTGGGCAGCGGCGGGCCCAGGGTGCCCGGCGGCGGGTCGGCTGCGCCCAGGTCGGCCAGCAGTGGCTCGGCGGCCAGCGGCGGAACGGGCCGCGCGCTGGCTGACAGCAGTTCCTCGGCGTAGTACGGGTTGCCCTCGGCCCGGGACACGACGCGGTGCAGCGCGGCCGGGTCCAGCGGGGCCGGGGCCAGCGCGGTCAGATGGTCCGTCATGTCCTCGTAGCCGAGCGGCCCCAGCTCGATGGCGGCCACGCTGGGCAGCCGGAGCAGCTCGGCCACCACCGGCCGGAGCGGATGGCGGCGGTGCAGGTCGTCGGTGCGGAACGTGACCACCACCGCCACCCGTTCCCGGTGCAGCACCCGGCTGACAGGAAGGTGATCAGGTCCCGGGTGGACCGGTCGGCCCAGTGCAGGTCCTCCAGGATCAGCAGCACCGGGCGGGTCGGCGGCCAGCTCGGCCAGCAGCCCGAGCACCGCGCCGAACAGCTGCTGCTGGGCCAGCCCGGAGATCTCCCCGTCGGCCGGGTCCGCCGCCCGGTCCGGCAGCAGCCGGCTGAGCACCGGCCGGGCGGCCAGCGCCTCGGCCACCGGCCCGGCCGCCGGCCCGGTGCTGCCCTCGCGCAGCGCGTCGGCCAGCGGCAGGTACGGGATGCTGTCGCCCAGCTCGGCGCACCGCCCGGACAGCACCAGGAAGCCCCGCTCCGCGGCCCGCGCGGCCAGCTCGCTGACCAGCCGGGTCTTGCCCACCCCGGCATCCCCGCTGACCAGCGCGTGGGCGGGCCGCCCGGCGCGGGCATCGTCCAGCAGGCCGAGCAGGCGTGTCAGTTCACCGTCCCTGCCGACCAGCCGTCCCGCTGACGCCCGGAGCACCAGTCAAGTATCACAGGCCAGGCAAGGGCGTTATTCCAATACCGGCCCAGGAGGACAACGGCGCGGATTCGTCCCGGCGAGCTCAGCCGGGCACAAAGCCGCGGGGATCCTGCTCCCGGGCACGCGGCGGCAGGAGGATACTGCATACATGGACAGCCGAAGTGATAGCCCGGGCGAGGACCCGGCTGTTTCCTACCAGGCTGCCGTGCCTGGCACCCCGGTGCTCAGCCGCAGCGGCACCGAGATCGGCACCGTGGAGCACGTGCTGCAGGTGCCGGAACTCGACCTGTTCGATGGCATCGTGATCGCCACCGACTGGGGGCTCCGGTTCATCGACGCCGACCAGATCGACCGGATCACGATCCGCTATGTCCGGTCCACCCTGGACGACGCCGAGGCCAGCAAGCTGCCGCCGCCAGACGGGCCGCCGGTGTTCCGGGTCAACGCGCTGGAGGACATCGGCAACTCGCTGCACGACCGGCTCGGCCGGATGTTCCGCCGCCCGCACTGGACCCGGGAGAAGTAGCGGCGGCGCGGAATCCCGGGCGCGGCAGGCCCCCGGGATGCGCTACCCTGGCCGCCATGAGCACCGACTCCCGCCCCGCTGCCGTGGCGCAGCGGCACGCCAGCCCCGCGATGCCTGCCAAGCCGACGCTTGACGGCATCGAGGAGAAGTGGTCGCGCCGGTGGGACGAGCGGGGCGTAGTACAATTTGATGCCAGCGCGCTCGGCCCAGATCAGCCGAGAGCGCGCGTCTTCTCCATCGACACTCCCCCGCTGACCGTCAGCGGGGCGCTGCATATCGGGCACGTCTGCTCGTTCACGCACACCGACACGGTGGCCCGGTTCCACCGGATGCGCGGCCAGGCCGTCTTCTACCCCATCGGCTGGGACGACAACGGGCTGCCCACCGAGCGCCGGGTGCAGAACTACTTCCACGTGCAGTGCGATCCCACGCTGCCGCTACGATCCCGCGTTCGTGCCGCCGGGCCGCCCACCGGCGACCCGGTGCGCATCTCCCGGCGCAACTTCGTGCAGCTCTGCCAGCGGCTGACCGACCTGGACGAGCAGGCGTTCGAGCAGGTGTGGCGACGGCTCGGGCTGTCCGTGGACTGGTCCACCCAGTACCGGACCATCGGCGAGCTGGCCCGGGCCATCTCGCAGCGGCGAGTTCCTGCACAACCTGGCCCGCGGCGAGGCGTACCTGGCCGAGGGGCCGACGCTGTGGGACGTCTCGTTCCGCACCGCGGTGGCCCAGGCCGAACTGGAAGACCGCGAGGTGGCCGGCTGCTACTACCGGCTCGCGTTCCGCGGCCCGGACGGCACCCCGGTGCCGGTGGCCACCACCCGGCCCGAGCTGCTGCCCGCCTGCGTGGCGCTGGTCGCGCACCCGGATGACCAGCGCTATGCCGCGCTGGCCGGCGGCACCGTGACCACGCCGCTGTTCGGCGTGCCGGTGCCGGTGCTGACCCACCCGCTGGCCGACCCGGCCAAGGGCACCGGCATCGCGATGATCTGCACGTTCGGCGACACCACCGACGTGACCTGGTGGCGTGACCTGGACCTGCCGGTCCGCCCGGTGCTCGGCCCGGACGGCCGCCTGCTGGCCGCCGCGCCGCCCGGGATCACCAGCCAGGCCGGCCGGTCCGCCTACCGGCAGCTGGCCGGGGCCACCCTGGCCGAGGCCCGGCAGCGGATCTGGGCGCTGGCCCGCGCGTCCGGTGACCTGCTCGGCGAGCCGGAGCCGGTGACGCCACCCGGTGAAGTTCTACGAGAAGGGCGACACCCCGCTGGAGATCATCACCACCCGGCAGTGGTACCTGCGCAACGGCGGCCGGGACGAGCAGCTGCGCGCCGCGCTGATCGGCCGGGGCCGGGAGATCAGCTGGCATCCGGAGCACATGCGGGCCCGCTACGAGAACTGGGTGACCGGGCTGACCGGCGACTGGCTGCTCAGCCGGCAGCGCTACTTCGGCGTGCCGATCCCGGTCTGGTACCCGCTGGACGCGGCCGGCCAGCCGCGCTATGACCAGCCCATCCCGGCCGAGGAGAGCGCGCTGCCGGTGGACCCGGCGGCCGAGCCGCCGCCCGGGTACAGCCGCGGCGCAGCGCGGCCAGCCCGGCGGTTTCGTGGCCGACCCGGACGTGCTGGACACCTGGGCCACGTCCTCGCTGACCCCGCGGATCGCGGCCGCGTCGGCGGCTGGCGTCAGCCTGGACCAGATCTACCCGATGGACATGCGGCCGCAGGCGCACGAGATCATCCGCACCTGGCTGTTCTACGCCGTGCTCCGCGCGCACCTGGCCGACGGCGTGGTCCCGTGGCGGCACGCGGCCATCTCCGGCTGGATCCTGGACCCGGACCGGAAGAAGATGTCGAAGTCCCGCGGCAACGTGGTGACGCCGATGGATTCGCTGCGCCAGCACGGCTCCGACGCGGTGCGCTACTGGGCGGCCAGCGGCCGCCTCGGCACCGACATGATCTTCGACCCGGCACAGCTGCGGGTGGGCCGCAGGCTCGCGATCAAGATACTCAACGCCAGCAAGTTCATCCTGTCGCTTTTGCCCGGGACCCCCCGGAACCCCCCGACGCCGCTCCGCGCCGAGGGCCGCCCGCAGCACCCGCCTGCGGCTGGCCCCGCCTCGGCCGCCCCGGGCCAGCAGAGATCACCGAAATTCTCGACCGGGCCATGCTGGGCCGGCTGGCCGAGGTGGTGCAGGCCTGCACGGCCGCGTTCGAGGACTACGAGCACACCCGGGCGCTGCAGGAAGCCGAGACGTTCTTCTGGTTCTTCTGCGACGACTACCTGGAGCTGGTCAAGTCCCGGGCCTACCGGGAGCACGGCGCGCGGGCCGCCGGGTCGGCCATCGCCGCGCTGCGCACCGCGCTGTCCGTGCTGCTCCGGCTGTTCGCGCCGGTGCTGCCGTTCGTCACCGAGGAGGTGTGGTCCTGGTGGCAGGACGGGTCGATCCACCGGGCCGCCTGGCCGGACCCCGGGGAGCTGCGCGCCCTGGCCGGCCGGGTTGACCCGGGGGCGCTGGCCGCCGCCTCGGCCGCCATCGGCGCGGTGCGCGGGGCCAAGTCGGCCGCCCGGCTGTCCATCCGGGCGCCGGTCCGCAAGCTGGTCATCTCGGCCGCGGAGGACCGGCTGCCCGGGATCCGCGCGGTGCTCGGCGACGTGCAGGCGGCGGGCAAGGTGGACCAGGTGGTGCTCGTCCCGTCAGCCTGCCCGGAGCCGGTCCATCACGTCACGCTCTAGCCCTGCGCACCGGACGATCCGGGGGCGGGACGTCACGAGCTGGTGAGGATGACGAGTTGCTGGGTCGCCCGGGTCATCGCGACGTAGCGGTCCACCGCTCCTTCGATGCCCTGGCCGAACGCCGCCGGGTCGACGAGGACGACCAGGTCGAACTCGAGCCCCTTGGACAGCTCCGGGGTCAGCGACCGGACCCGGGAGGTCGCCCGGAACGCGGGATCGCCGATGACGCAGGCGATTCCCTCGGCGTGCGTGCCGAGCCAGGCGCTGAGGATCGGGCCCAGGTCCCGGACGGGCCCGTGCACGACGGGCAGGCCGCTGCTGCGGATGGAGGCCGGCACGTTGGCGTCCGGGAGCACGGCCCGGATGACCGGCTCGGCTTCCGCCATGACCTCTTCCGGCGTCCGGTAGTTGATGGTCAGGGTGGTCAGGCGGATCCGGTCCAGCCCGATCCGCTCCAGCCGTTCCCGCCACGACTCGGTGAACCCGTGCCGGGCCTGGGCGCGGTCCCCGACGATGGTGAAGCTCCGGGACGGGCAGCGCAGCAGCAGCATCTGCCACTCCGCGTCGGTCAGTTCCTGGGCCTCGTCCACGACGATGTGGGCGAACGGCCCGGCCAGCAGGTCCGGGTCGGTGTCCGGCAGCGCGGACTCATCGACCAGGGCGTCGTGGAAGTCTTCGCCGCGCAGCATCGTCACCAGGCCGGTGCCGTATTCGTCGTCGGCCACCGCGATCAGGTTGTCGACCACCGCGGCCATGCGCTCGCGTTCGGCGGCGACCGTGGCGTCACGCCGGCGCTGGCGCCGTGACGCCTCCGGGTCGCCGAGCCGCTGCCGGGCGGCGTCCAGCAGCGGCAGGTCGGACACGGTCCAGGCCTGGGCGTCCTCGCGCTGCAGCTTCGCCGACCTCGTCGCGGCTGAGCCAGGGGGCGCACAGGCGCAGGTAGGCGGGGACCGACCACAGGTCCCCGACGAGGTCAGCCGCCTCGCAGCAGCGGCCACGCGCGGTTGAGGGCCGCGAGCAGCTCCGTGTGCTGCAGCAGCGACTTGCGGAGCAGGTCAGCCGGGGCGTCGCCGGCGTGCTTGTCGACCAGGATCGTGACCAGCTCCTCCCAGATCTGGTCGCGCGCCTCGTTGTGCGGGGTCCCGGGTCCGGCGGTGCTTCGAACGCCTCGGCCCAGTCGCCGGCGGTAAGCCGGATATCAGACCAGTGGGTCTCGACCGTCATCTCCGTGGTGGGCGGATTCTCGTAGAACCTGACCGCCTTCTCGATCGACTTGACCATGTCGGCGGAGGACTTCAGGCGGGCCACGTCCGGGTCGGTCTCGGCCGCGGCCGTGGCTCCCTCGGGGACGAGGTCCCGCAGGGTGCAGGTCTGCACGCCCTCCTCGCCCAGGCTAGGCAGAACGTCGGCGACGTAGGCCAGGTAGGGCTGGTGCGGGCCGACGAACAGCACGCGCCCCCGGTGGTGACCCAGGCGGGGGTCGGAGTAGAGGAGGTAGGCCGAACGGTGCAGCGCGACGACGGTCTTCCCGGTGCCCGGGCCGCCGTCGACGACGAGCGCGCCGCGGGAGCCCGCGCGGATGATGGCGTCCTGGTCGGCCGCGATGGTGCCGAGCACGTCCCGCATCCGGGCTGACCGGCTGCCGCCCAGGCTGGCGATGAACGCGGACTGGTCGTCGAGCGCGGCGTGCCCCTCCAGCCCGTCCGGGGTGAACACCTCGTCCCAGTAGTCGCTGATCCGGCCGCGGGTCCAGCGGTACCGGCGGCGGCTGGCCAGGCCCATCGGGTTGGCGTGGGTCGCCCCGAAGAACGGCTCGGCCGCGGCGGAACGCCAGTCGACCAGCAGCCGGCGGCCCGCGCGGTCGGTGAGGCCAAGCCGCCCGATGTACACCGGCTCGGGATTGTCCGCGGCCACGATGCGCCCGAGGCACAGGTCCAGGCCGAAGCGGCGCAGGGTGCGCAGCCGGGCGGACAGCCGGTGGATCTCCATGTCCCGGTCCATCGCCTCCTGGCCGATGCCACCGGGTGCAGTGCGCTCGGTATCCAGCCGGCCGGACAGGTCGGCGATCGCCTGCCGGAGGCTCTCCGCGATGGCCGCGAAGTGCTGCTCGTCGCCGCCGATCAGCGCCGGGTCGGCCTTGGCGGCGAGCCGGCCGGGCAGGTCAACGCGCTGGTGGTCAGCGGGTTCATGGCATCACCTCCGCGGGCACCGAGCGGCTTCCCCTGGCTGACCGCGTCGAGCAGCACACGCACTCCGTGACCCCCAATTCTCCGCAGATTCCTGCGATTATGCGGCACGACCCGGGTCTTGCGGCAAGCCCCCCGGTCTGCTATAGATTGAAAATGGAGAGGAGTGGGCACTTCCTCTTCCCTGTGATCGTCCGCCGGGGGCGGCAACCTATTCCAAGATCGTTCTGTCAGGAGCTCCTGCGGGCGGCTTGCGATACGCAGTTCGTGGAACGAGACGCTGAACCCGGGGCCCTCTGGGGCGGCGCACATCACCCCGGCCAGCAGTTCGGTATCCGGCGGCAGGTAGACCAGCGCGGCCAGTTCCGGGCTCGCGTCCCCGGTGGAGTAGCGGATCTCCACCGCGTCCCCCCGGCGGGACAACCGCAGCGCGATCTCGTCGGTGTTCTCTGGCAGGCTGGCCACCGTCCAGCTGGACAGGCCGAGGGTCAGCACGGTGCTGAGCCGCGGCTTGCCCTCGAAGTACTCCACCCCGGTCTTCAGCCAGGTGCGCTCGTCAGCCCGGAGCATCACCCCGGCCTGGTCGTACTGGCTGGCCCAGTTACCCCGGACCCGGACCGCCACGTCCAGGTCGCCGGCCAGCACCTCGCCATAGACGTGGCCGCTGTCCCGGATGTAGCCGTAGCCGGTCACCCGCCAGAAGTCGGTACCCGGATCGACATTGACCTGCAGCACATCGTCGGTCCGCTGCCAGCTGGCCGGCTCGTTCAGCCACTCCATTACCCGCGCCTCCGTGATCTTCCCCGGACTGAGGTTAGCGGAATGAGGCCGGCTAGTCTCACCGGCATGGACAAGGTCCGCCGAACCGATACCGAATGGCGCGAGCGGCTCACCCCGGAGGAGTACCAGGTGCTCCGCGAGGCGGGTACCGAGGCGCCGTTTACCGGCGAGTACACCGACACCAAGACCGAGGGCGTGTACCGCTGCCGGGCCTGTGGGGCGGAACTGTTCCGGTCCGACGCCAAGTTCGAATCGCACTGTGGCTGGCCCAGCTTCTACCAGCCGACTGAGGACGACGCGGTCGTGCTGATCGAGGACGACTCGCTCGGCATGCGCCGGGTGGAGGTGCGCTGCGCCGCCTGCGATTCGCATCTCGGGCACGTGTTCGAGGGCGAGGGCTACCCGGTGCCGACCGACCAGCGCTGGTGCATCAACTCGGTGTCGCTCTCGCTGGAGCCGCCCGGCCGCTGACCCGCGCGGCAGTGTGCCGCCCGTCACATTAAGGTGCCCATCCAGGGGTAATGTCCCGGGTAGCGCCAAGCGGGGCAGGCTGGGGGGGCGCTATGGATAACTTCATGGCTGGGCTGGCGCGGTTCGCCATCCGGTTCCGGTACTTCATCATTGCCTTCTGGATCATCGCCGGGGCGCTGTGCATCGCGCTGTTCCCGTCCCTGGGCAGCGCGGTCAACACCGACAACAGCTCGTTCCTGCCGTCCAGCTCGCCGAGCGTGCACGCGCTCAACCTGGCCGCCCCGTTCCAGCCGACCAACGACACCACCGGCCTGCTGGTCGTGCTGGGCAAGTCCAAGCTGTCCAGCAGCGACCAGCAGGCGGTCACCAGCCTGCAGAACAAGATCGCCCAGGACGACCACGTGGTCTCGGTGTCCGACCAGGGCCAGTCCAAGGACGGCAGGGTGGAGAAGGCGCAGGTGATCTTCAACGTGCAGACCTCCAGCACCGACGCGTCGCCCACGGTGGCCGCCGTCCGGTCCACGATGAGCAGTTTCAAGCTGCCGTCCGGGCTGACCAGCTACCTGACCGGGCAGCTGCCCAGCGCGGTGGACAACCAGAACTCCCAGGCGCACGCGCAGAAACTGACCGAGGACCTGTCCGTACTGATCATCCTGATCATGCTGATCATCGTGTTCCGCGCGGTGGCCGCGCCGCTGGTCACCCTGCTGCCGGCGATCTGGGTGCTGCTGATGTCCGGGGCCATCATCGCCGAGATCTCCAAGGCGGGCCTGCAGGTGTCCACCATCACCCAGACCATGCTCACCGTGCTGCTGCTCGGCGCGGGCACCGACTACGGGCTGTTCTTCATCATGCGGGTGCGCGAGGAGATGGCCGACGGCGCCTCGCCGCACCGGGCCATCGAGCAGGCCGGGCGCTACGTCGGCGAGTCGATCACGTTCTCCGCGGGCACCGTCATCGTGGCGCTGGTCACCCTGCTGCTGGCGTCGTTCGGGCTGTACTCCGGGCTCGGCCCGGCGCTGGCGCTCGGCGTCTTCCTGATGCTGCTGGCCGCGCTGACCCTGCTGCCCGCGCTGCTGGCGGTGCTGGGCCGGGCGGTGTTCTGGCCGCGCCCGGTACGGCCCGCCAAGCAGGAAGGGATATACGCCAGGCTGGCCGACCAGGTGATCGCGCACCCGGTAGTCACCCTGGTCTGCGGGGTGGTGTTCCTGGTCGCGCTGGGCGCGTTCACGTTCGGCTACACCTCCAGCGGGTTCGGCGGCCAGACCACCGGGCCGGACGGCAGCCAGTCGGCGCACGGCACCAACGTGCTCAACGCCCACTACCCCCCGGCGGTGGCCAACCCGACCCAGGTGCTGATGGTCTGGAAGTCGTCGGTGTGGAAGAACCTCAGCCAGCCCAGCACCGCGGAGAACGGCCTGGCCAAGAAGTCCGTGTTCGCCTCGGTCACCGGCCCGTTCGACCCGAACGGCAGCACGCTCACGGTGAGCCAGCTGAGCAGCCTGTACAGCGAACTGGGGCCGCCCGGCAAGCTGCCCGCCACCGGCCGCCGGCACCCCGGTGCCGTCCGGCCAGTACGAGCTGTACCGGTCCGAGGCCCAGTTCATCAGCCCGGACGGCAAGACCGTGCAGTACTACACGTCGCTCAAGGCGGGCTCACCGTCGAGCACCGCGGCGCTGAACGCCACCCCGGCGGTGCGCACCGCGGTGACCAGCGTGCAGCACTCGGCCGGCGCGGTGGACAGCGGCGCGTCCGGGCTCGCGCCCGCCTCCTACGACGTCAGCAGCGTGTCGCAGAGCGACCTGACGGAGATCGTGCCGGTGGTGATCGTGCTGCTCGCGCTGCTGCTCGGCCTGCTGCTGCGCAGCGCGATCGCCCCGCTGTACCTGGTCGCCACCGTGCTGCTCAGCTACTTCGCCGCGCTGGGGCTCAGCGTGCTCATCTTCCAGGTGGGCGCGGGCGACTCCGGGCTGAACTTCGTGCTGCCGTTCCTGTTGTTCATCTTCCTGATGGCCCTCGGCGAGGACTACAACATCCTGGTGATGAGCCGGATCCGGGAAGAAGCGCACACCTCGCCGCTGCGCGCGGCGGTGCGCACCGCCTGCCACCACACCGGCCCCACGGTGACCTCGGCCGGCCTGATCCTGGCCGCCACGTTCGCGGTGGCCGGGGTGACCGGTGCGACCAGCCAGATCAAGCAGCTCGGCACGGCCATCGCGCTCGGCGTGCTGATCGACACGTTCCTGGTCCGCACCCTGATGGTGCCGGCCATTGTGGTGCTGTGCCGCCGCTGGAACTGGTGGCCGTCCCGGCTCTCCCGGCGCAGCGCGCAGATCGCGGCGGTCCCCGCCCCCAGCGCCGGCATCAAAGCCTGACCACGGCGCAGTCCTGTGCCCCGCGGCGCCGAGGCGAGGCGCGGCGAAGCCGTGTGCTCGCCGAGAAGCCGTTCGGCGCGCAGCGGCGCTGGGGGGTCCAGGGGGGTCGCCCCGGACATAGAACTTGTAGCCGATGTCGCGGAGCAGCTGGTGCCGGACCGCGACGTCGGCCTCGGTCTCCACGCCCACCGGGGGCAGCCCGTCGATGACCCCGGCCACGCCGCGTCCCCCGGCCGCGGTCACCACGATGACCTGCACCGAGTTGGCCGTGGCGCAGAACACGGTGCACACTTCCGGCACCGCCTTGACCTGGTTCAGCACGTTGACCGGGAAGCCGTCGCCGAGCATGATCACGAAACAGTGCCCGGCCCCGATCGCCTCGGCGGCGCGCACCGCCAGGCGGGTGAGTTCGGCGTCGTTCCCGGACCGGCGGACCAGCCGGGCCTGCGACGCTTCGCAGAACGCGACGCCGAACCGGAGCTGGCTGCTCACCCCGGCCAGCGTTTCGTGCAGGTCCTCCACGGTCTTGATGAAGTGCGCCTGGCCAACGATGACGTTGACGTCGGCCGGCTTGTCCACCGGGACCACCTCGAACCCGGTCACCGTAGCGGGCATGACGGCACCTCCCTGATCTGATTGGCCTGGGTCGGCCCGCCCATCATCCCGCCGGCCTGGGCCCACCCGGCGTCACCAGCCCGGATTCGTAGGCCAGCACCACGGCCTGGGCGCGGTCGCGCAGGTCCAGCTTGGCCAGGATGCGGCCGATATGGGTCTTGGTCGTCTGCTCCGCGATGACCAGGGTGTCGCTGATCTCGGCGTTGGACAGGCCGCGCGCGATCAGCCGCAGCACCTCGGTCTCCCGCTGGGTGAGCGCGCTGAGCGAGCGCGGCACCGGCACGCTCTGCCGCGGCCGGCTGGCGAAGTCGGCGATCAGCCGCCGGGTCACCGACGGGGCGAGCAGCGCGTCACCCGCCGCCACCACGCGGACCGCATGGACCAGCTCGGCGGCGGTGGCGTCCTTGAGCAGGAACCCGCTGGCCCCGGCCCGCAGCGCCTCGTACACGTAGTCGTCCAGGTCGAACGTGGTGAGCATGAGCACCCGCGGCCGGGCGGGCCGCTGCCGGACAGGATCTGGCGGGCGGCCTGCAGGCCGTCCAGGACCGGCATCCGGACATCCATCAGCACCACGTCCGGCCGCAGCTGCCAGGTCTGCCGGACCGCGTCGGCGCCGTCCGCGGCCTGCCCCACCACCACCAGGCCGGGCTGGGCGGTGAGCACCGCGGCGAACCCCTCGCGCACCATGGCCTGGTCGTCGGCGATCAGGCAGCGGTGGTCCCGCCGCCTGCCGCGCCGCCCGGCCGTCACGCCGTCGCGCCCAGCGGGAGCCGGGCCGACACCACGAAGCCGCCGCCGGGCACCGGCCCGGCCGACAGCGTGCCGCCGAGCAGCGCCACCCGCTCCCGCATCCCGGTCAGCCCGTGCCCCGTTGCGCCGTCCCCGGCGGGACCGGCCGTTCGCGGCCGGGCCGCCCGGGCCGGTTGGCCACCCGGAGCAGCACCGCGTGGCCGCGGCGGCCCACCGACACGGTGACCGCGGCGCCGGGCGCGTGCTGGCTGGCGTTGGACAGCGATTCCTGCACGATCCGGTACGCGCAGACCGCCACGCCGGCTGGCACCTGGCCCAGCGCGGGGGCCACCGACAGCTCGACCGGCACCCCGGCCCGCCGGGCGGCGTCGACCAGCGCGGGCAGGTCGGCCAGCCGGGGCTGCGGCGCGCGCGGGGCGGGCTCATCGTGGCGCAGCACGCCGAGCAGCCGCCGCATGTCGGTCAGCGCCTCACGGGCCGCCGCGCTCAGCGAGCCGAACTCGGCGCGGACCGGCTCGGGCAGCCCGCTGAGCCGGTACGGCGCGGTCTCGGCCTGCACCGCGATCAGCGACAGGTGGTGGGCGACCACGTCATGCAGTTCCCGCGCGATCCGGGCGCGCTCCTGCAGCACGGCCCGCTGCGCCTGTGCCGCCTCGGTGCGCTCGGTCTGCGCGGCCAGCGCGCGCTGGGCCAGCAGCCGGGATCCGATGCTGTCCACCGCGATGGCCGTGGCGGTGAACACGACGGTGGCGCCGGCCGGGCCGTTCAGGTCCGGTATGTCGGCGATCAGCCACAGCCCCCACGGGATGAGGCTCAGCGCCCACATCCAGGCCAGCGCCGGCCGCGGCTGGCGGATGCCAGCCAGGATGAACGCGCCGAGCAGCGCGGCCACCTGCGGCGGTCCCCACGGCCAGCCGCCCCACCAGGCCACCGGGACCAGCGGGGCGAGCAGCAGGCCGAGCCAGCCGCCCGCCAGGCCAGCATCGGGTACCGGGCGGCCAGCGGCAGCGGCAGCACCAGCACGGCCGCCAGTATCCGCTGCACCAGTTGCGGCGGCAGCTGGTTGGTGTCCGGCACCGGCGACCCGTGCAGCGCCGGCACCCCGTGCAGCGTGCCGGCGTTGAGGATGACCAGCGCCAGCGTGCCGAGCGCCAGCGCGGTGTACGCCGCCTGGCGCTCCTGTGCCGACCGCCAGCGCCAGGCTGACGGCGGGGCCGGGCGGGCCAGCACCTGCACCAGGGCCGCCCACCAGCGCCGGGCCACGGCGGAGCCGGGCCACCGGACCCTGCCCGCGGCCGGTGCGCTGCCCGGCGTCCGCCTCACCAGCTCAGCGTAGGCCGCCGCGGGGTGCCCGCTCGTCACGCCAGCGTTGTCATACCCAGGTATCACCTGGGCTGGCCGGGCGGCCGGGCTGCCGCCGGGGTATGACCGGGGGTCCGGCCCCGTGGTGTGACGACCGGCCCGCCCAGCCGGGGCAGCCTGGCCGCATGATGAACGTCGAGATGACCGGCCTGACCCGGCGGTTCGGCCGGACCGTGGCCGTAGCCGGGGTGGACCTGCGCGCTGGCCCGGGCGTGTTCGGGCTGCTCGGCCCGAACGGCGCGGGCAAGACTTCGCTGCTGCGGATGATGGCCACCGCGGTACCGCCGACCTCCGGCCAGCTGCGGCTGCTCGGCCGTGACCCGGGCCGTCCCGGGCCACGGCGGGAGATCCGGCGCCGGCTCGGCTATCTGCCGCAGAGCCTCGGCTATTACCCGGGCTTCACCGCGGCCGAGTTCGTGGAGTACTTCGCGCTGCTCAAGGACGTGCCCGCGGCCCGGGTGCCGGCCGCGGTGGCGGCCGCCCTCGACCGGGTCGAGCTGGGCGGCCAGGCCCGGGCCAGGCTGCGCACCCTGTCCGGCGGGATGCTCCGCCGGGTCGGTATCGCGCAGGCCATCGTCAACGAGCCCGACCTGCTGCTGCTCGACGAGCCAACCGCCGGGCTCGACCCGGAGCAGCGGATGACGTTCCGGGCTCTGCTCCGCGAACTGGGCCAGCACGCCACCGTCGTGGTCAGCACGCATCTGGTAGAAGACGTCGGCACCGCGTGCGCGCGGGTCGCGCTCATCGACCAGGGGCAGATCGTCTTCCAGGGCACCCCGGCTGAGCTGGCCGCCCGCGGCACGGGCCACGACGTGGGTGATGCGCCGCTGGAACGCGGCTACAGCGCGGTCCTCACGGCGGCCCGGTCATGACCGCGGCCACCGCCCCGGCGCGGTCCCGGCCCCGGCCCGCTGCGGCGCCCGGCCTGGCGGCGGCCCGGCTGTTCCGCCTGGAGCTGCGGCACAACGCGATGCTGTGGCTGCTGCCGGTGGTCATCGCGCTGTTCTGGCTGACCTCCTACCGCAAGATCATGGCCATGCCGCCGCTGTGGAGCCCGCGGGCCAGCAGCCTGCAGACCGGCACGGTGGCCGTCTTCACCGCCCCGGTGGCCGGCGCGGCCGCCTGGATGGGCTCCCGGGAAGCCCGCCGCCACGTCACCGACCTGGTTACCGTGACCGCCCGGCCGGGCTGGGCCCGGCAGCTGGCCACCTGGGCCGCCACCGCGGGCTGGGCGCTGGCCGGCTACCTGGTCTGCCTGGCCGCGGTGTACGGGGTGACCGCGCACCAGGCGCGCTGGGGCGGGCCGTTGTGGTGGCCGGCCGCCGTCGCGGCCGCGACCCTGCTGGCCGTGTCCGCGCTCGGCTTCGCGGCCGGGACGTTGCTGCCCAGCCGGTTCACCGCGCCGGTGACCGCGGTCGCGGCGTTCTTCGTGGTCGCGCTCAGCACGCAGCTGATCGCCGGCAGCCAGTCCTATTGGAATGTCTCCCCCATTGTCTCCAAGCCATGGGATATCGGGCCGGACGCCGGGGTGGCGACGTTCTATCCGTACGTCCCCGACCTGGCCATCGCCCAGCTGATGTTCCTTGCCGGGGTCACCGTGGCGGTGCTCGGCCTGCTCGCCGTGGCGGCCGGCCCGGGTGGGCGGCAACTGCTGCGCCGGCCTGCCGCGGCTGTCGCGGTGGCCGGCCTGCTGGCGGCCGGCACCGCCACCGGGCTGGCCGGGACCGGCTCGATGGACCGGCACGGCATGATCGCCATCCCGGCACTGCACGACGCGGCCAGTGACCGGCCGCTCCGGTTCATCCCGGTGTGCAGCCGCACCGCCATCCCGGTCTGCCTGAACCCGGCCTACGCCAGCTACCTGCCCGCGACGGTGGCCACGCTGCAGCCGGTGCTCAGCCAGCTGGCCGGCCTGCCCGGGGCGCGGCCCGGATCAGCCAGGCCGCCGCCGTCTATCACCAGGAAGCAGGCAACGAGGTCACTATCGGCCTGGCTGGGCCGCGGCTCACCGGCAGGCCACCGGTCTACCGGCTGCTGCTGCCCGACCAGCTGCCCGGGCCCCCGCTGACGGCCCAGGCGTGGGCCAGCCAGGTGCTGTTCACCGCCGGGCGCGGCGTCGTGGCCAGCGTCATCGGCGCCGGCCCGGTGCGTCCCGGGCTCAGGACGCGGTCGCGGCGGCGGTCATGCCGGCGGCGTCAGCCCGGCGGCGCTGGCCCCGGGAAGTGCGACGACCCGGAGCGGTGCGCCGGTCCCGGGAGTGTGCCCGGGCCGGTACCCGGGTCGCCGGGTTATGCCGCCGCGCAGAGGTTCGCCACGCAGCCGGCCTCCGCCCGGCACACCTGGCTGGTGCGGCACCTGGCCGCGCTGCAAGCCGGGCAGGTCACCCTGGCCCAGCTGCCATGACGGCCAGCCGGGTACGCGAAGCGCCGATGCCCGGCGCCGGGGGCCGGGGGCGGCGGCCGGCCCGGCCGCGGCGCCCGGTCTCCGGCTGGCCTGGCTGTACGCGGGCCGGCGGGTGCCGGCGGCCGTGGCGGTGATCGCGGCCAGTGCCATCGCGCTGCGCATCGCACTCGTCGCCGGGCACTGGGACAGCTACGGCGCGCTGCAGCTGCCGCTGGTCTTCGAGGCCATCGCCGCGACGGCCATCGTGGTCAGCACGGCCAGCCCGTTCGGCGAGCCGGAACAGGTGGCCGGCCGGTGGCTGCCGGCCTTGCGGCTGGGCAGCGCGCTGGCGCTGACCGCGCTGGCGGCCGCGCGCTGGCCGCCGTCGGGGTGGGCGCGCCGCTGGCCGGCGGCCCGCTGGATGTGCTGCGCAACGTGGCCGGGCTCACCGGCCTGGGCCTGCTCTGCGCGATCCCGCTCGGCGGCGGCCTGGCCTGGACCGGCCCGGTGGCCTACCTGCTGGTCGGGGTATACGCGCTGTACACCCAGTGGCACCCGCCCGCGCTGAGCACGCCGTGGATCTGGCCGGCCCGCCCGCCGCACGACGTCGGCGCGGCGCTCTGCGCCGGGCTGGTGCTGCTGGCCGCGGCTGGCCGGCGACATGGTGCGTGGCGCCCGGGACCCGGCCGGTCGAGTGAGCCGCGCCGGCCGCCGGACGCGGCCAGCCGACGGCCTATCCTGGACTGCAGGTGTGGACCGAAGTGCACTGGCTGCTGGCCGGGCTAGGCCAGCGCGGCCACCAGCTCGTGCACCGGCTTACGGTGACCGGTGTAGAACGGGATCTCCACCCGGGTGTGCAGCCGGGCCCGGGCCCCGCGCAGGTGGCGCATCAGGTCCACGATCCGGTGCAGCTCGTCGGCCTCGAACGCGAGTATCCACTCGTAGTCGTTCAGCGCGAAGCAGGCCACCGTGTTGGCCCGCACGTCCGGGTACTCACGGGCCATCTTGCCGTGCTCGGCCAGCAGCTCGCGGCGCTGCTGCGGATCCAGCAGGTACCACTCGTAGGACCGGACGAACGGGTACACCGACACATACCCGCGGGGCTCTTCCTCGGCCAGGAACGCCGGGATGTGCCCCTTGTTGAACTCGGCCGGCCGGTGCAGCGCCATCACCGACCAGACCGGCTCGCTGGCCCGGCCCAGCGCGGTGCGCCGGAACCTGGTGTACATCTCCTGCAGGTCGTCGGCGGACGGGGCGATCCACCAGAACATGTAGTCCGCGTCGGCCCGCATGCCCTGCAGGTCGTAGCAGCCGCGGGTGATCACGCCCTTTCCGGCCGCCTGCTGGCACAGCTCGGTCACCTCGTCGGCCAGCCCGTCCCGGCTGAGGCCAGCCACCGACCCGGCCGCTTCCAGCGCGCCGGAGCCGGCCACCCGGAACACCGACCACATGGTGTACCGGATCATCTCGTTCAGGTCCCGGGCGCGCAGCCGCTGCGGCGCGGGCTCTTCAGTCTCGGTCATGATTCTATTCTCCGCGCTGGCCCGGCCGCCCAGCCGCCGCCCCGGCGGGCTGCAACCCGGCCACTATCTGGTCTACCGCATTCCGTGCGGTCCCGATGCAGGCCGGGATGCCGACCCCGGCGTAGGCCGCGCCGCAGGCGGCCAGCCCGGGCTGGCTGGCCAGGCTGGCCTGGATCCGGGCCACCCGGTCCAGGTGCCCCACGGTGTACTGCGGCAGCGCCCCGCCCCACCGGGTGACCAGGCTGGCCGCGGGCGCGCCGCGCACGCCGGTCGCGGCGGCCAGGTCCGCCGCGGCCAGCGCGGCCAGCTCGGCGTCGTCCCGCTGCAGTACCTGCTCCTCGCCGATCCGGCCCACCGAGCAGCGCACGAAGATCAGGTCCGCGGCGCGCTGCTGCAGCTGCGGCCACTTCACCGAGGAGAACGTGACCGCCTTGACCGGATGGCCGTCCACCGCCGGGACCAGGTACCCGCTGGTCTCCGGGAGCCGCGGGAACGCGGCGCGCGGGTAGGCCAGGGTGACGATGGCCATGCTCGCGTAGCTGATCTCGCCGAGCGCGGCGGCCGCGGCCGCGGCGCCGGGCACCCCGGTCAGCAGCCGCGGCTGGCCGGGCCGGGCAGGGCCAGGATGACCGCGTCGGCGTCCAGCTGCCGCGGGGCGTGCGCCGAGCCGATGGTCAGCCGCCAGCCCCGGGCCGCGGGCACCAGTTCCCGCACCATCGCGCCGGTGCGCAGCTGCGCGCCGGATGCGGCGGCCAGCGCGGGCGGCAGCGTGCCCAGCCCGCCGGCCAGCGTGCCGAACACGGCCGGCCGCGGCGCCCCGGCCGGCGGTGGTGGTGGCAGCAGCTCGGCCGCGGCGGCGGTCAGCGTGCCGTGCCGCGCGACGCCTCGGCCAGCGCGGGCAGCGTCGCCTCGAAGGACAGTTCCTCGGACCGGCCCGCGTACACCCCGCCGAGCAGCGGGTTGACCAGCCGGTCCACTACTTCCTGGCCGAACCGCGCGGCCACGTAGCCGGCCACCGGCACGTCGCCAGCCCGGTCCGTGCCGGGCAGGCCCGGCTCCTGGCTGGCCCGGGCCAGCCCGGCCGCGGACAGCAGACCGGTCTGGGCCAGCTCGGCGGCGTCCGCGGGCACGCCCATGAACTGGCGGGCCCGGCAGCGGCCGCATCGTGCCCTGGCTCCAGATCCGCGCCGCGGTCGTGCCGGCCGGCACCAGCTCGCCGCCCAGGCCGGCCCCTCGATCAGGCCGGTTCCCTCTGGCCGCCGGATCAGCAGCGCCTCGGCGCCCACGTCCAGCTGGCAGCCGGCCACCTCGGCCACGGCCAGCTTGCCGCCCGGCCGCGGCGCGCCGTCCAGCACGATGACCTGGGCTGGCTGGTCACGCAGGAAGAATGCGGCGGCCAGCCCAGCGATGCCCGCGCCAATGATGGCGATAACCGGCTGGGGTCCGGATTGCTCCACCTGTTCACCCTAAGGGGTGCCCCGGTGCACCTGGGGGTATCTCCCTACCGGGGGGTCGGGGTGACGATCTCATATAGCGGCCTGCTCGTGGTGGCGGTGGCCGCGTTCGTAGCGCCGCTGCTGGCCCGGCTGGTGCCGCGGCGGCTGGTTCCGGCGGTGGTGCTCGAGGTGCTGGCCGGCGCTGGCCGTCGGCCCGCAGGGCCTGAACCTGGTCCAGCCACGCGGCGCGGCCGAGCTGCTCTACCTGCTCGGCCTGGGCTTCCTGCTCTTCCTGGCCGGCCAGGACGTGCGGCCGGAGCGGTTCCGCGGGCCGACCTTCCGGCTGGCCGCGATCGCCTTCCTGATCTCCGGCGCGCTTGCCGTGCCCGCCGCGTTCGGGCTGCGGCTGATCACCTCCGGCGCGGACGTACGGCTGCTGGCGCTGTCCCTGGTCGCCAGCACGCTCGGCGTGCTGGTCCCGGTGCTGCGCGACGCCGGGGAGATCGCCACCGACTTCGGCCAGCTGGTGGTGGTGGCCCGCTCGGTCGGCGAGTTCGGCTCGCTGCTGCTGCTCACCATCCTGTTCTCCGCCCAGCCCGAGTCCACCACCGTCCAGGTGCTGTACGTGCTGGCCATGGGCGCGGCCGCGGTGCTGCTCGGCGTGGCGCTCAAGGCGCTGTGGCGGACCAGGTGGATGTCCCGCACCTTCGCCGACTCCGACGAGGACACCACCCAGCTGCGGGTCCGCGGCGCGTTCGTGGTGCTGCTGGTGTTCACCGCGCTGGCCCACGAGTTCGGCGTGGACGCGCTGCTCGGCGCGTTCATCGCCGGCATGGTGGTGGCCGTGTCCGATGGTGACGAGCGGCCCAGCCAGGAGCGTTACCAGGCCAAGCTGCGCGCGATCGGGTACGGCTTCCTGGTCCCGGTGTTCTTCGTGATGACCGGGGTGCAGTTCGACATCCGCGCGCTGTTCGCGCACGCCTCGCGCTGGCCCTGGTGCCGTTGCTGGTGCTGACCATCGCGGTGGTCCGCGGCGGGCCGGCGCTGCTGTACCGGCGCCGGATCGGGCTGCGGCCCGCGCTGGCGGCCGGCCTGCTGCAGGCGACCACGCTCACCTTCCCGGTCGTGGTGGCCGCGCTCGGGCAGTCCCTGGGCCTGCTCAGCCAGGCCGCCGCGGCCGCGCTGATCGGGGCCTCGCTGCTGTCCGTGCTGCTGTTCCCGGCGGCCGCGCTGTTGCTCCGGCCCTGGACCCAGGCCGGACGGAGCGGCGAAGACGGCCCAGACCGGGAGGGGCGGGGGGGGTGTGATTCTTACGTTGTGAAGCTGTGACCCGTGCGCCGGAACCAGGCCAGCGTGCCGTCACGTCCGACCGGCATGACAGTGGAGCAGCCAGATTACCCGCACCACCAGCATTCTGCTGGCCGCCCTGGCCGGCCTGCTGGCCGCCGGATGTTCCGCGGCCGGCAACTCCGCGTCCTCGTCCGCTGGGGGCAGCATGTCCCGGGCCGCGGCGCCTGCACCGGCCGCGGGCGGGCACAGCGCGGCCAGCGGGGGCGCCGCGCTGACCGACCTGGCCAGCAGCCAGTCCATCATCTACACGGCCAGCCTGACTGTCCGGACCGCACCTCACCCGGGCCACCGCCGAGGCCACCCAGCTGGCCCGGGCCGCGGGCGGCTACGTGTCCGCGGAGAACACCGCGCTGGACCGGGCTCACCCGGACCAGTCCACGGTCAGCCTGCAGCTGAAGATCCCGGTGGCCAGCTACCCGCGGGTGCTCGGTGCGCTGGCTGGCCTGGGCACCCGGCAGGCGGAGTCGCAGCATGCCCAGGACGTCACCCAGACGGTGGCCGATGTGGCCAGCCGGGTCGCCTCGGCCCAGGCCGCCATCGCCCAGCTGCGCAAGCTGCTCGCCCGGGCCGGGTCGGTCAGCAGCCTGCTCGATGTGCAGAACCAGATCAACGCCGAGGAAGCCAGCCTGGAGGCGCTCCAGGCACAGCAGCGCGCGCTAGCGCACCAGACCGCGTTCGCCACCGTCAGCCTGCTGCTGGTGGCCAAGCCGGTGGCCGGCGTCAAGAAGCATGGGCGTCCGGCTGGATTCCTGCCCGGCCTGGCCGCTGGCTGGCACGGGCTGACCAGGGTGGTGGTGGCGCTGCTCACCGCGGCCGGTGCCGCGCTGCCGTTCGCGGTCATCCTGGCCGCGGCCGGCTACCTGGCCTGGCGCGGGCGGCGCTGGCTGCTCCGGCACCGGTCCGCGGCCCGCGGGACCGGGCCTGCCAGCCCCGGGCTCAGCCGCGGCCGAGTGAGGTGGCTAGCTGGCCGGCTCGCGGGCCGACACCTCGTGCACCAGCTCGGTCAGCCGGGCCAGCACGTCCGGGTTGGTGTCCGGCAGCACGCCGTGCCCGAGGTTGAACACGTGCCCCTCGGCGGTCCGGCCGCGCCGATCACGTCCCGGGCCCGCCGCTCGATCACGTCCCAGGGAGCCAGCAGGATGGCCGGGTCCAGGTTGCCCTGCAGCGCCGTGCCGGGCCTCCACCCGGCGGACCGCCTCGTCCAGCGGCACCCGCCAGTCCACGCCGACCACGTCCGCGCCCGCTTCGCTCATCATGCCGAGCAGTTCGCCCGCGGCGACGCCGAAGTGGATCCGCGGCACCCCGGCGCCGGCCAGCGCCTCGAAGATCCGCTTGCTGTGCGGCAGCACCCCGGCCTGGTAGTCCTCCGGGCTGACCGCGCCGGCCAGGAGTCGAAGAGCTGCACGGCGGACGCCCCGGCGGCCACCTGGACCTGCAGGAAGCTGATCGCGATATCGGCCAGCCTGCCGAGCAGCGCGTGCCACAGCGGCGGGTTGCCGTACATGAGTGACTTGGTCCGGTCGTGGCCCTTCGACGGGCCGCCCTCGATCAGGTAGGAGGCCAGCGTGAACGGGCCCCCGGCGAAGCCGATGAGCGGCCGGGGGCCCAGCTCCTTGACCAGCGCGGTGACCGCCTCGGTGACGTAACCCACGTCTGATGGCTCCAGCGGGCGCAGCCGGGCCAGGTCCCGCTCGCTGCGGATCGGCTCGCGAGCACCGGGCCGACGCCCGGCTTGATGTCGATGTCCAGGCCCACCGCGCGCAGCGGGACCACGATGTCGCTGAACAGGATGGCCGCGTCGACCGGGTACCGGCGCATCGGCTGCAGGGTGATCTCGGTGATGACATCCGGCAGCGTGCACGCCTTGAGCATCGGCATGCCGCCCCGGGCGCGGCGGTATTCGGGCAGCGAGCGGCCGCTTGGCGCATATACCAGACCGGCGTGTAGGGCACCGGCTGGCGGCGGCAGGCGAGCAGGAACGGGGACTCCGCAAGCGGAGGATTCTGCTCTGTCACACCAGCGATGCTCTCACACGACGACCGCAGCGCCGGTGCATCTGCCAGGTGGCATCCTTGTGACACGCCGCCCGAGTTCCACCGATCCGCGCGGTCCGCGTGCCACCATCGGGGGCAGCCTGGCGCCGCGACCGCTCAGCTGACGGTGACGGCCGCGAGCGCACTGGTGAGGAGGTCATGCAGCCGTGAGCCAGATCGTTGAGGGTGCGCCGGACCGGCCGCCGCGGCAGCGGGCCGGCATCCGCCAGCTCACCGCGGCTGGCCCGGCGGGCCGGAGTTGCCCGGACGCGTCACGACCGGCAGGTGGGGACGACGTACGCTCAGATCATGACGCGCGCTGAGGCAGTGCAGCCGGGGGACGCGGCTGCCGGGTTCGGTGCCCTGGTGGCCGAACTCCACGAGCAGCGCGACCAGGTCTGCGCACTGCGCCCGGAACTGAGCTTCGAGGATGTCCCGGCGCCGCGCACGCTGGCCCCGTACGCCACCGCGCTGGCCGCCACCGTGCTGGACGGCGAGACCGACATCGCCAGCGGCCGGCTGGTCCTGCTGTACGACCCGGCAGGCCAGGACGGCTGGGGTGGCCCGCTCCGGATCATCGTGTACATCCGGGCCGACCTCGACCCGGAGATCGCCGCGGACCCGCTGATCGGCCAGGTCGGCTGGGACTGGCTGACCGAGGCGCTGGACAGCCGGACGGCCGGCTACCGGCAGCCGAGCGGCACGGTGACCCGGGTGGTCACCGAGGGTTTCGGGGCGAAAGCGAGCGAGCCCGCCGCCACCGGGTTCGAGCTGCGCGCGTCCTGGTCGCCGGCCGGTCCCGATGCCCCGGCCGGTCCCGCCGCCGGGGCTGGCGGCCCGGGTGAGCCCGGACGTCTCGACGAGCCGGGCACGCTGGACGGGCACCTCGCCGCGTGGTGCGACGCGTTGTGCGCGGCAGCCGGGCTGCCCCCGCTGGCCCCGGGTGTGACCGCGCTCCGCAAACCGGCCCCGGCCACCCGGCGGCGGCGGTGACCGCGCCGGAGCAGGAGCCGGCAGGAGCCGGACGAGCCGGTGCAGGCGCCGGTGCAGGCGCCGGTGCAGGAGCCCGACGAGCCAGGCCAGCCGCCCGCACCGGCGGTCCCGCTGCTGGAGCCCCGGGACGGGCTGCCCCCGCTGGTCGAGACGGCGGCGGCGCTGGACGAGGCGGTCCGCGCGCTGGGCGCCGGGCAGGGCCCGGTGGCGGTGGACGCGGAACGCGCTTCCGGCTTCCGGTACGGGCACCGGGCGTTCCTGGTCCAGCTCCGCCGGCAGGGCGCGGGCACTGTGCTCATCGACCCGGTGAGCTGCCCCGACCTGTCCACGCTGGACGCGGCGCTGGCCGATACCGAGGCGGTGCTGCACGCCGCGTCGCAGGACCTGCCCTGCCTGGCCGATCTCGGTTACCGGCCACGGCGGCTGTTCGACACCGAGCTCGCCGGGCGGCTGCTCGGCTACCCGCGGGTCGGCCTGGGCCCGCTGGTGGAGACGGTGCTCGGGCTGGCCCTGGAGAAGGGGCACGCCGCCGCCGACTGGTCCACCCGCCCGCTGCCCGAGGACTGGCTGCGCTACGCGGCGCTCGACGTCGAGGTGCTGGTGGACCTGCGCGACGCGCTGGCCAGCCAGCTCGAGGCCGAGGGCAAGGACGAGTGGGCGCGGCAGGAGTTCACCGCCGTGCTCAACGCCGCCCGCCGCCGCCGCGGCCCGATCCGTGGCGGCGCACCTCCGGCATCCACCGCGTGCGCACCCGGCGTGGCCTGGCCATCGTCCGCGAGCTGTGGCTGGAACGGGACCGGATCGCGCGGCGCCGGGACCTGTCCCCGGGCCGGGTGCTGCCCGACTCGGCCATCGTCGAGGCGGCCCGGGCCGCGCCGACCTCGGTGGAGGAACTGGCCGCGGTGTCCGGGTTCCGCGGCCGCGGCGCCAAGCGGCACGCTGGCGAGTGGTTCGCCGCCATCCGCCGGGCTAACCAGGAGGCCGACCAGGAGCTCCCCCGGCCGTCCGGGCAGACCTCGGACGGCCCGCCGCCCGCGCACCGCTGGCACGAGCGGGACCCGGAAGCGGCCAAACGGCTGGCCGCGGTGCGTACCGTGGTCGCGGCGCTGGCCGACGAGCACACGCTGCCCGCCGAGAACCTGGTCCAGCCGGACGCGGTGCGCCGGCTGGCCTGGCAGCCACCCGAGCCGGTCAGCGCCGACCGGGTCGCCACCGACCTGTCCGGCTACGGCGCCCGCCGGTGGCAAGTGGACCTGGTCTCGGTGCCCATCGCCGGCGCGCTGCTCCGGCTGGCCGAAAAAGACGACGAGTAGCCAGGACCGCGAGTCGATCTGGCTGATGGAACAGATCGACACCGGCGCCCTGCACCGGATGATGAAGAACCAGCCCCCCGCCGACAGCACCGGCATCATCTGGACCGGGTGGGGAATCCCTGCCCGGTAGTCCACTCTGGGTGGCAGACGATGGAGGAGAGATGGCGGAAGTGGACCGGGGCGGGGAGATCGGGGCCCTGCTGGCCACGCTGGACTCGCAGCGGGAGCACGTGCTCGGCATCCTGGAGGGGCTGCCGGACGAGGCACTGCGGCGGCCGGTGCTGCCGTCCGGATGGACCTGCCTGGGGCTGGTCCGGCACCTGGCCCTGGATGTGGAGCGGTTCTGGTTCCGCGCCGTGGTGGCCCGCGAGCGGCCGACCTGGAAACCGGGGCCGACGCCTGGCAGGTCAGCCCGGACGTGCCGGCCGAGGACGTGGTCGGGCTGTACCGGCAGGAGACGGAACTCGGCAACGCCATCATCGCGGCCCGCGCGCCGGACGCCGCGCCCGCCTGGTGGCCGGCCGGATCTTTCCCGGGCTGCCACCCCGCCCGCTGCGCGATACGGTGCTGCACGTGATCACCGAGACGGCCTGCCACGCCGGGCACCTGGACGCGGTACGGGAGCTGATCGACGGCCGGACCTGGCTGGTGCTCACCGAGTAGCCGGGGCCGGCCGTCTTGACAGGGCCCCGGGACAGGTCTAGCTTCCCCATCATTGATAAGAAACTTTCCTAATAAGCGCCTCCCCCCCGGCCTCCATCCCCCTCCTCCACCCCCCTCCCTCCCCTCTCCCAGGAAAGCTGGCCTCATGTCCCGGTTGCGTTCGCTTCGCACGGCCGCCGCACTCGCCGCTGCCGCGCTCACCCTGCCCCTGCTCAGCCTGGCCGGCAGCGCCTCGGCTGCCCCGCAAGCCCGCTCCTCGGCCTGGGGCGGCGGGCTGCCCGCGCACCTGTTCGCGCCCTACTTCGAGGCCTATCTCACCGGCAGCCCGGCCGCGCTGTCCGCCGAATCGGGCGCCAAGTACCTGACGCTGGCCTTCATCCAGACCCCGAAGAAGGGGTCGTGCACCATCGACTGGAACGGCGACAAGAGCACGCCGATCTCCTGGTCGGTGTACGGCAGCGACATTGCCGCGATCCGGGCGGCCGGCGGTGACGTCATCCCGTCGTTCGGCGGCTACTCGGCCGACCACGATGGCACTGAGATCGCGGACAGCTGCCACACCGTGACGAAGATCGCCGCCGCCTACGAGAAGGTGATCACGACCTACCACGTGACCCGGCTCGACCTGGACACCGAGGACAACTCGCTGACCGACACAGCCGGCATCAACCGGCGCAACGCCGCCATCCACCTGGTCGAGCAGTGGGCCGCGCGGTGCCACCGCCAGGTGCAGTTCGTCTACACCGTGCCCACCAACGTTGGCGGACTCGACCCGACCGGGGTGAACGTGCTGCGCAGCGCGGTCGCGCACCAGGCCCGGATCGACATCGTGAACATCATGACGTTCGACTACTACGACAACAAGCCGCACGAGATGGCGCGGGACACGATGACCGCCGCCGGGCACCTGTACAGCACGCTGCAGCAGCTGTACCCGATGAAGTCGCCCGCCCAGCTGTGGCACATGATCGGCGTGACCGAGATGATCGGCATCGACGACTTCGGGCCGCCGGAGGTGTTCAAGCTCAAGGACGCGCCGGCCGTCCTGAACTGGGCCACGGCCAAGGGCCTGGGCGAGCTGTCGTTCTGGGCACTGCAGCGGGACAACGGCGGCTGCCCGGGCACCGCGGGCAGCAACACCTGCTCCGGGCTCAAGCAGTCCAGCTGGCAGTTCAGCCACCTCTTCGAGCCCTTCACCCGCTGGTAGCGCCCTGGTGAACCTGGCTGCGCCCCACCGCAAAAGAGTTGGCGAGGGGGCACACCCAGACACCAGGGAGACACCATGCGCGGAATCCGGCGAGCCGCGGCGACGGGGCTGGCCACGGCCGGCCTGCTGCTGGCGGCCTGTGCCGCCAGCCCAGCCGCCAGCAACGCCGCGGCCACCCAGCCAGCCAGCGGGCCGCCCGGCGGGACGGCCGACTGCCACTCGGTCACCACGTGCTACACCCCGCAGCAGATCCAGGTGGCCTACGGCATCAAGCCGCTGCTGGACCGCGGCATCGACGGCCGGGGCGAGACCGTCGTGCTGCCCGAACTGGCCGAGCCCAGGCTGAGCCTGCCGCTGGTCAGCAACATGGCCCAGGACATGGCGCGGTTCGACCGCCTGTTCCACCTGCCCACGGCCCGGATGCGAGTGGACACCACGCTGGCCGGACGGGTGGCCCACCCGTGGTACGCGTTCGGCGAGGAGGTGCTGGACGTGGAGATGGTGCACGTCATCGCGCCGGGCGCGACCCTGGTGATCGACCTGGTCAAGAACAACGGGCTGAACAACGTGCCGAACGCGGTCGCGTCGGCCACCCGGTCGCTGCACCTGGCCCAGTCCCAGGGCGGCATCGTCTCGATCAGCGCGGTTGGCGACACTGGCGGTGAGCACTGCGACACCCCGGCCGGCCTGGCCCGCCTGAACACGGCGCTGCAGTCGTCGGCCGCCGACCAGGTCACCGTGGTGGCCGCCTCGGGTGACATCGGCGTGGTCGGCGAGCCGTGCTCGCTGGCCCGCAGCGTGTTCGGCGGAGCACCGTTCACCCCAGTCAGGGCGGTCAACATGCCCGCCGCCGACCCGCTCACACTGGGCGCGGGCGGCACCACGCTCAACGCCAGCCACCACACCGGCCAGTGGCTCAGCGAAACCGCCTGGGGCCTGCCCTACGGCGACGTGGACAGCACGTTCCAGGCCTCCGGCGGCGGATTCAGCCGCCACTTCGCCAAACCGTCCTACCAGGACGGCATCCCGGGCACCGGCGCCTGGCGCGGCGTGCCCGACGTGTCGGCCGACGCCAGCGGGCACACCGGGATGGCGATTGCCATCGCCACACCGGGCGGTGGGACCTACATCCGCGACAGCGGCGGGACCAGCGCCAGCGCGCCGATCTGGGCCGGGATCATCGCGCTGGCCGACCAGTACGCCCACCGCCACCTGGGCTTCGTCAACCCGGCGCTGTACCGCATAGCGGCCAGCCCGGCGTACCACCGGGCCTTCCACGACATCACCACCGGGAACAACACGGCCAAGTTCCCGCCCAGGACCTTCACCGGCTACCGCGCCGCACCGGGCTGGGACCCGGTCACCGGCCTGGGCAGCCCGGACGCGCAGTGGCTGGTCCCGCTGCTGGCCCGGTTCGCCCAGCACTAACCCACGATGCGCAACGCCGGTATCTGATGACGGCCCGGCGCAGCACCCGGGCCGTCACCGGCGGCCGGAAACTGTCGGTGCCCAGGCGTACCGTGACACTTGGCCGGGAGTGTGCCCGGCCACGGCAGCCATCTGGAGAGGCGGGAGCGAGCATGCCCGGAATTGCGGCACCCAGCCCGCAGCAGGACCGGCCGGCCCAGGGTGAACAAGCCGGGCGTGAGCTGGCCTGGGCCACGCTGAGCTCACCGGTCGGGCCGCTGGCGGTGGGCTGCACCGCCACCGGGGTGGCCCAGATGCGGTTCCGGACCTCACCCCGGGACCGGCTGCGGGCCGGGCTGGCCGCGCCGCCGGCCGGGGATGGTGGCGGCCAGGTCCCGGCCCGGGACGAGATGCTGGCCGCGGCCCGGGATCAGCTAGCCGAGTACTTCGCCGGGCAGCGCACCGAGTTCGACCTGCCGCTCGACTGGACCGGCACGTCACCGGCCCAGCACCAGGTGCTGGATGTGCTGTTCCGCACGGTCGGCCATGGTGAGACGGTCACCTACGGGGAGCTGGCGCACCGGGCGGGCGCCGGGCCGGACGGGGTCTCGCTGCCCGCCCGGGCCATCGGCGGGATCATGGGCTCGAACCCGATCCCGGTGATCGTGCCATGCCACCGGGTAGTTGCGGGGAACGGGCTCGGCGGGTACAGCGGCGGCACCGGCATCGAGGTCAAGCGGTGGCTGCTCATCTTCGAGGGGGCGCTGCCTGCCACGCTGGACTGGACCTCGGCCGGGATCTGACCGGCCTGCCGGCGGCCGCCTGGCCCCAGCGGCCCAGGCCAGCGGACCGCCTGGCCGGGCCCAAACTAGCGGACCGTGGCGTGCTGCTGTTCCGCGCAGGCCAGCGCGTTCCAGCCGATGTGCAGCACCCAGAAGCCGGCCGGCGGCAGCGGGCGGCCGTCCGGCGGCTTCGCGCCGAGCACGGCGCAGGCTTCCTCCAGGATCAGCGGCAGGTTCTCCCGGTGCCCGCAGATCACCGCAGGCAGCGCACCGGCCAGGATCTCGTCGGTCCGGCGCCGGGTGTCGCCGGCCGAGCCGACCCCGACCGTGAATGCCTGGTCAGCCTGCACGGACATGGCCGCCTCGGTGGCGTACCGGCGCACCGTGGCCACGCACCGCTCGGCGGCCGAGCTGAACACCTTGGCCTGGGCGTAGCAGCGCAGCAGCTGGGCCAGCAGCGCGGCCTGCTCCCGGCCGGCCGCGTCCAGCGGCCGGGCCAGGTCATCGGTGTGGCCGGTGGCCCGCCACATCCGCTTTGCTGCCGGCCGAGGCGTGCCGGACCAGGATGAGCGGGACGGTGTCCGGCGGCCCGGCCGCGAACTCGTCCAGCACCGCGGCGTCGTGCAGGTAGCTCAGCCGCTGCCGGGCGGCCGGCCCGTCGAGCCAGTCCAGCTGGTCCACCTCGGAGTTCGGGGTGAACCCGGGCTGCGGCCCGTCGGCCGCCTTGGCCGCCCAGTAGTCCACCGTCTTGGGCCGGCCCCGCACCAGGTAGTGCGTGGACGGCAGCCGCCGGCCGAGGACCACCCGGGTGCCAGTCTCCTCGGCCAGCTCCCGGACCGCGGTCAGCAGCACATGCTCACCCGGTTCGGTCTTGCCCTTGGGCAGGCTCCAGTCGTCGTATTTCGGCCGGTGGACCAGCGCCACCTGCGGGCCCGCCGGGCCGGGCCGCCAGAGCACCGCGCCGGCAGCCCGGATCTCGCCTCGGCCAGCTCCCCCGTCCGCCAGCATCAGCTATCGGCGAGGTGACCGCGCCGCTCCAGCAGATACGACTGCAGGTCCCGCAACGGTTTGCCTTCCGCGTCCAGATGATGCCTGGTCCACGTGCCATCGCCGGCCAGCCACCACGAGCTGGTGGACTCGTCCATGGCCAGGTCGATCAGCGACCGTAGCTCTCTCTTGTGCTCCCGGTCCTTCACCACGCACAGCAGCTCCACCCGGCGGTCCAGGTTACGGTGCATCAGGTCGGCGCTGCCGATCCAGACCTCAGTCATCCGTCCGGCTCCCCGGCGCCGAAGACGTAGATCCGGGAATGTTCCAGGAACCGGCCGAGAATACTGCGCACCCGGATCGTCTCGGACAGCCCCGGCAGCCCGGGGCGCAGCGAGCAGATGCCGCGGACCCACACGTCGACCGGCACCCCGGCCCGGGACGCCCGGTACAGCGCGTCCACCACCGCCTCGTCGACGATCGCGTTGCACTTGAGCTGGATCCGGGCTGGCTTGCCCGCCTGCTGCAGCGCGGTCTGCTGCTCGATCCGGTTCCAGCAGGCCGGGCCGGAGCGCGTGCGGGGCGACCAGGAAGCGGCGGTAGTCGTTCTTCCGGCTGTACGCGGTCAGGTGGTTGAACAGGTCGGTGGAGTCACCGCCCACCGTCGGGTCGGCGGTGAGCAGCCCGTAGTCCTCGTACAGCCGGGCGGTCGACGGGTTGTAGTTCCCGGTCCCGATGTGGCAGTAGCGGCGCAGCGACCCGTCCGGCTCCTCGCGCACCACCAGGACCATCTTGCAGTGCGTCTTCAGGCCGGGCACGCCGTACACCACGTGGCAGCCCGCTTCCTCCAGCTTGCGGGCCCAGATGATGTTGGCCCGCTCGTCGAACCGCGCCTTCAGCTCGACCACCACCACGACCTGCTTGCCCGCCTCGGCCGCGTCGATCAGCGCGTCCACGATCGACGAGGAGTCGCTGGTCCGGTACAGCGTCTGCTTGATGGCCAGCACCCGCGGGTCGGCGGCCGCCTCCACGGTCAGCCGCTCCACCGTCGCGGTGAACGAGTCGTACGGGTGGTGCACCAGCACGTCGCCGCGGTCCAGCGTGGTGAACACGTCGCTGTCCTGCGGCAGCGCCGACTCCCGCGGCACGAACGGCGGGTACTTGAACCGCCGGATGTTCAGGTCGGCGATCGCGTTCAGCCCGGTCAGGTCGAGCGGGCCGGGCAGGTGGTACACCGCCCGCCGGTCCACGCCCAGCTCGGTGACCAGCCGCTCCAGGACGTCGGCCGAGATCGTCTCCTCGACCTCCAGCCGCACCGCGGGCTCGAAGCGGCGGCGCAGCAGTTCCCGCTCCAGGGACTGCATGAGGTCTTCGGTGACGTCCTCGTCGATCTCCAGCTCCCGGTTCCTGGTCACCCGGAACACGTGGTGCTCCAGGATGTCCAGCCCGGCGAACAGCTCGGGCAGGTGCGCGGCGATCACGTCTTCCAGCGGCACGAACCGGTACCGGCCCACGCTCAGGAACCGGGGCAGCAGCGGCGGCACCTTGACCCGGGCGAAGATGGTCGCGCCGGTCTCCGGTTCGGCGATCATGACGGCCAGGCTGAGCGACAGGCCGGAAATGTACGGGAACGGGTGGGCCGGGTCCACGACCAGCGGGGTGAGCACCGGGTAGATCCGGTCCCGGAACAGCTGCTGCAGGTCGTGCTGCTCGTCCTCGGACAGCTCCTTCCAGCGCAGGATCTCGATGCCCTCGTCGGCCAGCAGCGGGCGGATCGCGTTGTTGAAGTACTCGGCGTGCCGCAGGCTCAGTTCCCGGGCCGTGACCAGGGTGTTCTCCAGTACCTGGTCCGGCGGCATCTCGGTGGTGACCCCCTCCACCGGCAGGCCGGTGGCCATCCGGCGCATCCGGCCGGCCACCCGGACCATGAAGAACTCGTCCAGGTTGCTGGCGAAGATGGCCATGAACCGGACCCGCTCGAGCAGCGGGACGTTCTCGTCCTCGGCCAGTTCCAGCACCCGCTGGTTGAACCGGAGCCAGCTTCCCTCACGCTCGATGTACCGGTCGGGCGGCAGGTCATCGGCTGGACCGGCCCCCGTGCCCGCCGGTGCGGTGCCCTCCGGCACGGTGCCCGTGGTCATCTCCCCCTCGCCCGCCTGATAACTCACCTCGCCCAAACTCATGCCGTCATTGTCCCCAGTGTCCGGCTCACCAAGACACCCCTGACGGGTGTTTTCATCCGCGCCGGGGTCCATGTTTGTCCAGTTCAGCACCGCGTCATTCACCCACAAAGCGGTACGAATGGCGAACTCGCCGAGAAAACGCGGCGGTGCCGGGAGGACGCCCAGCTCAACGCCGCGCAGCGCCAGCCCGGTCAGCCCGTACACCGTGACCGGGATCAGCTTGCGCAGACCCGCCGCGGCCAGCCCGGAAGCAGGGCGGGTCAGCCCGCGGGCGGGCGGCACAGCGCCTCGATGGCGACCCGGTCGCCGATCTTGACCCGCTCCCCCCGGCCCAGGGAGCTGCCCAGCTCCGCCTCGGCCTGTTCCACCCGCAGCCAGTCGGCATAGCTGACCGGCCGCACCCCGCGCCCGGCCAGCTGCGCAACGAATTCATCCCGGGCCTGCCGCCCGGCCGGCGCGCCGCCGTCACCGGCCAGATCGGCCAGCAGCGACCGGACGGTGCCCGCCGCGTCGGACTTGTTGGTGCCGACCACCCCGGTCGGGCCGCGCTTGAGCCACCCGGCGACGTACTCCCTGGGCAGCGGCGCGCCGTCCGGGCCGAGAACCCGGCCCTCGGCGTTGGGCACCGTGTAGCTGCGCTCGTCGAACGGCACCCCGGGCAGCGGCACGCTCTGGTAGCCCACGCTGCGGAACACCAGCTGCGCGCCAATCGTCTCGAACTCCCCGGTTCCGGTGAATTTGCCCTGCTCATCGAGCCGGGTGCGCTCGACGGTGAGGCCGGACACCCGGTCGGTGCCCTCGATCTCCACCGGGCGCAGCCAGAACCGGACGGTCAGCCTCCGCTCGGCCCCGGCCCGGCAGGCCGCCCGGCCCAGTCCCGGATAACGGCCAGGTTGCCGCGCACCCGGCGGTCGCTCTCGGCCAGCTCAGCGCTCTGCCCGGTCGGGTCGAACCCAGCCAGGTCCAGCTCGTCCGGGTGGACCACGATGTCCACCCCGGACAGCTCGCCCAGCTCGCGCAGTTCCTTGGTGGTGAACTTGGCCTGCGCCGGGCCGCGGCGGCCGATCATGTGCACCTCGCGGACCTTGCTGGCCATCAGCGCCTCGAGTACCGACTGCGGGATGTCGGTGCGGCTGCAGCTCGGCCGGCTCCTTGGCCAGGATGCGGGCCACGTCCACGGCCACGTTGCCCACCCCGACCACGGCCACCGACTCGGCGTCCAGGGTGAACGCGCCGACGTCGGAGTCCGGGTGGCCGCAGTACCAGTTCACGAAGTCGGTGGCCGCGTAGCTGCCGGGCAGGTCCTCGCCGGGAATGCCCATCCGCCGGTCGCGCATCGCGCCGGTGGCGTAGACCACCGCGTCGTAGCTGGCCAGCAGGTCCTCGCGGGTGACGTCGTCGCCCAGGTGCACCCCGCCCAGGAAGCGTACCGCGGAGTGCTCCAGCACGGTGCGCAGGTAGTCGGCGATGGACCTGATCGACGGGTGGTCCGGGGCCACCCCGTAGCGGACCAGGCCGTACGGGGTGGGCAGCCGGTCCAGCACGTCGACCTGCACGTCGGCGGGCGGGTCCAGCTTGGCCGCCTGCTTGATCAGCGCCTCGGCGGTGTAGATCCCGGCCGGGCCGGAACCGACGACGGCCACCTGGAGTGTGCTCACTGGGGTCTCATCCCTGGGGGTTGTCGGCCAGTTCGGGGTCGAGCCGGGCCACCGCCTCGGTGATCTGCCGGGCCAGATGCTGCGGGACCAGGCCCACCTCGTCCAGCACCTGGTCCCGGGAGCCGTGGTCCAGGAACCGCTGCGGCAGGCCGAACGTCCGGACCGGAGTGCGCACGTCGGCGTCGCGCAGCAGCCGGCACACCGCATCGCCGAACCCGCCGACCACCCCGTTGTCCTCGACCGTAGCCACCAGCCGGGCCCGGGCGGCGATCTCGGCCAGCGCCGGGTCCACCGGCTTGACCCAGCGCGGGTCCAGCACGGTCACCCGGATGCCCTGATCGGCCAGCCGGCGCGCGGTATCCAGGCACATCACGGCCATCGGCCCGGCGCCGACCAGCAGCACGTCCGGGGCCGCCTGCCCGTCCGGCTGGGCCAGCACGTCCATGCCGCCCAGCTGGCCGATCGCCTCGGCCTCGGCCCCCACCGTGCCCTTGGGGAACCGGACCACGGTCGGGCCGTCGCTGACCGCGATCGCCTCGGTCAGCAGCTCGGCGATCCGCGTCCCGTCCCGCGGCGCGGCGATCCGCAGCCCGGGCACGACCTGCAGGATCGAGCCGTCCCACATGCCGTTGTGGCTGGCCCCGTCCGGGCCGGTCACGCCGGCCCGGTCCAGCACGAAGGTGACCGGCAGCCGGTGCAGCGCCACGTCCATCAGCACCTGGTCGAACGCCCGGTTGAGGAACGTCGCGTAGATGGCCACCACCGGGTGCAGGCCGCCCATGGCCAGCCCGGCCGCGCTGGTCACCGCGTGCTGCTCGGCGATGCCCACGTCGAACACCCGGTCCGGGTAGGCGGCGGCGAACTTGGCCAGCCCGGTCGGGTGCAGCATGGCGGCGGTGATCGCGACCACGTCCGGCCGCCGCGCGCCGGTCGCCAGCAGCGCGTCGCCGAACACCTCGGACCAGGTCCGCTTGGGCACCCCGGGCGGCGCGCCCGCGGGCGCGGCCGCGGGCACCTGGTGCAGCCGGTCCTCCTCGTTGTCCTCGGCCAGCTGGTAGCCGAACCCCTTCCGGGTGATCACGTGCACCAGCACCGGGCCGCCGAAGTCCCGGGCCCGGCGCAGCGCGTGCTCGACGGCCTGCTCGTCGTGCCCGTCGATCGGGCCGAGGTACTTCAGCCCGAGGTCCTCGAACAGCACCTGGGGCTGCAGTACGTCCTTGAGGCCCTTCTTCATCCCGTGCAGCGTGCCGTACAGCGGCGGCCCGACCACCGGGGTGCGGGACAGCGTGGTCTTGATGTAGTCCAGCACGTTCTCGTACCGCTGGTTGATCCGGACCATGGTCAGGTGGTTGGCCAGCCCGCCGATGGTCGGCTGGTAGGACCGGCCGTTGTCGTTGACCACGATGACCAGCCGGCTGTCCTTGGCCACCGCGATGTTGTTCAGCGCCTCCCAGGCCATCCCGCCGGTCAGCGCGCCGTCGCCGATCACCGCGACCACCGTGCGGTCCGTCTCGCCGCGCAGCCGGTACGCCTTGGCCAGCCCGTCGGCGTAGGACAGGCTGGTGGACGCGTGCGAGTTCTCCACCAGGTCGTGCTCGGACTCGGCCCGGCTCGGGTAGCCGGACAGCCCGCCGCGCTGCCGCAGCGTGCCGAACTCGGCCACCCGCCCGGTGAGCAGCTTGTGCACGTAGGACTGGTGGCCGGTGTCGAAAACGATCTTGTCTACCGGCGAGTCGAATACCCGGTGCAGGGCGATGGTCAGCTCGACCACGCCGAGGTTGGGCCCGAGGTGGCCGCTGGTCCGCGATACCGTCTCGATCAGCAGGTCACGTATTTCGCTGGCCAGGACGGGCAGCTGGTCCGGCGCCAGCTCCCGCAGATCGCGCGGGCCAGAGAGGTTTTCCAGCAGGGTCACCTGAGCTGCTCCCTTGTCGCGGATGCGGGGGAATCTGTGGCGAGTCTATTTGGCCGCGCTGGTGTGTGGCACGGAAGGCCCGCCATCCCGGCCGCCCGCCGCCCGGTCAGCGCACGCCGTAGAGGTGCTCCAGGGCGAGCTGGTCCAGGTGCTCGAAGGCCAGCCCGCGCGCTGGCCAGCGCCTCGATGTCCGGGGTGAAGCCCTGCACGTCCCGCCACGTCTCGCCGGCCGCCAGGGTCGGCGTGGCCAGGTCCTCCACCCCGGACGCGGCCAGCGCCGCCTTCACCTCGGGGTCGGCCCGGAACGCCCGGACCTTGTCCCGCAGGATCAGGTAGTTGCGCATGCAGGCCGCGGCGGACACCCAGACGCCGTCGTCGTCCTCGGTGCGCGGCGGCTTGTAGTCGAAGTGCACCGGCCCGTCGTAGCCGCCGGCCAGCAGCGCGTCCACCACCCAGAACGCGCCGCGCGCGTTGCCCGCGCCGAACCGCAGGTCCTGGTCGTAGCGCGGCCCGTTCTGCCCGTTCAGGTCGATGTGGAACAGCTTCCCGTGCCACAGCGCCTGGGTGATCCCGTGCGCGTAGTTGAGCGAGGCCATCTCCTCGTGCCCCACCTCCGGATTGATGCCCACCATCTCCTGGTGCTCGAGTTCTTTGATGAACGCCAGTGCGTGACCGGCCGTCGGCAGCAGGATGTCGCCGCGTGGCTCGTTCGGCTTCGGCTCGATGGCGAACCGCAGCCCGTAGCCCTGCTCCTTGACGTAGCCGGCCGAGCAGGTCGAGGCCCTCCTTGTAGCGGTCCAGCGCGGCCCGGATGTCCTTGGCCGCGCCGGACTCGGCGCCTTCCCGGCCGCCCCAGAACACGTACACCTTCGCGCCCAGCTCGGCGGCCAGGTCCAGGTTGCGCATCACCTTGGCCAGCGCGAACCGGCGCACGTCCCGGTCGCTGGCGGTGAACGCGCCGTCCTTGAACATCGGGTGGCCGAACAGGTTGGTGGTGGCGGTGGTCACCACCAGGCCGGTGTCGGCCAGCGCCTGCCTGAAGTCGCCGATCTTCCGGTCCCGCTCGGTGTCGCTGGCCTCGAACGGGAACACGTCGTTGTCGTGGAAGTTGACCCCGTACGCGCCCAGTTCGGCCAGCTTGCGCACGGCCCGGTCGGCGGGCATCGGCGGCCGGACCGCACCGCCGAACACGTCGACGCCCTGCCAGCCCACCGTCCAGATGCCGAACGAGAACTTGTCCTCGGGGGTCGGTTCGTACGCCATCAGCTGGTCCTCTCAGTTTCTTATCGCGTTCCGTTATCGGGCCCAGACCGGCGTGTCCCAGCCGCCGTTCTGTTCACGGTGTCCCAGTCCGCCGTGGCCTGCTGCAGCCAGGCCAGCCGCTCGCGGACACCCGGGTCGGGCGCCCCGGTGTACTCCTCGGGCAGGTGCCGCGGCCAGTCCGGGGGCTCCGGGGTGCCCGCCAGCGCCCACGCGGCCTGCCGCGCCGCGCCCAGCGCGACGTACTCCTCCGGCGCGGGCACCTGCACCGGCACGCCGAAGATGGTGGGCGCGATGCGCCGCGCCGCCGCGGACCGGGCCCCGCCGCCGATCAGCAGCACCCGCTGCCGGGACGCGCCCTGCGCGGCGATCAGGTCGGCCGCCTCGGCCAGCGTGCCCAGCACGGCCTCGATCGCGGCCCGGGCCAGGTTGGGCCCGGTCATGTTCTGCGTGGTCAGGCCGCGCAGCACGCCGGTGGCGTCCGGCCGGTTCGGGCTGCGCTCCCCGTCCAGGTAGGGCAGCAGCACGATGCCGCCCGCGCCCGGCCCGGCCTGCGAGCGCCTGGGCGGACATGCCGTCCAGGTCGGTGCCGATGAGCCTGGCCACCGCGGACAGCACCAGGCCCGCGTTGACCGTGGCGATCAGCGGCAGGTACCGGCCGGTGGCGTCGGCGAACCCGGCCACCATGCCGGACTCGTCGGCGGCGGGCCGCTCGGTGACCGCGTAGGCGGTGCCCGAGGTGCCGATCGAGGTGACCAGCTCGCCGGGTTTCAGGCTGAGGCCGAGCGCGGCGCCCATGTTGTCCCCGGTCCCGGGGGCCAGGGCGGCCCCGGTGGCGGTCTCGCCGACCACCTCGGCGGGCTTGGCGATCCGCGGCAGGCCGGGCTCGTGGCCCAGCGCGGCCGCGGCGACCTCGGGCAGCCAGCGGCTTTCTGCGCGGGTGAGAAGTAGCCGGTGCCGGACGCGTCGCCGCGGTCGGTGACCGGCTCGGCCGCTGGCCCGGCTGGCCCGGTGGCGGCGAGCCGCCAGGTCAGCCAGTCGTGCGGCAGCATGACCCGGGCCACCCGGGCCGCGTTGGCTGGCTCGTGCTCGGCCAGCCAGCGCAGCTTGGTCACGGTGAACGAGGCGCTCGGCACGCTGCCGGTGTGCGCTGGCCCACCAGGCTGGACCGCCCCGCTCGGCGATCAGCTCCCGGGCCGCCGCGGCGGACCGCAGGTCGTTCCACAGCAGCGCGGGCCGGATGACCTGGCCGTCCTCGTCCAGCACGACCATGCCGTGCTGCTGCGCCGCGACCGCGATCGCGTCGGCCCGGTCCAGCAGGCCCTGCCCGGCCTGCTGCAGCGCGGACCACCAGGCGGCCGGGTCGCACTCGGTGCCCGGCGGGTGCGGCGCGCTGCCCCGGGCCAGCACCGTGCCGTCCTCCGCCTGGCAGAGCAGCACCTTGGTGGACTGGGTCGACGAATCCACCCCGGCTACCAGCATCCGATACCTCCCGCGGCGACGGTCACGAACCTACTCCGCCGGGGCTGGGCGCGGCCCGCCCGCGGCCGGCGGGCGGCCCGGCGGTGGAGTCGCGGATGACCAGCTCGGTGGACAGCTCCACCCGCTGGCTGCGCAACGGGGTGCCGGCGATCAGGTCGCCGAGCATCTCCGCGGCCACCCGGCCCATGTCGGCCAGCGGCTGGCGGACCGTGGTCAGCGGCGGGGACACCCAGCGGGCGGCGGGCAGGTCGTCGAAGCCGACCACGCTGAGATCCTGCGGCACCCGCAGCCCGCGCTGCCGGGCCGCCTCGTACACGCCGAGTGCCTGCTGATCGCTGCCCGCGAAGATCGCGGTAGGCGGGTCGGCCAGGTCGAGCAGCTCGCCGCCGCGCCGGAACCCGCCCTCGTGCTGGAAGTCGCCGTGCCGCAGCAGTGCCGGATCGATGGGCAGCCCGGCCTGCTCCAGCGCCGACCGGTAGCCGTCCGCCCGGGCCCGGCTACATATGTAGCCTTGCGGCCCGGTGATCGCGCCGATCCGGCGGTGCCCGGCGCCGAGCAGGTGCTCGGTGGCGGCGATGCCGCCGGCCCAGTTGGTCGCGCCCACGCTGGGCAGCGCCGGATCGGGCAGGTTCACCGGATCCACCACGACCAGCGGGATGCCGCCGGCCCGCAGCTCAGCCAGCTGCGCCGGCGGACAGCTCGGCGGTGACCAGGATCACGCCGTCGGTGTCGTGGCTGGCCAGCGCGCCGGTCCAGCTGGCCGGCCGGGCGCTGCCGTGCCGCACCGCGGACACCGCCACGGCCATCCCGTGGCCGGTGCACCAGTCCTCCACGCCGCGCAGGATCTCCACCGCCCACGGGCTGTCCAGGCCGTTGAAGATCAGGTCGATGAGGCCGGCCCGGCGGCCGCGGCGCGGCCCGGGCCGCTGGTAGTTGAACTCGCCGAGCAGGCGTTCCACCCGGGCCCGGGTGGACGGGGCCACGTCCGGGCGCCCGTTGACCACTTTCGACACGGTGGGCAGCGACACGCCGGCCTCGGCCGCCACCGCGGCCAGCGTGGGCCGCCGCCGGGGGCCTGCGCCGTGCGGGCCGCTCTCCGGCCCGCCGTTACCGGGCATGCTCACCGTTCCCGTTCTCCCCCCCGTCACCGCTATGCCCACGTTGTCCCCCGGCCACCCGCCATGCCCGGCGGTCCGCCCCCCGAAAGTTTCGGCGCGGATAGCGTAACGTATCGGGTCTGGCTGATCAGTCCCGGGCCCTCGGCGCCGCCGGGTACGGGGTCAGCCGGCCGCACATGCCGTAGCTGCGCGGCCCGGCCGGGCGTGGCACCCGGAGCACGCTGGCCGCGCGCAGGTGCTCAGCCTGATGGGCCTCGATGCCGTCCAGGTGCTGGCCGGTGAGGGCGGACACGGCGGCGGCCTGGCCGCGCCAGCGGCGGCGCCAGTCCGGTACCCGGCCCGCGGTCAGCGCCACCGCGGCGGCCAGGAACGGCTCCAGGGCGGCTGGCCCGTCCGCCAGCACCTGCGCGCGCAGCGCCAGGAACCCCTCGATGGCCAGGTCCCGGCGGCGCCGGGCAGATGCCGCCAGCGGGCCGTCGTCCAGCCCATCCGGGCCGGCTGCCGCGACGCCGTCCGGGGCCGGGCTCAGCGTGGCCGCCGCCTGGTACCGGGCCGGGTCGGCCAGCACCTCGGGCGGGAAGGTCAGCACGCAGTCGCCCGCCTCGGGCAGGCCGGCGTTCTGCATCACGACCAGGATCTGCAGCTGCCCGTCGTCGTTGACCAGCCGGTGCACGGTGCCCGGGGTGAACCAGAGGCAGTCGCCGGGGCGCAGCGGTGTCTCCTGGAAGCCGTGGCCGGCCCAGGGTCTGCAGGCGGCCGGCGCCGCGCAGCACGACATACCCCTCGGTGGACGCCAGGTGGATGTGCGCGGAACCGCCGCGCAGCCCGTCCGCGGTGGGCCAGTCGTACACGTCGAGCAGGGTGACCCCGGTCGCCCCGGGGAACGCCTGGTCCGCGGTCACCCGACCGCTCCCGGCAGGCCGAGCACGTCGCGCGTTTGCATCTCGGCCACCAGCTCGGCGCAGCCGCCGGCGGACAGCTCGCGGCCGGCCAGCGCGACGTCGTAGCGCAGCGTCAGGCTCTGCCCGTCGGCCAGCATGAACTCGGCCGCGAAGAACGGGGCCGGGCACAGGCAGGCGAACGGCTCGCTGCGCACGAACCACATGGTCGGGTGGCCCACGTTGGCTGGGGCATCGCGGAACACCACGGTCGAGGCGCGGTCCTCGTCGTGCCGCCCGGTGAACGCCATCCATGGGCTGCGCAGGCCCATGTACTCATCCCCGCCGCTGCCGTCCGGCGTGATCACCCGGCCTGGGCTGAACGACCGCGGCCCGCGCCAGAACAGCCCGCCGTACCCCGCGTTGTCCCGGCCCGCCGTGGTCGGGCTGCCGAACGGGATGATGGCGCCGCGCACGTTGCGCAGCGTGGTCCGGAACGCCAGCAGCCAGGCGCCCGCGCCGGGCAGCACCCGGGCCCCGATCTGCCGCCGCTCGTGCAGCCAGGTCTCGCCGTCCTGGGTGATCCAGCTCAGCTGCTCATCCACCCCGAGCACGCCATCGGTCACCGCCGCGGCGGTGAACTCCTCGTGCCGGATCCGGCCGTTGTTGGGCAGCTGCCGGTAGCCGTAGCCGCGCTGGAACGTCGGGCCGCCCCAGAAGTTCTCCGGTCCCACGTGCGGCAGCGACCAGGCGAACCCCTTGTGCCAGACGTGATCCTCCGGCCGGTACGTGGTCACCAGGTCACCGCGCAGCGTGCGCACCGGGTGGAAGTACGGCCGCGGCGACTCGACCTGCGGGTCGTCCGGCCGGTACACGTAGCGGAGCAGCTCGGTTTCCTGATAGCTGAGCCGCAGCGAGCAGCCGTCGCCGTCGGTCAGGCGCATATCCATGGGGACCACTCTCACCATTGTTCCCATCCCGCACCCGGGCCGTCCATCCGTCCGTAGCACGGCGATGCGGTGCCCAGGTCAGCGGGCCGCACCAGCCCGCCGCCGAACGCGGACGCGTAGATCCCGGCCACCAGCGACATGGTGCCCCGGCTGTCCGGCAGCGTCACCGGCGGCGGGGCCGCGTCGCGCAGCGCGGCCAGCACCGCGTCGAACTGGGCCCGGTGCCCGCTCGGCGTGCCTTGTGTGGGCCGCTGCCAGGCGGCCAGCACCGGCTGCTCGTGGCCCGGGGCCGGGGTGACCCGCCAGTCCTCGTCGCGGTACCCGTACAGGTGACTGACCTCGACCGTGCCGTGCTCGAAGTCGAAGCGCAGGTAGCTCTCCTGCGCGCGGGGACAGCACGCTGTTCACGACGCTGGCCGCGGCGCCGCTGGCGAAGATCACATGGGCCATGGACAGGTCCTCGGTCTCCGTCCGGCGGGCCTGCCGCCGGGCGATGGCAGAGATCTCCGCCCAGTCGCCCAGAACGTAACGCAGCAGATCCATCTGGTGGATGCCGTGCCCCATGGTGGGGCCGCCGCCTTCGGTCTGCCACCGGCCGCGCCACGGCACGTCGAAGTAGGCCTGGTCGCGGAACCAGGTGGTGTGGCAGATGGCCAGCAGCGGCCGGCCGAGCATGCCCGAGGCGGCCAGCGCCCGCAGCCGGCCCGCGGCCGACCCGAACCGGTGCTGGAACACGGTCGCCAGCCACGGCCCGCCCGGCCGCGCCAGGTCAGCCAGCAGGTCGAGCTCGCGCAGGCTCAGCGTGGGCGGCTTCTCGGCCAGCACTGACACGCCTGCTTCCAGGCACAGCGCGGCCTGCTCGAAGTGCCGGGCCGGCGGGGTGCACAGGTGGACCAGGTCCGGCCCGGCCGCGGCGAGCAGCCCGGCCAGGTCCGCGTGCAGCTCCGGGACGCCGTGCTCGGCCCCGAACGCGGCCAGCCGGGCCCGGTCGATGTCGGCCGCGCCGACCAGTTCGGCGCCGGGCAGGCCGCGCAGTGCGGCGGCATGGACCTCGGCGATGTTCCCGGTCCCGGCGATCGCGATACGGACCGGTGCCGCGCCGCCGGCCTGCACTCCTTGCCCTGCCTGCCCTGGCTGCACTGGCTGCCTCCACTGGTACCTGTACGGCGGACGCTACGTGCCGCCGGCTACCGGGGCAACAAGTTTCGGAAAACTTTCGGCTCGATCCCCTTCGGTCTAGCCAGCTGGCGGCCTGGCTGGTCCACCGGCAGCGTGACGTCCCGGGCCGCCTGCCAGCCCGCCACGAACTCCAGCCCGGTGATGACCAGCAGGCAGCTCACCGGGACCGTCCAGCCGCCGGTCGCGGTGTGCAGGAACCCGACGGCCAGCGGGCCGGTCGTGGCCACCAGGTAGCCGACGCTCTGCGCGAACCCGGACAGTGACGCGGCGGCCCGCGGATCGGGCGCGCGGGCCATGGTGAAGAAGATGGCCAGGCCGAGCGCGGAGCCCTGGCCCAGGCCGAGCAGCAGCACCCAGGCGGCGGCGCCGCCCAGCGGGGCGAACCAGGCCCCGGCCAGGCCCGCCACGCTGGCCGCGACGGTCCAGGCGATCAGCGCCCGCTGGTTCCGGGCCCGGTGCGCGAGCACCGGGATGACCAGCGCGGTGGGCACGCCGCCCAGCGACATCAGGGCGAGCAGGGTGCCCGCGCCGCCCGGGCTGACCCCGCGATCGCGGAACATGGTCGGCAGCCAGGACAGGGCGGCGTAGAAGGTCAGGCTCTGCAGCCCCATGAACCCGGTGACCTGCCAGGCCAGCGCGTGCCGGTACACCTTGAGTCCGCCGCCCGGCCGGGCCGGGCCGGCCGGGCGGCCCGCGGGCTGCCGCGCAGCCCGCCCGCGGGCAGCGGTGTGGAAGCGCAGTTGCGGCAGCCAGCACAGCGCCGCGGCCAGCGCCGGGATCGCCCACAGGCCCAGCGACAGCGGCACCGAGCCGCCGGACAGCTTGTACACCGGGACCGCGATCAGCGAGCCGACGATCGACCCGGCGGACAGGCTGAGCAGGTAGATCCCGATCAGCAGCCCGGCCTGCTCCGGCTGGCGCCGCTTGGCCAGGCTGGGCAGCAGCACGTTCATCAGCGCGATCGCGGCGGCCGCGACGGCCGTGCCCGGGAACAGCATGCTGCCGGGCAGCGCGCCGCGCAGCAGCAGCCCGGCCGCCAGCAGCACCAGCGCGGCGCCGAGCACCCGTTCTTCGCCGAACCGGCGGCTCAGCGGCGCGGCCACCCCGGAGAACACGCCGAAGGCCAGCACTGGCAGCGCGGCCAGCGCGGACAGCGCCGCGTTGGACAGCCGCAGGCTGTCGGCCAGTTCCGGGAACAGCGGCGGCAGGCTGGTGATGGCGGCGCGCAGGTTGAAGGCCAGCGCGACCACGCCGAGGATGAACACCGCCGTGCGCTGGGCACGGCGGCCGGCAGCGGCCGGCGGGGCGATGGGGGCGGCAGGTTCGGCCATTTCCGGACACGCTACCGGTCCGCCCGCCGCCCGGCACGATCGCCCTAGGCTACATATGTCGGCTTACCGCACGGCTGGGCCAGGCCGGGCGCGCGGGCACGTCCCGCAGCGAGAACCCGGCGGCTGAGCGCCGCTCGCGGCGGCGCACCGTACCGCCGGCACGATGGGTCACATTGATCATGGCCGGCGCCCACTTTGCACGCGGATGGTGCGCTTTCCGGGGGTGTTTTGCCCGTTTCGGCGCACGGCCCGCGTGCAAAGTGGGCGGGAGCGGCCGCTGTGGACTCGTTGGACCGGGAGCAGGGCGGCGGCAGGCTGGGGATGGACCCACGGCACCGGCCCGGGGTGGTCAGGGCCGGGGGCGCAGGTCGGGCGGTACCTGGGTGACCAGCTTGGCCTGGATGCCGGCGGCGCATTCCGCCGCCGCGCCGGCCGCGGCGGGCGCGCCGTCCCGGCCGGCCGCGGTGGTGCACTGGGCGGCCAGCACCCCGGCCCGCTCGCTGAGCACCGCCCAGGCCGCGTCCTGCCAGGGCACGAAGTTGCCCATCAGGTAGAACATCTCGAAGGCCGGCCCCGACCGTGCGGCCCGGGTGGTCCGGCCCGGCCGGGAGCTGGGTGAGCGCATCCCCGAGCGGCGCCAGCACCCCGCTCATCAGGCTGAACGCCGCCCCGGTGAGCAGGCCGAGCTGATCGTCGGTCTCGTCGGTGTGGGTGAAGAACCGGGTCAGCACCTGGAGCAGCGCCTCATATCCGAGCGCGAACAGCCGGGCCACCTGGCGGGTCGCCGGGTCACTGATCAGCGGCTGTTCGGCGGTGAGATCGAACGGCTGCTGGGTGAACGCGGTCAGCACCGGCCGGGCCGGCTGGAATGCCGGGTCCGCCGCCGTCAGCCGGGAGTACTCGTCCCAGATGCCGAGGAACCGGCCGTAGTGCGCGGCCTGCCAGTCACCCCGGGCGCCCTCGCCCTGCTCGATGATGGTCTCGATGGCCTGCTGGGCGGAGGCCAGGTCGGTGACCGCGATGAGGTCGGCCAGCGGAACAGTTCTGGGGTGGCCTGGGCCCGCGGCGGCCCGACGAACAGCGCCCGCTCACCGAGCCGGCCGGCCAGGTCGCGCACCCCCTGCTCGATGGCCCGGTAGAGATGTCCCGACAGTGAGGAAGTCCTGGGTCCGGGGTATGACCTCGCCCGGCTCGACCGGCGTGTGCGGCGGCACGGTGGGCACGAAGCCGGCCGCGTCCATCCGCTCCATCCCCTCCGGCCGTTCCAGGTAGAGGAATGGGTCAGCGCCGCCGCGCCGAACGGCAGCAGATCAAGCTGCACGCTGGGCGGGAAGTAGGCCGAGCGCTGCGGGAAGTTGGGCCGGGTGAACGTGGGCGCCGCGCCGATGGCCGACATCAGGTTGCACACCAGCGCCAGGTGCAGCATCTCCTCGATGGCAATGTCGGTGATCACCTGGCGCCAGCGCTCGGTCGCGGCGGCCTGCTCCGCGGTGAGGCCCTCAGCTGGATCCCGCTTCAGGCTGAACGCCGCGTACAGGTACTGGCACATGATCATGTGCTCTAGCTGCGTGGCCTCCGACAGCAGGTACCACAGGTGTTCCCGGTGCTCGACCACGATCTTCGGCTCTGGCATGGCCTTCCCCTGGCGCTCGGTCACCGTCCCCTCGAGGTCATGATTACACGATTACACCGCAGCCCGAATGGTTTCAGCCCTGAGCGAGCAGCGAGCGCAGCACGTACTGCATGATCCCGCCGTGCCGGAAGTACTCGGCCTCGCCGGGGGTGTCGATCCGGACCACGGCGCTGGAACTCGGTGCCGTCCGCCCGGACGGTCACCTCGCGGGGCACCGGCCCGCTGTTCATCTCCTCGATGCCGGTGATCTCGAACACCTCGCGCCCGGTCAGGCCGAGCGTGGCGGCCGACTCCCCCGGCCGGTACTGCAGCGGCAGCACGCCCATGCCGATCAGGTTGGACCGGTGGATCCGCTCGAACGACTCGGCCAGCACCGCGCGCACGCCGAGCAGCAGGGTGCCCTTGGCCGCCCAGTCGCGGGACGAGCCGGAGCCGTACTCCTTGCCGCCCAGCACGAGCAGCGGCACTCCGTCGTCGATGTACTTCCGGGACGCGTCGTAGATGGACATCTGCTCGCCGTCCGGCAGGTGCACGGTGACCCCGCCCTCGGTGCCCGGGGCCAGCTGGTTGCGCAGCCGGATGTTGGCGAACGTGCCGCGGATCATCACCTCGTGATTGCCGCGCCGCGAGCCGTAGGAGTTGAAGTCCTTCCGCTCCACCCCGTGCTCGGTCAGGTACTTGCCCGGCCGGGCTGTCCGTCTTGATCGCGCCGGCCGGTGAGATGTGGTCGGTGGTCACCGAGTCACCCAGCATGGCCAGCACGCGGGCGCCGTGGATGTCGCTGACCGGCGCGGGCTTGTCCGGCATGCCGTCGAAGTAGGGCGGCTTCCGCACGTAGGTGGAGTCCTCGCCCCAGGCGAAGGTGTCCCCGCCCGGCACGTCCAGCGCGCGCCAGCGGTCGTCGCCCTCGAACACGTCGGCGTAGTCCCGGCTGAACATCTCGGCCGCGACCGCGTCCTGCACGACCGCGGCGATCTCCGCCGCGGACGGCCAGATGTCCGCCAGGTACACCGGGCTGCCGTCGGACCGCGAGCCGAGCGGCTCCCGGTTCATGTCGAAGTCCATCGTGCCGGCCAGCGCGTAGGCCACCACCAGCGGCGGCGAGGCCAGGTAGTTCATCTTCACGTCCGGGTTGATCCGGCCCTCGAAGTTGCGGTTGCCGGACAGCACCGACACGACGGCCAGGTCGTTCTCGGCCACCGCCGCGCTGATCGCCCCGGGCAGCGGCCCGGAGTTGCCGATGCACGTGGTGCAGCCGTAGCCGACCAGGTTGAAGCCGAGCTTCTCCAGGTACGGGGTGAGCCCGGCACGCTCGTAGTAGTCCATGACCACCTTGGAGCCCGGCGCCAGCGTGGTCTTCACCCACGGCTTGCGGGACAGCCCGGCCTCGACCGCCTTCTTGGCCAGCAGCGCGGCGCCGACCATCACCGAGGGGTTCGAGGTGTTCGTGCACGAGGTGATGGCCGCGATCACCACCGAGCCGTGATCCACCGCGGTCTTCGTTCCGTCGTCCAGCACGACCTGGGCCGGCGCGGACGCGCGCGGGAACTCATCCTCGGCCACCGGGTCGGACGCCGGGAACGTGCCGGCCAGCCCGTTGTCCAGGCCCGGCTCGGACACGTAGCTGCCCAGCGCTTCGCGGAACGCGTGCTTGGCGTCGGCCAGCGCCACCCGGTCCTGCGGCCGCTTCGGCCCGGCCAGCGACGGGACGATCGTGGACAGGTCGAGTTCGAGTTCCTCGGAGTAGTGCAGCACCGCCGCCGGATCGTGCCACAGGCCCTGCTCCCGGGCGTACGCCTCGACCAGCGCGACCTGCTCGTCCGGGCGGCCGGTCAGCCGCAGGTAGTCCAGCGTCTGCCCGTCGATCGGGAAGATCGCGCAGGTGGAGCCGAACTCCGGGCTCATGTTGCCGATCGTGGCCCGGTTGGCCAGCGGCACCGCGCCCACCCCGTCGCCGTAGAACTCGACGAACTTGCCCACCACGCCGTGCTTGCGGAGCAGTTCGGTGATGGTCAGCACCAGGTCGGTGGCGGTGGCGCCGGACGGCAGCTCACCGGTCAGCCGGAAACCGACCACCCGCGGGATCAGCATGCTGATCGGCTGGCCCAGCATGGCCGCCTCGGCCTCGATGCCGCCGACGCCCCAGCCGAGCACGCCGAGGCCGTTCTGCATCGTGGTGTGCGAGTCGGTGCCCACGCAGGTGTCCGGGTAGGCGGCGCCGTCGCGGGCCATCACCACCCGGGCCAGGTGCTCGATGTTCACCTGGTGCACGATGCCGGTGCCCGGCGGCACCACCTTGAACTGGTGGAACGCCTCCTGGCCCCAGCGCAGGAACTGGAACCGCTCGCGGTTGCGGCGCGAACTCAAGCTCCACGTTCCGGTCGAAGGCATCCGGCCGGCCGAAGATGTCCGCCACCACCGAGTGGTCGATGACCAGCTCGGCGGGCACCAGCGGGTTGATCTTCGCCGGATCGCCGCCCAGATCCCGCATGGCCTCGCGCATGGTGGCCAGGTCGACCACGGCCGGCACCCCGGTCAGGTCCTGCAGGATCACCCGGGCCGGGGTGAACTGGATCTCGGTGGACGGCTCGGCCAGCGGGTCCCACTGGGCCAGCGCGGTGACATGCTCGGCCGTGACGTTGCGCCCGTCCTCGGTGCGCAGCAGGTTCTCCAGCAGGATCTTCAGGCTGAACGGAAGGCTGGCCGACCCGTCCACCGCATCCAGCCGGTGTATCTGGTACTCGGTCCCGCCGGCCCGCAGCGTGGCCAGGCTGCCGAAGCTGTTCGCGGTCATCAGGGTCCGCCTCCCGATCGCAGGTATCTCGATATCGAGCTAAGTTTCATACCCCACGTTATGATGCGCTTATCTCGACGTCAAGGTACCCGGTGGGGGTGCCACTCGGCGGCGGATCGGGCAGGATGTGCCGGTGACTGAACACTCCGAGCGCCCGTGGGGCAGCTACACGGTTCTCATCGAGGGCGACTCTTTCAAGGTCAAGACCATCGAGGTGCACCCCGGGCAGCGGCTCAGCTACCAGAAGCATGCCCGCCGCGCGGAGCACTGGTTCGTGGTGCGAGGTGCGGGCACCGTCACCCTGGACGGGGTGGCGGTACCGGTGACCCGGGGCAGCACCATCGACGTCGGGCTGGGTGTCGCGCACCGCATGCACAACACCGGCACCGAGCCACTGGTGTTCGTCGAGGTCCAGCACGGGGACTACTTCGGCGAGGACGACATCATCCGGCTCGAGGACGACTACGGCCGCCACGAGCCCACTGGTTGACAGCTGGCCGGTGGCGGCGTAGCCAGGGCGTGCACGCGCCGAAGGAGAGGAAGCGCGGATGCCGGTGGGCCAGCACTGCCGTCACTGCGCCGGCGCGTGCTCCGGCGACTGCCTGCTGCCCGGGGACAGCGGCCTGTGCATCCACCGCCCGGTCCCCCGGCTGCCGCTGCGGGCCCGGCTGCGGCTGATCGCCACCCGGCGGTTCTGGCGGCGGCTGCTGTGGGGTCCCGGGCCCGGTTCCGCCTAGCCAGGCTGGGCCGCCTTGACGGTGACGGCCGGGGCGGGGGCCAGCCCTTCCATCGCGCCCCGGGGTTACCCGTGCCGGGCTGTGGGCCGGGTGCGCAGCGTGGCCGCGATCAGTGTGGCCAGGCCGGCCGCGACCGCGCCAGCCAGCATGGCGGCGCGGTCCCCGCTGACCCCGGCGGTGGGCCCGCTATGGCTCACGGTCAGGGCGATCGCGGGCAGCAGCGCGGCGCCGATGCCGGCCCCGATCTGCCGGCCCGTGTTGATCACCCCGCCGACGAAGCCCTGGTCGCCGTCGGCCACTCCCTTGCTTGCGGTGACCATCGAGCCGAACGCCGTGCCCGCCGTGCCGAAGCCGACGAAGGTGACCGCGGCCAGCAGCGGGCTGTACCCGCCGGTGCCGGGCAGCTGGGTGAGTACCAGGAAGCCGACCATGGCCACCGCGTTGGTGAGCACCAGCAGCCGGTGCAGGCCCAGCCGGGACGCGAGCCGGGCACCAGCCGCGCCGGCCGCGAAGCCGACCATGCCCTGCGGCGCGATGGCCAGCCCGGTCAGCAGCGGCGAGTCGTGCAGCACCTGCTGGAAGTACAGCGAGAGCACGAGCATCTCGCCGCCGTTCCAGATGCCCACCAGCATGATCAGCGCACCACTCTTGCGCAGCGAGCGGAGCCGCAGCAGGTCGCCGCGGACCAGCGGGTCCGGGTGCCTGCGCTCGGCCACCGCGAACCCGGCCAGGGCCAGCGCGGCCACCGCGACGGCGGCCAGCACCCGGGGCGAGGTCCAGCCGGCCGCGCCACCCTCGGACACCGCGAACACGATGCTGGCCACGGCCACGGTGATCAGCACGGCACCGCCGATGTCCAGCCGCCGCCGGGTGCGCTGCTCCCGGCCGCGGCCGAGCAGCCGCGGGGTGAGCAGCACGGCAGCCAGCCCGACCGGCACGTTGACCAGGAACACCGCCCGCCAGCTGGTGAACTCCACCAGCACGCCACCGAGCACCTGACCCGCCACGAAGCCGACCGACGCGGTCGCGCCGTACAGGCCCAGCGCCCTGGTGCGCTTCGGCCCCTCCGGGAATCCGGTGGTGATCAGGGAGAGCGCGGCCGGCGCGACCAGCGCGGCGCCCGCGCCCTGCACGGCCCGGGCGGCCACCAGCAGCACCGGGTCCTGGGCCAGCCCGCCGGCCAGCGAGGCCACCGAGAACGCGATCAGGCCAGCGAGGAACATACGGCGGCGGCCGAACAGGTCGGCCGCGCGGCCACCCAGGATGAGCAGCCCGCCGAAGGTGATCGCGTACCCGGTGACCACCCACTGCGCGGCCGCGGCCGGGAAGCCGAGCTCCCGCTGAATGGACGCGAGGGCCACGTTCACGATGCTGAAGTCCAGCACCACCATGAACGCGGCGGCCAGGATGAGGGTCAGCGCGGCGCGGCTGTAGCCGGGCCGCTGCTCGGCGGCGGGCGCGGCTTCGGTGCGGCGGCGAGCGGGCTGGGCCGGGTGCCGGTCCGGCCCGGCCGGGGTGCGAACGGACCGCGGGCCGCAGACCGCGCGGGGTGCCCGCGGGCCCAGCACAAGGGCACGGTCCCGGGTGGTCACCTGGTGAGTCCGGGGGCGCGCGGCACGGTTCCGGGGTGAAGTACTGCTCGGGGTCACAGCATATCCGATACGTTTAGTTTCGTTTATAGCTGTGCGTGTCAACCAGCCGAGCGGCCCGGCTATTCCGCGGCGCTAGCTGTCTTCCGGGCTACGCAGCCCGCGCAGCACCCGCAGCCAGTCTTCCTCGGAGTCAGGGTTCCACCCGGGAGCGGGGCCGCTGCGGCGCGGCGCGGCGTGCCGCCGGATGGGCTCCTCAGCCGCCCAGTCGCTGGCCAGGTCCACTGGCTCAGCCATCGGTTCCCAGGCGGGCGGCAGCAACCCCGCGGCCGGCTGCGGGCCGGCATCCGGGAGCAGGTCAGCACCCGGGAGCAGGTCAGCATTGGGCTGCATCCACTCGTCCGGGTCCGGGACGGCTGGGCCGGCATCCGGGAGCGGGTCAGCATCAGGGAGCAGGCCGGCATCCGGGAGCGGGTCAGCATTGGGCTGGATCCACTCGTCCGGGTCCGGGACGGCTGGGCCGGCATCCGGCGCGGCCGCCGGACTCGGCCGCTGCCACACGTTGAATTCCGACTCGACCCGGCGGGTCGGCCCGTCTGCTGGCTCGTCGTCCCCGGTGCCGGTGGCGGCGGGGCTAGCTGCTGGCTCGGCAGCGGGCAGCCCAGCATCGCGGGCCGGCCACAGATTGAGACCTGGCTCACCAGCGGGCGGCAACCCCGGATCCGCGCCCGGCCAGCCATCCGTACCGGGGGCGGGATCGGGCGCCGGCCAGCCATCCTGGCCGAGCACCGCACCGGGCCGCAGCCCGGCCGCCGGACCGGACCAGCCATCCGGCGCTGGCTCCAGGTGGGCCGCGGAATCGTCATCCGGCCCGGACCACTCGTCAAGCGCAGGGCCAGCCGGGAACCCGCCCCGGTACCCGGCCCAGTCATCCGCCGCCGGCTCAGCGTGCGACGGGATCTCATCATCCGGCCCGGACCACCCGTCCGGGGTGAGCCCGTTGCCGTGGCTGACCTCAGGAGGCGGCTCAGGCCACATCACCAGCCCGCCAGGACCGGCCGGCTGCTGCGGGCCTGCCGCGGGCCAGGCCTCCATCATCTGCCCAGCACCCGGCGGCAGTCCTGGATCAGGCAGCGCACCTGGGTCATACTGCGGTGGCCCGGCCGGCGGGCCAGTGGGCGGGCGTGGACCGGCCGGCCGCGGCCGGTCAGGCGGGCGTGGGGCGGCCGGCGGCGGCCCGGCGGGCAGTCGCGGGCCCGGCCGGGGCGGGCCCGGCGCCTGGGCTCCAGGCGGCCGCGTCCCCGCCGGGCGCGGCCCACCTGCCCGTGCGTCCGGCCAGGACGGCTGGGCTGGAGCCGCCGCCCGGCCGGCCCGGCCCGAGCCGAGCAGCACCACGATCATGAGCACGCCGCAGCAGATACCCGCGGTTATCAGGGCTACCGCGGCCAGCCAGGCCGCCGTGTGCGCGGAGTGCGGGATCGCGTGGCTCAGCGCGCTAACCGCCCAGATGCCAAGCCCGGCCGTGAGCATCAATGAGCCGGCCACGGCCAGGCCCACCGCGAAGCGCGCGGTGCGGCGGTCAATCAACGCAGAGCCCACCCGGCACACCATACGGGACCTCGGCCCGGCTCGCCCGGCTCCTGCTCACCCTGGCCGTCTGTGCTGCCTTGTGTGAGTCCGGTGCATTATGTGCCGCCTGATGCACGCTCCCGGCCGACCGGGAGCACCGCGCCCGGGTGCCGAACCAAGGAGCGCGGTGACTTTGTGGTCACCGGCGACCACTTTCTCACCGCGCTGGCCAGGTACCGCGTGCGAGCCGGATGTGGACTGGGCCGGCGGCCGGATCGACGCGGGCGGCCCAGCCGCCCGGCAGGTGCACCGGGCGGCCCGGGATCAGGCGGCCAGGGCGCGAGGTGGCCAGCAGGCGGGCGCCCTGGCGGACTTCCAGCCGGGCGGGTGGGTGGAAGGACCCGGAGCGGAGCAGGAAGTGGCCGTGCGGTGGGAGCAGCGGCGGCCGGACGGCACTGGGTGAGATCCAGCGCAGCGGCGGCTCGACGGCCAGCGGGACGCGCGGCCCGGCGGGCGCCGGCCTGGCGGCCAGGGCGGCCGCGATGTGCCGCGCGGCGTGCCGCCCGGTCAGCGCGGCTACGTCCGCGGTCTCGGCCGGGTGGATCAGGTTGCCGGCCGCGAACACCAGCGGGGTGCCGGTTTCCAGCGCGGTGTCCACGGCCGGCCCGCGGGTGCCCGGGTCGAGGAGCACGCCGCCGGCCCGGGCCAGCTCATGGTCCGGGATCCAGTCGCCGGTGAAGACGAGCAGGTCACAGCGCACGAACCGGGTCGCTCCGGTCTGCGTGTCGGTCAGCTCGACGCCCGCCAGCCGGGACTCCCCGGCGACCAGCTCTGCCCCGGCCACCAGCTCTGCCCCGGCCGCCGCCACCCCGGCCGGCCGCCGGTCCGCGACCACCCGGCTGACCGCGGTGTTCCGCCACACCGGGACGCGCCAGCGCAGCCGGGCGCCCAGCGCGAAGGCCAGATAGCTCTGCTGCGCCGGGTACCCAGTGACCAGCCCGGCGACCTTGGCCCCGGCATGCGCCAGGGTGACCAGCGCGGAGAAACTCACGTGCTCGGCACCCACCACGACGGCCCGGCCGGGCAGCCGCTGCCCGTGCTGGTACACCCGCTGCTGCAGCTCACCGGTGGTCATGATGCCGCTGCCCCGGCTGCCCGGGACCAGCCGGGCGGGCCGGGGCCGCTCCCGGCAGCCGGTGGCCAGCAGCACCGCCGCGGCCCGCACCGTCTCGATGCCGCGCGGGCTGGTCAGGGTCAGTTCGCGGGGCCCGGCCCAGCCGGTGACGGTGGTCCCGGTGCGGATCTCGGCGCCGGCCTGGGTGGCCGCCGCGGCGTACCGGCGCGCATAGGCCGGGCCGGTCAGCACCCGGTGCAGATCGCGCACCCCGAACCCGGTGTGCCGGCAGTGCCGCGGCACGCCGCCCGCCACCTCTTCCCGGTCGGCCACCAGGACCCGGCCGACCCCGGCCCGGCGCAGCTCGATCGCGGCGGCCAGCCCGGCGGGCCCGGCCCCCACGATCAGCACGTCCGCGTTCACCGCGCGCCGCCCGCTGGCCGGGCAGGCCCCGGCGGCCCGGGCTGGGGAGGCAGCGGCGCCGGCCGGGCCGGCCCGCGCAGCGCGGACGCCAGCAGCTCGGACGCCAGCAGCTCGGACAGCGTGGCCGCGCAGTAGAAACCCTGGCAGCGCCCGTTGCCCGCGCGGGTCCGGCGGCGCAGCCCGTCCAGGTCGGCCGGCGGCACCGCGGCGGCCAGCGCGTCGCGGATCTCGCCCCGGGTGACCCGCTCGCAGTGGCAGAGGATCTGGCCGTACTCCGGGTCGGCGGCGATCCGGGCCGCGTCCTGGTACGGCCGCGGCCCGGCCTGGCCGAGGTAGGGCATGACGGGCGGCCCGGCGGTCGCCCGGCCGGTCAGCTTGAGCCCGGCCGCCGCCGAGCTGGCCGACCAGGTACTCGGCGATGCCCAGCGAGGCGGACAGGCCGGTGGACCGGATCCCGCCCGCGCAGGCATACCGCAGCTGCTCATCCACCCGGATCTGGTAGTCGCGGTGCTCGGTGGCCGCGCGCAATCCTACATATGTAGCGGTGACCTCTTCGGCCACCAGCCCGGGCATCAGGCGGCGGCCCGCGTCCATCAGCCCGGCCAGCCCGGCCGCGGTGGTCGCCGTGTCGGCCCGGTCCGTGCACGTCCTCCGCGGTCGGGCCGAGCAGCACGTTCCCGTACACGGTGGGCGCGAGCAGCACACCCTTGGTCCGTGCCGTCGGCACCGGCAGCAGGATGGACGACAGCAGCGGCCGGGCCAGCTTGTCGAACACGATCAGCTCACCGCGCCGCGGGGTGATGGTGAAGGAGTCCCCGCCGAGCAGCCGGTCGATCCGGTCGCTGTACAGCCCGGCCGCGTTGATCAGCCAGCGGCAGCGCAGCGGGCCGCGTGAGGTCCGCACCTCGTGCTGCTCCGGGCCGGGCAGCACGTCCAGCACCTGGGTGCGCAGCAGCAGCCGGACGCCGGCCCGGACCGCCTCGGTGGCGTAGGCCAGCGTGGTGGTCCACGGGCAGATGATGCTCTCCCCCGGGATCAGCAGGCCGGCCCGGGCACCCGGGCCGAGGTGCGGTTCGGCCTGGTAGAGCTCGGCGCTGGTGCGGTGGCGGACGTCGGTGACCCCGTTGCGCCGGGCCTTGCCCGCGATGCCGGGCAGCGCGGCCTCCTGCTCCGGCGGTCCAGGCGACCAGCAGGGCGCCGGTCCGCTCCACCGGGATGCCCGGCCTGCCGGGCATAGTCGGTCGAGCAGCAGGCTGCCCCGGCGCAGCAGCTGGCTCTCCAGGCTGCCCGGCTCGGTGTCGAACCCGGTGTGCAGGATGGCCGTGTTCGCCTTGCTGGTCCCGGTGCCGACATCCACGGCCGCGTCCACCAGCACGCAGCTCAGCTCGTAGCTGGCCAGCGTCCGGGCGATCGCGGTGCCCACCACACCGGCCCCGACGATGAGCACGTCGGCCACACCGTCTGCCCCCGGGCCGCCGCTGCCTGCCGTGCTCACGCTCTCCTCCTTACCGCGCCCCGGCTGATCTACCCGGATCCCCGCCTTACTCGGCAGGCCGGTCGGGCAGCGCGGCTCGCAAGGCCGAGTCGAACGCGGCTAGCCGTTCAGCTGCCTGATCGCTGGAAATGGACGGGTCGATGGTCGCTTCCACCGGTAGCTGGCCGACCGCCTCAGCCAGCGTGCTGGCCGCGCCGGTGCCCAGCCGGGCCAGGGCCGCGGCGCCCAGCGCGGTCGCGTCGGCTGCCGCGCAGACCTGTACCGGCACCTGGAGCAGGTCGGCCTGGGCCTGGACGAGCAGCCGGGACCGGGTCAGCCCGCCGTCCGCGCGGAGCACCCGCAGCGGCGCGCCGCGGTCCGCGGCCGCGGACCGGGCCAGCAGCGCGACCGACGCGGCGATGCCCTCGGCCACCGCCCGGGCCAGGTGCGCGCGGGTGGTGCCGAGGCCCAGCCCGAGGAACGCGCCGCGGGCGTCCGGCCGCCAGTGCGGCGCGCCCAGCCCGGCCAGCGCGGGCAGGAACGTGACGCCGCCGGCATCGGGCACGCTGCCGCCCGCCGCGTCCAGGCTCGGCCGGGCCGTCGAGCAGGCCCAGCCCGGTCAGCCAGCGCACCGCGGCGCCCGCCGTGTACACCTGCCCGTCCAGGCAGTAGGCCGTCGTGCCAGGCAGCCGCCAGGCCACCGAGGCGGACAGCCCGTGCCCCGAGCGCACCGCCTCGGATCCAGTGGTGACCAGCAGGAACGCGCCCGTCCCGTAGGTGCATTTGGCCTCGCCGGCCGCGAAGCAGCCCTCGGCGAGCAGCGCCGCCTGCTGGTCCACGGCCAGGCCGGCCACCGGGACCGGGTGGCCGAACGCCGATGTCTCGCCGCTGACCCCGGCACAGTCGGCCACGTCCGGCAGCTGGCCCGGATCCATCCCGAACGCCGCACACGCGGCCGGTGACCAGGCCACCTCATCGAGGTCGAGGAGCAGGGTCCGGGACGCCGTCGTGGCGTCGGTCAGATACCCCGCGCCGAGCCGGGCCAGCAGCCAGCTGTCGGTCGTGGTGACCACGCCGTCGCGGGTCAGGTTCTCCCGCAGCCAGGTCATCTTGGGCGCGGCGAAGTACGGGTCGAGCGGCAGCCCGGTGATCGCGGTCAGCTGGCCCGCATGGCCGGCCAGCCGGGTGCAGATCCCGGCCGACCGGCGGTCCTGCCAGACGATGGCCGGGGTGAGCGGCCGCCCGGTGCGCCGGTCCCAGGCCAGCACGGTCTCCCCCTGGTTGGCCAGGGCCAGCGCGTGCGCCGGAGCCCGGGCGGCGGCCACCGCGGCCTGGCCGGCCGCCAGCACCGACTCCAGCAGCTCGGCCGGGTCCTGCTCGACGCCGCCATCGGGCAGGCTGCGCGGGTGCACCGGCACCTCGGCCGCGCCGAGCACCTCACCATCGGGGCCGGTGAGCAGCGCCTTGGTCGCCGAGGTGCCCTGGTCGATCGCGAGGATGTTCACCCGGCGGCCGGTGCGCCTTCCCCGCCGGCGCCGGGCCCGGCCTCCTCAGCCAGTGGTTCGTCGGCCAGCGCTTCGTCGGCCAGTGGTTCGTCGGCCAGCGCGGCGGCGCCGTGCGCGCCCTCCTCACGGCGCATCGCGCCCGGTTCCAGCAGCCACTGGCCCGCGTAGAACATCACGCCCAGGCCGAGCGAGCCGAGCACGTAGTACTGCGCGTCGCGGAACTCGCTCGGCCCGATCAGCACGATCAGCTCGTAGGCGACCCAGATCAGCGCGCCGGCGATGACCGGTATCTCCCACCCGCCGAGGGAGAAGTGCCCGCGCTCGCCGCGCCGCCGCCGGGCGGCGAACAGGTAGAGCAGCACGGTCGAGGCGTACAGCAGGGCCGGCATGATGGTGGACGCGGTGAACAGGGTGACCAGCGCGGCGGTGTGCGTGCGCAGGATCAGCGTGATGACCGCGCCGAGCGCGGCGGCCAGCACGGTGGCCCAGGTCGGGCCGCCGGTGGCCCGGGGCACCTGGCGCCACAGCTGGTAGCCGGGCAGCCGCCTGTCCCGGGACATGGACCAGATCAGCCGGCCGTTGGTGACCATGATGACCAGGCCGCAGGCGAAGATCGAGATGCAGACGAAGATGAGGAACAGCTTCTGCACCACGCTGCCGAGCACGTCCTGAACGATCAGCGCGACCGGCGCGCTGCTCGCCGACACGCCCTTGATGTCGCTGATCGAGTAGCTGAGCGCGATGAGGAAGGCGAAGCCGACCACGCCGGACACCAGCACGGCGCGGATCATCGCCTTGGGGATGGTGCGGTGCGGCTCGATGGTCTCCTCGGCCAGGTTGCTGGCCGATTCGAAGCCCACGATGGTGTACGCGCCGAGCAGCGTGGCCAGCATGAACGGGCCGAGCCAGGCGTAGTAGCCGGCGTGCGGCACCACCCCGGTGGACACCAGGTTGGACCAGTGCCCCAGCGAGCGGACCGCGGCCACGATGATGAGCAGCACGGTCAGCCCGACGATGCCGATCACCTCGGTGGCCACCGCGGTGTTGTTCACCCGGGTGGTGACCCGGGTGGACACGATGATCAGCGCGGCCTGCAGGGCCAGCACGACGAGCGTCTCCAGCGCGGCGCTGGTCGGCGTGTACGTCTCGCCGATCAGCGGCTGGAACGCCACCTGGACCAGGCCGTAGTCCACCGACACGGTGACGATGGTGAGGAACGCGAACGACATCCAGCCCAGCCACCAGCCGACGTGCACGTTGGCCAGCCGGGAGGCCCACTGGTAGGAGTAGCCGGACAGCGGCACCCGGGCGGCCAGCGCGCCGTAGACCAGCGCGACCAGGGCCTGCCCGGCCACCACGATGAGCCAGGTCCAGATGCTCCGCGGGCCGCCGGTGGCCAGCGCGAAACCGTACGTGGTGAAGATCCCGGTGGTGATCGAGATGAACGAGAACGCCACCGCGAACGACTCGAAGTTGCGCAGCGAGCGGACGAACTGCTGCCGGTAGCCGTACCGGCCAAGCTGGGCGTCGTCGTCATGCTGGGTGACTGCGGTCACCGTCATCACATCCCTTGACTTTGATCAGCGCTGGCTATGCGCAGCTCGGCGCCGGCCTCCTGGATCGCCTGGCAGGCGTCCGGGTCGGCCGCGTCGTCGGTCAGCACCGCAGTGACGCGGTCCAGCGGGCAGACCCGATGCACGGCGATGGCGCCGAGCTTGCTGGAGTCGGCCAGCACGTAGCAGGCCGCGGTGTGCGCGATGATGGTGCGCCGCACCACCACCTCGGCTGGGTAGTAGTCGGTCAGGCCGGCTTCCGGGTGCACGCCGCCAGAACCGAGGAACGCCCGGTCGGCGTAGAACTCGGCGAAGAACGCCTCCGCGGTGGCGCCCGAGCAGGCCGCGTCGCCGCCGCGGACCTGGCCGCCGGACAGCATCACCTCGATGTGCTCCCGGCCGGACAACTCCAGCGCGGCGGGCACCGAGTTGGTCAGCACCCGGCCGTGGAACGCTTCTGGTAGCGCCCGGGCCACCTCCAGCGCGGTGGTGCCGACGTCGATGATGACGGTCTCGCCTGGTTCGGCCAGCGACGCGGCCAGCGTGGCGATGGCCCGTTTGGCCTGGATGTGCCGGGTGCTGCGGGCCGCGAAGCTGCCCTCGCTGGACCGGCCGGCCGGGCGGGTCGCACCGCCGTAGACCCGGTCCAGCAGGCCTTTGCGCTGCAGGTTGCGCAGGTCACGGCGGATGGTCTCGACGGAAACGTCGAACTCGCGGGCCAGGTCGTCGGCGGCCACCGCGCTGCGCTGCCTTACCTCGGCCAGGATGGCCTGGCGGCGCTGGGTAGGCAGCATCCGGACCTCGGTTCGGTGGGGGTTCGCGGTGCGGTGCGTTCGCGGTGCGCGGCGGGTTCGGGGCGATGTGAGCTGGGCCACTATGCCCGTTGTTGACTGATATTGATGTGATCTTGACCGGTTGTCAAGAGTTGTCGCCCGGTTCGGGGCTGCCGGAATCCCTAAGCGCGGCACGCCTTCGTGATCATGAGTTTGGTGCGAATCTAGTAGCACCAAACTCATGATCACGATTGGAGCGGGGCGGCGGATCTGGTTCCGGGGCAGCAATAGGCAGCGGGCCCCCGCCGGGTGGCGGAAGCCCGCTGGGTGAGCTCGGTGGTGAGCTGGGTCAGCTCACGTGGTTGGTGTCGATCTGGTCGAAGTCGCCGACACCGTTGGTCAGCCCGCCGCCGCCCGACCACTGCCACATCACCGCGTGCGCGCTGGAACTGGTCACCCCGCCGAAGAAGTGGGCGCAGGTCGAGGTGCTGCGGCACGCACCAGCCGATCGGGGGCGGCGAGATGTTCCTGGTGCCGTCGGTGTAGGTCCATTCGTCGATGCTGTGGGATGGACGAGGCGCTGCCGGTGCCGAAGATCGAGCTCCAGATCAGCGGCGAGGAGTACACCCCCGGCGTGTAGGACGAGTGCGCGGTGAGATACGACGCGTACCCGTTCAGGTCGGCCCGGTCCAGGGACGCCGCCACACCCGACGGTCTTGATCCGGCCGCTGCACGTCGAGGTGTACACGTTGTTCCAGCCGTTGTCCTGGGCGGGCGTGTAATTGGGTGCGTCGCCGGGCAGTTCGATGTCCATCCAGACCACTTTGTAGGTGACGTTCAGGCCGCCGATCGCGCGCAGCGTCTTGGCCGCCTGCGCCGCACCCCAGGAGGACGCCTCGGACGTGGTCCCGTTGTAGCGCGGGTCAACTCCGGGCCCGGCCATGAACCAGTACACGCCGGTGCCGATGCCCTTGTGGTACGTGTTGAAGTTGGTGTTCGCCGCCTTGCTGTCCTGGGACGACCAGACCAGCACCCCGCCGCAGCCGGACCAGCGGGCCCAGTTCCCGGCCATCCCGATGTACCCGCCGTACGGCGGTGAGCCGCTGACCGCGGGTTCCCGGTAGGGCGGCTTGGTGGTGATCGCGATCGTCGCGCTGTCCGTCCCGTACCAGAAGCCGGGCGCGTTCGGGTTGTCCGGCCGCGCGGCGGTCAGCGGGGCGGCATCCGCCGCCTGGGTGGCCTGGCCTGGCCTGGCCCCGGCCGCGCGGCCCGACGGCCCGATGGCGCACCCGGCGAGCAGCACGGCGAGCGCGGGCAGGGCCAGCAGGGCGCGGCCGGAACGGCAGGAAGTGAGCTGGGGGCGCTTCATCGGGGGTCCTTCCGGCAGGGCCTGTTGGGGGTGGGCAGGCGAAGCCGCGCTGGGGACGGCCGGCAGGCGCGCGGCACCTGCTGGCCATATCTGATCTTCGGTGAATTACCGGCTGATAACACCACACTACATAGCTATCGTCACGCTGCCACCCAGCCTGGCCGGACTGGCCATTCGGGGTGCGCGACGGTACCGGGACCACCGGTCTGCCCAGTTACGCCAACGGGTTCCAGCCGGCCCGATAGCCTAGTTTCGTTAGTACCGGAGTTCCGCAGTCCGCGCTAATTTCGCGGGGGTTCCATCGTGTACTTATTCGAATGTGAAGTAACGTTCGAGGCCGAACCGGCCACCGTCTGGCGGATCTGGACCGACGTGGCCCGCTGGCCCGAGTGGGACGCCAGCAAGGAGATCGCCCAGATGGACGGCGATTTCCAGGCTGGCACTTCTGGCTGGGTGAAGAAGCACAACGCGCTGGGCGGCACGTTCGCCATCACCTCGGTGGAGCCGGGGCGGCGCTGGATCAGCGAGAGCCCGCTCCCGCTGGGCCGGGTGGTCTTCGACCACATCGTCGAGCCGATGCCCGACGGCCAGGTCCGCGTGGTCAAGGCCGTCCAGGTGGAGGGCGGGTCGGCCGGGCTGTTCCGGGTGCTGGCCGCGCCGCGGATGCGCCGGGACGTCGAGGCCACGCTGGCCGCGCTGCAGCAGCGCGCCGAGGCCGAGCAGGCCCGGGCTGAACAGGCGCGCGCAGGGGCCGAGCAAGCCCGCGCCACGGCCGAGCAGACCCGGCTCAGGCCGAGCAGGCCCGCGCCGAGCCACGGCCCGGGAGCAAGCGGAGCAGGCCAGCGCCGAGCAGGCGGAAGCGCAGCCAGGCCCGCCGACGGCGCACGTCAAGGCCCAGCGCCGCGCCGAACCGCCCCGCCGCGCACCCCATGTTGCTTAACGCCCCCATAGTGAATAATGCCGGTTACGCTGGCTCAGCGCCGTCCGGCGTGACAGGGAGGCTGCCATGGACCGTCAGGTGAAGTACGTGCTGCCAGAGTCCGAGCTTCCCCGGCAGTGGTACAACGTGATCCCCGATCTGCCGTCACCCCCGCCGCCGCCGCTGCACCCCGGTACCCGGGAGCCGGTCGGGCCGGACGACCTCGCGCCGCTGTTCCCGACCGCCCTGATCGCCCAGGAAGTGTCCGGCGACCGGCACATCGCCATCCCCGACGAGGTGCTGGACGTCTACCGGCTGTGGCGGCCCACCCCGCTGCTGCGGGCCCGCCGGCTGGAGAAGGACCTCGGCACCCCGGCCCGGATCTACTACAAGTACGAGGGCGGCAGCCCGGCCGGATCGCACAAGCCGAACACGGCGGTGCCGCAGGCCTATTACAACGCGGCCGAGGGAGTGACCCGGCTGACCACCGAGACCGGGGCGGGCCAGTGGGGCAGCGCGCTCGCGTTCGCGTCGGCCGTGTTCGGCCTGCAGTGTGAGATCTGGCAGGTCCGGGCGTCCTACGACCAGAAGCCGTACCGCCGCCTGCTGATGGAGACCTACGGGGCCACCGTGCACCCGAGCCCGTCCGACCTGACCACGTCGGGCAAGGCGGTGCTGGCCGCCGACCCGGACTCGCCGGGCAGCCTGGGCATCGCGATCAGCGAGGCGGTCGAGGTCGCGGCGGGCGACCCGGCCGCCCGGTACGCGCTGGGCAGCGTGCTCAATCACGTGCTGCTGCACCAGACGGTCATCGGCGAAGAAGCGCTCAAGCAAATGGAGCAGGCCGGCGACACACCCGACCTGATCATCGGCTGCACCGGCGGCGGGTCGAACTTCTCCGGGCTGGTCTTCCCGTTCCTGCGGGAGAAGCTGGCCGGCCGGATGAACCCGGCGCTGCGCGCGGTCGAGCCGGCCGCCTGCCCGTCGTTCACCCGCGGCGTCTACGCCTACGACTTCGGCGACACGGCCGGGTTCACTCCGCTGCTCAAGATGCACACGCTGGGCCACGACTTCATGCCGGACCCGATCCACGCCGGTGGGCTGCGCTACCACGGCATGTCACCGCTGCTGTCGCACATGTACGAGCTGGGCCTGTTCGAGGCGGTGGCCAAGCCACAGTCCGAGTGCTTCGCGGCCGGCCTGCGGTTCGCCCGGACCGAGGGCATCGTGCCGGCCCCGGAGCCCACGCACGCGCTGGCCTCCTGCATCGAGGAGGCGCTGCGCTGCAAGGAGACGGGTGAGGAGAAGGTCATCCTGACCGCGCTGTGCGGCCACGGCCTGCTCGACCTGTCCGCCTACGAGAGCTACCAGGCGGGCCGGGTCACCGACTTCGAGCTGCCCGTGGAGATGCTGGACAACGCGCTGAGCCGGCTGCCCGTCGGCGTCTGAGCGCCCCGCGGCCGCCGTTAGCGCGCCTTGCCCAGCCGCCCGAACGCCCAGAGCAGACCCGCGGTCGTCGCCAGGTCGCCGGGCCGGGCGGTCAGGCTGAACCCCTGGACCAGCCCGCGCACACTGCGCGCCGCGGCCACCAGCGGCGGGACCGAGGCGGGCTGGCCGAGTGGCGCGGTGGCCAACTGCGCCAGCACGGCGATCCGCGGGTTCGCGGCCCGGGCCTGCCGGGCCACCACGGATAGGAAGCGGCGATACGCGGCCACGTTGAACTCCTCGGCCTGGGACTGCACGACCAGGGCGGCGGCACCCTCGTCGGCGCGGGCCAGCCCGCACCGGATATATGCCTCGGACAGGTTCTCCCCGCCGCGCTTGACGCAGCTGCCGCCAGGGACCAGGGCCAGATCGCGGGCCGGGGCCAGGATGGGCAGCAGCCCGTGCGCCCGGGCCAGCGCGCTGAATCGCCGCATGTAGACCTGGGGCTGCCGCTGCTCGTCGAGCGGGGTCGCCGGCCACTTCTCGATGTCGTACAGCACCGCGTGCACCGCGGCGGGCAGCAGGCCCGCGGCCAGGTCGCTGGCGAACGCGGCGTAGCTCTTGTAGATGTACGTGTTCTTGACCGTGCCCGCCAGTGCTGGGGGCTGGGTCGGCGCGGTGGCCGGCCCGGCCAGGTAGGTCATCCGGCCGGCGAAGGTGCCGGCCAGCTCCCCGTGCTCGGTCAGCACCGAGCGCAGAATGGACGATTTCAGCACGATGATCGGCGCGGGCGGGCCAGCGCCCGCCGGGACCGGCGGCCAGCTCTGTGCCTGGCAGCCGGCCAGCACCAGCATCGCCCCGAGGAGCCCAGCTGTCCCGAGACGCAGGCGTGCCGCCCGTCCAGACCTCATCGCTACGCCCGCAGTGGCCTCCCAGGTCACGAGCCCAGGCCGGTCTCCGGTCCAACATACCGGGGCCGGCCGGGGGCGGCCACGGCCAGCCGGGCTAGTCGTTCCGTGGCGGTGCGCCGTGCCGGGGTCCGCGTGGCCCCTTCAGTGGTTTCATCTCCGGCGGGTGCCAGTGGTGCTGGCCGAGGCCCTGGCCGATGTCCGGGCCCCAGTCAGCCAGGCCTAGGTGCATGCACTGGTATTCCTTCCATATCGGCACGCGCGTCACCCAGTCCCGGAGCCGGCAGTACAGCGCGGGCAGCTGCATCGTCTGCTGCATGGTCATCCGGAAGGACAGCTGGGCCGAGAAGCGGCCCGGGATCCCGTAGCGCTGCCCTGGGACACGGTCCAGGTAGTCACCACCGAACACGACCGGGAAGCGCCGGTCCAGCCAGGGCAGGGTGTAGGCCGGGATCCGCGGGTCATTCGTCTGTTCCTGGCCGTAGTCCCCGTAGGGCAGTGCGAAGGCGAGCGGCCGGTAGCCCGGGATGTGCCCGGCGAACTGCTTCTCTCCCCACATCACGTCGGTGGTGAACCGCTTCACGAACTCAGCGAACGTCTCCATCTGGCCGCCGTCCGGTTTCCGCATGTAGCGCAGATCTGCATAGACCGCGCCTTTCGTACCGGCCGCGTTGATCCGCACGTATTCGTGGCCGCGGCCACCGTGCTCCTGCACCGACCAGACCGAACTGCGCTGCATCCGCTGCAGTTCGTTCCAGGTCAGGCTGAAACCTGGGTTGGCCACCGGCCACGAGCCGAAGGTGAACATGGTGCCGTGGAAGCCATAGCGGACGAGCAGGTCGTTGGCCACCCGGTAGGAGTCGCGGCGCCCGTCGTCGAAGGTGAGCAGGATCGGCCTGGACGGCATGCCGCGCCGGTCGCCGTGCACCCAGGCGGCGTACTGGGCCAGCGTGATGGCATGGAACCCGGCGGCCTTGAGGGCCATCATCTGCCCGGCGAACAGCTGCGGCGTGGTGGCGTAGTTCTTCCCGGAGTCGTTGATGCCGTGGTACACGAGCACCGGCACACTGCCGGTGTAGGCCGGGAAGTGTGCCCATTCCTGGGTGGTCGCGGCGGACAGCCGTACCCGGGGCGGCGGCAGCGGCGCCTGGTTCACCGCGTTGGCGTGCTGGCGGGCAAGCAGCAGCGTGGCGACCACGGCGACGAGGACGCCCCAGTTGAGCAGCAGCCTGCCAACTGCGCCGCCTGCCCGCCTGGTCATCACAGGTGCTTTCGGCTAGCGGCCGACCGCGGCGGCCGCAGCCGCCCGGGCCGCCTGTTCCGCCTCGGCCTCGGCCTCGGCCGCGGCCGCGGCCGCGGCCGCGGCTGCGGCCGCGGCCGGGCCCGGCTGCGCCGGCACCGGCTGCTGGGCGGGCTGATAGCCGCCGCGCCAGGTGGTCCGCGGCAGGATGTGATCTTGGATAAGCCGGTCCCGGTGCCGCTCGATCACCTCGAACACGTGCTCCACCAGCGTCTCCGACAGCAGGTGTGGCTCGAGGCCCAGGTCGATGAGCTTGGTGTGCTTGGCGTTGTAGTAGTGATCTTCTTTCTCCACCCGCGGGTTCTCCACATGGCAGATCTCGGCCGCTTGAGCCCATACTCCACGCAGGCCAGCCGGACCAGCTCGGCCAGCTCATTGACCGAGAACTGCTCGGTGAACTGGTTGAAGACCCGGAACTCGCCTGGCTCGCGCCGGGTTCCGGCAGGCCAGCTCGACGCAGCGCAGCGTGTCCTCGATGTTCAGGAACCCGCGCGTCTGGTTGCCCTTGCCGTAGGTGGTCAGCGGGTGGCCGACCACAGCCTGCACGCAGAAGCGGTTCAGCACGGTGCCGTGCACATCGTCGTAGTCGAACCGGGTGACCAGCCGAGGGTCGAGCCGGGTCTCCTCGGTCTCGATGCCGTAGACCACGCCCTGGTTCAGGTCGGTGGCCCGCACCCCCCAGGCCCGGCAGCAGAATTCGATGTTGGTCGAGTCGTGCACCTTGGAGCAGTGATACAGCGAGGCCGGCATCTTCGGGTAGAGCATCCGGTCGGTCCGGCCACCATGCTTGATCTCGATCCAGCCTTCCTCGATGTCGATGTTCGGCGTGCCGTACTCCCCCATCGTGCCCAGCTTGACCAGGTGCGCGTCGCGGCGCGAAGTCGTGTATGGCCCACAGCACGTTCAGCGTGTTGATCACGTTGTTGTACTGGGTGAGCGCGGCACGGTGCCGGTCCATCATCGAGTACGGCGCGGAGGGGATCTCGCCATAGTGGATGATCGACCTCCGGGTCCGAAGTCTCTGGAACACCCGCTCCACCACAGACCAGTCGGCCAGGTCGCCCTCGGTGGCCAGGATGGTGTGCCCGGTCAGCTCGCGCCACGCGCTCACCCGGCTGGCCAGGTTCGGTGCGATCGGGGTCAGTGAGTCGGTGCCGGCCTCGGCGTGCATCTTGCGCCGCAGGTAGTTGTCCACGACGTGGACTTCGTCCCCGCGCCTCGAGAAGTGCATGGCGGTGGGCCAGCCCAGATATCCGTCGCCGCCAAGGATCAGAACTCGCATGATCAGCAATCCCCTGTCTGTCTTATCTCGTTTGCCCAGCCCCGTATGGGTGGCTGTCAGTCCGCTGCCGTGCCCGGCCCCGCCTAGTCCTCTTCCAGGCAGGCGGCATGCACGCTGCCGACGTTGTCCGGGCAGGTTCCGTGGTTCTCCAGATCGAATCTCCAGCCGTGGCGCGGGCAGGTCAGGTAGCGGTCCTCCTCGACCCACCCGTACAGAAGGTCACCGCCCTGGTGGGGGCAGTAGCGATCGACGGCGTACCGGCTTCCGTTCGCTTCCTTGACGATCCGCTCCTGGCGGCGCTCGATGCTGAGGATCTTGGCGCAGAACCGGTTCAGGTCCTCCGCGTCCAGCCGCAGGAACGCGCTGATGGCGGTCTGGTACAGATCGGGCTCCCGGGACAGCCGCATGCGGAACGTGTGCGCGAAGTCCTCCCACGAGATACGGCCGTCCATCACCCGGGCCACCTCCCAGGACGGCGCCTGGATCCGGTAGAAGTCGCGCTCGCCGACCTGGCGGCAGGAGCTGATGTCGCGGTCCGGGAAGTTCACCCGGAGCATCTCCCCCGGCGCATCGGTGAAGCCGAAGTACAGGTTGGTCAGGATCCGGTCGTGCAGATCCAGCGCGGCCAGCTTGCCGGCCAGTTCGTCTCCGAGCCGCCGGAGCAGGTCAGCGGGCTCCCAGGTGCCGTACATCTGCTGCCGGGCGCGGAAGAACCCGGCGTATTCGGCCGCGTAGCCCTGGACATAATCGCGGAAGCCGGCTTCGTCCACCCGCTCGGCCCCGTCGGCCCGTACCGTGCCAGCCGAGACGTCCAGCACGTCACCCGGCATCAGCTCGGGCCACGCGGTGGTGGCGGCCGGGAACCGGCGGTCCAGGTAGCGGACCAGCGACCAGGCGGGCGGGAAGATGTTGGCCGGCTGGAAATTGATGTCCAGCAGCATCGGATCGAGGAAGCACGGCGGTCCCGCCGAGGCCAGGTAGAAGGCCGGGGAGATCGTCTTGACCGCGTGCGCCACCGAGTTGAACTTGGCCATCACCTTTTTGGTCGAGATGGCCGCGTAGCGCTCGGGCGGGTAGTCGTAGCACACCGGATGCCAGTTAGCCCCGGAGAACTGCATGGCCAGGACATCGATGGCGCCTTCCGCGCGCCTGATCACCGGCAGCGCGTCAGTGATCCGGCAGTCGTTCAGGTTGAGGAAGGCCTGCCCGTCCGCTTTGACCAGGATGGCCGAGTCGCGATTCAGCTCGGAGTCGTCCAGGTACAGCTTGACGGTGCCGCCGCTGATCGGGATCTCGGCCTGGTCGTCGGCCAGCACCAGGTCCCGGCACTGGTAGCTGGCCATGATCTCGGCCAGCATCTTCCGCTGGAAGTGCGGCAGCACGACGGTGAAGTCGCGGCACTGGATGCTGTCCAGGAAGGACTTGTCGAAATGGTCTTTGTGCTCATGGCTGAGGTAGAGGTAGCGCGCCTTGCTGCCGTCGGCCAGCTTCTCCTGCACCAGCGCGGCCAGTTGGTGATTACGCGGGAACTGGAACCATGAGGAGTCGAATGCACCGGACGGCGACAGCCATGGATCTGCAATGAGGACAGCAGACTGCGTCTCGACCAGGAAACCGGCATGGCCAAGGAAGGTGATGCGCATTCCACCCCCGGGGAATTGCGTATGGTGAACGAAATCTGACTGGCCAGCAAACTGGGCAGCCCGGACCGAGGGCATTCGCATGCCCTAGATCAAGATCTCATGTAGTCCCTTGCCGTGATCGGTTAGCGGAGTGCCGTTCCACGTATTGGCTGCACCGTGACGGATACTACCGCGATCCATGGCTGTGGTCTAGTTTGAAATTTATGTTCGATAAATACGACGCCCGCACACCCGCCATCTACGTGCGAAAACTTGCTTCTGTAACCGTCCTATCCACGGTGGCGTAATCAACTTTGCGGTACCGTGCTAGGCCATATTGAGGAGCCCGGGCAGGGGTAATCCAGCTTTTGGGCAGGCGGGCTAGGCTAATTGGTAATGACCAGGCAAAGTTACCATACCTGGGCCTTACGAATACCACTGGTGACCTGTGGCAGAACCGGTCCCGCCGTATTACAGTGCTGATCCGTGAGTAAACTGCCTGTCCCGGGCCGCCCCCGGAAAGGCCGGGCCCCGGCCGAAATGGGCCACTGCCCGGCCCATGGCGTCATCAATCCCTACTCGGCGCCGCCCGGGCTCAGGGTGCGGCGGCCGCTCTGGCTCACCCCGGTCATGCTGGTCTGCTTCGCCGCGGCGGCGCTGGGCATCCAGGCCGTCCTGCCCCGGATCACCTTCCGCTACGGGCGGTTCGTCAGCAACCTGGCCGGGATTCACTCCTTCGAACTGGCCAAGCAGGCTTCGATCGCGGTGCGCCCGCTCACCGTGGCGGTGCTGATCCTGTTCGCCGCCTTCTCGGCCGGGTCGGTGCTGGCCCGGGCCCGGCTGGCGGGCCGGGCCCTGCTCATTTACCTCCCGCTGATGGTCCTGCTGGATGTCCTGCTGGCCCGGCTGGCCCGGTACGGCGGCCCGGGCCCGTTCAGCACCCGGGGCAACATCCTGGACGGCGTGGTCGGCATCATCGCCGCCACCCTGGCCGTGTTCTCCGACGTCAGGCTGCCGCCCAAGGTATACGTGCCGGCCGTGCTGAAACGCCCGCGCTATTACGCCGTGGTGCTGCTGGGCTGCCTTACCGCGACGGTGGTGACCATCTGGGCCCTGTTCCATTACGAATCGGCCCGACTGCACTGGCTCTCGCATATCCCGCTGCTCGGCGGGGTGCTTTCCGTCGTGGTCCTGTTCTTTGCCCTTTTCCCCGCGTACCTGTGCCTGTGCGGATATGTCATCGAGCGGGCCCGGCGCAGCTCCCTGGAGGCACTCGAGCCGCCAGCCGTCCGGGACGGACCCCCGGCCAGCGTGCTGACCTTTGGCTTCATCGTGCCCGGCCCACAACGAGGAGGGCCGCATCGGGCAATGCGTCCGGGCCATGGACAACGCCGCCGCGGAATGGCCGGGCAGCGCGACCATATATGTCGTCGAGAACGGGTCGACCGACAATACATACGAGGAAGCGCGGGCCGCCCTGGAGGCTTGCCCGGCACGCCCGCGGCGTCCTGCTGACGTCGGCCACCGAGTACAAAACGCACGCCAAAGCGCACGCCCTCAACACGGCATTGTTCGCGGCCACCGAGGACATCGTGGTCCGGGTCGACGCGGACACGTTCGTATCCCGGCCGGTATTGCGGCTCATGGCCCCGTACTTCGAGGACCCCCGGGTCGGCGGGGTGGGCTCGGTGCCGCTCCCGCACAAGCTCACCATCTGGATCGAGCGGATGAGGGCGGTCGAGGTGTACTACGGCGCGGCCTTCAAACGCACCGCCCAGGGCGCCGTCGATGCCATCCCGGTGCTGCCCGGCGCCACCGTCGCGTACCGCCGGGACCTGGTTGTCCAGCTGGGCGGCATCGCCGAGGGCATGCTCGGCGAGGACGCGGACATCACCATGCGGGTGGGCCTGCTCGGCTACCAGATCATCTCGGACCCGGCCATCAAGGTGTACAGCGAGCAGCCGCAGAACTTCCGCGAGCTGCGCGAGCAGCGGATGCGCTGGTCGTTCGGCCTGTTCAACAGCATCAGCCGGAACCGCGATGCCATCTTCGGCCTGGACGGGCTGCGCGGCATCTGGATCATGCCCTGGGCCTGCTTCGTCATGTTCCGCAAGCTGATGCTGATCCCGTTCGGGGTGGCTGTGCTCGGCCTGATCCTGCTGGACGGTTCGTTCTTCCCGCTGCACGAGGTCGCCGCCGCGGGGGCCATCGCGCTGGGCGCCCAGCTGCTGGTGATGGCGGTCGTGGTGTCGATCCTCGGCGGCCCGGCCCGGGTCATCTCGCTGCCCAGCTACATCGTGTTCCGGCTGATCGTGACGTATTTCGCGCTGGAGACCCTGCTCACCGTGGTGGTCAAGGAACCGCACTGGTGGACCGCCCTGCGCACCGCACAGCATCGCCAGCTGGCGGTGGCCGGGGCTAGCCCTGCCCCGCCGTCGCGGCCCAGCCAGTCCAGCGGTCCACCCGGATCACGATGACCGGGCCCGGCGGGGGCTGCGCGGCGTACTGCGGATAGCGCGCCGCGAGCAGGCGCAGCGGGCGGGCCAGCTCCGCGGCACCGGCCGCGGCGTCCAGCACGGCCGCCTGGCCGTCGGCGCGCACCCACCACAGCTGGGCCCAGTCGTCCGTGTAGTGGTCGGCCAGCAGCGCGACCTGCGGGTGCGCCCGGATATTGCGCAGCCGCTGCAGCCGGGTGGTGGTCTTCGGCTTGGCGTCCACCGCGGTGTACACGTGGTCCCGCTGGCCCGGCTGGCTGTCCAGCACGAAGGTGACCGGGACGAGGTGCGGGCGGCCCGCCGGGCTCACCGTGGCCAGCCGGGCCACTGGCGCCGCGCCGAACAGCCGCCGGGCGGCACCGGGATCCAGGCGCATGCGTCTATCCTGCCCGCCCGGCCGGGCCTGCCCCTGGCCAATCCCGCGGCCGGGCCCGGCACCGCGGGCCCGCCCCGGCTGGCTACGGCCGGGCTGGCTACACGAAGCGGTCCACCGCCGCGATGAGTTCCGGCACGGTGAACGGCTTGGCCAGGAACCCGGCCGCCCCGCCGTCCAGCAGCGGGCCGACGGTCGCCTGGCCGGAGTCACCGCTGAGGATGACCACCGGGATCCGCGCGGTGGCTTCGGTGCTGGCCAGCCGGTGCAGCACCTCGCTGCCGGTCGCGTCGGGCAGCCGGTTGTCCAGCAGGATCAGCCCCGGCTGCGCGTCGATGGCGGCCTGCACGCCGTCCTGCCCGGTCGCCGCGACCAGCAGCTCGGTCCCGGCCCGGTACCGGCCCAGAATCCGGGCCACCAGCCGGAGATTGTTCTCGTCGTCATCGATGTACAGCACGGCGGGTGGCATGGCCGCGGTCACCTCGGCACCGGGTCCGCGGCACCGAGGCGAGGTGGCCATGTCTCATCCCTGCCCCCGAAATCACCCTACGCAGTCAGATAACGACTAAATGTTACCGCATCCGTTTCGCGAGCCACGGTGCACCACCTCCCCCGGCCACTGGCGGCGCCGGGTCATGCCATCCGGTGCGGGATACTGTGCCGACGGGCGAAGGGCCATCTGGGTCACGGGCAATCACGGCGAAGGGCCAGCGGACAGTGTCAGCCGAGGACAGCACGTGCACCCCGACCAGCCTTGACCAGGACCAGGACCAGGCCGGGCCGATGTGCTGGGCGAGATCCGGCAGCAGCGCATCGGCAAGGTGCACGAGCTGCGCCAGCTCGGCGTGGACCCGTACCCGCCGGACGCGGTGCCCCGGACCCCCATCGAGGACGCCCGCGAGCTGGCCGACGGCGAGCCGGTGGCCATCGCCGGCCGGATCATGCTGCTCCGCCCGATGGGCAACCTCACGTTCGGCAAGCTGCACGATGAGAGCGGCGAGATGCAGTTCATGATCTCCCGCCGGGACCTGCCGGAGGACCACACCCCCGGGTACAAGGCGCTGGCCAAGCTGCTCGACATCGGGGACTTCATCGCCGTCGAGGGCTACCGGCTGCAGACCAAGACCGGCGAGCGGTCGGTGGCCGCCCGCAAGCTGACCATCCTGACCAAGTCGCTGCGGCCGCTGCCCGACAAGCACTCCGGGCTGACCAACGAGGAAGTCCTGCTCCGCCAGCGCTACCTGGACATCCTGCTGCACCGGGAGATCCAGGAGATGATCTACGCCAAGGCCAGGTTCTGGCGGTCGATGCGCCGGTTCCTGGAGGATCGCGGCTTCATCGAGGTGCAGACCCCGGCCCTGGAACTGACCACCGGCGGGGCCGACGCACGGCCCTTCACCGCGCACCACAACTACCTGGACACCGAAGTCTGCCTGCGCATCTCCATGGGCGAGCTGTGGCAGAAGCGGCTGCTGGTCGGCGGGCTGGAGAAGACGTTCGAGATCGGGCGGCAGTTCCGCAACGAGAACCAGAGCCGCGAGCACCTCAACGACTACGACCAGATGGAGTTCTACTGGGCGTACGCCAACTACGAGACCGGCATGCGGCTGGTCGAAGACCTGTTCCGCCAGGTGATCAGCGAGACGTTTGGCACGCTGGCCTTCACCCTGCACCGCGGCGGCCGCGAGTACCAGGTGGACCTGGGCGCGGGCTGGGCCCGGTACGACTACTACGAGACGATCAGCCAGATCCTCGGCTTCGACGTGCCGTCCGCTGACACGAGCAAGCTGGTCGCGACCATCGACGAGCTGGGCATCGTGGTGGACCGCGGCGGGCTGAACCGGGCCCGCGCGATGGACGCGCTGTGGAAGCACTGCCGCCGCAGCCTGGCCGGCCCCGGCTTCCTGGTCAACGAGCCGCTGGACGTGTCCCCGCTGGCCAAGAGCCGCCCGGACCGGCCCGGCATCGTGGAGCGGTTCCACGTCATCGTGGCGGGCAGCGAACTGGGCAACGGCTACAGCGAGCTGAACGACCCGCTGGAGCAGGCCCGCCGGTTCGCCGAGCAGCAGGCCATGCGGGAGGCGGGCGACGCCGAGGCGCAGATGCCCGACCCGGATTTCGTCGAGGCGCTGGAGTACGGCATGCCGCCGGCCTGCGGGTTCGGGATGAGCGAGCGGGTGTTCGCGTTCTTCATGGACAAGAGCGTCCGCGAGTGCCAGATCTTCCCGCTGCTCCGCCCGCTGGACTCCACCCGCTAAACCCTTCCGCTACCTAACGCCAGCTGATGGCCGGTGCCGTCCAGCGGGCCCGCATCGGGCGGCCGGGTGACCGGGATGATCTCGGCCGACAGCAACTGGCCGTGCTCGACGCGCAGCACGCCGATCGTGCCGCGTGGCTGACGGCGCCGGTCCGTCGGCGAGCCCGGGTTGAAGATCCGCTGGCCGTTCCCGGTGTGGTCCAGCGGGATGTGCGAGTGCCCGAAGATGACCAGGTCCGCAGCGGGGAACCGGCGCCGCAGCCGGGCCGGGCGGCCGGTGGCCGGGCCGGAGTCGTGCAGCATGGCGACGCTCAGCCCGGCCAGATCCAGCTCGATCGTGTCCGGGGCGCCCCAGGCGGCCACGTCCGGGCCGTCGTTGTTTCCCCGCACGGCGCGCACCGGCGCATAACCGGCCAGCTCGTCCAGGGCGGCCGGAGTGCACACGTCGCCGGCGTGCAGGATCAGGTCCGCCCCGCGCAGCAGCCCGGCCACCGCGGGCGGGCAGGACCGCCAGCGCCGCGGCGCGTGCGTGTCGGCCAGCACGATCACCCTCACCGGTTCATCGTGCCCCACCGTGAGCTGCGGGCCGAACTGCCCGAGCTGCTCTGGCTGTACTCCCTCGGCGTGATCCTGTACTGGGTGCACGACACCTCACCGGGCTGCGCCCGGACCTACCTGCTGATCGACCGGACGGTGCCGCTGGCCGCGCGGCTGGTCTCGCTGGCCCGGTCCCGGCTGCTCCGCTCGACCATGCGCGAGGTCGTATCGCTGATCCACGACCTGCGCGGCTGACGGGCTGGCTCAGCGCCGCCCGGCCCGGCCCGCCGGGCATGCCCAGCTGGGCCAGCAGGTCGGCCTGGTCGTAGTAGATATGCGTGCTGATGATCTTGCCGTCGTCGCACTCGTGCACGAGGGCGAACCAGGTATCCACCATCCGGCCGGTCGGGCCGGCCTCGCCCGCCGGGGCGCGCAGGTACCCGGAGTGCGTGCCCGCGAACCGGCCCTCGAACACCCCGCCCCGGTCGTCGGCGTGAATGCTCACCGTGGTCAGCCGGTTGTCCGGAAAGGCTTCGTTCCAGGTGTCCCACAGCGTGTCGGCCGCCTCCTGGCCGGACAGCCGCAGCCCGCCCGGTGCGGTGATCTCGAGCTTGCTGAGATCGGCCAGGGCCAGCCAGCCAGCCTGGTCCCGCTCGTTCCACAGCGTGACCTCGCGCTCGATCAGGCTGACGTTGTCGCCCTCGCGGACGGTGGAGAAGTTCAGCATGTACTCCTCCACCCCCCGGACCTGAGCGTGCGTCACCGTGGCCAGGCCGGCGCGCAGCGCCGCCACCTGGGACCGAGTGGACCTCATGATGTCCATGTCTTCCCAGGTTGACGCCGCGATGCAGTGGCCGGTGCCCCGGTCCACCAGGAACTGCGCGCTGCACAGGCCGGATATGTCCAGCAGCGCCGGGCCGGTGCGGTGCCGGAATTCCTCGATAGCCGTGCTTACCTGGGCGGGGTCGCAGTCAATCCTGCTCATCCGGATCCCGGCACCCGGTCCTGGGCGGCCATTGCGGAGGAACACCGGGACCTCGTACTGCTCGGCCCCTACCGTCCCGCCGATCATCTCGGTCACTTCCTTGCGGGGCACCTGGACAACGCGCTCGCTGGCGTCCATGGCGTCCGCCGAATCCCAGTATGTGGCGATCGAGCAGACACCGAGGTCGGCGTTGCTCCGCACGGCCATCCCCCGGCTGCCGGGCTGGGCTTCCACCTCCGGCCGTACCTTGTCTTCCAGATACCGGGTGGCCTCTCCGAGCCGGGCTGGATCGCCCGCCAACGTGTACATCCGGACGTACATGGTTGTCACCCCCGGGACCAGCCAGCGCCTCCGGCCAGTCAAACACCCGGCGCAGGGCCGGACAAGGGCCGGGCCGGCGGCCGGCCGTTATCGTGGCGCCATGGCGCAGCGTAAGGAGATCCTCGAGGTGGCAGGCCGCGAGGTGGCCGTCTCCAACCCGGGCAAGGTCTACTTCCCGCAGACCGGGCACACCAAGCTGGACCTGGTCCGGTACTACCTGAGCGTGGCCGGCGGGGCGCTGCGCGGGGTGGCCGGCCGGCCGGTGGTGCTGAAGCGGTTCGTGAACGGCGCCGAGGGTGAGGCGTTCTTCCAGAAGCGGGCCCCGGAGTCCCGGCCGGCCTGGGTGGACACGGTGGAACTGCGGTTCCCGTCCGGCCGGTCCGCGGTGGAGGTGGTACCGCATGACGCCGCCGCGCTGGCCTGGATGGCCAATCTCGGCTGCATCGACCTCAACCCGCACCCGGTGCGGGCCGATGACCTGGACCATCCGGACGAGCTCCGGGTGGACCTGGACCCGGTGCCGGGGGTGGGCTGGCCGCAGATCCGCCAGGTGGCGCTGGTCACCCGGGACGTGCTGGCGGATTTCGGGCTGACCGGCTGGCCGAAGACATCCGGCTCCCGTGGCTTCCACATCTACGCCCGCCTGGAGCGCCACTGGGAATTCACCCAGGTCCGGCGCGCGGCGGTGGCCCTGGCCCGGGAGGTGGAGCGGCGGGCGCCCGAACTGGCCACGGCCAAGTGGTGGAAAGAAGAACGGCACGGGGTCTTCATCGACTACAACCAGAACGCCAAGGACCGGACGGTGGCCTCGGCCTACTCGGTCCGGCCCACCCGCGACGCCCGGGTATCCGCCCCGCTGGACTGGCACGAGGTGCCGGACTGCCAGCCGGAGACGTTCACCATCGACACCGTGCCGGAGCGGTTCGCCCGGCTGGGTGACCCGTGGGCGGGCATGGACGACGCGGCGGGCTCGCTGGCCGCGCTGCTCGACCTGGCCGCCCGCGACGAAGCGGCCGGGCTGCCCGATGCGCCGTGGCCGCCGCACTACGACAAGCAGGCGGGCGAGCCGCCGCGGGTGCAGCCGTCCAAGCGCCGGGCGCCGCCCGGGCCGCCGGCAGGCCTGCCCGGGCGCCCGGGCGGCGTCAGTCCACCATGCCGCTCATCGAGGTGGCCCGGGCCGCCACCAGGGACGAGGCGATGGCCGGGCTGGACCGGTGGCGGGAGCGGCATCCGGAGGTCTGGCCCTACCTGGAGCCACCCGACGTGCTGGTGGACTCGATGCGCGGGCGCAGTTCCACCTGGACCAGGATCCGGCTGAACCTGCGCAACGTGCCCGCCGGCCAGCGGCCACCCCAGGAACCGCTGGAGGTGGACTACGACCCGTGGGCCCGTGGCGGCGGCCGGCCCGGTGCCTGACGCGGCAGTGCCCGGCCCGGCAGTGCCTGGCCCGGGAGTGCCTGGCCCGGGAGTGCCTGGCGCGGCGGCCGAGACGCACGTCCGGCTGCTGGCCGAAGCCCAGCTCCGCCGGGCCGCGGCCGCACCCCGGTACCTGTGGCTGGACGAGGACTTCAAGCTGGGCGGCTCGCCGCCCGAGGAAGCGGGCCTGCTCCGGGTCAAAGCCGTGCTGAACGCGCTGCACCGGGTCGGCGCCATCGGCGATGCGGCGGCCTGGTCGCTGCTCAGCGAGTTCGCCGCCGCACTGGCCGCCCGCGGGCTGGCCCCGGCGGAGAGCCTGCTGCGCACCGCGGTGCCGGGCAACCCCGCGCCCGGGCCGGGCGAGCCTGCGGCGGCGCCGCCCCCCGGCGGGGTGTACCAGGCCATTCCGGTCACCGCGGTGGTCCCGGCCGAGCTGGACGGCTACCAGGGCGAGGTTCATCTGCAGACGCTGATCCTGGGCCCGGACTGCGCGTTGATCGTCACCACGTTCGTCAGCAGCTGGCGGCCAGCCGCCAGCCTGCCCGGGAGCGGGGTGCCCGGTCAGCCCGGCTTCCCGCCGTTCGGCGGGGCCGGGCTGACCGACGACCAGGGCCGCCATTACCGGCTGGAGTACCAGGCCGGCGAGGGCGGCTGGCACCAGTACGGCGTGCTCAGCATCTCCCCGGTCCCGCCCGGCGGCACCCGGTGGCTGGACCTGCCGACCGGGGCCGGCCGGGCGCTCCGGATCGAGCTGAACCGGCCGGACCCGGCGGCCTGGGTGACCAGCCAGCACATCCGGCCGGCCTGGCCCGGCGAGCAACTGCTCACCGCGGCGGCCGACTCGCTGCTGGGCGGTGGGACCATGGTGGGCATGGCGGCCACCGCGCTGGCCGCCAGCCTGGCCGAAGTGGAGACCGCACTGCGGGCGGTGGCCGCGCTGCCGGCGGGCAGCCCGGCCGTCGCGCATCTCGCGGCGCTGTGCCAGCAGCGCTCGGTGGAGGTGCGCGGGGACCTGGCCGCCCGGGCCCGGGCCGCCGGGCTGCCCGGCCCGTGGGCCAGCGTGCTGGCCCAGCGCCGCGATGGGCCCGGGGAAGGCCGGACCGGCGTCCTGCCACTGGCCGCCGTGCTGCCCGAGATTGACGGGGCCAGGTTCGTGCTGGCCGGCCTGTCCTCCTGGGAACGCCAGGTGAGCATGCCGGTAGCGGCCTGGGGCTGGCATCCCCGGCCCCGGGTGTTCCGCCCCGGCCAGCCGTTCTCCTGGTGGGCCAGGGACGACACCGGGCGCTGGCACGTCGGCCGGACCGGCCCGTATCACCTGGCCGCCCGGACCTTCCAGGTGGAATTCACGCCGCCGCTGCACCCGGACGCGACGTCGCTGGACATCATCCTGACCGGCTCGGCGGCCCAGGTCACCGTTTCGGTGCCGCTCCGCTGGCCAGATGAGCGCGGCTGACCCGGCCCGCGGCCGGGCCGATATCTACATATATCGGGTTAGTCTGCTGGGAGCGCGGGCGCGATGGAGGCGTGCATGGCGGCAGGCAGTACCGAGCAGGCGGAAACGTACCTGCGGCTGCTGGCCGAGGCCGAGCTGCGCCGGGCCCCGGTGCTGCATGGGCCGGGGTCACAGCCACACCGGGTGGCGCTGGCCGCTACCGCGCTGGCCTCGGCCGACGCGATCAGCCTGGCTACCGCCTGGCAGGTGGTGGCCGATTTCCAGGCGGCCTGCGCGCTGCGCGTGGGCGACCCGGGGCCGGCCGTGCTGAGCCTCCGCTCCCCCGGCTGGCCGGTGCGGCCCCCGGCCAGCCTGACCCCGTCCAGCCGGCCATCGGCGCTGCGGCATTCGGTGGTGCAGTTCCTGACCAGCTCGCACCGGCCAGGGTGGGTCGCGGCCCCGGCGCCATCCGCCGGGCCGGCCGCACCGGCCGCGGTGCCCATCGGGGCCACCCTGCCGCTGCCCGCGGAGCGGGAGGGCTGGTACGGCGAACTGCAGTTGCTCGCGCTGGCCCGCACCGACACCGAGGCAGCCATCACGGTGGCCACCCGGTGGGCTGGGCAGACCCGCCGGTCGGCCACGCCGCGGCCCCGGCACGCCCCGTTCCACGAGGTCGCCGCCGTCGATGACCGGGGGGTCAGCTACCGGGCCGCGCTGTGGGACATGGGCATCGAGGACGGCCGGGAATGCTGGGACTGCCACCTCGGGCTGACCCCGGCCCCGCCGGACGGCATCCGCTGGCTGGACATTGGCCCCGGGGCGCGGGGCCACTACGCCCGGGTCGAGCTGGGCACCCCGGACTGGGCGGCCGGCCTCGCCACGCCAGCCCATCCCGCCGGTCGCGCCCGCGGCCCGGCTGCTCGACCGGGCCGGTGACGAGCTGCTCGCCTCGGGGCCCACCAGCCGGGCGGCCGGCCTGTCGCTGGCCGCCCGGGTCGCGCTGCTGATCACCGACCTCACCGGCGGCGGCGTGCTGGCCGCCGACGATCCGGCGGTGGCCCGGCTGCTCGGCCTCGGCTGGCGGCTCGGGGTGGATCTGGGCCTGGCCGCCGACGGCCGGATCCCGCGCGCCACGCTGCCGGACGCCTGGCACAGCATGCTGGCCGACAGGGACGCCACGGACGGGCCGGAGGGCGCCGCCGCGTTCGCCGCCAACCTGCCCGAGATCGGCGGGGCCTGGTTCTCGCTGGCCGGGCTGCGCTCGGCCCGGGACGGCGCCACCCTGCACGTGATGGCCAGCGGCTGGACGCCGCACGGCAACGGGTGGGTGGTGCACGGCCTGGGCCCGCACAGCGACCCGGGGCAGAACGCGCTGACCTGGCGGGCCCGGGATTCCGCCGGGCGCTGGCACCTGGTCAGCGGCATGCACTGGGGCAGTCAGCAGGGCATGATCCAGATGCAGCTGGTCCCGCCGCTGCACCCGGCGGCCGATGCGCTGGAGGTCATCGTCAGCGACGGCGCCCGGCAGGTGTCGGCCACCGTCCCGCTGGCCTGGCTGCCCGGGAGCACCCGGTGACCGCGCCCTGGTGGGCGGGGCTGCCCCCGGCGGAGAGCCAGATCAGCTGCGGCACCGGGCAGCACGTGCTGCGCTGGGCGGATGGCCAGCTGACCGCGGCCGACCATGCCGACGCCGAGGGCGAACTGGTGCTGGCCGCGCTGGGCGGTGACAAGTCCGAGTGCGTCGCCCTGGTCGAGGCGTGGGGCGCGCACGCCGGGGACCTGGATGTGCTGGCCCTCGGCCCGCGCTCCCCGGCCGACCAGCTCGCGGTGACCTGGGACCTGGTGCGCAGCCTGCGGTCGGTGATCAGCCCGCAGCCCGGCCTGCCGCCCGGCCGGCCAGCGGCATGGGCGGCTGCCCTCCGGGCGGCTCCGGCCGAGGTCGCTGCCGATGCGCCAGGTGTCCCCCGAACTGCGCCGGGCCCAGGCCCGCCGGGCCGAGCTGATGGGCCTGTTCGCCCTGGGCCCCGGCTTCCAGTTCGCGCTGTCCGGCACGGTAGCCGCCGCCTGGTCGGCCAGGCCCGGCCCCGGGACGGGACCTGGCCGCGGCCCAGCCCGCGCTGACCGGGGCGCTGGCCGGGCTGGCCCCGGCCGCCGCCGGCTGGCTGGGCATCGACCCGGAGGCGGTGCACGCCGTGCTGCACGAGGGCCCGGGCTGGGGCACCGTCGAGCTGGCCGCGGGCACGCTCCGCGCCGCACTCCCGGTGCGCTGGCTGGCCGCCATCTGGGCGGCCGGTTTCCCGGTCGTCGGTGGCCACCTGGTCGTCAACGTGCTCACCGCCGCCTGGCCGCGGGCGCAGGTGCGCGCGCTGCCCCGGCCGGGCACGGCCCCGGCTGTCCTGAGCATCCGGTATGACGGGGAACACTGGTCTGTGGCAGACACGGACTGAGCACCGAGCCGGACGACACTAGGAGCGCAAGGTGGCTGAGGACGGCCGGCGGTTCGCCGGGGCAGGCAGCGAGCGGCAGGCGGCCGCCGTCGAGGCACTCGGGGTGGCCGTGGCGGCGCGGGTGCCGGTGCTGCTGTGGGGTGCCCCAGGGACCGGCAAGACGTCGGTCATCCGGGCCATGGCCCAGGCTCTCGGCTGGCCGTGCGAGACCGTCATCGCGTCGATCCGCGAGCCGTCCGACTTCGCCGGGCTGCCCGTGGTGGTGGGTGACGGGGTCCGGTTCGCGCCGCCCGCCTGGGCCCGCCGTCTGGCCGAGGCCGGCCGCGGGCTGCTGTTCCTCGACGAGCTATCCACCGCCCCGCCGGCCGTGCAGGCGGCGCTGCTCCGGGTGGTGCTGGAGCGGGTGGTCGGTGACCTGGAACTGCCCGCCGAGGTCGCGGTGGTAGCCGCGGCCAACCCGCCGGACCAGGCGGCCGATGGGTGGGACCTGTCCGCGCCGCTGGCCAACCGGCTGTGCCACCTGGCCTGGGACATCGACCCGCGCGCGGTGGCCGACGGGCTGGCCGGTGGCTGGGCGGCGCCGCAGGTGCCGCGGCTGCCGGATGACTGGGCCGCGGAACTGGGCCTGGCGCTGGCCATGGTGGCCGCGTTCCTGCACGCACGGCCCGCGCTGGCCTGTGCCCCACCGTCCGACCCGGATGCGGCCGGCCGTGGCTGGCCCAGCCCGCGGACCTGGGAGATGGCCGCCCGGCTGTGGGCCGCCAGCGGGGTGGCCGGGTGCGCCGAGGAGGCGCGTGCGGCGCTGGTCCGCGGCGCGGTGGGCGACGGCGCCGGGGTCGAGTTCCTGGCCTGGCTGGCCGAGATGGACCTGCCCGACCCGGAGGCGGTGCTGGCCGACCCGGCCTCGTTCCTGCTGCCCGCCCGGGGTGACCGCGCGTACGCCGCGGTGGCCGCGGTGGCCGCCGTGGTCGCCGCCGACCCCACGCCGCAGCGCTGGGTGGCGGGCTGGCAGGTGCTCGGCAAGGCCGCGGAAACCGCGCCCGACGTGGCCGCGGTGGCCGCCCGCACGCTGGCCCGGTGCCGCCCGGACGGGGTGCCGCTGCCCGCCGAGGTCCGGCTGTTCGCCCCGGTCCTGCGGGACGCGGGGCTGCTCCGCGGATGACCAGCCAGGGCCCCGGCGGGATCCCGGGCCTGGCCGCCGGGCGGCTGTGGGCCGCGTCCCATTTCCCGTACCTGGCCAGTGGGCTGTTCGGCGCGCAGGTGATGGCCAGGCCGGGGATCGGCACGGTGGCGGTGGATGACTCCTGGCGGCTGCACGCCGACCCCGAGCTCACCGCCGGCTGGACCCCGGCCGAGCTGGGCAGCGTGCTGGTGCATCACGTGTCGCACCTGCTCCGGGCGCACGGCGAGCGGGCCGCGGCGGCCGGGGTCAGCGACGACGACGCCCGGGCCTGGGTCCGCGGCGCCGACGCCGAGATCAACGACGACCTGGTGGCCGCGGGCCTGAACCTGCCCGGCCGGCCCGTGCTGCCCGCCGACCTGGGCGCGCCGGCGGGCCTGCTCGCCGAGCAGTACTTTGTCCCTGGCCCGCACCGTGGCCAGCAGGACGGGGACCTCGACTGCGGCAGCGGCGCGGACGGCCTGGGGCGGCCCTGGGACCAGGCGGGCCAGCCCGGCCTGTCCCCGTGGCAGGCCCGGCTGCTGTGCCGGCAGGTGGCCCAGGACTGCGTCCGGCACGCCAGGGAGCCGGGCACCGTGCCAGGCCGGCCTGCTCCGCTGGGCCGAGCAGCTGCTGCAGCCGGTGGTGGACTGGCGCCGGGTGCTGGCGGCCGAGCTGCGCCGGGCGGTGGCGGACACCGCGGGCGCGGTCGACTACTCCTACCGGCGGCCGTCGCGGCGCGCCTCGGTGGCCGGCCAGGTGGTGCTGCCCGCGCTGCGCCGGCCCGTGCCGGAGGTCGCGGTGGTCTGCGACACCTCGGGCAGCATGACCGAGGAGCTGCTGGCCACGGCGCTGGCCGAGGTGGAGGGCCTGCTCCGGTCCCTCGGCCTGGCCCGCCAGCTCCGGGTGCTGGCCTGCGACACGGCCGTGGCGCCGGCCCGCCGGATCACCTCGGCCCGGCAGGTGGAGCTGGTCGGCGGCGGCGGCACCGACATGGGCACCGGGATCGCCGCGGCCGCCGCGTTGCGGCCCCGGCCCGCGGTGACCGTGGTGCTCACCGATGGGTACACCCCGTGGCCGGCCCAGCCGCCACGGGGCATCCGGGTGGTGGTCGCGCTGCTCGGCGACGGCGCACCGGACGGGCCGGACTGGGCCCGGGCGGTGCGGGTGCCCTCGGGGTCAGCCTGAGCGCGGCGGCCCGGCCGGTCCCCGGCTGGGATGCGCCGCGGAGGCCGGGGCGGCCGCCCGGGCCGGGGCGTTCGGCGGGCTGAGCACGGTCAGCACCGCGGTGATGGCCAGCACCGCGGCCAGCACGCCGCACTCCCGGAGCGTGGCCCGGGCTGGCCTGCTGCTCGCGGCCGGCTCGTGCCCGAGCCAGACGCGGCCCCCGATGGCCAGCCCGGCCACCATCGCCACCAGCGCCGCCTTCACGATGACCACGATGCCGTACGCCGTGCTGAGCAGGTCGCCCAGCGGCACCAGCACCAGCACGGTGACCACGCCGGTGACCACCACCACGGCGAACAGCCAGAACGCGGCGTTGGCGTACAGCCGGATCAGGCCGCGCATGGCCACCGGATCGTGCCGCCAGGCCACCGCGGCGCGCAGCGTGTACAGCAGCATCCCGGCCCACATCACGGCGGGCAGCACGTGGCAGATGGTGAGCAGCGCGCCGCCGACCGGCACGATGCCCTCCGGGTGGGCCCGGATGGCCTCGGCCACGACCACGCCGAGCAGCGGCAGCACGCTCAGCCCGGGCTGGCGCAGCCGGAGCGCGGCCGCGGCCAGCAGGAACGCCACGCACTCGACCGCGGTCAGCTCACCCTGGCCGGTGCTGGCCAGCGCGGCCACCGCCGGGTGCGCGGGCAGGTTCAGCCCGGCCCGGGCGGCGAAGATGACGCCGGTCAGCCCGGCCGTGGCCGCCGCGCCGAGCAGCGCGGAGCGCAGCGCCCACGGCTCGGGCAGCGGCGCCGGGGCGGTGCCCTTGTACTGCCGGGCCAGGCCCCGGCCGGCCAGCCCGCCCAGCGCGCCGGCCAGCCCGGCCAGCATGCCCCAGCGCAACACGGCGATCAGCGCGGCGACGACGACAGGCACGCGCACATCATGGCACTGTGCTCCCTGGCAGCGCAGCCCGGCTTGACCGGCCGCCAGCCCCGGCGGCCGGGCGGCGGCGGTGCCGGGGTACTGGCGTTAGGCAGAAAGGGTGGTTCAGGGCGTGGGCGGGGCGAGCCACGGGTGCTCGGTGCTGAACAGGTACCGGTCGGCGACATGGTTGAGCACCCGGCGGGCCTGCCGGAAGCTGCCCGCCACCTCGGCCACCACGTCGAGCCGCGCGGTGCGCACCGGGGCCAGCCCGCAGGCCGCCCGGTACCAGCGTGCGCCGAGCTGCTCGAGCAGGTCGATGGCCGGGATCGTGGCCAGCTGGTCGTGCTGCTCGGCGGGCACCCGGGCCGCCCGCAGCAGCCGGGCCACCTGGGCCGGCCCGACCCCGTACAGCGTGGCGTAGTCCGGGAAGACCCCGGCCAGGAACAGGCACACGTCGCCGAGCCTGCGGTACACGCCGGGCCGCTCCGCGTCCGGCACCCCGTCCAGCAGCCCGGCCAGCCGCACCGGGTCCAGCTCGCTGAACCGCCTGGTCCGCATCCGGCCGCCGCCGCGGACCCGGTACCGGCCGCTGGCCACCCGGGTGAACGAGCCGAGCAGCTCGGCCAGGAACAGCCGCCGGGCGGGCGAGCCGAGGAAGTCCCGCAGCGCGGGCGCGTCGAACAGCGGGACCCGCTGCCGCGGCCCGGTCCGCTCGGTGACATGGTCCATGGACGCCAGCTCGGCCGCGGACCGGTGCACGGCCACCGCGAAGGTGAGGAACGGGGACACCGGCGCGGCCTGCCCGGGCAGGACTGCCCAGCCCGCCCGGGGCGGCCCGGGCGCCATCGCCCCAGCCGAACACCGCGTCGAATACCCGAGGGTCGCCCAGCAGCCCGGGGATGGCCCCGGCATCGTGACGCAGCCAGCCGGCGTCCGCCCCGGCGGGCAGCTGGACGGCGCCCGGCCGGCCCGGCTGGCCCGGCCCAGTGCCCGAGGACACCGCGGAGATCAGTAGCTTGAGGTCCTGGTCCGTGAGGTGGTCTGCGTACTCCCTGCCGACAAGAGCACCATCCATGACATAACGTTACTCCGGCCGCGTTACAGCGTCATTACCTCGCGGCACTGACTCGCTCAGGCGATATTCACCCCGTTGCTGAGCACCTGCAGTTCCGCGATCTGCAGGAAGCCCGTCCCGGTGCCCGGTGCCGGGCTGGTCATGTCCAGCCGGACCCGGCTGCTGCGCACCGCATCGAAGGTGAGCGTGGTCGGCTGGTTGGACGCGGTGGCCCAGTCGATGGACAGGTGCCTGACCGGCACGAACCCCCGGCCGTCCCAGTACGACACGGCGATCTTGCTGGGCAGCGCGAGCGTCGTGCTGGTGCTGAAGTAGGCCACCACGGAGCCGAAGGACTGCGGGTCAGGCCAGGTCACCGACACCCAGTCAGTGGCGTTCGACACGCTGACCGCGCGCAGGTTGGCGGTGGCTGCCTTGTCGTAGTAGTTCGACCAGCCGGTGGTCAGGTCCCCGTCGAGCATGGCGGCGGGCAGCGTGGCTGGCGATCCCGAGTAGCTCGCGTCAGCGGTGGCCGTCTGCGCGGCCGGCGCGCTGGCCAGCAGGACGGCCGGGACGGCGGGCGCCGCGCCGCGGGACGCGGACAGGGCGGCCCCGCCGCCTGGTGCCCCAGCGCCGTGCGGCGCTGGCACCGAGCGCAGCGTGACCCTGGCTCCGGCCAGGCCGGCTGAGGTGGCGGTGACCGTGATGCTGCCGGGCTGCCCGGTGGACCGGATGATGACCAGCGCCCGGCCGTTGAAGGCCGGGACGGAGGACGCGCGGTAGCTCTGCGCGTTTTCCTGCTGGCCGTTGTCCACCCCGTCCAGCGTGCCCGGCCCGGCCAGGCCGAACTGGATGAGGTTGCTGGCGCTCGGGGACCAGCACGCCTGTCGCGTCGGTCACCTCGACGGCCAGGAAGGCCAGCGACGTCCCGTCGGCCGCGATGACCTGCTTGTCGGCGGTCAGGCTCAGGGCACGCGGCTCCTGGGCGGTGCGGATCTCGTCGCGGGCGACCACCCGGCCGCTGTCCGTGGCGACCGCGGTGAGCGTGCCGGGCTGGAACGGGACGTTCCAGGTCAGGTGGAGCTTCCCGGTGCTGCCGTTGGGGCTGGTGTAGCTGCCGGACGGGTAGTTGTAGTCGTCCCCGGTCGGCTCGGTGGTCTCCAGGTAACTCCGGCCAAACGTGGTGGTCTTCACGTCGAACGACTTCGCGCCCAGCGACTTGCCGTTGAGCAGCAGTTCCACGGTGGCGACGTTGGCGTACACCCAGACCTGGACCTGCTCGCCCGGCGTCGTAATCTGTCCAGTTCATCGGCACGATGTGCACCATCGGCTCGGTGGTCCACTGGCTCCGGAACAGGTAGTAGGCGTCCTTGGCGAAGCCGGCCGTGTCCATCGCGCCGAAGAACGACGCCTTGACCGGGAACACGTCATAGGGCGTGGGCTCGCCGATGTAGTCCTGCCCGGACCACAGGAAGCCACCGTTCCAGAACTTGCGGTCCCGGTCCTTCTTCAGCTCGTACTCCCCGCTCATCGTCCAGGACGCGAGGTTGTTGTCGTAGGAGGAAGTGGCCCGCTTGCCCGGGGTGTAGTTCTCCCCGGTGTTGAGCAGCTGCGGGTCCTGATACACCCCGCGGCTGGAGGTCTCCGAGCCCATTTCCGAGCAGAAGAAGAACTTGCCCGGGTATTTCGCGTGCAGCCCATCCATGGACATGGCGGTGTTGTAGTTGACGCCGAGCCCGTCCAGCTCGCCCAGGATCAGGTCCTGCGGCGAGCCGGTGGCGGGCACGCTGCGGTACTGGTCGGAGCCCATTACCACGGGCCGGGTGGTGTCGATCGACTTGATGTCGGCGATCAGCTGGCTGGCGATGTCCAGGGCCGCCGGCATGTCCGTGTCCGGCGTCTCGTTGCCGATCGACCAGAGCACCACCGCGGGCGAGTTCTTGGCCGCGTGCACCATTTCCTTGATGTCGGAGTCGCCCCACTGGGTCGAAGTACAGGTGGTAGTCGTACGGCAGCTTGCCGGTGTGCCAGCAGTCGAACGCTTCGACCATCAGCAGGATGCCGAGCCGCTCGCAGACCTGGATGAGTTCCGGGGCGGGCGGGTTGTGCGCGGTGCGCAGGGCGTTGACGCCCATGCTCCGCATCAGTTCCATCTGCCGCGCCATCGCGTCATAGCGCACCGCCGAGCCAACCGCGCCTTCCGTCGCGTGCAGGTCCACGCCGTGGATCTTCAGGTACTCGCCGTTCAGCGAGAACCCCTCGGCCGGGTCGAACGTGAAGTACCGGATGCCGAACGTGGTGCTGACCGTGTCACACGGCGGCAGCCGCTGACGGACAGTTCGGTCTGCGCGGTGTACAGGCTGGGGCTGGTGGTCGACCAGAGTTCCGGATGGGCCACCTTCGCGGTGATGGTCGCGGTCTGGGTCTGCCCGGCAGGCACGCTGACCGTGGCGGCGCCGGCCGCCACCGTCTTCCCGGCCGGGCCGGCGATGGTCACGCTGGCCTGCACCGGCCGCGGCCGCCGTCCCGTCGTTGGCCACGTCCACCTGGACCTGGACGCGTGGCATAGCCGGCCGCGATCGCGGCGGCCAGGTCCGGCGTGGTCACGAATATGCCGTGCCGGGCCACGTGCACCGCGCTGGTGACGACGAGGTAGACGTTGCGGAAGATGCCGTCGCCCGAGTACCACCGGCTGCTCGGCTGCTGGTCCGCCGCGCTGACCGCGATCACGTCTGAGGTAACGCCATCCGTGTGCACCAGGCCGGTGAGGTCATAGCTGAACCCGGTGTAGGCGTACGGGTGGTTCCCGAGCAGCTTCCCGTTGAGGTAGACGTTCGAGTTCCGGTAGACGCCGTCGAATTCGATGGAGATGCGCTGGCCCGCCAGGGATGACGGCAGGGTGAAGTGTTTCCGGTACCAGGCCAGGCCGCCCGGCAGGAAACCAGTGGCGCTGCTCGTGCTGGCGTTCTGCACGGGGGCCAGTTCGATGCTCCAGTCGTGCGGCACGTCCAGGTCCGCCAGCCGGAGTCGTCGAAGCCGGGATCCTGCGCGTTCGCGTACGCCCCGGTCGGGTCGGTGATCCCGTAGGGATTGACCAGGGCGAACTTCCAGCCCTGGCCGAAGTCCGTGGCCCGGCTCCCGCTCGCCCGCGCGGTCAGCCTGGTGCTGGCGCCGGCCGCGCTGCCGGCCAGGCCGAGTACCGGGGCTAAGGCCGCCGCGCCCAGCCCGGCTCCGGCGCCGCGGAGTACCTGGCGGCGAGAGGGCCGGGCCGGGCCGGGCGCAGCGGCGGTGCTGACGGTGGCGGCTGGGTGGTTGTCCTGGTCGGTGTTCATCGCGTCCCCTCGTTTCGCCTGCCGTGCCTTCCACCTGGGGCAGCAGGGGCGTACCCGGGGACTCCCAGGTGGCCGCTCCGCCACCAAGATCACACAGACTCTGGCACTGATCCAACAGGATCTATCAGAGCAAAACACATCATCCCGCCCCATGCGCTGACGTCAAGACCATCCGTCCCGCCGGGCACCGGGAGTTGCCCAGGCCGACGGCCGTTGTGGCGACTGATCAGCGTGCGCCCGGATCAGCCCGGCCTGAAGTCGAGCAGGAACTCCATGACCCCGTGGTTCTGGGTGGTGACGAAGCCGGTGAAGCTGGGGTTCGGGATGTCCCACTTGCTGAACAGCACCGGGATCGAGCCCTGCACCTCGATCCCGGTCGCGGTGCGCTCCGCCTTCAGCGGGAAGGTCACCGGCACGCTGCGCCCGTGCAGGGTGAGGCTTGCCGCTGGCGGTGTAGGTCCTGATCGTGCCCTTGGCCGCGGCACCGGGGCCAGGCTGATCGGCTTGGTCAGCGCGAACGTGCCGGTGGGATAGCTGGCCACGTCCATGATCCGGCCGTCGAACTGCGCGTCGCGCTGCGCCGAGTCGGTGTGGATGGTGGCCATCTTGACGGTGAAGCCGGCCGTGTGGACCGTGCTGCCCCTGACCACCATCTGCCCGGTCACCGAGCTGCTCCGGCCGACCGCGGTGTGCTGCTGGCCCATCAGGATCTCCTGGACCCGGTAGCCGACCTGGGACCCGGAACCGACCTGCCATGAGCCCGGCGAGCGGCGCGGCGCCGCCCGTGGTGGACACCGCGCTCGCGGACTGCGCGCTGGACGGGGTGGCGCTGGCCTTGAGGCTGAGCGGCGCTGGTGAGTTGCCCTCCACGAAGTGGAAGAAGATGAACGGGCCGGCCACCGCGAGCACCACGACCACCACGGCGGCGGCGATAACCCAGCGCAGCCAGCGCCGCGGACCACGTGCCGCCATTGACCTACCTCCTGGTTACCCGGGGCGATTTGGGAGCTCCCCAGCGCAGCGAGAATCCTCTCGCAGACTGCCCATCCACTGAGGGTTGTTTCTCAGCGGGCTCTGTTTCCTTGCGCCTCCGGGGCGCTTTACCCGCCGACTTCCCTCCTCGCTCCCTCGCTCGTTCCTCGCTCCCTCGCTCGTCAGTCCAGTCGGCGGCGCGCCCCTTCGGCGCGGACCTGGGGCATGACCTCGGTGGCCAGCAGCTCCAGGTGGTCCAGGTCGTGCAGGTCCAGGATCTGCAGGTACATCCGGCTGGCGCCGTGCCCGGCGAACTGGCCGATCTGGTCCACGATCTCGGCCGGCGAGCCGGCCAGCCCGTCGGCCCGCAGCTCGGCCAGCGTCCCGGCCGATGGCCGCGGCCCGGCGGGCCAGCTCCGCCTCGTCCCGTCCGCAGCAGGTCACCTGGGCGGCCGAATAGCCCAGCGAGGCCGGGTCACGGCCGGCCGCCTGGCACGCCTCCCGGACCCGGCCGAACTGCGGCGCCGGTCTCCGCCACGCTGGAGAACCCCACGTTGAACTCGTCCGCGTACCGGGCGGCCAGCCGTGGCGTCCGCCTGGGCCCGTGCCCGCCGACCACGATCGGCGGGTGCGGCCGCTGCACCGGCTTGGGCAGCCCCGGCGAATCGGTGACCGGGTAGTAGCGGCCGTCGAACGAGAACGTTTGCCCACCGGCGTGTCCCACAGCCCGGTGATGACGGCCAGCTGCTCTTCGAGCCGGTCGAACCGCTCGCCGGTGGCCGGGAACGGGATGCCGTAGGCGGCGTGTTCCGCCTCGAACCAGCCCGCGCCCAGGCCGAGCTCGACCCGCCCGTCGCTCATCTCGTCGGCCTGGGCCACCGATATGGCCAGCGGCCCCGGATAGCGGAACGTGGCCGAGCTGACCAGGGTGCCCAGCCGGATCCGGGACGTCTGTACCGCCAGGCCGGCCAGCGTCAGCCACGAGTCGGTAGGCCCGGGCAGCCCGCTGACGTCGCCCATCTTCAGATAGTGATCGGACCGGAAGAACGCGTCGAAGCCCAGCTCCTCGGCCGCCCGGGCCACCGCAAGCTGCCGCCCGTAGTCCGCGCCCTGCTGGGGCTCGGTGAAGATCCTCAGTCGCATGAACCCATCCTTGCGTACCCCGCCGGGACAGCCGCAGTGCGGCCGGGTTATGGTCGAGATAATTCCCCCCGGAACCATTTAGGAGTGTCAAATGACCTCCCCGGCTGTGCAGATTCCCGGCTATATCGCTGGGACCTGGGATCTCGACCCGGTTCACTCCACCATTGGCTTCGTCGCCCGGCACCTGATGGTGAGCAAGGTCCGCGGCCAGTTCACCTCGTTCGAAGCCCAGATCGTCACCGCGCCCAACCCGCTGGACTCCTCCGCCACCGCCACCATCGACCTGTCGTCGGTCAGCACCGGGAACGAGCATGCGGGACAACGACCTGCGCTCGACCAACTTCTTCGACGTCGCCACCCACCCCAAGATGACGTTCGCGTCCACCGGGGTCCGGCCGGACGGCGACACGGCTTGATCGTGGACGGCGACCTGACCATCCGCGGCGTGACCAAGCCGGTGACGCTGGCCGTGGAGGTCAACGGGTTCGGCCCGGACCCGTTCGGCGGCACCCGGGCCGGGTTCTCGGCCATCGCCGAGATCAACCGGACGGACTTCGGGGTCAGCTTCAACGCCCCGGTCCCCGGCGGGGTGATGGTCAGCGAGCGGATCCAGATCGAGATCGAGGCCGAGGCGGTGCTGCGCAAGGAGGAGTAGCCGCCTCGCGGCTCAGCCACGGGTGAGCGTCGCGACGCACTCCACGTGGTGGGTCATCGGGAACGCGTCGAACGCGCGCAGCTCGCCGAGCTGCCAGCCGGCCTGGCGGAACATCCCGATGTCCCGGGCCAGGGTGGCCGGGTCGCAGGACACGTAGGCGACCCGGCTCAGGCCCGTCCCGGGCGCCAGCAGCTGGTCCAGCACGGCGCGCCCGGCGCCGGCCCGCGGCGGGTCGAGCACCGCGATCCGGGCCTGCGCCCAGTCGGCCCGGGCCAGCGCCTCGGTCATGTCACCGCGGTGCACCCGGGCCCACGGGGTGGCCCGCAGGTTGTGCCGCGCGTCCCGCACCGCGGCCTGGTCGGACTCGATGCCGATCACCGTGCCCGACGGCCCGACTGCGTCGGCCAGCACCCCGGCGAACAGGCCCGCGCCGCAATACAGGTCCAGCGCCACGTCCCCGGCGCGCGGCCGCAGCGCATCGCGGACCGCCTCGGCCAGCGCGTCCGCCGCGGCCGGGTGCACCTGCCAGAACACGCCCGCGCTGACCCGCCAGCTCCGCCCGGCTGCGGCCTGCTGCAGGAACGGCCCGCCGCGCAGCGCGGCCAGCCGCCCGCCCCGCCCGGCCACCAGCACCGGGTCCGTGCCCTCGCCGACCCATTCCGGCAGGCCGCTACCCAAGCCCGCACGGCCGGCTCGGCCAGCTTCGCCGGCCCGGCGCGGAGCGGCGGTCGGGAGGTTCCGGGGGGTCGTCCCCCCGGGCCAGCCGGGTGACCACGATCGCTCGCTGCCCGCTGCCCGGCGCGGACACCACCTGGACCGAGCGGCGCCCGGCCACGGCCGCGTGGTCACCCCGGCCTGGTCCACCACCGGGTGCGCGATCGGGCAGTGCCCGACGTCGATGACCTCATGCGACCGGTGCCGGCGCAGCCCAGCGGTGCCGCTGCGGCCGACCGCGAACCGGACCCGGGTGCGCCAGCCCAGCCCGGCCGGGTCACCCGGCAGCGGCTGCACCGTCACCTCGCGGTCCAGGCCGGCGATCCGGCGCAGCTGCTGGCTGATCACCGCCGCTTTGAGCCGGCGTTGTGCCTGCGGGCTGGCGTGCTGCCAGTCGCACCCGCCGCAGCCGCCGGGACGGGCGTGCGGGCAGCGCGGCTCGACCCGGTCCGGCGACGCGGCCAGCACCCGCACCGCGTCGGCCCGGGCGAACCGGGCGGTGCTGTCGGTGACCTGGGCCAGCACCCGCTCGCCGGGCAGCGCGTGCCGGACCAGGACGACCCGCCCGGATGGCTCTCTGGCCACGCACCAGCCGCCCTGGGCGGCCTCGCCCACCTCGAGTTCCAGCAGGTCCACGATGCTCCTCATGTTCAGCTGAAGGGAGTATCCTGGCCGGCCGTCTCACCTAGTCAGGACAGGGAATACCGTTGGCGGGCACATCAGTCATGCGTTGGCCGGCACTGTACTCATCCAAGGGGTGGTCGTGCACATTGTGATCATGGGTTGCGGGCGGGTCGGATCGACCCTCGCGCACATCCTGGAGGACCAGGGCCACTCGGTTGCGGTCATCGACCAGGACCGGGATGCGTTCCGCAAGCTGGGCTCGACGTTCAAGGGCAAGAAGATCACCGGGATCGGATTCGACCAGAACGTGCTCAGCGAGGCGGGCATCGAGCACGCGGACGCGTTCGCGGCGGTCAGCAGCGGCGACAACTCGAACGTGATCGCGGCCCGGGTGGCCCGGGAGTCGTTCGGCGTGAAGCGGGTCGCGGCCCGCATCTACGACCCGCGGCGGGCCGAGGTGTACCAGCGGCTCGGCATCCCGACCGTGGCCACCGTACGGTGGACCGCGGACCAGATGCTGCGCCGGCTGCTGCCCGAGGGCAGCGAGCCGCTGTGGCGGGACCCGACCGGCGCGGTGGTGCTGGCCGAGGTGGCCTACGCCGAGGACTGGGTGGGCGAGAAGACCAGCGCGGTGGAGGAGGCGGCCCGGGCCCGGGTCGCGTTCCTGTCCCGGCTCGGCGAGGTGGTACTGCCCGGGCCGGGCACGGTGCTGCAGGAAGGGGACGTGCTGCACATGATCGCGCTGGAGCAGGATCTGGAGCGGATCTCGGCTGCGCTGTCCACCCGGGCCCCCGGCGGCCAGCCAAGCAGGGGAGGCCGCTGATGCGGGTCGCCATCGCCGGAGCGGGCTCGGTAGGCCGGTCCATCGCCGCCGAACTGCTGGACAACGGGCACGAAGTCCTGCTCATCGACAAGAACCCCCGGTCGATCGCGGTGGACAGCGTGCCGCGCGCCGAATGGCTGCTGGCCGACGCGTGCGAGATCGCCTCGCTGGACGAGGCGGCGCTGGAACGGTGCAACGTGGTGATCGCGGCCACCGGGGACGACAAGGCCAACCTGGTGGTGTCGCTGCTGGCCAAGACCGAGTACGGGGTGCCCCGGGTGGTGGCCCGGATCAACCACCCGAACAACGAGTGGCTGTTCAACGAGTCCTGGGGGGTGGACGTCGCGGTGTCCACCCCGCGGCTGCTGTCCGCCCTGGTCGAGGAGGCGGTCAGCGTCGGTGACCTGGTCCGGCTGATGACCTTCCGGCAGAGCGAGGCCAGCCTGGTCGAGCTGACCATGCCGGACGACGCCCCGCTGGCCGGCCAGCGCATCGGCGACATCCAGTGGCCGGCCGACACCGCGCTGGTCGCCATCCTGCGCGACGGCCGGGTGATCGTCCCGGCCAAGGACGACCCGCTGGAAACCGGCGACGAGCTCCTGTTTGTCACCAGCGAAGACGTGGAAGACGAACTAGCCGCCCTGCTCGCCGACGGTCACGGTTAAGTCCGGGGGGCCGTCCCCGGAAATTACCGGGTTTCTGTTATCTCGGGGCCGCGCTCGAAGGGGTTGAGCGGGGTGCCGAAGCGTTCCTCCTCGGCGGCCATCTGCTCCTCCATGGCCCGCCGGGCCTCTTCGGGCAGCTGGATCTCGAGCAGGTCGCGGGGCGGCACCGGGTGATCACCGCGGGCCACCACGACACCCGGCGAAGACTTCCTCGAACGGCCCGGCCGCGGAGGAATGCTGGGCCGCCGGCCCGGTGATCACCCCGCGCAGGAACCAGCGCGGCCCGTCCACGCCGAGGAAGCGGACCTGCTGCAGCCCGCCCTGGCCGAGCGACGGGTCTCCGGGCACCCGGGCGTGCAGTTCGGCGCCGAATGGGCCGTCGGTCTCGTCGCTGTTCCCGCCGGCCTGGGTCACCGCGGTGGCGATTTCCTGCCGCACGTCGTCCCAGAGCCCACCGCTCTTCGGCGCGGCGAACGCCTGCAGCTGCAGCGAGCTGTCCCCGCGCACCACGGCGATCAGCGGGCCCTGGTCATCGGCGATGTTGAGCTGGATCTCGAAACCTTCGGCCACCGGCACCTGCAGGCTGCCGAAGTCGACGCGCTCGGCCGCCGGGACGTCGCCGTTCGCGTCCCACGGGCCCCAGCCCGCTGCCTCGGCCGGCTCCTGATCATCCGGGTCAGCCTCGTCCTCATCCGCTGCTGCCCAGTCTGCCGCGTCTTCTGGCGCCTCGTCCTCGATGAGTTCGGGCTCGGCTTCCTCGCGGCGACGCCGACGGAACACTTCCGTTCTCCCTGCTCTCGATCGTGGGGGTGTCCTGCTGCCCGCGCGGTTCGCGCTGGTCACCCGCCAGCGGTGGCCGCGCTGGCATGTCCCCCGGTGGACCCGAACCCGTTCTCCCCCCGGGCTGACCCGGGCAGGCTGTCCACCTCGTGGAATACCGGCGATGCCACACGCTGGATGACGAGTTGCGCGATGCGGTCGCCCCGCTGGAACGAGACTGCCGTGGCCGGATCGGTGTTCAGCAGTGTCACCCTGATCTCGCCACGGTACCCGGCATCCACGGTGCCCGGCGCATTGACGATGGTCACCCCGTGCTTGGCGGCCAGCCCGGACCGTGGGTGCACGAATGCCGCGTAACCGTCGGGCAGCGCGATGGCCAGCCCGGTCGGCACCACGGCCCGGGCGCCGGGCGCCAGGTCCACGTCGGCCGCGGCCACCAGGTCCACGCCCGCGTCACCCGGGTGGGACCGGGCGGGCAGCGGCAGGCCCGGATCCAGCCGCTTGATCAGCACGTCCACCGGGTCGGTGCCGGGATTCACCGGTGACATGGGAGACTCGAGGTCCGCAGGTGCCTGTTCACTCAGGCGACCTTACAGCCGCTGCCTGCCGCTCAGGTACGGCGCCGCGCGGGTCAGCGCGGCGGCCGTGGGCACGGCCACGATCGCCCCCGGGATGCCGGCCACCACGCCACCGACGGCCAGCACCAGGATCACCGCCAGCGGGTGCAGCCGGACCATCCGGCCGACCACCAGCGGCTGCAGCAGATGGCTCTCCAGCTGGTTCTCCAGGATGAAGATGACGATCAGGATCACCGCGGCGATCCAGCCCTTGGTGCCCAGCGTGACCAGGACGGCCACCGTGCCGGCCACCAGGATGCCGACCAGCGGGACGAACGCGGCCACGAACACCAGGATGGTCAGCGGCACCAGCAGCGGCACGCCGAGGATCCACAGCGAGAACCCGATGACCACGGAGTGGATGGCGGCCACCGCGATGGTGCCACGCACGTAATAGACCAGGGCCTGCCAGGCGGCCGTGCCGGCCAGCCGGGTCCGCTGCCTGCTCTCCGTGCCGAGGAACCCGGTCAGCCAGGCCCAGATCCGGTCCCCGTCCTTGAGCAGGAAGAACGTGATGAACAGCATGAGCACCAGGCCGGCCAGGATCTCCAGGAAGATCCGCCCGCCGGACAGCACCGTGCCCGCCACCAGCGACTGGTGCTGCTTCAGGTAGCTCAGCCCCCGGTTGGCCAGGCCCTCGATGCCGCCATGCCGGATGTGGAATGGCGGGCCGGCCAGCCAGGTCTGCAGCTCGTTCCCGGTGTGCGTCAGCTCGCGGACCAGGGTCGGGTAGTCCGCGGTGGCCCGGGTCGCGGCCAGCGTGCCCGCCCCGGCCAGCACGGCCACCGCGAGCAGCAGGGTGCACCAGGTGGCGGCCAGGGCGGGCAGGCCGGTCCGGCGCAGCCGGGACTGTACCGGCTGCAGCAGCGCGGTGAGCAGCAGGGCCGCCACGCAGGGCAGCACCACCAGCTTGAGCATGCTGGCCACCCGGAAGGCCAGGTAGACGACGATGCCGACGAGCAGCAGCCGCCAGGACCAGCCCGCCGCCCGCTGCAGCCAGCGGGGCACCTGCGAGCCCGGCGCGGCCGGCTGCCCGGCGCCGCCCTCGTCGGCCGCGGTGACCCCCGTGGTCCCGTCGATGCCCTGCTGGATGACCCCCACCCCGTTATCTGGCCCGTCGCGCCCGGCGACGCGGCCGTCCCCGTTCGGCCCCGCCTGGCTCAGCGGCGCCTTCCTCGGTGGCACGGGCGGAGCCGGAACGGAGGCCGTGCCACATGCGTCGCCCAATCATGCCTTCATGTAACCAACTACGGTGGACCCATGCGTGTCTACCATGAACGGCTGCGTGTTCCGGTCAGCTGGTGGGTGCTCGGCCTGCTGTCTGCGTTCCTGCTGGGCGCGGGCTTCCTGGCCGGCTTCGACTGGGAACCCGCGCTGATCGTGTACGCGGCGATCACCGTGCCGATGGCCGCCTTCCTGATCTGCTGGGGGTGGCTGCGCATCGAGGTGAGGCGCGGCGTGCTCAGGGTAGGCAAGTCGGCGTTGCCGTTGGTCCAGGCGGGCCAGGTGACCGTGCTGGACGCGGACCAGACCAGGGCGCTGCGCGGGCCGCGGGCGGACCCGGCCGCATTCCTGCTGGCCCGGCCGTACCTGCCGCAGGCGGTGTACATCGCGGTCGAGGACCCGGCCAGCGTCATCCCATACTGGCTGATCGGCACCCGGCGGCCCGCGCAACTGGCCGCCGCGATCGACGCGGCGCGACCGGCCGCCCGGGCCGGTGGCACGCCCGTGGGATGATCAGCAGCGGGAACCGCCGCACTGGAACCGCCGCACTTGACTCGAGGCACGGGCGCCAACCGGCATCAGGGAGGATGTATGTCAGACAAGGGAGAAGGCGCCAGCAAGGCGCTGGTCGGTGCCGCGGCTTTCGGGGCGGCGTACGCCGTCCGCAAGCTGATGAACCTGGGCTGGAAGCGGGTCACCGGGAAGGAACCGCCCACCGACCCGAATGACCCGGCGGTGGGCACCGCGGAGGCGCTCAGCTGGGCCATCGCGCTGGGTGTGGTGATGGCGGCGGCCCGGGTGCTGGCCATCCGGGCGGCCAGCGGGCGGATGCGCCGGTCGGCCAGCAAGTCAGCCGTGAGCTGACCGCCGGGCCTGCCGGTAGGCCGTGCCAAACGCGTGCAGCGTGCTGGCGGGCAGCGCGGCATGCCCGCCGATGGCCCGGGCGCCCCAGGCCACCTGGGCACAGTGTTCCGCGACCACGGCGTAGTGCAGCGCCTGTGCCGGGCTGGCCGCGATGGTGACCAGGCCGTGGCTGGCCAGCAGCGCGCTGGCCCGGTCGGCCAGCACCCGGACCGCGTTCTCCCCGACCTGGGCCGAGCCGCTGACCGCGTAGTCGGCCACCGGGATGTCGCCGCCCAGGAACAGCACCGCCTCGTCGATCACGGCCGGCACCGGCTGCCGGGCGGCGGCGAACATGGTGGCGAACGGCGGATGGCTGTGCAGCACCGCGCCGATCTCCGGGAAAGCCCGGTAGCACGCCCAGTGCAACTGGCTTTCCGAGGACGGCGCCCGGCCCGGCGCCGGGCGGTCCGGCTCGCCCGCCGCGGTGATCACGACCAGGTCGCCCAGGCCCATCTCCGGGTAGGGCAGGCCGGACGGGGTGATCACGATGCGCCCGTCGGCGAGCCGGGCGGACACGTTGCCACTGGTCCCGGAGCTCAGCCCGTGGCTGAGCATGCCCTGGGCGGCGGCCAGCACGGCCGCTCGCGCGGCAGCTTCGTCCTGCATGCCCCCGATCCTGGCACGCCTGGCCGGCCGTGCTGCCACCAGCGGCTGTGCCAGGCGGCTGTCGCGGGCCGCCCGGGCAAGTTACGATACATCTCGATATCCGGCGGAGGAGGGCAGCATGCAGCAGCCAGGTACTGGATCACCGGCCAGGCTGGACGACGGGGCGACCCAGGCACCGGCCATCCGCGCGTCGGACCGGGAGCGGGACGCGGCCACCCAGCGGCTGCAGGAGGCGTTCGCCGAGGGACGCCTGGACGACAGCGAGTTCGACCAGCGGATGCGCACCGCGCTGTCCGCGCGGACCCGCCCGGAGCTGGACCAGTTGCTGGCCGACCTGCCGGCGCCCAGCCCGGCCGCCACGCCGCCGGCGGCAGCAGGCGGCCGCCCGGGCGGCTGGCCGTGGCGTTCAAGAGCCCGGTCCGCCGGGCCGGCCGGTGGCGGGTGCCCGAACGGTACCGGACCGTGGTGTACAAGGGCTCCGGATGGCTGGACCTGCGCGCGGCCGAGCTGACCGCGGCGGAGACGACACTGCTGGCCGTGGCGTACAAGTCGCGGATCACCATCCTGGTGCCGCCCGGGGTGCGGGTCGAGACCAGCGGCTTCGGCGCGGATACGGACACCGAGGCCGCCCCGGCGCTACCCGCCGACGCGCCGGTGGTGCACGTGCGCGGCTTCAGCTACAAGGGCACCATCCGGGTCCGCAACCGTCCCCCGCAGGACTGATCCGCGCACCAAACGGCTATAATTCCGATTAATCCAGGCACATGGTCATAATTTGACGGGCCATTGGGCACCGGCCGTTTGCCCATTTCACCGGTGACCTTCGCCCCCTTCGTGCAGTTATGTCTTGGTGACAGACTGTTACAAAGAGGGGCTGGGGATGATGAAGCGGATACTGGCACTGCTGGCAGCAATCGCAATGCTGCTTTTCCTGTCAATGCCAGCGAACGCTAGTGCCCGACCAAGGTTTTCTGGTCTGACATTGGCAAGGTTTACCGGAACCAGAGTCATGTGTACTTCGATATCTTCAACGAGCCACGGGACTGCAACTGGTCGCAATGGCAGCGCAGCATGCAGCCGGTAATCGACAGCATCAGGCACAGCGGTTACGACAACGTCATCTGGGTGGAAGGGATCGAGCGAGCCGGCACACTGAAACTGGCCAGCAAGTACCTGCTCCATGGCGGAACAATTGTCTATACGATTCATCACCCCGCTGGGCCGCACAATGCCGCGACCTGGGACAAGGACTTCGGGTATCTACGCGAGATGGGCATCCCAGTCGCCATTGGCGAGTGGACAAACTTCGCCAACGGATACCACTGGGCTGACGCCGCCACGAGCATCCCGCTATTCCTTAGTTACCTGCGGAGCATGGACATTGGTTTCACGGCCTGGACGCTGACGCCGGGCTGCCTCAATTCTACGAGCGACTATTCGTCGGTTACGAAGATCGGCTCAGATTGGCCGCAGCCAGGGCAGGGAGCGGGCCAGCTCATCCGTGACTGGTTCGGGAAGTGATGACGGTGGGTCCTGCGCCGCGGTCACCGGCTGGCCGCGGGCGGGCCGGTGTAGACGGCGCGCGGGCGCAGCGGGGTGCGGGCGGCGTACTCCTCCAGGCCGTGGGCCAGCCAGCCGGCCGTGCGGGCGATGGCGAAGACCGCCTCACCCGACCCGGTGATCATCCCGGCGCAGCTGGCCAGCACGGCCAGGGCGAAGTCGATGTTCGGCTCGGGCAGCGCCCGCCGGTGCGTCTCGGCCAGCACCGCGTCGGCCACGGCCAGCCGGGGTGACGCCGGGACGGCCCGCCTGATCATCGCCAGCAGCAGCCCGGCCCGCGGGTCGCCGGCCCGGTACACGAAATGCCCGAACCCGGGCACCCGCTCGCCCCGGCGGAGCAGGTCACCGACCACCCGCGGGGCGCCTGCCGCGCCACGGGCGGCAGCCAGCATGGTCTCGGCACCCAGCGAGGCGCCGCCGTGCAGCGCGCCGCCGAGCGCGCCCAGCCCAGTGGCCACCACCGCGTACGGGTCGGCCCGCACTGACGCGGCGACCCGGGCGGCCAGCGTGGACGCGGCCAGCTCGTGGTCGGCCAGCAGCACCAGGGCGGCGCTCAGCGCGCCGAGCAGCGCGGCCGGTGGCGGGTCCGGGCAGAGCTTGTGCCACAGCCGGTCCGCGATCGGGCCGTCCGGGCCGGCCCGCCCGTCACCGGCCGCGGCCGGCAGGCAGTCCACCATGCCGCCGATGATGGCCTGCCCGGCCGCGATCACCGCGGGCGGATCGAGATGCAAGCGCAGCGGATCGGCCGCGGCCAGCGCGGGCACGATGACCTGGAGCCGCTCCAGCGGCAGCGTGCCCGGCGGCAGCGCGGCCTGCGCCGCGCGGCCCGCCCGGACCGCTTCCGGCGTGGCCCGCCACGTCCCGGCCGCCCCGGCCGCCCCGGCCGCGGTCAGCGACCCGGTCCAGAGCAGCGCGGACACCTCCTCGAAGCGCCGGTCCTGGGCCAGGTCCAGCGCGTCGATGCCGCGGAACCGCAGCGTGTCATCGGCGATCTCGGTCAACCCGGACTCGATGACCAGCCCGGTCAGGCCGGGTGGCCGGCGCGGCCGCCCGCGCCGGGCCAGCTCACCAACCTCGGCCGCGTCGAACAGGCTGACCTTGCCGCCGGTACCGCGCCGCCGGGTGAGCACGCCCCGGCTCACGTAGGAGTACAGCGTGGCCTGCTTGACGCCGAGCTGGCGGGCCGCCTCGGCCGCGTTGATCCACTCCGTCACCGTCACTCCCCTGCCTGCCGGGCCGCCGTCGCACCCTAACATTGATTTTAATCAATGTTGATGATAGTGGACAGAAACTGCCATCGTGGTTCGCATGCCAGCCATTCATTTCCTCGACGTGACCAACCGCGACGGCGTGCAGACCGCCCGCACCGGGCTGTCCAAGTTCGGCAAGACGATGGTCAACTTCTACCTGGGCCGGCTCGGCGTGGCGCAGTCCGAGCTTGGCTTCCCGTTCCTGTTCCACGAGGTGCCCTATATCCGGGCCAACGTGGCGCTGGCCGGGGCGGGCGCGTTCGGCACGCTGCGGCTGTCCGGCTGGTGCCGGGCGGTGCCGGGCGATGTCGAGGCGGCGGTGCCGCTCGGCCTGCGGCACTACAACCTGTCCATCTCGACCTCGGACCAGATGATCGCGCACAAGTTCCGCGGCAAGCTGGACCGGGCGTCGATTATCCGCGAGATGACCGCGGCGGTGCGCGCCGCCCGGGACGGTGGTGCGCAGACCATCGGGGTGAACGCCGAAGACGGGTCACGGACCGACGACGGGTTCCTGCTGGAGTTCGCCACGGCCGCCCGGGAAGCCGGCGCGGACCGGGTGCGCTACTGCGACACGATCGGCGGTGACACCCCGGAGCGGATCCGCGAGCGGTTCGCCAAGCTGGCCGCCGCGGTGCATATCCCGGTCGAGACACACTGCCACAACGACCTCGGCATGGCCGTGGCCAACTCGGTGTCCGGGGCGCTCGGCGACCTGGACGCGGGCCAGGATGCCTGGGTCAACACGTGCATCAACGGGATCGGCGAGCGGGCCGGGAACGCCGACCTGCTGTCCTGCATCCTCGCGCTGCGGCACGGCTTCGGCCTGGCCGGGAAGGCCACCATCGGCGACCCGCTCGACCTGTCCTGGGCCCGCCGGTTCGCGCTGTGGGCCAGTTACGCATTCGGCCAGCCGCTGGCGCACAACCAGCCCGGAGTCGGGCGGAACGCGTTCGCGCACGAGTCCGGCATCCACGCCGACGGCGCGCTCAAGGACCGGAACAACTACGAGCTGTACGACGACGAGACCCTCGGCCCCTTCCCGGGCGACTGGTTCGCCCAGCCCGGCCGGGTGGTGCTGACCGGGGAATACGGCGGCAAGGCCGGCCTCCGGCACGTGCTGGACTCGCTCGGCATCGACGTCGCCGCCAGTGCCGAGGACCTGGTGTTCTCGCTGGTCCAGCTGTGCGCGTCAGCCACCGGCAGGCCGCTGACCGACGACGAGCTCCGGCTCATCGGCGGCTACCCGCACCAGCTGGCCCTGCTCTACCCCGGGTACCTGAGCTGACCGGCCGGCGGTCCGGTGCCGGGCTGCGGGGTCAGCCGCCGATCTGGCGGCGGCGGATCCCCTTGAGGCGGCGCCGCTGTGACGGGTCGAGCGCCAGGTACATGCCGAGCGGGATACCGATCGCCAGCGCGATGACCGCGATGGCCAGCCACGGGCTGACAAAGAACAAGATAAGGCCGAGCACGATCCCGGCGATCGCGAGCTTCATCCGACCGGACAACTTCTGCCTCCTAGGGCGGCACCGTTTGTGCTTCCCGGGCCAGCTCGTGCGAGCCAGCCGCACCACATCCGTGCCTGCCATGTAGAACGCCGGCCGGCCCGCGGGTAGTTCCGCGGCCGGCTGGTTCTGCGCTGGTTCCCAGGTTGCGTCCAGCTTGGTCAGCGCGTCCCGCTGTCCAGGCTAGCTGCCTGGCGGCATAGCTGGGGCCGCGCCGCACCGCAGCCCCGGGCTCGCGGCCGCGGTGCTGGCCGGCCAGGATGGCCGCAGTGATCAGGAGGAGTCCATGACCATTTCGCTGCCCATCGACCAGGACGCCAATGAGCTGCTGTCCCGCGATCCGCTCGCGCTGCTCATCGGCATGCTGCTGGACCAGCAGGTGCCGCTGGAGAAGGCGTTCAGCGGACCGCGCGACCTGGTGCGCAGGCTGGGCCATGAGCCGACCGCCGAGGAGCTGGCCGGCTACGACCCGGACGCGCTGGCCGCCGTGTTCGCCGAGCGGCCCGCCCTGCACCGCTACCCCAAGGCGATGGCGGCCCGGACGCAGGACCTGGCCCGGCTCATCGTCAGTAAGTACGGCGGCGACGCGGCGCAGGTCTGGCAGGGTGCGGGCACCGGCCAGGAACTCGTCCGGCGGATCGCCGAGCTGCCCGGCTTCGGCCCGGCCAAGGCGCAGATCTTCGCCGCGCTGCTGGGCAAGCAGCTCTGGGTGCGGCCGCCCGGCTGGCGCGAGGCGGCCGGGCCGTTCGGCCAGGACGGCTCCCGGATGTCGGTCGCCGACATCACCGACGACGACTCACTGGCCGAGGTCCGCGCCTACAAGCAGCATCTCAAGGCGGCGGCCAAGGCCGGCCGGGTTGATCTAGTCTGCCGTCGTGACAGATGCAGACTTCGCGGCGCCGGGCACGGCACGGGTCTCCGTGCTGCACGAGGGCTACGTCCGGGAGGACAGCGGCGGTGACCGGGTGGGCAGCTCGGTCACCCTGATCATGGATGCCGGGCGGGTGATCGTGGTCAACCCGGGCATGGTGTCCGGCCGGGACGCCCTGCTCGGCGCGCTGGCCGCCTGCGGGCCGGCCCCCGATGACGTGACCGACGTGGTGTTCAGCCATCACCACCCGGACCACACCAGCAACGCGGCGCTGTTCCCGCGGGCCACCATCCACGATCACTGGGCCAGCTACCAGGGCGACCTGTGGGTCGGCCGCGAGCCGGGAGACTTCCCGCTGACCCCGTCGGTCCGGCTGATCGCCACCCCCGGGCACACCGCCGAGGACATCACCACGCTGGCCGCCACCCCGGACGGCGCCTACGCCTGCACGCACGCCTGGTGGGGCCCGGATGGGCCGGAGCAGGACCCGCTGGCCACCGACCAGGCCGCGCTGGCCGCCAGCCGCCGCCGCATCCTCGCCGTGGCCACGGTGATCGTCCCCGGTCATGGCCCCGCGTTCCGCCCGGCGGGCGGCCCCGGCTGAGGGTCCGGACGTGACGGTCAGACGGCGTCGCCCTTGAGCGAGAAGGCGGCCAGCCGCCGGACGGCCAGGGCCAGCGTGCCGGCCGTGACGATCGCCCCCATGACCACGGCGGTGACCACGCCCAGGTGCGCGTTCAGGTTGCTGTCCGACGCGATCGAGTTCGCGATGCCCAGCGAGTACTGCCCCACGGACAGGATCCGCGCCCCGCTACGAAGTTGCCCAGCAGCGACTCCCAGACCAGCAGGTAGAGCAGGCCCACGGCGATGGCCCGGGTGGTCAGCACGGAGATCATCACGAACACCGCGTTGTAGATCACCGCCCCGGCCAGCGCGCCGACGAACAGCCCCTCGGCCAGCCGGGTCAGCCCGCCGGTGGCGATGACCGCCGCGATGAGCTCGGGCACGGCCACGAAGATCATGGTCAGCACGGCGCCGACGGCGAACTTGCTCAGGATCACCGTGGACCGGCGGACCGGCGTGGCCAGCAGGTGCACCACGCTGCCGTCGTCGATCTCCGCGCCGAGCACGCTGGTGCCGATGATCAGCGCGGTGAGCGGCAGCACCACCGCGAACCCGAAGTCGCCCAGGATGGTGCTGGGCCAGTCCGGCGCGGCTGGGTGCGCGATCTTCAGCAGCGCGGTGACCAGCACCAGGATCAGCGCCGGGAGGGCGAACAGGAAGGCACGCTTGCGGCCCATGGTCGCCCGCAGCGTGATCGAGGCGACCGTGCCGGCCGGACCGGAGAACACGTCAGCTGGTCCTTTCAGGATTCGACGAGGTAGGCGAAGACGCTCTCCAGCGACTCGTCCTCGGGCAGCAGGGCGCGCAGCTGCACGCCCTGGTCGCGGGTGAGCCCGGCGATCTCGCCGGCTGAACGCCCCGTAGTCGGACGCCTTGACCTGCAGGCCCCGGCCGGTCATCTCGACCCCGGTCACCGCCGGGCTGCCGATCAGCGCCGAGCCGACCCGCCGGTCGTCGGAGGTGTGCAGCAGGAACACGTGCGGCCGGCTGGTCATCAGCCGCCGGATAGCCCGGAAGTCGCCGGACGCGGCCAGCCGACCGGACACGATCACCTGGATGGTGCCGGACAGCCGCTCCACCTCCTCCAGGATGTGCGAGCTGAACAGGATGGTCCGGCCCTCGTCGCCGAGCGCTTCGAGCAGGTCCATCATGTGCAGCCGCTGCCGCGGGTCCATCCCGTTGAACGGCTCGTCGAGCAGCAGCAGCTCGGGGTCGTGCACCAGCGCGGCGGCCACCTTGATCCGCTGCCGCATGCCCTTGGAGTAGGTGGAGATCCGCCGGTGCTGCGCGTCGGCCATCTCGACGATGCCGATGGCCCGGTCCGCGGCCCGGTCCGGGTCGGGCAGCTGGTGCAGCCGCGCGGTGGCCCGGACGAACTCCTGCCCGGTCAGGAAGCCGTACACCGACGGCCGCTCGGGCACCAGGCCCAGCTTGCGGTAGATGTCCGGGTTCCGCCAGCTGGGCGCGCCGGCCACGGTCAGCTCGCCGCGGGACGGCTCCAGGAAGCCGGAGATCAGGTGCAGCAGGGTGGACTTCCCGGCGCCGTTCGGGCCGAGCAGCCCGGTGACGCCCGGGCCCGATGGTCATCGTGATGTCGTTGACCGCCACCACGTTGCCGTACCAGCGGGACACGTTGCGCAGCTCGATCGTGCTCATGAGATCGCCGCCTTCCGGTACCGGGCGGCCAGCAAGCCGAGCGCGGCCGCGAGCAGCAGCAGGAACATCACCCCGTACAGCGGCGCCGTAGCCGCCCGGCGGCGGCATCGGCCCGCGCGAGGTGCCGCCCAGCCAGCTGCCGCACCCCGTCCACCGTGGTGAACGGGCTGACCAGGCCAGACAGCCGCGCCCCCGCGGCGGCTGGGCCGACTCCGGCCCGGTCAGCCGTGGCCGCGACCGCCGCTGATGTTACTCGAGCAGGCCGGCCAGTATCCAGGTGAGGAAGAAGTAGATGGCGATGGACCCGGTGGCGTAGGCCCGCCGCCCGCTGAGCGAGGCCAGCGCCAGCCCGATCGAGGCCAGCAGCACCGCCCAGAGCACCCCGATGAGCAGGCCCGGGATCAGCGCCCTGGTCTGGTCCCAGATCGGCGCTGCGGCCGCCCGCCGACGCGATCGTGCCCAGGTAGAGCAGCAGCAGCGGGATCTCGATCAGCGCCAGGCAGGCCAGGATGAACGCGATGAGCTTGGCCAGCGGGTAGTCGAGCCGGCTGCATCGGCCGGGAGAAGTACAGCGGCAGCACATGGCTGCGCAGGTCCCGGGAGACCAGTTCGGGGGCCTGCGCCGCGACGAAGATGATCATTATCAGCACGCGAAGCTGGAAGATGTAGGTGTCATAGGGCACCAGCCGGTGGCCGCCCTCGGCCACCGACACCGCGTTGACCACCGCGGGCAGGCACATCGCCACGAACGCGATAACCGGGATGATCTTGGCCTTGGCGCCCCGGCCGATGCCGACCGAGGAGCGCAGGCTGTGCCAGACCAGCGCCCGGACGATGCCGGGGCGGCCCAGCCGCGGCCCGGTGTAGTGCCGGTACCCGATGTCGTGGATGACCCCGCCGCCCGGCGCGGGCAGCGCGCTGTTCTCCGTGCTCATGCCGCACCCTCCCCGGGGTGGTGGCTGTCCTCGCCGTCCCGGAACAGTTCCTCGACCCGCCGCCGCCGCTGCTCCAGCCGGTGCAGCGGCAGCCCGAGATCCGCGACCGTGTCCCGGACCTCGTCGTAGGTGGTGTCCGAGGCGATCTGGACCAGCACGCCCCGGTCCTCCTGGCGCGGCCGCAGGCCGCGGGCGGCCAGTTCGGCGGCCAGTTCCGCGAGGCCCTCGTCCACCTCGACCAGCAGCACCTGGCTGACCTGGGTGAGGCTGGTCATCGAGTCGGCCCGGAGCAGCCGGCCCGCGTCGATGACGACCAGGTGGTCGCAGATCTGCTCGATCTCCCCGAGCAGATGCGAGGACACCAGGATGGAGATGCCGAACTCGGACCCGATCCGGGCCACCAGGTCCAGCATCGCGGTCCGGCCCGCCGGGTCCAGCCCGTTGGTCGGCTCGTCCAGCAGCATCAGCCGCGGATCGCCGACCAGCGCCTGGGCCAGCTTGACCCGCTGCTTCATGCCGGTGGAGTAGGTGCCGATCTGCCGGTACCGCTCCTCGTACAGGCCGACGTGCCGGAGCGACTCGGCGGCCCGCTCCTTGGCCGCGGTCGGCGGCAGCCCGGACATCCGGCCCAGGTGGGTGACGAACTCGGTCGCGGTGACGTCCGGCGGCAGGCAGTCGTGCTCCGGCATGTACCCGGTGAGCGTCCGGATCTGCTGCGCCGTCGCGGGCGCAGTCCAGGCCCAGCACGGCCGCCTGCCCGCCGCTGGCCGGCAGCAGGCCGAGCAGGATCTTGATGAGCGTGGACTTGCCCGCGCCGTTCGCGCCGACCAGCCCGGTGATACCCGGCTCCACCTGGACGGTCAGCCCGTCCAGCGCGGTCACCGCACCTGGGTAGCGCTTGCTGAGCGCCGCCGTCTCGATGACAGCCGCGCCAGTCCCCGGCCCGGGGCCCGGCGGGCCGGGCGGCCCGGCCCGCAGCGGCAATTGAGCGGTCACGATGTCTCCCGACCTCGGTATGGCATTGCAGCGTCGCAGTGCGGCTCCAAGCATGCCGGCCGGGCGGCCGCCGCGTCATCATCCTGAAGATTGGCTTTCCGGCTCCCCCCGGAGCGCTACCGGCCAGGTCGCGGGCGCGGGTCCGCCCGGCAGCGTACGACCGTGGGCGGACGTCCGGGGCTTGCCTGCGGCGTTACCGTGGGCAGGTGAGCGCAGAACCCGCGTCCACGCCGTTCCGGCGGCTCCGCCGCCTCTGGACGGTGCTGGACTGGACCGCCGCCGCGCTGTGCGCGGTCATCATCTTCGGCGTGCTGATCGCATGCGGTGACCCATGTTGGCGCGCCCCGGTTCGGGGTGAGCCTGCGCGTTCATGCCTGGCCGCTGCTGCTGCTGATCGCCCTCGGCCTGGCCTTCCCGGTCACCATCCGGCGCAAGGCCCCGGTCCGGGCGCTGGCCATCGTGCTGGCCGGCTGCGTGGTGCTGCTGGCCGTCGGGGCGTCGCTGACGGCCGGCCCGTTCCTGCCGCTGTGCCTGGTGCTCTACGTGGTCGCTACCACCTGCCGCCGGCCGGTGGCGGTGGCCGGCCTGGCTGGCGCGCTGGCCCTGCTGGTGGTGCAGGGCGTCATCTCGCACTTCACCGGGATCGGCCCGGGCGACTCGGTCGGCGCGGCCCTGTTCCTGATCATCGTGTGGACCGTCGGCTACGCGGTGCAGCAGCGCCGCACCTACCTGGCGCACCTGCGGGACCGGGCGGCCAGCGACGCGGTCACCCGGGAACGGCTGCGCATCGCCCGGGAACTGCACGACGTGGTCGCGCACAGCATGACCGTGGTCACCGTGCAGGCCGGGTTCGGCGAGTACGTGTTCGACAGCCAGCCGGCCGAGGCACGCGCGGCGCTGGGCGCCATCCAGGCGGTGAGCCGGGAAGCGCTGGGCGAGATGCAGCGGCTGCTGTGCGTGCTCCGCCAGCCGGAGACAGACACCGCGGCTGGGGGCCCGGCCGCGCCCACCGGGCCGGTGACCGCGGCGGCCGCCACCGCCGAGGCAGCCGAGCACGGCCCGGACGGCCCGGCCCGCAATCGCCGGGCCCGGCCCGAGGCCCCGCTGGCGCCCGCGCCGGGGCTGGCCAACCTGGACCGGCTGGTGCAGCGCACCGCCGGGGCCGGGGTCACCGTGACCGTCGAGCGCACCGGCAGCGTCCGCGCCGCTGCCCGCCGGGCTCGACCTGTCCGCGTACCGCATCGTGCAGGAGGCGCTGACCAATGTGGTCAAGCACTCTGGGGCGGACTGCTGCCAGGTGCGGCTCGACTACGGGCCCAGTGACCTGCTCATCGAGGTCACCGATCACGGCCCGGCCGCGCGGCCACGGTAGGCGCGGCGGCCACGCCGGCCGGTGCTGCCGCCATGAACGGCGGCACGGCGGTGAATGGCGCAGCGCTGAATGGCAACCCGGTCAACGGCCGCGCTGGCCGCGAGCAGCCCGGAACGTTCGGCGGCCAGCGGGCCGGGCACGGCATCGTTGGCATGCGGGAACGGGTCAGCCTGTGCGGCGGCGAATTCAGCGCGGCGCCGCGTGCCTGGTGGCGGTTTCGTGGTCCGAGCCAGGCTGCCGCTAGATTCTCGTTCATGACCCTGCGCGTATTGGTCGCGGACGACCAGGCCCTGGTGCGGGCGGGGTTCCGCGGCATCGTCGCGGCGACCCCGGGCTTCGAAGTGGTCGGCGAGGCGGGCACCGGGGCGGCAGCCGTCGAGCAGGCCCGCCGGCACCTCCCCGATGTGGTGCTGATGGACGTCCGCATGCCGGAGATGGACGGCATCGAGGCCACCCGGCAGATCACCCGGTCAGCCGCCACCAGCGGGGTGCGGGTACTCATCCTGACCACGTTCGACCTGGACGAGTACGTGTACTCGGCGCTGCGCGCCGGGGCCAGCGGCTTCCTGCTGAAGAGCATCTCCCCGGCCGAGCTGCTGACCGCGATCCAGGTCATCGCGGCCGGGGATTCGCTGCTCGCGCCGTCCGTCACCCGGCGGCTGGTCGAGGAGTTCGCCCGGCGGCCACCGGCCGCACCGGCCGCCCAGCCCATGACGGGTGTGCTGGACGCGATCACCGCCCGGGAACGTGAGGTGCTCGCGCTGGTGGCCAGCGGCCTGTCCAACACCGAGATCGCCCGCCGCCTGGACATCAGCCCGGCCACCACCAAGACGCATGTCGGGCACCTGCTCACCAAGCTCAACGCGCGCGACCGCGTCCACCTGGTCATCCTGGCCTACCAGGCGGGCCTGGCCGCGCCCATCCCATGACCGCCGGCGAGGTGGGAGGACGTCCGCCTGGGCCAGCACCGGAGGTCGCGGGCGAGGCGGGGCGCGCCGCAGGCGTGTTCCCGCCGAGCCGGCGTTCGGCGCGGAGCGGCGATCGGGGGGTCCAGGGGGGTCGCCCCCCCGGATGGAAAGAGCGGGTCCAGGCGGGTCGCCCCCCCGGACTGATACTGGTGGCACTGCTGCTGGTCGGGGTGGCGGTCGGGCTGCGCGGCGGGTTCGCGGCACCCGGGCTGCGCGGGCCGCTGCGGCACGACGGGATCGGGGTCGGTGCCGCGCTGGAAGCCGTGCTGGCCATCCTGCTCATCGCGCTGCTGGTCCGGCAGCGGCGGCAGCCCGCGGCCGGCTTCGCCACCCGGCGGCTGCGCACCGTGCTCCGCGCCGTGCTGCTGGCCGGGCTGGCCGCCATCCCGCTGGCCCTGCTGGCGTACCGCCCGCTGCGCGGCCGGCTGCCGCCCCAGACACGCACCGGTCCTCGGCTGCCCGCCGCCCCGTCGCTGCGGCCCACCCGGATGTTCCGGTCGGCGCCCGTCCACCTGCCGCTGGCCGCGCTGCTCTACACCCTGCTCGGCATCGTCCTGCTGGCCGCCGTCGTGGCCTGCGTCGCTGCTGCTGCGGCGGCGCCCGGCGGATCACGAGACCCGCTGCCGCCGGACGAAGCCACGCTGGCCGACGGCGAGCGGACCGAGTTGCGTGCCGCGGTCCGGTCCGGGCAGCGCGCGCTGGCCCGGCTGGACGACGCCCGCGCCGCGATCATCGCCTGCTACCTGGCCATGGAACAGAGCCTGGCCGCGGCCGGGGCGGACCGGACGGAGGCCGACACGCCAGCCGAATTCCTGGACCGGGCCGCCGCGGCCGGCCTGGTCCGCACCGCCGCGGCCGGGCAGCTGACCGGGCTGTTCTACGAGGCGCGGTTCTCCCGGCACCAGCTGACCGGCACCGAGCGCAGTACCGCCGAACACGCCCTGCGCCAGCTCGACGCCGACCTGGCCGAGCCAAAGGGGCGCGGCGCCGACTGGACTGAGGAGCCGAGCGGACCGAAGGCGAGCTCGCAGCGCAATGGAAGCGAGTGCGACGAGGGAAGGAGGTGCCAGTGAAGAGGGTTAGTGAAGGGGGAATGGGGAGGTGGGTGGGGGGCGGGGCCCCGGAGGCTCAAAGCGAGATCGTCATCGCGGCCATCGCGGTCGCCGCGGCCGCGCTGGCCGGCTACGCGCTGGCCGGGCCCGCGGGCCTCGCGCTGGTCGCCGTGGTCAGCGGGGTGGGCGGGCTCATCCTGCTGCGCTACCTGGTGCCGCCCCGCCCGCCGCGCCGCCGGGTGAGGACCTGAGCGGACCCGATCCGGCGGTGCCGCCGCCAGTGCTGTCCACGTTCACCGGCAGCTGGCGGCGGCAGTCCCGGCTGGCCGACGCGCAGGCCGCACGGACCGCCTATGAGGCGGGACTGCGCCCGCAGCTCGAGCACCTGCTGGCCTCCCGGCTGGCCGAACGGCGTGGCATCAGCCTGTACGACGACCCAGCGGGAGCGCGGGACGCGTTCACCGGCGGCCAGCCCGGCTACGACGGCCTGTGGACCTGGCTCGACCCGGCCCGGCCGACCGTCACGGACACCGACCAGCCGGGCATCCCGTTCCGCACGCTGGCCCGCATCATCGACCGACTGGAGCGGCTGTGACTGGTAGCACCCTGACCCCAGACGAGACCGCGCAGCGCTGCGCCCGGGTGCTGGACGAGGTGCAGCGCGCGGTGGTCGGCCACCGGCGCGCGCTGGAACTGGTGATGACCGGGATCCTGGCCGGCGGGCACATCCTGCTCGAAGACCTGCCCGGGCTGGGCAAGACGCTGATCGCCCGGTCCTTCGCCCGGGTGCTCGGCCTGGACTTCGCCCGCATCCAGTTCACCCCGGACCTGCTGCCCTCCGACGTGGTCGGCGCGCCCATGTACGACCAGCGCACCGGGGAGATGGTGTTCCGGCCCGGGCCGGTGTTCACCCAGCTGCTGCTGGCCGACGAGATCAACCGGACCCCGCCCAAGACGCAGGCCGCGCTGCTCGAGGCGATGGGCGAAGGGCAGGTCAGCATGGATGGGCAGACCCGCCCGCTGCCGCAGCCGTTCGTCGTGCTGGCCACCGACAACCCGATCGAGTACGAGGGCACCTACGAGCTGCCGGAAGCTCAGCTCGACCGGTTCCTGCTCCGGCTCCGGCTGGGCTACCTGGACAGCTCCGACGAGGCCGCGATGCTGCAGCGGCGGCTGGGCCGGCGGGCCGAGAACGCCACCGTCGAGCAGGTCACCGACGCCGCCGAACTGCTGGCCATGCGGGCGTCCCTGGAAGACGTCACGGTGTCCCCCGACGTGATCGAGTACGTGGTGTCCCTGGTCCGGGCCACCCGGGAGCACCGGCAGATCCAGGTCGGGGCCAGCCCGCGCGGCGGCCTGGCGCTGATCCAGCTAGCCCGCGGCCAGGCCCTGCTGCAGCTGCGCGACTACGTCATCCCGGACGACGTGAAGAGCGTCGCGGTGCCGGCCCTGGCCCACCGGATCACCCTGCGGCCCGAACTGTGGGTGCGCCAGGTCCGGCCGGACGACGTGATCGGCGGGCTGCTCGGCACCGTCCGCACCCCGCGGACCGACCCGTCGGCCAGCCATGCCTGACCACCCGCCCGGCGGGACGGCACCGGCCACTGCCCTGGCGTTGAGCTGGAGTATTTCTGGTCACGCCCGCCGGCTGCTGACGCTGGCCGTGGCCGGCCTGGCCATCGCGGTGGGGACCGGGCGCGCGGAGTTCGCCGGCCTGGCCGCCCCTGCGGTGCTGCTGCTGGCCGCCGGGCGCCGGGACCGGCCCGCGCAGGTGCAGGTGACCGCCGGGCTGACCGCCACCCGGCTGGTCGAGGGCGAGCGGGCCGCGGTCCGCCTGGCGGTGCGCGGCGCGGACGGCTACACGGTGCACCTGGTGCTCCGCCCGGCGCACCACATCGTGCCGCTGCCGGGCCCGGGCGGCCAGCGCCCCGGGCATGCCGCGGGCCGGGACGCGACGCTGCCGTTCACCGTGCGCCGCTGGGGACGGCGGCGCACCGGCTCGGCCGAGGTCATCGTGCGCGACCGGTGGCGGCTGGCCGAAGGGCGGGCCGTGCTCGGCCTGCCCGGGCTGGACTGCTACCCCCGGCCCGCCGTGCAGCAGACCCGGGTGGTGCTCAGCCGGCTGCCGCAGCGGCTCGGCGAGCACACCGCGCGGGCCGCCGGGGAGGGCGCCGAGTTCGGCGGCGTCCGGGAGTACGTGCCCGGCGACCGGCAGCGCAGCATCAACTGGCCGGCCACCACCCGGCGCGGCCGGCCTCCAGGTCAACACGTTCCAGGCGGAACGCTCCCAGGACGTGATCATCCTGGTCGACGCGGCGTGGGACGAGGGCGAGCCCGGGGACAGCGTGGTGGACCGGGCGCTGCGCGGCGCGGCGGCGGCCGCCCGCGCCTACCTGGGCGCCCGGGACCGGGTCGGCTTCATCAGCTACCGGTCCCACGCCCGCTGGCTGGTGCCCGGCCTGGGCCAGCGGCATTACTACCGGATCGCCGAGGCCATGCTGACCGCGGAGCGGGACCGGTCCTACGACACCGGCTTCTCCCGGCTGCCCCGGGCCGCGCTGCCGCCAGGCGCGCTGATCCTGGTGTTCAGCCCGCTGGCCGATCCGCGGCTCGTGGAGACGCTGCGCGACCTGCGGCAGCGCGGTTTCGCGGTGCTGATCGTCGATGTGCTGGCTGGGGAGCCCTGGCTGGGCCGGGGCGCCGCCGCGCGGCTGGCCCACCGGCTGTGGCGGCTGGAGCATCAGGCGATCCGGTTCTCCCTGCGTGAGCTGGGTGTCCCGGTCGTGCAGTGGGACGGCCAGCAGAGCCTGGACCTGCCGCTGGCCCCGTACACCCGGCGCGCGCTGGTGACCCGCCGGTGACCGCGGGGCAGCCGGCCGGGCGGGCGGCATCGTGGCGGGACCGGCGGACCTGGCGGACCTGGCGGGCCCGGCGGGCCTGGTGGCGGCACAGCACGGCCCGGCTGGTGGCAGCGGCCGCCCTGCTCGGCGCGGCCTGCCTGGCCTGGGCCGCGACGCCGCCCGGGTCAGCGGGCCCGGCCGGGCCCGCGCTCGTCGTACTGGCCGCCTGCTGTCTGGCGGGCGGCGTCGCCCGGCTGGCCCTGGCCGGCCTGCCGCGGCCGGACACGGAGGGCTACCCGGGGCCGCTGGCCCGGCTGGGCGCCTGGGCGCTGGACACGCTGCGCCGGGTGCCCTGGGCCGAGGCCGCCACGGCGGCCGTGCTCGCGCTCGAGGCGCTGCACCCGGCCCGGCCCTGGCATACCGCGCTGCTCGGCGTGGCGCTCACCGGGTACCTGTTCGCCGTGCACCTGGCCGAGTTCGACCGGTGGCCGCGGCGAGTCCGCGGCCGTCCTGCGCGGCCAGGCGCCGGTGCTGGCCGCGGGCCTGGGGCTGCTCGTGCTGGCCGCGGGCTCGGCGCTGCTGCCCAGCGCCGGGACCGGCCCGGCCGGCGCCGGGCTGCGCGCCGCCGCGGCGGTCGCTGCGGTGCTCGCCTGCGCGCTGGCCCTGCCGGTCTGAGCCCGGCCGGTCTGAGCCCTGCCGGTCTGAGCCCCGCCGGTCGGGGCCCGGCCGGTCGGGGCGCTGGCGGGCGCTCAGCGGCCGATGGCGTAGCCCTGCATGCCGCGCGGGTTGGCCGCCGCGTACAGCAGCCCGCCGTCCCGGGCCACCGCGCTGACCCGGCCCAGCGACCACGGGGCACGCACGGTGACCAGGTGCCCGCGGTCCCGCAGGTCCTCGATCACGTGATCGCCGGCCCGGCTCTCCACGTCGATCTCCCTGCGGCGCGGCCTGGCGCGGGTAGAACGACGACGGGAAGTGCCGGGTGTGGAACGCGGGACTGTCGATGGCCTCCTGCAGGTTCATCCCGAACACCACGTGGTTGAGGAAGAAGGCCAGCGTCCACTGGTCCTGCTGGTCCCCGCCGGGCGTGCCGAACGCCAGGTAGGGCTCACCGCCGCGGAGCGCCAGGCTGGGCGTCAGCGTGGTCCGCGGCCGCTTGCCCGGGGCCAGCGTGTTGGGCAGTCCCTCGGTCAGGGTGAACATCTGGGCCCGGGTGCCCAGGCAGAAGCCGAGGCCGGGGATGACCGGCGAGCTCTGCAGCCAGCCGCCGCTCGGCGTGACCGACACCAGGTTGCCGAACCGGTCGGCCACATCGAGGTGGCAGGTATCGCCGGTGGCCGGCCGGGCGGCGGACCGCACGCCCGGCCCGGTCACCTCCCAGCGCGGCGCGGTGCCCGCCCCGGACTCTTCCGCGGTCGGCTCGGCGGCGGCGGTCGCGGTCCCGCTGGGGAGCCGCACCGCCCCGGTGGCGTAGCCGGGCAGCCGCGGTGGCTGGCCGTCCGGGCGGCCCGGCCGCAGCTCGGCGGACGCCTCGCTGCCGATCAGCTGACGGCGCTGCGCCGCGTAGCCCGGGGACAGCAGGGCATCCAGCGGGACAGCGGCGAACCGCGGATCGCCGTACCAGGCCTCCCGGTCGGCGAACGCCAGCTTGGCGCACTCGATCACCGCGTGCAGGTAATCCGCGCTGCCCGGCGCCAGGCTGGCCAGGCCGAGCCCGTCGAGCAGGGCCAGTTGCTGCAGGAACACCGGGCCCTGCCCCCACGGGCCGGTCTTGCACACGGTCAGGCCCATGAAGTCGAGGCTGGCCGGCTGCTCCACCCGGGCCTGCCAGCCGGCCAGGTCCGCCCCGGACAGCAGCGCCCGGTGCGGCTGCCCGGTCAGGTCCATCACCTCGGCCCCGGCCAGGTAGCCGTCGATGGCCTCGGCCACGAAGCCCTGGTAGTAGGCCCGCCGCGCCGCCTCGATCTGCCGGTCCCGGTCCGCCCCGGCTGCCTCGGCCTCGTCCAGGATCCGCTGGTAGGTCGCGGCCAGCGCCGGGTTGGCGAACCGGGACCCGGGCACGGGCACCCCGCCGCCCAGGTACACCTCGGCGGAGCTGGCCCAGTGCTGGCGGAACAGCTGCTCGGCCGAGGCGATAGCCGCGCTCGCCCCGGCCGTCATCGGGTAGCCGTCCCGGGCGTACCCGATCGCGTACTGCATGACCGCGCGCAGCGGCAGCCGGCCGTACCGCTGCAGGAGCAGCAGCCAGGTCCCGAACGCGGCAGGCACGCAGGCCGGCAGCAGGCCGTTGCCCGGGATCAGGTCAAGACCCATTTCACTGAACGCCGCTGCGGTGGCACTGCCGCCGGCCGGTCCCTGGCCGTCCAGCACGAAAACCTCGCCGTCCCTGGTGCAGCCGATGATCGGCACTTCGCCGCCGAGCCCGTTCATGTGCGGCTCGACGACCTGGAGCACCAGGCCCGCCGCGACCGCGGCGTCGAACGCGGTGCCGTCGGCTTCGAGCACGGCCATGCCCGCGGCCGAGGCCAGCCAGTGTGTCGACGCCACCATGCCGAACGTGCCCGCAAGCTGCGGCCGGGTAGTGAACGAGGAGCCTTGCGGCATCATGTAACGCTCCTTGGCTGGGGGTGACGGTCAGCTGGCATTATTTCTCTGGCCGTGGGAGGCGCCCCGGAGGGACGTCTCGCGCGGTCAGATATCCCGGGGGTCCAGGGGGTCGTCCCCCGGACCGGTAGAGATGCAACCAGCGTGCCGGAGCACGCGTCGTAAGAGTCAGACACCCACGGGGTAACTGTCCAGTGCCCCGCCTGCATAGAGGGGTTACCCGACTATGACACCCTCCGCCCACGTAGTCCGGCGGGCTGGCACCGCCGCGATCCTGGTGGGTACTGCCGTGCTGGCCGCCGCCTGCGCGTCGAACAACGGCGGCACGGCCGCCACCGCGCCGTCTTCGTCCAGCGCGGCCGTCACGCCATCGCAGTCGGCCAGTTCGAGCGCACCCCAGGCCACCAGCAGCAGCGCGCCGACGCCGTCCACGTCGCCCGGCACGGCCGCCTGCGCCACCGGCAACCTGAAGGCCACCGTGGTCACGTCGGCGGGCGGCGCGGCGGCCGGCAGCACCTACTACCCGGTGAACCTGACCAATTCAGGCAGCAGCTCGTGCTACCTGTTCGGCTACCCCGGGGTCTCCTGGGTGACCGGCCCGTCCGGCACCCAGATCGGCCAGCCGGCCACCCGCAACCCGGTGCTGACCCCGGTCACCGTGGTGCTGGCCCCGGGCCAGACCGCGCACGTCACCCTGCAGGTGGTGGACGCGCAGAACTACGACAAGTCCAGCTGCCAGCCGGTGACCGCGCACTGGCTCAAGATCTTCCCGCCGGGCCAGTTCACCGCGCTGTACGTCAAGTTCTCTGCGCTCACCTGCTCGGCCAAGCTGCCCAGCAAGCTCGGCAGCCCGCTCAGCGTGGACGCGGTCAAAGGCGGCCAGGGCAAGGCCGGCGCGGGTCTGTAACCACCGGCAGCCAGGCGCGGCGGCGGCCTGGCCTGCGGTAGCGTCCTGGCCTATGGATGAGCTCCCCAGCCGGGTCCAGGCGGTCTGCGACCTGGACGTGGCCGAAGTCCGCGAGTTCGCCGGACGGCACGAGTACGACGGGCGGATCCAGGATCTGTCCCCGGCCGGAGTGCGGGACGGCCTGGCCAGGCTGGACCGGGCCCGGCAGGCCGGGCCGCCGCTGCGGGACCCGCATGACGAGGCCCACCTGGCCGCGTTCGAGGCCCGCGCCCGGGTCGCCTACCGCGACCTGGAACTGCACCGCCGGAACCCGCTGCTCCACCTGGCCGGGCTGGACCTGGCCAGTTACGACCGGGAGTACGCCCCGGCCGAGCAGCGGACCGCGGCGCGGCTGCACCAGCTGGCCGCCTGGCCGCAGGCGGTGGACGCCGCGCTGGCCGCGCTGGATCAGGTCAGCGCGCCGGTCGCGGATGCGCTGCTGAGCGGGATCCGCGGGCTGGCCGCGGGTATCCCGGTTGACGCGCCGCCGCCGGTGGCCGCGGCCGCGCTGGCCGCGCACCAGCGGCTGGTGCGGCACGTGGCCGAACTGGCCACCGACGGTGACCCGGACCCGGCGCTGGGCGCGGCCGGGCTGACCGCGCTGATGGGCAGCGCCGAGGGCACCGTGCGTGGACCTGGGCCGGCTGGCCGAGCGAGCCGACGCCGAGCGGGACCGGCTGCTGGCCCGGCTGGCCGAGGACTGCGCCCGGCTCGACGCCAGCCGCCCGCCGCTGGAGTTGTGCCGGGAACTGGTCCGCGACCACCCAGGGCCGGACGAGGTGATCGACGCGTCCCGGTACTGGACCGGCCAGGCCATCGAGTTCACCCGGGACCGCAACCTGGTGCCTTACCACGACGGGGTCTGCCTGGTCGGGGCGGCCCCGGAGTCCCGCCGCTGGGCGATGGCGATGATCTCCACCGCGGCGCCGGGCGAGCCGGACGCACCGTCCTGGTTCTACGTGACGCCGCCCGATCCGGGCTGGCCCGCCGAAGAGGTGGCCCAGTGGCTGGAGGTGTTCAGCGCGACCACACTGCCCGGCATCGCGGTGCATGAGGTGGCGCCCGGGCACTTCTCGCACGGCCGGGCGCTGCGCCGGGCGTCCGGGCCGGTCCGCCGGACGCTGCACTCGGCCGCGTTCCTGGAAGGCTGGGCGCACTATGCCGAGGAACTGTGCGTGGAGGAGGGGTTCCGCGGTGACGATCCCCGGTTCGCGATCGGGGTGTGGCTGGAAGCTCTGGTCCGGGTCACCCGGCTGGCCTGTGCGATCGGCGTGCACACCGCGGGCATGACGGTGGACGAGGGTGCCCGCCGGTTCGCCGCGGACACCCACCTGTCCGGCCCGGCCGCGCTGTCCGAGGCCCGCCGGGCCACCTTCGACCCGACCTACGGCCGGTACACCTGGGGCAAGCTGCTGATCCTGGACCTGCGGGAGCAGGCCCGCAAGCAGTGGGGCGACGGGTTCAGCCTGCTCCGTTTCCACAGCGCACTGCTCAGCCTGGGCTCGCCACCGCTCGGCCTGCTCGGCACCGCCCTGGACCGCGGCTGAAGGCCAACCCGCGATCCCGAACCACTCGCGGCGCCGGTGAAGCGGTAAACACTTGAACCGCGCTAATTGTCATTCCGGGCCGACGGCTCATCGTCTGGATCTGCCCTAAATCTGTGACCGTTCACGCAAAGATACCAGCCATCTCGCTGCTTTCGGGCCAACTCGCCACAGTCTGGGCAAGGAAGGAGATCGCCTTTGTAGTGACGGCGCCCTGGCAACCCTAGGTTTCCGCCGCTGACCATTGCTATCAAACTCCTCTGGCAACACACAAATTTCCCGGGACCAAGTCCAGCGTGACTCCGCACCATTTGAGCAGTAGAGTCGATGCCATATTACATGGCGAAGTGCCACATGCCGACAGGCGCTAATCTCTGCGCGCAAGAGATACGCAACTTTATCGCGAGGCATCGGGATAAGCCGAGTCCGGGCCCACTGTTCGCCTGGCTCAAGCTTGTCACCGCGAAGATAACTCATCCAATGCTGCGATGGACGCCATTGCCACCAGGGACGGTCTGGCTCGTCTAGTAAATCGAGAAGCTCTCCCTCCGGAAAGTTCAAAGGTCGAACCATTGGTTCTATCCTTTCCCAGCGGACTCGCTGCCGCTTCTCACACGCCTGCCTCCATAGAGCAGCATCCGCCTGGCCAATAACTAGTTTCTGGCGGGCATCTGACGAAAATCGGAGCGCCACCTGACTCTCGTTCCGCGCTATTATGGAGACCCGCAAGGCCAGGCTGTCCGCAAGCCCTACAATCTCGCTGCGCATATCTATTGAACATCGGGGATAAAACGTCCTGCCCTTAACAAATTTAAAATAGGCAAACAATCCAGCAATCACCACTCCAATGGCGGTGATCATGGCTGATACTGTTCCAGTTATGGCAACCCAAGTGGGGGCTGTGCTGGCTTCGGCAGCAGTTGCCACGAGGTGAACCACTGACATGGAGCAAAAATACCAGAGAGAATAATTAATTGTCTATATTCGCTACCCTCGTGCATGGCACCCTTATTGCCGATGATCGTGGCCAGCACTGGCCAGGGCCCGTCCGGGCGGCTGACTACGGGCGACGGGAAACTGACCGTGATGTCGAGGCCGCCGGCTGGGCGGGCACGGGCGGTCAGCGTGGCGTGGTGGGCGCGGGCGATGGCGGCCACGATGGCCAGGCCGAGGCCGTGCCCGCTGGCCTGGCTGGTCCGCCCGGGGCTGAGCCGCTGGAACGGCTGGAACAGCCGGTCCACCTCGCCGGGCGGGATCACCGGCCCGGTGTTCCGGACCGAGATGACCGCCTGCCCGGCGGCCAGGCCGGTGTGGATCTGCACCCGGCCGCCGGCCACGTTGTGCCGGAGCGCGTTGTCCACCAGGTTGCTGACCAGGCTTTCGGCCAGGCCTGGGTCGCCGGTCACCAGTGCCTGGTCCAGCGTGGCGGTCAGCTGGAGCCGACCGCGCTGCGCCGCCCCGGTGCGGGCCGCGAGCACTGACCGGGCGATAGCGCCGAGATCGAACGGCTCCGGCTGCTCGATGCCGCGCTCGCTGCTGGCCAGCGTGAGCAGCGCGTCGATGAGCTGCTCCTGCTGCTCGCCCAGGGCGAGGGCCTGGGTACAGGCCGCGCGCAGGTCGGCCGCCGGGGCGTCCGGGTCGGCCAGCGCGACCTGCAGCAGGGCCCGCTCCGCAGTGAGCGGCGTGCGCAGCTCGTGGCTTGCGTTGGCGACGAAGTGCCGCTGCGAGTCGAACGCCGCCTCCAGCCGGGCGAACAGGTCGTTCAGCGTTTCCCCCAGCTCGGCGAACTCGTCGTCGCGGCGGCCCAGGCTGAGCCGGCGGCTCAGGTTGCTGGCCGAGATGTCCCGGGCGGTGGCGATGATCGTGCGCAGCGGGCGGAGCAGCCGGCCGGCCAGCAGCCAGCCGAACACGACCGACAGCACGGCCATCACCGCCAGGCCGAACACCGAGCTGAACAGCAGTGAACGAAAGTCGGTGTTGTGCTGGGCGACCGCGGTAACGCTGCCCGGCGCGCCAACGTGGCTGACGTGCATCACGTCCTTGATGCTGAGCAGCGGGATGAGCAGCACGGCGGTGCCCGAGGCGAAGAACAGGGCCGCGTAGAACAGGGTGAGCCGCCTGCGCAGCGTGCTCCGGTAGCCGGGACGAGGCATCAGTCTCCTCCGATCCGGTACCCGCCCTCCCGGACGGTGTGGATGACCGGCGGGTCGCCGAGCTTGGCCCGCAGCCGGCGGATGGTCGTCTTGACCGTGGTGGTGAACGGGTCGGCCGCCTCGTCCCAGGCCCGTTCCAGCAGTTCCTCGGCGGGCACCACCCGGCCGGCCGAGGCCAGCAGGCACTCCAGCACGGCGAACTCCTTCGGGCTCAGCTCCAGCCGCCGCCCGGCCCGGAACGCCGCGTGCCGGGTCGGGTCGAGGGTCAGCTCGCCGCATTCCAGCACCGGCGGCAGCGCGGCGGCCGAGCGGCGGCCCAGCGCCCGGACCCGGGCCACCAGCTCGGCGAAGTCGAACGGCTTGGGCAGGTAGTCGTCCGCGCCCAGGCCGAGGCCGTCCACCCGGTCCCGGACGGTGCTGGCCGCGGTCAGCATCAGCACCCGGCTGCCCGGCCGGCTGGCCACGATCTGCCGGCAGACGTCGTCGCCGTGCACCTCCGGCAGGTCCCGGTCCAGCACCACCACGTCGTACCGGGTCACCGCCAGGTGCTCCAGCGCGCCGGCGCCGTCCAGCACCACGTCGACGGCCATGCCCTCGCGGCGCAGCCCGGTCCCGATCGTCGTGGCCAGGATCTCGTGATCCTCCACCACCAGCACTCTCATGTTTCTCCTTGCGCCTCCGGGGCGCTTAGACCCGCGCCCCTTTGGCGCGGGCGGCGCGCGCCTTTGGTGCGGGCTTCGCCCCAGAATGCCAGGTCACGGGTGACAAACCGGTGTCAGCCGCTGGCACCGGGCTGTCACCGGCCCCGGCGTACAACCTGCTGCATGACTGAAACAACCATTGAAGTGGCCGGGCTGCGCAAGCGGTACGGGCCGGTGCTGGCCCTGGACGGGATGTCGTTCACCGTCCAGCCCGGCCAGGTCACCGGCTTCGTCGGGCCCAACGGCGCCGGCAAATCAACCACGATGCGGGTCATCCTCGGCCTGGACGCGGCCGATTCCGGCACCGCGCTGATCGGCGGGCAGCCGTACCGGACCCTGCGGCACCCGCTCAGCCACGTGGGGGCGCTGCTGGATGCCGCCGCGCTGCAGCCCAGCCGGTCTGGGCGCAATCACCTGCTCTGGCTCGCCTGCTCGCAGGGGCTGACCGCCAAGCGGGTCGACGAGGTGGCCGGCCAGGTGGGCCTGCGGTCCGTGATCCGGCGGAAGGCCGGCGGCTACTCCCTCGGCATGCGGCAGCGCCTGGGCATCGCCGCCGCGCTGCTCGGTGACCCACCCGTCCTCATGCTGGACGAGCCGTTCAACGGCATGGACCCCGAGGGCATCATCTGGATGCGCGGCTTCCTCCGCACCCTGGCCGCCCAGGGCCGCGCCGTGCTGGTCTCCAGTCACCTGATGAGCGAACTGGAGGACACCGCGGACCATGTGGTCGTGGCCGGCCGCGGCCGGGTGATCGCGGACACCAGCATGGATGACCTGATCGCGGCCGCATCCGGGAACCAGGTCACCCTGCGCACCATCGCCCGGGAGCAGGCCACGAAGGCGCTCCAGCACGCCGGGGCCGGCGTGACCGCGGCCGCGCCCGGCGCGCTGATCATCACGGGCCTGCCGGCCGAGCAGGTGGTGGTGCTGCTCAACGAGAACGCGATCCCGTTCGCGGAGGTGTCGGCGCACCGCGCCTCGCTGGAGGACGCCTATCTGCGGCTGACCCAGGACGCAGTGGAGTTCCGGGCGGGCGGGGAGGCAGCACAATGACCGCGCTCGCCGCTGGAGGCGCAAGGCAAGCACTGCGGGCGGAGTGGGTCAAGTTCCGGACCGTCCGCGGCTGGGTCGTCGCGCTGATCGTGGCCGTGCTGGCCATCGTGGGACTCGGGCTGGGCCCCAGCATGACGGGCACCTGCGGCAAGAATCGGCCGGCTTCGGGCTGCACCGGCCCGGTCGGGCCGGGTGGAGAGCCGGTGACGGACAGCTTCTACTTCGTGCACCGGCCGCTCACCGGGAACGGGGACATCACCGGCCGGGTGACGTCGCTGACCGGGCAGATCCCCACCATCTCCGGCACCAGGATGCGGAACAGCCTGATGCCGTGGGCCAAGGCCGGGATCATCATCAAGGCGAGCACCCGGCAGGGGTCGGCGTACGCGGCGATGATGGTCACCGGCCGGCACGGCGTCCGGATGCAGTACGACTACACCGGCGACCTGCCCGGTCTGGCCGGTTCTGTTTCCGCGGCGTCGCCGCGCTGGCTCCGGCTCACCCGGTCCGGCGACACGCTCACCGGCTACGACTCGGCCAACGGCACCCGCTGGACCAGGGTGGGTACGGTCACGCTGGCCGGGCTCGCCTCGACCGTCCCAGGTGGCCTGTTCGCCACGTCCCCGCAGTACGCACAGACGTCCGTGGGCTTGTCCAGCGTGTCCGGCGGCCCGAGCCGGGCCACCGGCGTGTTCGATCAGCTGAGCCTGCGCGGTGGCTGGGCAGGCGGCGGATGGACCGGCTCCGCGATTGGCGCCCCCGGCGGGCCCGCGGCCGGGCTCGCCCGGTGGTTTCGGCGCGGCAGCCGGCCGGTTCACCGTGACCGGGACCGGCGACATCGCCCCATCGGTGTCCGGGGCGGCCGGGAACGGCGTCACGATCGCGCAGACCCTCATCGGCGTGTTCGCCGGGCTGATCGTGGTGGTCGTGGTGGGCGTGCTGTTCATGACCGCCGAATACCGGCGCGGCCTGATCCGGGTGACCCTCACGGCCACCCCGCGGCGCGGCCGGGTGCTGGCCGCCAAGGCGGTCGTGCTCGGCGCGGTCACATTCGCGGCCGGCCTGGTGGCCTCGGCCGTCGTGGTCACGCTGGGGCAGCAGGTGCTGCGGGACAACGGCGTCTACGTCTGGCCGGTGACGGCACTCGCCGAGGTGCGCGTGATCGTCGGCACCGCGGCGGTGCTCGCCGTCGCCGCCGTCATCGCGCTGGCCATCGCGACCGTGCTGCGGCGCAGTGCCGCGGCGGTCGCCACCGTGATCGTGGTGACCGTGCTGCCTTACCTGCTCACCGTGGCCGTGCCCATCCTTCCGCTGGGCCCCGCGGACTGGCTGGCCCGGGTCAGCCCCGCCGCCGGCTTCGCCGTGCAGCAGACCCTCATCCAGTACCCGCAGGTCAGCAACGTCTACGCGCCGTCGGCAGGCTACTGGCCGCTGGCCCCGTGGGCCGGCTTCGCGGTGCTGTGTGCCTGGGCCGTGGTTGCCCTGGCGGTGGCCGCGTACCTGCTGCGTAAGCGGGACGCATGACCGCGCAGCGTGCCGGCGGCGCAAGACAAGCACTGCACGCAGAACTCATCAAGCTGCGCACGCTGCCTGGCACCGTGTGGCTGCTGCTCGCGGTCGCGGCGCTGACCGTGGCCGTGGGCAGCGTCACCGCGGCCGCGGTGGCCTGCCCGGCCAGCGGTTGCGGCCAGGATCCGGCCAAGGCCATCCTCAGCGGCATCGACCTCAGCCAGGCGGTCGTGGCCATGCTGGCCGTGCTCGCGATCAGTGGCGAGTACAGCACCGGCATGATCCGGGTCACGCTGACCGCGATGCCACGGCGGATGACCGTGCTGATGGCCAAGGCGGCCGTGCTGACCGGCCTGGTGCTGGTGGCCGGGACGGTCGGCGTGCTGGCGTCCGTGCTGGCCGGGCGGCTCATCCTGCCCGGCCGCGGGTTCACCCTGGTGCACGGCTACCCGATGCTGTCGCTGGCCAACGGGACGGACCTGCGTGCCGCGGCCGGGTCGGTCCTCTACCTGGCGCTGATCGGCCTGCTGGCCCTCGGCACCGCCACCGCCGTGCGGGACTCCGCCACGTCGATCGGGGTGGTGCTCGGCCTGCTCTACTTGTTCCCGGTCATCGCCAGCGCGGTCGGCCCGGACTGGTCCCGGCACCTGCAGCAGATCGGGCCGATGAGCGCCGGGCTGGACATCCAGGCCACCACCGGGCTGCGCAGCCTGCCGCTCAGCCCGTGGGCCGGCCTGGGCGTGCTGGCCGCCTGGGCCGCCGCCGCGATGCTGACCGGCGGGCTGCTGCTCCGCTGCCGCGACGCCTGACCGGCCCGGCTATCGGACTGCGACCGCCCAGTCCCGCGCCTCCGACCAGCGCCACCAGTCGGCTGGCTCGCACTGGCGTTCATCACCAAGGTCGGGATGAGGCCAGCCGACGGAGGGCAGATCGTAGAGCATCGCGGCCAGGCTGGAGCAGACCACGTGGCCGGGCAGCAGATTGTGATCGGACGGCCAGCGCCACAGCGGGTCCATCACCGCGGACAGGTCCTCGACGTGCAGCGCGTCCAGCGTGTCCTCGGCGATGCCGACCCAGTCGTAGCCGAGGCCCAGCGACTTGGCCGCGCTGGCCAGGAAGCTGCCCAGCTGCCGGCGGTCGTCCGGCTTCGGCTCGTCATGGTTGGACATGGTCCGCACGTCGGCCAGGAACGGCGTGCAGTCCACCGGGCCGACGCCGCCCGGCTGGCCCTGGATGCCGATCCACCGGCCCAGCCGGTCCTGGCTCCTTTCTTACCCACCCAGGCGGAGCCAGCGCAGACCGCGCCTGATACCTCGCGCGGCACGTCAATCACTTGGCGCGGCGGATAAAGCCCTTGATCGGACGGGGATTCTGGGCAAGTATTTGACTATGTCAAAGACATACTTGTCTCCGTCAGATAACACGAGAGCGGACGGGATCAGCCCGGGGCGGATCAGCGCGGTGCGGGAGTTCAACCGGGAGTACACGAACCTGATCGGCCTGCTGCACGGCAGCTACCTCGACTCGCCCTACTCGCTGACCGAGGCGCGGGTGCTGTTCGAGCTGGCCCAGGGCAGCGAGTGCGAGATCAGCGCACTGCGCAGCTCGCTGGACATCGACGCCGGTTACCTGAGCCGGATTCTGGCCCGGCTCGAGACGGACGGGCTGATCACCCGGGAGCGGTCCGCGGCCGACGCACGCCGCCGGGTCATCGCGCTGACCGGACCGGGGCGGCAGACATTCGCCGAACTCGACCAGCGCTCGGCGGCCGACATCGCCGGGCTGCTCGGCCAGCTCACCGAGGCGGAACAGCAGCGGCTGACCGCGGCCATGGGCACGATCCGGGACATCGTGACGGCCGGCCCGCCCACCGCGTTCGTGCTGCGCGTCCCGCAGCCCGGCGATCTCGGCTGGGTCATCCAGCGCAACGGCGCGCTGTACGCGCAGGAGTACGGCTGGGACACCAGCTACGAAGCACTGGTCGCCCGGATCGTGGCCGACTACGCGGGCCGCGACGACCCCGGCGAGGCGGCCTGGATCGCCGAACTGGACGGCAGCCCGGCGGGCTGCGTGTTCTGCATGCGGAAGTCGGAGTCCACCGCACAGCTGCGGCTGCTCCTGGTCGAGCCGCGGGCCCGGGGCCGCGGACTGGGCGCGCGGCTGGTCGCCGAGTGCCTGGCCTTCGCCCGCCGGGCGGGCTACACCGAGATCGTGCTGTGGACCAACGACGTGCTGACGTCAGCCCGGCACATCTACCAGCGGGCCGGCTTCGAGCTGATCGATTCGGACCGGCACCACAGCTTCGGCCACGATCTCGTCGGGCAGAACTGGCGGCTGCCGCTCAGCTGACGGCACCCGCCGGGCCAGCCAGCCGCGGCCCGGGACTAGCATCGTCGTGGGCCTGGGCGCTAGGGCCTCGAAGCCAGATCGCCTCGGAGCTGGACAGCAGAGCAAAGACGATGCCGGAATCTGATCGCACCATCCCGCTGGCCACGGCCGCCCGGCGGCCTGCCCGCCGGGCCGCCCGGGCCGCCCGGGCCGCCCGGGCCGCGCTGACGGCCTGCCTGATCGCGCTGGCCACGGCCGGGCTGGCCGGCTGCTACGCGCGGGCCAGCGCGGCCCCGTCGATCTCGCTGTCCACCGCCTTCGTGCCGCAGCCCACCGCGGCCGGCCAGACTGTCGGCTACCTGCTCATCCGGAACAACGGCGGCCGGGACCGGCTGATCAGCGCCCGGACCAGCGCAGGCGGCCGGGTCACGTTCGCTGCGCCGGTGCACGGCCGGAGCAATGCGGTGCACGCGATCCGGTCGATCCCCATCCCGGCCGACTCCGTCGTCCGGCTCAACCCCGATGGCCTGCACCTGCTCATCACCGGGACCAGCCCGCTGCGCGGCGGCAGGGACATCACGCTCACCCTGACCTTCGCGCACGCCGGCGCCGTCTCGGTCACCGCCCAGGTGACCAACCCGCAGACCGGCGGCAGCAGCTATTTCCTCAACTAGGCCGGGACGGGACCGGATGGACCGGGACGTGCCGCCGGGCGACGTGCTGTATCACATCGCCACCGCCGCGGACTGGGCGCAGGCCCAGCGGGACGGCGAGTACCGGATGTCCACCCGGGGCCGGACGCTGGCGGCCGAGGGCTACATCCACGCCAGCACGGCCAGCCAGGTGCTGCCGGTGGCCAACGCTTACTACCGGGACGAGCCGGACGACCTGCTGCTGCTCGTGCTCGACCCGGCCCGGATCGGCGCGGAGATCCGGTGGGAGCAGGTGCCCGGCTCGGCCGAGCCGTTCCCGCACATCTACGGCCCGCTGCCGGTCACCGCGGTCCGCCAGGCCGTCCCGCTCGAACGCGACGAGTCCGGCCAGTTCCGCTTCCCCGCGGGCGCAGCCGGCCAGAGTTAGGCACGGTCAGCCAGTTCCCGGCCGGGCGGGCCGCCGGGACCACAGCGGAAGACCCGCGGGCCGCAGATGAGCGTGCCGGGATCATCGGTTAAGCGGCGCAGGCTGGCTAGCGCGGCCGATAGCTCGGCGGCACTGGCCAGGCCCTCCGCCTCGATGGCAGCAGCGGTGGCGTCCAGTGTCAACCACGCCAGCGTCTTGGCTTGCCCCTCGTGCACCGGCTGGACCAGCCGCACCCTCGGGCCGGGGATTCCCGCGTCCAGGAAATAGCGGTGCAGCTTGCGCCCGATCGCGTGATCCCCGCCGCGGCGGGCCAGCAGCCGCCGGTAGGCGTCCAGGAACAGCTCGAAACCCGCATTGGCCGGGTCGCAGCACCACCCGTCGAAGTCGGCGTCTTCCACGATCAGCACCCCGCCGTCCCGGACCGCGGCCCACATCCGGCCGATCAGGCTGGCTGGCTGGTCAGGTGCTGCAGCAGGAACCTCGAATACACCACGTCATAGCAGCCGGGCTCATCCCAGTCCCGGACATCGGCCACCGTGAACTCGACGTTGCTGAGCCCGCGCCGCGCCGCCGCCTGCCGGGCGAGCCCGAGCTTGACCGCGTCCATGTCGATCCCCAGCACCGTGCCGCCCGGCGCGACCAGCCGGGCTATCTCGAGGGCGACGGCGCCACCGCCGCAGCCGATGTCGATGCACTGGAGTCCCGCCGACAACCCAGCCTGGCTGAGCAGCATCCGGGTATCAGCCCAGCGTTCCCGGGCCAGCAGAAGCAGCCGGTCGTAGCCCGGCCGGCCACCGCGGATGGCATAACCCGTCATCGCAGCCTGATCCTACCCAGCTCATTTGCCGTCGGGTGTTTCGCGACATATCTTGTTCGGAACAGGGGGTATCACCCAGCCGGAGGCGGAGGGCCCCGGAGTGATGCAAAACGACGTTCGGGTCAGCGACGCGGACCGCGAGGCGGTAGCCGCCCGGTTGCGTGAGCACTACGCGGCGGGACGGCTCAGCCTGGCCGAGTTCCAGGACCGGCTGGACGCGGTGTACAAGGCGCAGGTGGCCGGGGAGCTGGCCATGGTGACCGACGGCCTGCCGCACGAAGGCGTGGTGCTCCCACCGGGGGCGCCGTGGGGCAGCTACCCGGGCGGCGGCAGCTACCCAAGGCGGCGACTACTCGCTGAACGTCGAGCAGATGCGGGCCGCCATGGCCCGGATCGGCCGCCGGGTGATGCTGGCGTTCGCGCTCATGACCGGCGGGGCGCTGCTGGTCCTCGCGCTGCTGATCTCGGCATTCATGGTGCACGGCGGGCTGCTCGGCGCGGTAGTGGGCGTGCTGCTGGCCATCCTGGCCGCAGGCGTGGCCGCCGTAGCTGGCCTGACCTGGCTGGCCAGGCGGCTGTGGCTGCGGCACGCCTGGATCGAGGCCGTGCCGCTGGCGGTCGGCCAGCCGTGGCTGAGCCAGCTGGCCCGGATGGCCCGGCTGCTGCTGACCGGCCGCGCGCTGTGGCGGCTGCGCACCCGGCTGGCCTCCCGCGGCTGACCGCCCCGCATCCCGGTCAGCCACACCCGGCTGGCCTTCCGCGGCTGACCGCCCCCGCATCCCGGTCAGCCACACCCGGCTGGCCTCCCGCCGCTGACCGCCCCCGCATCCCGGTCAGCCGCACCCGGCTGGCCCTCCCGCCGCTGACCGCCCCCGCATCCCGGTCAGCCGCACCTGGCTGGCCACCGCCGCGGCTGACCGCCCGCCAGCCGGTCAGCGGGCGGCGCGATGTTCTGGTTGATCCGGAAGAAGTTGTCCGGGTCGTAGTGCGCCTTGATCTGGGCCAGCCGGTCGTAGTTGGGGCCGTAGGACGCACGCACCCGGTCGGCGCCCTCGTCCATCATGAAGTTCACGTACGCGCCGCCCGCCGAGGTCGGGTGCAGCGCCTCCCAGTACCGGACGGCCCAGTCCCTGATCTTGCCCGCGTTGGCCGGGTCGGGGTCCACACCGACGATGACGCCCGCCCAGCCCGCGTCCCGGTAGGCGAACGCGGTGGCGTCCGGGCTGACCCGGTGCACCGCCCCGTCGATGGGGTACAGGTGCATGGTCGAGTGCGGCGTGGGCAGCGCCGCGCCGAACTCCTCATGCACGGCGATCGCCTGGTCGGTGATCTCGCGGAAGAAGTCGGCCCGCCAGTACCACTGCAGCCCGGCCGGGTACAGCGCGTCGAACACGCTCTGCAGCACCGGGTACGGCATCGGCTGGATCCCGTCCAGCAGCGGCGTGCCGAACGACCGCACTGGGGCGAGGGCTTCGTCGGCGTGCTCGGCCGGCCCGGTGTAGCACCAGATGATGCCGACCGCCTTGCGCAGCCACAGCTCCTCCGGGAACGGCGGCGCCGGCGGGATCGTCAGCAGGGCGACCCAGCCGCTGAGCTCCTCGGGCAGGCTGGGCAGGAGCTCGCGGTACCAGCGCATGACGGCGGCCGTGTCGGCCAGGTCGTAGAGCACCGGGCCGGCCACCACGGTGCCGACGTCGTGGCAGCGGAACAGGAACGACGTCACCACGCCGAAGTTGCCACCGCCGCCGCGCAGCGCCCAGAACAGGTCCGGATGGGAGTCCTCGCTGGCCGTGACGAACGAGCCGTCGGCCAGCACCACGTCGGCGGCGAGCAGGTTGTCCACGGTGAGCCCGTACCGCCGGGCCAGATAGCCGATGCCGCCGCCCAGGGTCAGCCCGCCCACCCCGGTGGTGGACAGGATCCCGGACGGGGTGGCCAGGCCGAACGCGCCGGTGGCGTGGTCCACGTCCCCCCAGACACATCCGCCCTCGGCGCGTACCGTCTTGTCCGCGGGGTCCACTGTGACGCCGCGCATCGTGGACAGGTCGATGACCAGCGCGTCGTCCCATACCCCCAGGCCGCCGGCGTTATGCCCGCCGCCGCGCACCGCGACGGTCTGCCCGTTGCCGCCCGCGAACTTGACCGCGGTCATGACGTCCGCAACGTCGGCGCAGCGGGCGATCGCGGCCGGCCTGCGGTCGATCATCGCGTTGTAGACGGCGCGGGCCGTGTCGTAGCTCCGCGTCGGCCGGCTGGATCACCGGCCCGCGCATCTCGGCCTGAAGCGTGTCGAACGGGGCCTGTGCGGTCGTGGTCATGGCTTCCCCTCGCCATCGGGCAGGCCGCCTGGTCGGCCTGGTATTGCCAGGAGCGTAGGCAGCACCGCGTTCGGGGACCGTTCGCGCTCCGTTCCGCCCGCATCGCGTTCGGCCAGATCGCTGGCGGCCCGGGCGGCCAGCATGCGGCTGCCCTGCTGGCCGGCCAGGTCAACGGCGCGGCGCAGCAGCTCCGTCCCGGCCGGGCCGGGACGCCGCTGGGCGTCCAGCCGGTACAGCTCGGGCAGCCACCACCGGTCCTGATGCACGGCCGCCGCGGTGCGCGCGGCATCCAGCACCACGCCCGCGGCCTCGCCCTGCCCGGCCCGGATCAGGGTCTCGGCCAGCAGCCCCAGATAGTACGGCTGGCGGGCCAGCGCCCCCTGGTCCCGCAGCCGGGCCAGCCCGGCCTGGATCTGCCCGGCGCCGTCCGCGCCGCCGGCGCACCAGCCGCTGAGGATGAGCCCCCAGTTGCCGTAGTAGGCGAAGTCATAGCGGGCACAGATCTGCTGGACCTGGCGGGCGAACTCCTGGGTCCGCGGCACGTCCCCGCGAAGCTGGTGAGTGATCGCCGCGTAGGACAGCGCGACCGCGAGGCTGTACGGGTGATCCACCTCGCTGGCCCGGGCGACCGCCCAGTCAGACCAGTGCAGCGCCTCCTCGTCCCGGCCGACCAGCCACAGCGCATGAGCTGACCAGCCCCGCGCGTGCACCTCGATACGGGTGCCCACCAGGGCGGGCGGCTGGTCCACGCATAGTTCGTGGGCCAGCCGGAAGTGCGGCAGCGACTCTTCATGCTGGCCCAGGGCGGTCGCTGACCCGGCCACCGCGAAGTGCGCCTGCCCGGCCACGTCGGGGTGCCGCGGGCTGAGCGCCAGGGCGCGGCAGGCGATGTCGTGCGACTCGCCGATGTGGCCCTGCACGTAGCGGACCCCGAACAGGCCGACCAGGCTGAGCAGCTGCACCCTGGTGTCGCCCAGCCGCCCGCGCCAGCACACCGGCACGTTCGAACACCGACTGCAGATCGGTGGACGCGTACCCGTGCTGCGCGTTCAGCGGTGCGGCCATCGCGTTGCGGATGGCCAGCTCGGTGGTGTCGCGCCGGCGGCCGGCCGGCACGTGCCGCAGCAGGGCCGCCGCGCGGCGGTAGTGCCGGATGGCCTTCTGGTTTGCGAACACCTGGCTGGCCGTCTCCGCCGCGCGGATATGGTGTGGCAGCGCCCGGGCCGGGCGCTGCGCCCGCTCGTACTGATAGGCGATGGCCGCCGCGACGGCCGGGTCGCCATCGTGCAGTGTTTCCAGCGCCTGCGCCACCCGGCCGTGCAGCAGCCGCCGCCGGGCCGGGCTGACCTCGGCATATGCGGCGTCGCGGAGCAGGTCGTGGAAGAAGTCGTAACTGGCCGGGGTCTGCTCGCGGATGATCCGGCGCCGCCACAGCTCGTCCACCGCCGCCGACCACCGCCTCGCTGTCCAGGTCGCTGGCCTCGGTGAGCAGCTCCAGGGTGAAGTCCCGGCCGATCACCGCGGCCAGTTCGGTCGTCGCCCGGGCCGCCGGGGAGGCCTGCCTGATCCGCCCGGCCAGCACGGAACGGACCTCCGACACCGGCCCGTCCGGGGCCCGGGCCGCGGCAGGGGTGGGCTTGGCCGGGCCCGGACGGTCGAGGAGGCCGGCCCGTACCGCTTCGATGACGAACAGGGGATACCCCCCGGTGGCGGCGTACAGCAGGCCGGCCTCCGGGGCGGTCAGCCGCAGGCCCAGGACCTGGCTGGCCAGCTCCCTGGACCGCGCGGGATCCAGCGGCATGACGCTGATGTCGGTCACCTGGCCCGCGGAGCGGAGCACCCGGAGCATCTCGGTGAGTTCCGCGTTGGCCGCCACCTCGTCGCGCCGGGTCGCGGCCACTACCAGCAGCGGCTGGCCCTGGCCCAGGTGCAGCAGCAGCTGCAGCCAGGCCAGCGTGTCCTCGTCGCACCACTGCACATCGTCCAGGACCAGCAGCGTGGGACGGCCGGTGGACAGCACGGCGCGGGCCAGCCCCTCGAAGAACCGGTGCCGCTGCCAGGCGTCCGCCATCGGCCGCGGCGCCGCGGCCGGCCGGGCATCCCGCGGCGGGACCAGGCGGTCAACCTCGCGGGCCCAGACCGGCTCCAGGTGGGCCCGCGCCGTCTGCAGCGGCGGGCTGCGCAGCCACTCGGATACCGGGGCCAGGGCCAGCCGGCCCCGGGCGGCGAAGCAGCGTGCCCGGAGCGCCGGGAAGCCATCCCGCTGCACCGTGGCCGAGAGCTCGTCGAGCAGCCTGGTCTTCCCGATGCCCGCCTCGCCGGACAGCACCGCGAAGCCCGCTGTCCCGGCCAGCGCTTCCCGCCAGCGCTGCTGGAGCAGCTGAAACTCTCGCTCCCGGCCGACCAGCCGCTCCGGGCTGCTGGCCGGCCGCTGGACCTGGCCCGCGCCAGGCGCGCCCGGGCCGGGGACCACCGCCCCGGACGACCCGGCCGGGCCCGCGCCGGAGCCCGGGCCCACCCCGGGCCCGGCCAGCCGCTCATATTCCGCGATGGTGGCCTGGTCCGGGCCCACGCCCAGCTCGCGTTCCAGCACCGATACGCAGCGGTGATAGGTCTGCAGGGCCGCTGCCCGGTCTCCGGCCAGCGCCTGCACCTGGAGCAGGCTGCGGTAGCCGACCTCTTCCAGCGGTTCGAGTTCGATCCGCTGCCGGGCCCGCTCGATCGCGTCCTGGTAGGCGCCGGCCACCCGGTCCAGCGCGATCAGCTGGTCGAGCAGGACCAGGCACATCCGGTGCAGCCGGTCCCGTTCGGCGGCTACCCAGTCGTCGTACCGCGCGGGCAGCAGCTCACCACGGTAAGCCCGCACCGCCTCGGCCGCGGCCCGGCGGAACCCGGCATCATCGCCAGCCGCCCGTGCGGTGGCGGCGGCGCCGGCCGCGGCCTCGAAGTCCGCGACGTCCAGCTGGCAGCCGGGGCCGGACCGCCACAGCAGCGTGCCCCGGTCGGCGGCCAGCCAGCCGGCCACCGCGGGCAGCCCGGTGCGCAGCGCGTGCAGTTCCCGGCGCAGGTTGGTGCGGGACTGGGCGGTGCTGGAGCCCGGCCAGAACTGGGCGGCGATGTACTCGCGGCGCTGCGGCACATCCCGGTGCAGCAGCAGGAAACCGAGCAGGGCCATAGCCCGCGGCGACCCCAGGTCCACGACCGAGCCGTCCAGCACGACACGCTGCTCCCCCAGCAGCGAAATCTCGAGCATGGCGTGACCCCCACACCGGCCTGCTCCCGGCGGTCAGCGGCACGCGACGCGGCGCGGCCATGACGGGGCCCCCAGCCCACGGACATGGCACTCTGACCGTCCAATTAGGAACACATTACCCAGACTTGACCTAGACTGTCTCGCCCCCAGGCAGAAAAAGACCGGGCGGGTGAGCGGCCTAGCCCCGGTCAGAACCGGCAGGCCCGGTCAGGACCGGGCCACCGCCCGCAGCGGCACCACCAGGTAGCGGAAGTCCGGGATCGCGCCCGCGTCCTGGTCCGCCGCCCCGTCGTCCCCGCCGGCCGCCGCCACCCGGGTGATCAGGGCGGGCTTGGCTGGGCTGGTGAACTCGATGCTGACCAGCCCCGGGTCGGCGGCCTCAGCATCGTCAGGCTCGGCCTGCCTGGGCGCGGAGCGATCGGGGGCCGGGGGCTCCGGGGGTAGTCCCCCGGGAGAGCGGAGCGGGGGGTCGTCCCCCCGGGCTGAGGCTGCCGGGGTCGGCACCAGAGCCGCGGTCAGCCCGTCGAGCAGGTAGTGCGGGTTGAACGCGATGACCGGGTCGCCGCCGCGGAACTCGGCGGGCACCGTTTCCACCGCACGGGCCCGGCCTTCCGTCTGCGCTTCGATCAGCACCGAGCCCGGGCTGAACCGGAGCCGGACCGGGCTGGCCCGGTCGGCCACCAGCGACACCCGCCGGACCGCGTCGGTGAACAGGGCACCGGGCACCTCGGCCCGCCCGCCGAACTCGGCCGGGAAGCGCGACCGGTACCGGATGAACTCCCCGCCGATCAGCCGGGTGGTCAGCCGCCGCCCGCCGACGGTGAAGCTGATCATGCCCTCGGCGGGCCGGGGCTCCGCATCGCCGCCCCGCGGCCCGGCAGGCCCGCTGGGCCCGCCCTCCGGGCCGGTGTCGAACGCGATCCCGACCGGCACCCCGGAGCCCATGGCCCGGGCCGCGTCGGCCAGGGTGCGGGCCGGCACCAGGGCGGCCGCCCGCAGCTCAGGGCGGACCGGATGCCAGGGCACCGCACGCACCGCGAGCCGGTACCGGTCGGTGGCGGCCAGCGTCAGGGTGTCCCCGTCGATGTCCAGGCATACCCCGGTCAGCATGGGCAGCGTGTCGTCCCGGCTGGTGGCCGGCCCGACCTGGCTGATCGCCGCGCTGAGCAGCCCGCCGTCCACCGTGCCGGCCAGCGGCGGCGCCGCCGGCAGCGCCGGGTACTCGTCCGTGGGCAGCGTGAACAGGGCGAACTCCGCGCTCCCGCAGATCACGTTGACCACGTCGGCGTCCGTGCTGAACTCGACGGCCAGCGCGGGCAGGCTGCGGGTGATCTCGGCCAGCAGCCAGGCCCGGCACGATCACCGTGCCGGGCTCGGCCACCTCGGCCTCGATCTGCGCGGTAGCCGAAACCTCGTAGTCGAAGCAGGACAGGGTCAGCCCGTCGGCGGCCTCCAGCCGCAGCCCGGACAGCACCGGGACCACCGGGCGGGTGGGCAGTGCCCGGGCCACCCAGGCCAGGGCTTCCGCCAGCGCATCCCGGTCAACCTGGAACTTCATGCCACTCGCCTCTCCTACGGTCAGACACCCCGATCCTGGCACGGAGTACCGACAATCCGGCCGATCCGATGGACCGGCCGGATTGCCCTGGCGGCTCAGGCCAGGCCGGGCGGGGCGGAAGCCAGCGTCAACGTGATCGCCTCGGCCAGCGCCCGGGCCGACTCCGCGGTCAGTTCCACGGCCACCCGGGCCGACGGGCCCAGCGCCGGGTCACGGAAGTCGATGTTCAGCGTGTGCTCGGCGGCGGCGTGCACCGGGTGATCGAAGTAGACGGTAGCCTCGCGCAGCGCGAACCATCCCGCGGCGCCCTTGCCGCTGCCGGTGACGTCGACGTTCTCGGTGAGGTACGTGCACATAAGCAGGTCTCCGTTCAGCTGGCCAGGTAGCGGCCGTAGAAGTCCCAGATCTTCTGCCACCCGTCGGTGGCCGCCTCGGGCCGGTAGGCCGGCCGGTTCACGGCGAAGAACGCGTGCCCCGCGCCCGGGATAGCTGTGGAACTCGTGCGGCTTGCCGGCCGCGTCGAGCGCCTTGTCCAGCTCGGCCACCTGCTCCGGGGACGGGTGCTGGTCGTCCTCGCCGAACAGACCGAGCAGCGGGCAGGACAGGTTGGGGGCCAGGTCCACGATCGGGCCGACCTTGAGCGGCATGCCCTCCGGCGGCGTGCCCACGATGAACGCCCCGTAGCAGTCCACCGCCGCGTCCAGCGGCAGGCTGCACGCGGCCAGGAACGACTGGCGGCCGCCCGAGCAGTAGCCGATCACGCCGGCCTTGCCGTTGGAGTTCGGCATCGCCCGCAGGAACGCGGCGGCCGCCGCCGACGTCCCCGACCAGCCGCTCGTCCGGCACCCCGCCGGCCGCCCGCACGGTGGCCGCGGCATCGTCCGGGCTGGCGCCGGGCGCTTCCCGGGAGTACAGGTTGGGGCACACCGCGGTGTAGCCGTTGGCCGCGAACGTCCGGGTGATCTCCTTGGTCTGCACGTCATAGCCCGGCATGTGGTGGATCACCACGACACCGCCGAACGGGCCCGGCCCGAGCGGGCGGGCCAGGTACGCCTCGATCTGGTCACCGCCATGGCCAGCCAGGCTGATCGTCTCCGCCATAATCCCGTCATACATAGGGAGCTCCGTTTCACTGCGTGCATTCGTTTGCTTCAGGCAACTACCACATCCTGCCAGCGCAGCACCGGCTGCGGTCCTCCCGGGCAGGTAATGAGAGACTCCCGGGTTGAAGCCGTTGAGCCTTGCTCCTGAAACGCTGAGGCCCTGCCGCGCCCACCTCTGGGCGCGGACAGGGGCCTCGTGGAGCCACCTACCAGCGGTGGTATTGGTTGTGAATGTGCAGGTAGTTGCCCTTGCTGATCTGCGCGTCGGATGCCACCGTGCACCCATCGGGGTGGTAGTACGGGTGCGAAATGAAATGCGTGGCTGGCGTGCGGACGGTGAAGTGGCCGCTCCGCGAGCCCGCCCCGGTGCCCTTCGTGCAGACCACGGTCCAGTAGACGGTGATCGACTGGTGCACGCCCGTGTCCACATAGACGGCGATGCCTGACGGGCGGGAGGCGTTCCCCGAGGCGACACAGGTCGCGTACTGGCCCTGTGCCGTGCATGAACCCGCACCGTGCCAGCTGCTTGCCTGGGCGGCGGTCGCGCCCGTGACGGCGACGATCACACCTGCGACCGGGATGGCTGCTGCGACGGCGATCTTCCGGAAAATGTTCACTGTCCCCCACTCTGTCGATCGGTAACCCATGCCGGGCATCACTTATGGGACGCCCTCGGTTACTGTCGGGTGCACATGGATGCAGGCAGTCATGAGCGCCCCGGAGAGTGGCGCGCCATCGTCATGCGCCAGGTGGCAGACTCCTGCGCATGACTTACGTTGCCGCGCCTGATCGGTACGACGAGAAGTTGCCCTACCGCCGCTGCGGGCGGAGCGGTATCGAGCTGCCCGCGATCTCGCTCGGGCTTGTGGCAGAACTTCGGTGACGACCGGCCCATCGACACCCAGCGGGCCATCCTGCGGCGGGCCTTCGACCTCGGCGTCACGCACTTCGACCTGGCCAACAACTACGGCCCGCGGCGTACGGCCTCGGCCGCGAGATCAACTTCGGCCGCCTGCTGCGCGAGGACTTCCGCCCGTACCGCGACGAGCTGATCATCTCGACCAAGGCCGGCTACGACATGTGGCCCGGCCCATACGGTGACCGGGGCTCCCGCAAGTACCTGCTGGCCAGCCTGGACCAGTCGCTGGCCCGGATGGGCCTGGACTACGTGGACATCTTCTACAGCCACCGGGCCGACCCGGACACGCCGCTGGAGGAGACCATGGGCGCGCTGGCCACCGCGGTCAAATCCGGCCGCGCGCTGTACGCGGGCATCTCCTCGTACTCCGCGCAGCGCACCCGGGAGGCCGCGGCCATCCTGCGCGACCTGGGCACGCCGTGCCTCATCCACCAGCCGTCCTACTCGATGCTGAACCGGTGGATCGAGGAGAGCCTGCTCGACGTGCTCGGCGACGAGGGGATCGGCTGCATCGCGTTCTCGCCGCTGGCCCAGGGGCTGCTGACGACCAAGTACCTCGACGGCGTGCCCGCCGGCTCCCGGGCCGCCCGCAACGACTCGCTCAGCCAGGATCAGATCACCGAGCGTAACCTCAACCACGTCCGGGCGCTCAACCAGATCGCCGTCGAACGCGGCCAGACGCTGGCCCAGATGGCGCTGAGCTGGGTGCTCCGGGACAGCCGGGTCACCTCGGCGCTGATCGGCGCGAGCAGCGTCCGGCAACTGGAGGAGAACCTGGCCGCGGCGGGCCGGTCCGACTTCAGCACCGAGCGAGCTGCAGGCCATCGACGACCACGCGGTGGAGGCCGGGATCAACATCTGGGCCGCCTCCAGCCAGACCTGATCCGCCGGCTGAGCTGGTTAGCCCGGTAAGAACGGGAAACCGGTGGAAGAGCCCGCGGCGATGCGAGATGCTCGGCCCGGGTGTTCACCCGGAGTGACCGGCCGCGAAGGGGGAGGCATGGCAGCGGGGTTAGGGATCGTCATCCTCGTCCTCGGGGCGTTCATCGGCTGGTTCGCGCGCCGGGCGTACGGCATGCACGGTGACATGAAGGTGAACAAGGCGCGGGTGCCCACGTTCCGCGGGCACCGCAACCGGGCCGGGCTCATCGTGATCGGGCTGGTCATCGTCGCGCTGCTGATCATCAGGGCGGCGGCCTGAGCAGCTGGGCTAGCGGCTCATCCCGGCGGGATGCTCTGCGGGAACTTGAACACCTGGTGCGGGTCGTAGGCCGTCTTGACCGTGGTCAGCCTGGTGTAGTTGGCCCCGTAGTACGCGGTCTGCCAGTTCGTCAGGTCCGGGTCCTGGTAGTTCACGTACGCCTGGCCGCTGCCGTACGGGTGCAGCGACCCGTAGAACGACGTCAGCCAGTCATGCTGCCGGTTTGACCCCGCGCCGCCCGCGCCCTCGTTCCAGCTGGTCGAGTACTGCGCCAGGTACAGCGAGTCGCGGTGCACGAACGCGGTCGACGCGGCTGACGGCCGGTTGAGCGCGCCGCCGAACGCGTCGAACGCGATCGCGCCCACGCCGCCGGCCGCGCCGCGCACGCCGCGCATCCGCTCGATGCCGGCCACCATCGTGGCGATGCCGGCGGCGGGATCTTCTTGGTGAAGAAGTCGGACTTGGCGTAGGACGGCACCCGGGCCAGCTTGCCGTCCGGCGTCTGCGACGGCAGGTGGCACTGGGAGAATGAGAAGCTGCCGCAGCCCGCCTCGATCATCATCGCGTTCCGGTACGAGGTGGCGAACACGTTGCCCGGGTTCAGCGGGGCCGAGCCGACCCGGCTGTACAGCTTGGCCAGCAGCGCTTTGCAGCCCGCCACACTGCCCAGGTAGGTGCCGCCCACCTGGACCACCGGCGTGCCCCCGCCCGGCGCAGCCGACATATGTAGATTTGACCACAGCGCGTCCGGCTGGAACGGCGCCCAGTTCTGCCAGCCGGTCATCACCCGGGCTGCGGCCGACCACGGCCACTGCAGGAAGAACAGCACCAGCGCGCCGAGCCGCCGGGTGCGGAACGTGAACGACACGGCGATGCCGAAGTTGCCGCCGCCGCCGCCCTGGCTGGCCCAGTACAGGTTGGGGTTCGAGGTGGCGCTGGCGGTGCGGATCACCCCGTCGGCGGTGACGATCCGCAGCGACTCCAGGTTGTCGCTGGTCAGCCCGAACGCGCGGGACAGCACCCCGACGCCGCCGCCGAGGGTGAGGCCGGCGATGCCCACCGTGGCGCACGACCCACCGGGCACGGCCAGGCCGCGCGCGGCCAGCCGGTTGTAGAAGTCGATCAGGTGGATCCCGGTGCCGACGGTGACCGAGCCGGCGCCCACGTTGAAGTAGTTGATCCCGGTGACATCCACGATCAGGCCGCCGTTATTGCTGGACCAGCCACCGTAGCTGTGCCCGCCGGACCGGGCCGACACGGTCAGGCCGAACTTGCGCACGAAGTTCACGCACGCGCTCACGTCACGGGCGGTCGCGCAGTACGCGACACCGGCCGGCCGCTTGCCGTCGAACCGCGGATCGAAGAGTTCCTTGGCCGCCGGGTACATCTTGCCGCCCGGCCGGATCAGCTTGTGGGTGGACAGCGCCCGGCGCAGCGCCTCCCAGTCCGCCGCGCCCGGGCCGGCCTGTGGTTCCGCTCTTCCTGCATAACGCCGGCTCGTGGCCGGTGCCACCAGCCCCGCCCCCAGTGTCCCGGCCAGCGGAACCGCGCCCGCGGCCAGCCCGGCCATGGCCAGGAACCGGCGCCGCTGCGGGGTGCCCACCTCACCCCCGCCCGGCTCGCTGCTGCGCTGGCTGGATTCCCGGCTGTCCCCGGGCCGCACTGCCCCGTCCATCGTGTCTGCCTCCGGTTTCCCCCGGCCCACCTGGCTGCTGCGCTCCCACCCGGCACCACAGGGAGCCCCGCTCGCTGCTGCCTGTTCAGACGCCAGGCGAGGCCCCCCGGTTGTGCACTTAATGTGATTCCCCGATGCCTTTGCGTCAAAAGCCGCGCAGCGGGATGCACGGGCCGAGAACTCATCGGCAAAAAAGAATTTGACCTACTCAACCATCCATGGTTATGTTTGAGCTACTCAACTATTGAGCGGCTCAGGGGTGTCGCCGCCCGACCTGACGGGGAAAGGAGGAGGGGCCGTGGACTCGCGTTCGGCTGAAGACCAGCTCGACGTAGACCTGCTGGATGCGGTGGCCGGTCTCTTCGCCCGGCTGCTGGGCGAGGCCGAGCAGGTGGCCAAGGAGTACGAGGTGCCGGCGTTCTTCCTGAAGGCGCTGCACCTGATCGACGCGCCGCTGGCCATGAAGGAGCTCGGCCTGCGGATGCACTGCGATCCCTCGTTCGTCACCAGCATCGCCGACATGCTGGAGAAGCGCGGGCTGGCCGTGCGGGAGCCTGATCCGGCCGACCGCCGGGTCAAGCGGCTCGTGCTGACCAGCGCCGGCCTGGACATGAAGCACCAGGTCGAGCAGGCCATGCTGGCCCGGATGCCATGGCGGCAGTCGCTCACCCAGGACGAGCGGGCAGCCTTGACCTCGCTGCTGCACAAGATGACGCCGCCGATGAGCGACCTCGACACCGACTGCCCAGCCGAGGAGGTGACCAGTCTTCTGGCAGCTGCCACTGCTCCCCAGGTCAGCTGACCGACGCGCTGACCCATGCCGTGGCCGCACTGCGGCGGCTGCCCGGCAGACCGGTGAGTAACGGGGCTTCACTTCGTCATCCCCAATAAAGCTTCCGCGTGCGGCACGACCGCCGTGGCTGAGTACACCTATGCCCTGACAAGGAGACGCATGAGTACGACACAGCCCGCCACCCGGCGGGCCGCCCCCGGTGCCGCGGCCGGGCGCCATCTCGGGCTTGCCCTGGTGGTCATCGCCACCGCGCAGCTCATGGTGGTGCTGGACGCATCGATCGTGAACGTGGCGCTGCCGCACATCCAGCACGCGCTCGGTTTCTCCGGCACTGGACTGGAATGGGTGTCAACGCCTACACGCTGACGTTCGGCGGCCTGCTGCTGCTGGGCGGCCGGGCGGGCGACATCCTCGGGCGGCGCCGGGTCTTCATCGCCGGCATCATCCTGTTTTCGCTGGCCTCGCTGCTCGGCGGCTTCGCCACCTCGCAGGCCTGGCTGCTGGCCGCCCGCGCGGTGCAGGGCGCCGGCGCCGCGATCATCGCCCCCACCGCCCTGTCGCTGGTCACCACCACCTTCCCGGAAGGGCCGCCGCGTAACCGGGCGATGGGCGTTTACGCCGCGATGAGCATCAGCGGCCTGGCCATCGGCCTGATCACCGGCGGCCTGCTCACCACCTACCTGTCCTGGCGCTGGGTGCTGTTCGTCAACGTGCCGATCGGCATCCTGGTCGCGCTCATCGCGCCGCGGGCGCTCAGCGAGTCGCAGCGCCGCCCGGGCCGGTTCGACCTGCCCGGCGCGATCACCAGCACGGCGGGCGTCGCGGCCCTGGTCTACGGCCTGACCAGCGCGGCCACCACCCCGAACGGCGTCTCGCACTGGGGTGACACCAAGGTCATCGTGTCGCTGGCCGCGTCGGTCGTGCTGCTGGCCACGTTCCTGGTCATCGAGGCGCGCAGCCCGCACGCGCTGATGCCGCTGCGCATCTTCCGCAACCGGGACCGGTCCGCGGCCAACCTGATCATGCTGTGCATCGGCACCGCGATGTTCGGGCTGTTCTTCTTCCTGACCATCTTCGTGCAGACGGTCTGGGGCTACAGCGCGCTGAAGACCGGCATCGCCTACCTGCCGATGGTCGCCGTCATCATGGCCATGGCCGGGGTCAGCGCCCAGCTGGTGGGCCGGATCGGCGCCCGGCCGCTGCTGCATCGCCGGGTCGGCCATCGGCGCGGGCGGCATGTTCTGGCTGTCCCGGATCAGCGAGCACAGCACCTACACCGGCGGGCTGCTCGGCCCGCTCCTGGTCACCGCGGCCGGGCTGGGCATGCTGTTCATGCCGCTGACCCTGGTGGCGCTGTCCCGGGTCCCGGACCGGGACGCGGGCCTGGCCGCCAGCCTGCCCAACGTCGGCCAGCAGGTCGGCGGCTCGATCGGGCTGGCCCTGCTGGGCACGGTGGCCTGGACCGTGGTGTCCAACACCGTGCACCACTCGGTCACGGCGGCCAAGGCCGCGGCGGCCCACGCGGCCGCGGCCGGCCATCCGGTGCACGTGACCACCGGGCAGGCCAAGTCGGCGCAGACCGCGATCTACGACCACGCGCTGTCGGTCGGCTTCTCCCGCGGCTTCGTGGTGTCCGCCGGGATCATGGTGCTCGCACTGATCATCACGCTCGCCGCGATCCGGGTCACCCGCACCGACCTGGCTGGCGCGCAGGCCACGATGAACAGCCCGGCGGGCGAGCGCGTCGAGATCGAAGCCGCGGTGGAGGTCGCCGAAGCCGACTAGCCAGGCCAGCCTGGCTGGCCCGCACCGCAGGGGCGCGCCCGGCCACCCGCATCACGGGTGGCCGGGCGCTGTGCTGTCCGGGTGCTCTGCTTCCCAGCCCAGGAGCCGGGCCAGCGGGGTTACGGCACTCCGGGATTCGGGTTGGCCTGGGGCAGGCCGGAGCAGATGCTGGCCCCGGCGTTCCGGGTCTGCACCGTGGCCTGGTTGCCTGGCTGGCCGGCCGCTGCCCGCCTTCTTGCCCTTGGCCCGGCCCGTCTTGCCGGTGCTGGCGTGGTGCGCGGCGGGGGTGACCACCCCGGCCCAGTCGGCGCCCAGGGTCAGCGTCACCGGGCCCGGCGTGCCGGCCCGCGGCGCGGGCTCGGCCAGCGTGTTCTGTGCGGCTGGGGCCCCCTTGAGCTGGGTCATCAGCGTGTAGGCGGGGTCGGCCTGGACGGTGCCCGCGTAGCTCACCGTGGTGCTGCCGGTGGCCGGGGCGTTCCCGGTGCCGGTCACGTCGAAGCCGAGCGCGCGCAACTGCCGGGCGGTCTGCTTGGCCAGGCCCGGCATGCCGGTGCCGTTCAGCACCTGGACCTTGACCTGGGCGGCCGGCATGACCGGCAGCCGGCCGGGCCACGGCTGGCCGTCGGCCAGCAGCTGGAAGATGACGTCGTCCTCCGGCTCCTCGGGCAGCAGCCGGTTGACGTTGGCCGGGTCGGTGACGGTGGGCATGGTGAGCAGGGTCACGTTCTTGGCGTGCAGTCCGGTCAGGCTCTTGGCCAGGGTGAGCAGCTTGCTGACCGAGTCCAGGCCCTGGTCCACGGTGAGCGCCCGGGTGGCCAGTCCGGCGACCTTGAGCAGCTGGACCGAGTTGGTCAGCAGCCCGGTGCTGTTCACCTTCTGGATGACCGAGGACATGAACGCCTGCTGCAGTTCGATCCGCGGCAGGTCACCGCCCACGTCACCCTCGGCCGACACGCCGTGCCGGGTACGCACGTAGGCCAGCGCCTGGTTATAGGTCAGCAGGTGCTTGCCGCCGCTGAGGTTCAGCCCGCTGTATGGGTCGTGGTAGCCGCTGCGCGGCACGCAGACCTCGACTCCGCCGATCGTGTCCACCATGGCCCGGAACGAGTTGAAGTTGAACATGACGAAGTGGTCCAGCGTGACCCCGGTCAGGTCGTCCACCGTCCTGGCCGCGCACGACGGGCCGCCGATGTTCATCGCGCCGTCGATGATCGCTTGCTGGTAGGGGCCGAAGATGCCGGTGCCAATGCTGCGCCGGGCCTTGCAGCCGGGCTCGTAGACGATGGTGTCCCGCGGGATGGACAGCACCAGCGCATGGGTGTGCGTGGGGTCGAGATGGACCAGGATCAGGTTGTCCGAGTTGCTGGTGTTCAGGCTGGGATTGGAGCCCAGGTCACCGGGCCGCTGGCCCTGCTCTGGTCTGCGAGCCGAGGACCAGGATGTTCTGCGCGCCGTAGACCGACCGGTGGCTCAGCCCGTTGACCTTGACCACGCTATGTTGCCGAAGTCGGTCCGGTAGATGGCGTACGCGCCCAGGCTGGCCAGCACGACGGCCACGGCCACGACGGTGCAGGTGATGTATGCGACCCGGGCCAGCGGGCTGAGCTGCCGCCAGTGGTGCGAGCCTGGCCTGCGACCGCTCATCGCTGGGTTGGGCGGCCGGGCCGGACAAATCCGTGCATATACCCACCATTCTGGTCATTACCTGGCGGACCAGCATAGTGAGCGACCGACGGCTATCGGGGGCAGATGGCCGCGTCATGACCCAGGCATGAACATACCGATCCGCGCTCCGGTCTGGGTCAGGCCTGAGCCGGTCAGGCCCGCGGCTGATTCACGTCGAGCGGTACCGACTCGGCGCTGATCACGCCCAGCGACGTCGGCTCCGGCTTGGTGGCCACGTTCAGGCTCCAGTCGGTGAGCACCCGCAGCCGGTTCCCGGACATGGCGACAGGTGATAGGCCCGGGTCAGCGCGTTGGCGGGCGGCCCGGACAACGGCACGTGCAGCGGGTTGCACGCCGCGGCCAGGCCGCCCAGGTCGACCAGGAAGCCCAGGTCCTGGTGCCGGTAAGGCTGCGCGGTGCCGCCGCTGAGCGAGGCCGCGACGTTCCGGGCCAGCAGCTTGCCCTGCCGCTGGGCGTGCTGCGCGGTCATGCCGCAGAGCTGGCCGGGCCGGGTCAGGTCGGGTACCGCCGCGCAGTCCCCGCAGGCGTAGATGTCCGGCGCGCCGGGCACGGCCATGAACTCATCGACCACCAGCCGGCCCCGGTTGGTAGCCAGCCCCAGGCCGTCCACCAGCAGGTCGGGCCGGACGCCGACGCACCAGATCAGCGACCGGGTGGGCACTTTCTCCCCGGTGGACAGCTGGACGAAGCCGTCTCCCGCCACCGCCACCGACTGGCCGGTCAGCACCTCGACGCCGCGGCGCCGCAGCACCCGGTCGGCCGTCCGGGACAGCTGCGGATCCAGTTCCGGCAGCAGCCGCGGCGCGGTGTCCAGCAGCAGCCACCGGATCGGCTGGCCAGCCAGGCCGGGCATGGTCCCGGCCAGCCGGGTGGTCAGCAACTGGCCCTGCGCGGCGACCTCGGTACCGGTGTAGCCCGCGCCGACGACGACGAACGTGCAGCGGGCCCGGCGCTCCTCCGGATCGGCGGCCACGGCGCCCAGCTCGAGCTGGCGGATGGTGTGGTCGTGCAGGTACTCGCCTCGGCGATGCTGCGGAACCCGTGCGCGTAGTCGGCGAGGCCCGGGATGGGCAGCAGCTTGTTCACGCTGCCCGCGGTCAGGATGAGCCGGTCGTAGCCGACCTGCCCGCCGGTGCCCTCGCAGCCCGCCCAGTGCACCACCTTCTGCTTCGGGTCGACATGGTCCACCGTGCCCAGCACGAACCGCATCTTGCGCAGCCGCCGGGCCAGCGAGACCCGGATATGGGCCGGCTCCAGCAGCCCACCGCTCAGTTGCGGCATCAGCGGCAGGTAGAGGAAGTAATCCGTCGAGTTGATCACCACGATCTCGGTGCTGGCCCCGGCCCGCCGGGACAGTTCCCGCGCCGCGTTGAAGCCGGCGAAGCCAGCCCCGACGATCACCACACGGTTCTGCTTGCCCGAGTCAGCCATCGTGGGTCCTGCTAATAGGGAGATGCGGACGCAAGCACCGCCAGGCCCGCTTTGTCCACAATCGACCTTACGCCGCCGAGAGTCTGGCCGGTCTGCTCGGGGTGGCGTCCCGGCGCACCGGAACAGCGTGCCCAGAGCGGCGCCGCCGGCCTGCGCACGGCATCCGCTATCCGGCGCTGGGTGGTACCGCCAGACCAGCGTTCCTGACCACCGCCCGCATGTCCTCGAGGGCGCTGGTGATTTGCTCGGGTGTCGCATCCTTGCGGACCGGGACGACCAGAGGGAAACCGTCGGCCAGGGCTTTCTCCATCAGCTGGGCGAAAGCCAGCGCCAGCGAGGGTGGCCAGTCATCCGGGATCGGGAAATCGAACTTCGGCTCTTGCTCCTCGGTGAAGCTGGACAGACGATCGGTGGCTCCTTGCGGTCCCCGATGGCGCGAACGATCAGCGTCCGGGACTACACCACTGTCGTACCCAGGACGGCACGTCGCGCCCGTAGCATTCCCGGGCCGGTGCCCTAGTCCGCGATACACAGCGCCCAGCACGGCCGCCACCCGGCCCCCAAAAGACGGAAACCGTGACCCTCCATAGGTTCCGGTGTCCTCGATGTCTTGCGACATCACAGAGCTCCCACGATAGTGTGCTCCCGCGATAGGACTCGAACCTATAACCTGCCGGTTAACAGCCGGACGCTCTGCCGATTGAGCTACGCGGGATCGGTGGGCGATCGCACTGCCGGATCGAGGTTCCTGGCCTGCTCTCGCCGCGGGCATAAGGGTAGCGCACCCGAGACGGTAGCTGTGCGGGTGATCACTGTGGCGGGATCCGGCGCGGGCCCGCAGGCTGTTATTTGCCCGCGCGTAACCTGGAGTACGGCCTGTCAACCGGGGAAGGTCAAATCCTGCGCAGCTGTTTCGGTGCGCAGTGAACTCCGCTGAGAGAGGGTGCCAGATGCGGTACCGGTTTACGTTCCTCGCTGGGCTCGCCGTGGGTTTCGTGGTCGGCGCGCGGGCGGGCCGGGAGCGCTACGAGCAGCTCAAGACGCTGGCCGGCAAGGCGAAGGACAGCCCGGCGATGCAGCAGGCGGCCGGGGCGGCCCAGGCGCAGGCGGCCAACCTGGCCCGGGCGGCCAAGGACCGGGCGGCGCAGAGCGTCGGCGACCGGATCCCCGGCATGCGGACGCGGGAGGCCAACGGCCACTCCCAGCCGGGCGGCACATACACCACGCCACCCGGTGCCCAGGGTCAGGCAGCCAGCCCCGGCGCTGATTAGCTGAGGGCAGATATCCCGCCGAACCCGGCGGCATGCGCATCCCGCCGGGCTGGGGGGTGGTGCTGTTTTGATCACTAAAGGTAACGGTATAACCAGCGCATGAGTCCACTATCCGGGGTACTGGGCGAGGCCTGGTCGTACTACAAGCGGTTTGCTGGGCACTTCCTGCTGATCGCCTTCGTCATCTACCTGGTGGCCGCGGCGATCGTGGCGCTGCTCTCGCTGGCTGGATCCGTCGGCACGTTCATCGGCTGGCTCATCAGCGTGATCGCCGCCTTCCTGGTCCAGGCGGCCCTCGTCAAGGCGGTACAGGACGTGCGGGACGGCCGGGCCGACCTGAACCTGGGCGAGACCGTGTCGGCCGTGCTGCCGTTCCTGGCCGTGGTGATCGCCGCGTCCATCCTGGCCGGTATCGGCATCGCGATCGGCTTCGCACTGATCATCGTGCCCGGGCTGATCCTGCTGACCTTCTGGTCGCTGATCGTGCCCAGCATCGTGGTCGGCGGCGAGGGTGTATTCGGCTCGTTCCGCAAGAGCTGGCGGACCGTGCGCGGCTACGCCTGGCACGTGTTCGGCACCTACGTGCTGGTGTTCCTGATCCTCATCGTGTTCAACATCGTGCTCGGGGTCATCTTGCTGGCACTGCCCATCGTGGCCCGGAACTTCATCAGCAACATCGTGTCCGGCACCCTGGTCGCGCCGTTCCTGGCCCTGGTGGTGACGCTGGTCTACTACCGGCTCACCGCGGCGCACAGCGCCCCGGCGGCTGCGCCGGCCTGGCCGCCGCCGGCCGGGTCAGACGTGCCGCCCGCCGGGCCGGGCGCCGGGCAGGCCGGCACGGGGACGGCTCAGTGGCCGGCCCCGGAGCCAGGGCCGCCCCCAGCCGGGCCGGGCACGCCACCGTCCGGCCCCGAGACACCGGCCTAACCATACTTTCGCCGGTGACGCGCCGCGCGGTTAGGAGTGCGCGGCGCGGTTAGGAGTGCGCGGCAGTGCGCCGGGGAGGCGAGGCCCGCCGCAGGCGGGTGCTCGCCGAGCCGGCGTTCGGCGCGCAGCGGCGAGCGGGGGGCCCGGGGGGTCGTCCCCCCGGACTACACAGCGTTCGGCGCGGAGCGGCGATCGGGGGCCCGGGGGTCCGCCCCCCCGACTAATACAGCGTTCGGCGCGGAGCGGCGATCGGGGGGCCCGGGGGTCCGTCCCCCCGGACTAGCACAGCGTTCGGCGCGCAGCGGCGAGCGGGGGCCCGGTGCGTGTCCCCCCGACTAGCACAGCGTTCGGCGCGCAGCGGCGAGCGGGGGGCCCAGGGGGCGTCCCCCCGGACAGCGCTAGCCGAGGTATTCGCGGAGCATCTGCGCGCGGCTGGGGTGGCGCAGCTTGGCCAGCGTCTTGGACTCGATCTGGCGAATCCGCTCGCGGGTCACGCCGAACTCCCGGCCGACTTCCTCCAGCGTGCGCGGGTGGCCGTCCATCAGGCCGAACCGTAGCTGGATGATCTTCTGTTCGCGCGGGTTGAGGGTGTCCAGGATCTGCTCCAGCTGATCCTGCAGCATGATGAACGCGGCCGCCTCGATCGGCACCACCGCGTCCGCGTCCTCGATGAAGTCACCGAGGTCGGAGTCTTCCTCGCCGATCGGCGACTGCAGGGATACCGGCTCCTGGGCGATGCGCTGGATCTCGGCCACCCGTTCCGCGGTCAGCCCCATCTCCGCGGCGATCTCGTCCGGAGTGGCCTCCCGGCCCAGGTCCTGGTGCAGCTGGCGCTGTACCCGGGCCATCTTGTTGATGGTTTCCACCATGTGCACCGGGATCCGGATGGTGCGCGCCTGGTCGGCGATGGCCCGGGTGATGGCCTGCCGGATCCACCAGGTGGCGTAGGTGGAGAACTTGTAGCCCTTGGTGTAGTCGAACTTCTCCACCGCGCGGATCAGGCCCAGGTTGCCTTCCTGGATCAGATCGAGGAAGACCAGGCCACGGCCGATGTACCGCTTCGCGATCGAGACGACCAGGCGCAGGTTGGCCTCGATCAGCCGCTGCTTGGCGCGCAGCCCATCCGAGGCCAGCTCACCCAGCTCGGCGCGGTGCGCGTCGAGCAGCGGGAAGCCGCCCTGCAGCTTCTCCTCGGCGAACAGCCCGGCCTCGATCGACTTGGCCAGCTCGACCTCGTCCGAGGCGGTGAGCAACGGCACCCGGCCGATCTCACGCAGGTAGATACGGACCAGGTCACCGGTGCCGGCCCGCTGCCCGGCATCGGCCGCGCCGCGGGGCACATCCGCCACCTCGTCGGCCGGCGGGTCGGTGATCTCCACGCCTTCGTCGGTGAGCAGGCGCACCACGTTGTCGAAGGCGTCGGCTGGGAGCTCGGCGGCATCGAGTGCGGCCGTGATGTCAGCCGCGGTAACGGTGCCGCGCTCCCTGGCCCGTGCGACCAGCTCCGCCACCTGTTCCGCTGACAGACCGCCACTGGGAAGTAACGTAAGGGTCACGCAGACCAGTGTGCGCCACGAAGCCTAGGTAACGGTGGGGTTAATTTTGTCACCTTCTGGTAAGTAACGGCTGAGCCTGCCGAACCGATAATGCGGCGCCGGATCACCGGTCACATGGTCATCCTGGGTTCCGTCCAGCCCACCGCGCTCACTCAGGCCACGGCTCAGAGCGCCCCAGATGCCCGGCCCATCAGCGTTTTGTGCCGCTGCTCAAGAGCCACCAGGTCGCCGAAAGTCCGGTTGTAGTCCTGCCTCTCCACCGGGGAGAGACGCTGCAGCCGCGACTTAAGTTCAGCGATCTGGCGACTAACCGTCAGGTCTTCCACCTGGGCGAGTACGGCCTCGGCGTACCGAGCGTCCGGTTCCCCGTCTTTGCGTGGCGTCTCGATAGGTTCAACAGCCAGTCTGGTGACGAACTCGCGGGCGCGGTCATTGGGGGCGGCAGCGATCAGTTGCGTGGCCCAGTCCCGGGCTGATTTGGCACTGGCCACTCCCCCGCAGCCTGAGATGATCTCCCGGACCGCCTGATGAACCGGCACCGTGAAGCCATCGGGCGGCAGCGCGTCGAATACTGGACCGCAGAGCGCAGGCCGTTGCACGGCGAGCTTCAGCGCCTGGCGTTCCACGTTGACCACCGGTTCGCTGGCGTTGTACCGCGGCGCCTCCGTGCTGGGTGCTGCCCTGGCGCCGGTGACCTGCCGCTGCCCTGGATCACGCCGGCCGGAATCGCGCTGACCGCGGGCGCTGCCGCCATTGCCGCGGCCCGGGCCGCCTGATCCTGCCGCTGCCCTGATCCGGGCCAGGACGAACTCCTCGTTCAGCAGGCCGAGCCAGCGGTCCAGGCTGACCGCGTACCGGTCGCGCAGGCCGCGGTCCTTGATCCGGGCGATGATCGGGGCGGCGGCGTCCAGCGCGGCCAGCCGGCCCTCGTTGGTGTCCAGGTTGTGCCGGGCCAGTTCGCTGCGCACGGCGAACTCATACACCGGCTGGCGCCGCGCGATGAGCTCGCGGACCGCCCCGTCGCCCTGCTTCAGCCGCAGGTCACACGGGTCGAGCCCGTCCGGCTGCACGGCCACGAAGGTCTGGCGTGGCGAACCGCTCCTCCAGGTGGAACGCGCGCAGCGCGGCCTTCTGCCCGGCCGCGTCGCCGTCGAAGGTGAAGATGACCTCGGCCACCTGCCAGTCCGCGTCCATCAGCAGCCGGCGCAGGATCTTGACGTGGTCCTCGCCGAACGAGGTGCCGGAGGTGGCCACCGCGGTGGTCACCCCGGCCAGGTGGCAGGCCATCACGTCGGTGTAGCCCTCCACGATGACCGCCTGGCGGCGCTGCGCGATATCCCGCTTGGCCAGGTCCGCGCCGTACAGCACGGAACTCTTCTTGAACAGCGGGGTCTCCGGCGTGTTCAGGTACTTCGGGCCGTCCTCGTCCGGGTTCAGCTTGCGCGCGCCGAACGCGATCACGTCGCCGGTCAGGTCGCGGATCGGCCAGATGAGCCGGTTCCGGAACCGGTCCATCGCGCCGCGGCGGCCCTGCGTGGCCAGCCCGCCCGCCAGCAGTTCCTGCTCGGTGAAGCCACGGCCGCGCAGGTGCCTGGTCAGCGCCTCCCACTCGGCGGGCGCGTACCCGACGCCGAACCGCTCCGCGTCGGCCTGCTCGAAGCCCCGCTCGGCCAGGAACGCGCGAGCCGCGGCGGCACCGGCCCCGTGCAGGCGTTCGGCAAAGAATTCCGCCGCGGCCTTGTGCGCCTCGATCAGCCTGCGCCGCTGGCTGTGCTCCCGGCCGGGCACCTGGCCGCCCTGCTCGTAGCGGAGCTCGAGGCCGGCCCGGCCGGCCAGCCGCTCCACCGCCTCGACGAACGACAGGTTGTCGATCTTCTGCACGAACTTGATGACGTCGCCGCCCTCGGCGCAGGAGAAGCAGTACCACAGGCCGCGGGCCGGGGTGACGTTGAACGACGGGGTCTTCTCGTCGTGGAACGGGCACAGCCCCTTGAGCGAGCCGCCGCCCGCGCTGCGCAGCTGGAGGTACTCGCCGACCACCTCGTCGATGGCTGATCTCTCCCGGACGAGCGCGATGTCCTCGTCGCGGATCCGGCCCGCCACCTGGCACCCCCGCTCACCCGGCACTGCTGCTGTCGCCGCGAGTCTAATCGCCGGATAGGTCGTTTTGCCGCCGGACACGAGGGCTGGCGGCGGGCAAACGCGGCGGCTTGCCGCCGCTCGGCGCAGCGGCGATCGGGGTCCCGGGGGGCGTCCCCCCGGGCTGATACGTCGCCGGGTGAGCCTGCTCGTGCTGTGGGATGTGGACCACACCCTGCTCGACGCGGGCGGCGCGGGCATCCAGCTCATCCGGCGCGCCTTCACCGAGATGTTCGGCCGCGACTTCCCGCACACCCCGGCGCTGGCCGGGCGGACCGACCGGGCCATCCAGCTGGAGGTGCTCACGCTCTCCGGCGTGCCCGACCCGCACGCCCAGCTGCCCGCCTTCCAGCGGCTCGTGGTGGGCCTGGCACCGCAGCTCGGCAGCCTGGTCCGGGACAGCGGCCGGGCGCTGCCCGGGGCCACCGAGGCGCTCACCGCGCTGGCCATCCTGGCCGACGGGAGCGGCCGCCGGGACGGGACGCGGGGCGGGCCGGACGGCTGGTGCAGTCGGTGCTGACCGGGAACATGCAGGCCACCGCGCTGGCCAAGCTGGCCGCGCTGGACCTGGACCGGTATCTGGACCTGCGGGTCGGCGCGTACGGCGACGCGCACGAGATCCGGGCCGACCTGGTCCCGCTGGCCCGGGCCCGGGCGGCCACCGCCTACGGCGGCGACTTCGCCGGCCGGCCACCGTGCTGATCGGCGATACCCCGCTGGACATCGAAGCGGCCCGGCTGGCCGGCGCACGGTCGGTCGGCGTAGCCACCGGTGGGTTCAGCCCGGCCGAGCTGTCCGCGGCCGGGGCCGACGCGGTGCTGCCCGACCTGGCCGACACCGCCCGCGTGCTAGGCGTGATCGTGCCCAGCGCGGGTGCTAGCCGCGCCCGGGATCAGCCCAGCCCGGGCGGCTGAACCGGGGCCGCCCGGGGACGCTCCGCCCCGGGCAGAGAGCCCGGAGCTGCTCGACCGGGACGCGTAGCTCGGTGATCGCACCCACTGTGATCAGGTCACCGTGGGGCGCGCTGTTGTGCTGCCACCAGGCGGCGGCCTCCGCGGCCACGCCAAGTTCGAGGTAGATCTTGTCCTCGCAGCACTGTCCGTTCCGCAGCAGCACGAAGCCCGGCAGCAGCCCGAGGGTCGTGTCCCCGGCGGCCGGGGCGACGTCGCACACGGCAGTCCCGGGCGGCCACCGGACCGCCTCCGCCCCGACCAGATGCCTGACCGGGCCGTCGCGCCCCTCGCCGCGGTGAAGGTTATAGCCCGGCGTGGCCTCAGCCACGCCGGTCGGCCAGCACGGGCTCCACGGGCGCCTCCAGCCCGCCCAGCTCATCCCGCGGCGTGCCCGTGGGATCGGCCAGCACGGCAGACGGGCTCACCCACTCGTCGGGTGAATGATGGCCGGGCCCCCATTCCGAACGGGTCAGGACCAGCCACAGCGGTATCCCCGCCATGGCCCCGAATATCAGTGCGCAGAGCGGGAAATTCGCCCAGACGAATGCGGTCATCACTACCTCCGCCGACCCCCCCGGGCCGTGAGCAGGACCTCAGCGGCGTTCAGCGCCGCGGCACGTCTTGTCACGCTAGGCTCCGGCGGAGCGCGGCCGGATCAGGGATGTCACTGGGCTTTTCCCTAGGGCGCATCCCCAGTGCCGGACCGCATGCGCAGACGCTCGGCGAGTTCATGCCGGCTGCGCAGGCCCATCTTGGTGAACACGCTGGCCAGGTGGTACTCGACGGTTTTGGGGCTCAGGTACAGCTGGGCCGCGGCGGCGCGATTGGACATCCCTGAAGCGACCAGCCGCGCCACCCGGAGTTCCTGCGGGGTCAGCTCAGGAAGATCGGGATCGCCGCCCGGTCGAGGCTGCGCGCCCAGCGCGGTGAGCTCAGACTCACTGGCCTGGGCGAACGGGCGTGCCCCCAGTGTGGTGAAGGCATCGTGCGCGGCACGGATGGCCGTCACCGCGTCCCGGCGCCGGGACAGCCGGGACAGGCACCGTCCGCGCTCCAGATGCAGCAGCGCCTTGTGGAAGGGGAACGGCAGGTGGCTCGCGGAACGGCCGCCGTCCAGCAATATCTCGTGCGCATAATCGAGGTCACCACGGGCCATGGCCAGCGAGCCGCGCAGCCAGGCCGCGTTGAGCAAAGCCAGCCGCTCTCGGCGCTCGGCGGCCCGGGACTCGAATGCGCTGAGCACGGACTCGGCGTCGCGCAGGCGGCCGGTACGGAGCAGCGCCCAGATCTGCGTGGGCCGCCACCAGAAGGCGGCTGGGTCGTCGTACCTGTCGATCTCTGGCACGGTAAGCGCCAGCTCCGCTCCACGCAGCGCCTCGGCCGGGTCGTCGCGAGCCAGGCCGAGGACGCCGCGGGCCGACGCGGCGAAGATCGAGGCGACACCGCCGAAGGTGAGTGCGGCCTGCTCGGCCGCGTCAACGTGGTCAGCGGCGGCCACCCAGTCACCGCGGCAGGCCGGGACCTTGGCCGCTGCGGAGTGCACGAACGTCAGGTCATAGTCCCGGTCCGAGTCACGCGCCAGCGAGACGGCCAGCTCGGCGTGGCCCTGCGAATCATCCCAGTGACCGGACCTGAACGCGGCCTCGGCCAGGTAGGCCAGCGGCTGGCCAGGGAAACGCACCTGCAGCCCGGCCGTGATCCGGCTCACCACCACGGTAAGGTCACCCATCGCTCCCGGCCAGATCACCGGTCCACAGCTTGACCAGGCCCCGGTAGGTCAGCGAGTCGGTCCGCGCGGGTGGCACCATCGCGGCCCGCCTGGGCAGGTCGTGGAACAGGGTCAGCGCCTTACCGCCGTCGCCGCTGAGCGTCATGGACATGGCTCGCATGCCCCGGGCGGCGTCGTACCAGGGCTCGCCGCCCATCCCCATGTCCAGCGCCCGGTCCAGCCACATTTCGGACTCGGAAAATGAGCCGGAGATGCCGAGCAAGGTGCCCAGTCCGACCGCGGTCTCAGCACCTACCGCCGTTTCCGTCACCGGATCGTGCGCGTCCCAGGCAGCGCGCAGCAGGGTCTGCGCCTCGAGTGGGCGCGCGGCGAGCAGCGCCAGCCAGGCCGAGAGCGGCATCGTGGCGGGCCTGGGCAGGCAGCCGCTCCACCGCGGGCCGGGCGGCTTCGGCCCCGGCCACATCGGCCGCCCGCAGCAGCAACTCGAAGGCCGACAGCGTGTACTCGTCGCGCTCCGGCCCTCGCTGTGTCACCAGCGCGGCCTGCTGCCGGTATCGCGCGGCCAGGCGGAGTTTGCCCACGCCGGCCGCGGCGCAGGCGGCTGCCTCGAGGTCGGCCGTGAGCCCCGGATCCGGACCGACCGCAGCCGCGACCCGGTGGCCGAGCGCCTCCTCAGGCCCGACGACGGTAGCCGCCCGGACATGCATCTCCCGGCGCAGTTCGGCGCCCAGACCGTGGTAAACGGCCTGGCGTACCAGCAGGTGCGGGAACGATATCGCCCAGCCTGCGGATCTGCTTTCCTCGGTGAGGAATCCCGCCCGCTCAGCCTCGCCGAGCGCGGCAGACCGGCTCGGCAACGCCCGCGACGGCGGCCACGTCGCCAAGGATGCAGTGCTCGCCCAGCACTGACACAGCGCCTAGCAGAGCGCGGGTGGGTTCCGCGAGAGCGGTCATCCGCCGCTGGATCAGCCCAGCCAGGGAGGGCGGCGGGAGCAGCCGCCCGTCCGTGGCCTGCAGCGCGTCGTCGTCCAGTTCCGCGAGCAGCGCGCTGGCCAGCAGCGGGTTGCCCCCGGTCTGCTGGGCCAGCCTGCGCAGCGCCCGGCCAGTCAGACTGGTGCGGCCCAGTTCCTGGCACAGCAGGCCGAGTTCATCGAGATCGAGGCCGTTCAGCAGCACCCGGCTGGCCCGGCGGTCGCCGTCCATGAAGCGATCCCACGCGTCACCGAGCAGCGAGGTGCCGCCCGGCAGGCAGCTCAGGATGACAAGCGCCCGGTCGGCGGCCAGGCGGCGGCAGGCGAATAGCAGGGCCCGCGCCGATTGGAGGTCGCCCCACTGCAGGTCCTCGACCACAACGGCGACCGCGTCCGTGCCCTGCAGAGCAGAGATCAGCGCGAGCAACTCGACGCCGACGGCGAGCGGATCCGCATCCGCGCACGTGCCTGGGGAGAGCAGCGCCAGCCCGTCCAGCGCATCGGGCAGCACCGCGGCCGCGCCGGATGCGAGCTGCTGCACCAGCCCGTAGGGCAGCAGCGCCTCGGCTTCCTCGCCGCTCGCCGCGATGACCGGCAGGGCCGGGTTGCCGGCTAGGAAAGCGGCGATCAGGGATGACTTGCCGATGCCGGGCTGGCCCTGGACCAGCAGCACTCGCGGCTCGCCTGCCCGCGCGGCTTGCAGCGCTTTAGCCAGCGCGGCCAGCTCCGGCCGACGTCCTACGAACGCCTGGTCCGGACGCGCGACATCACTGTCCGGGTACATCCTGGCCCCCCCAGGTAACCCGCCACGTGGGGTAAGTGGCGGCCCCTGCCCGCATTCTGCATGTTATAGCCGCGCGCCGCACCGTCCCAGGGCATAGCAGGCGGGGGGTCCCAGATCAGGAATTTCGCGCAGCCATCCGGCGATTAGCCTGGCCGCCCGCGGGGCGCAGATCCCGTGATTAACCCAACCGTTACGCAGCGCACCACGCCCAGCTCGCAGTGTCTGGCGTGCCCGGCCCGGAGACCTTGCCGTCCGGTGACATGTGACCTTGTGCCCTGCTGATCCGCGTGCTAGGCCAGTAATTTGACCGTTACGTAGGGCCTGGGTTTCAGGCCACCGACTAGCCACGAGGCCAGTGCCATGCTCAACCGGATCCTGCTCGGCCTGGACGGCTCCGACTCTGGCCAGGTCGCGCTCAGTTTCGCGATGGCGCTGGCCGGCCCGGGCGCGGCCGTCCGGGTGGTGCACGTCAACGAGTTCCAGCTGGGCGGCCGCGGGCTGACCGTGGAGACCGCCGACGAGGCGACCGCGCTGGTCGCCGACGCCGTCACCGAACTGCACCGGGCTGGCATCCAGGCCTCTGGGCTGGCCGCCGTGTCAACCTGCTTCGGGGTGGCCGATCACCTGGTGGCCGAGGCCGGCCGGTGGTCGGCCGACGTCATCGTGCTCGGCTCGTGCCGCCGCAACGGGATGCGCCGGCTGTTCAGCCGGGGGGTCCGCGAGCGGGTGCTCCGGCTCAGCTGCCTCCCGGTGCTCACCGCGCCCGCCCCGCTCAGGGTGGGCAAGCCGGAACTGGCCACCCAGATCCAGGACCCGCAGCCGCGCCGGCGGCCGCAGCCCCGCCCGAGCCCCGGCCCGCCGGCCCCTGAGCCCCGGCCACCTCGGCCGCCGCACGCGAACCCGTGCGGCCCGCTGTTTACGATGCGGCGCATGAGGTTTGCTATCGCGATCCCACAGTTCTATGCGGACGGCGAGTTCGACCCGGGGGCGTTCCGCGGCTATTTCGCCCGGGTGGAGGAGCTGGGCTATGACAGCGCCTGGGCGCAGGAATCCGTGCTGGGCACCGGGCCGCAGCTGGCGCCGGTCGAGGCGATGACCTACGCGGCCGCGTGCACCGAGCGGCTCCGGCTCGGCTGCGTGGTGTTCGTATCCACCCTGTACAGCCCGGTGCACCTGGCCAAGAGCCTGAGCACGCTGGACCAGCTCAGCCAGGGCCGGACCGAGATCGGGGTGGGCACCGGCGGCCCGGTCCGGCCGTTCGCCGCGTTCGGCGTGGACCCGCACCGGTACGTAGCCCGGTTCAGCGAGGGGCTGGAGCTGATGAAGGCGCTGTGGACCGAGCCGCGGGTCACCTTCGACGGCGAGTTCTGGCAGCTGCATGGCGCCGCGATGGAGCCCAAGCCGGCCCAGAAGCCGCACCCGCCGGTCTGGATCGGGGCCAACGGCCCGGCCGCGCTGCGCCGCGCGGTCCGGCTGGGCGACGGGTTCTTCGGCGCGGGCTCGACGCCCACCGCGACGTTCGCCGAGCAGGTGACGACCGTGCGTGCGGCGCTGGCCGCGACGGGCCGCCGCCACCGAGTTCGGCCTGGCCAAGCGGGTGTACATCGCGGTGGACGACGACGCCGAGCGGGCCCGGGCCCGGATCAACGCCGCAGTGGAGCGGCTCTACGGCCGCCGGTCGGAACAGATCGAGGCGGCCGCGGTCGCCGGGAACCCGGAGCAGTGCGTGGCCGGGCTGCGCGCGGTGGCCGACGCGGGCGCGGAACTGATCCTGTGCACCGCCCTGTTCGACCAGGCCGGCCAGGCCGAGCGGCTGGCCGCCGAGGTGCTGCCCCAGATCGGCTAGCGGCGGGCCGGGCTACATCGCGGGCTGTACCTGGCGGCGGTCCGTAACGCGGAAGCTGGCGGGAAACCAGAGCCCTCAGCATGACGACTGCGGCCCGGGCGCTGGCCAGCATGAGGCCCATGTTCTTCATCTACCTGTGGCGCGAGCTGAGCCGCCGCAAGCGGCAGGCGGTGTTCATCGCGCTCGGCCTGGCGCTGGGCGTCGGGCTGGTCATCACGGTGACCGCCGCTGCCAACGGCGTGCGGAACTCGCAGGCCACTGTGCTGCACGCGCTCTACGGGGTGGGCACCGACCTCACCGTCACCCAGCCTCCCGGCCAGGGCTCCGGCGGGCCGATCCCGTTCGGGTTCCGCCAGGAGATCAAGCGGGCCCGCAACGGCGAGATCGCCGCGGGCACCAAGATCAGCATCAACGACCTGGTCAACAACCAGTACTCCGCACTTAACGCCAGTTCCCTGGCCGTGGTGGCCAGGCAGCGCGACGTGACCGCGGCGGCCGGCGGGCTGACCCTCAGCGACGACACCGTCACCGGCACGATCCCCTCGGTCAGCCTCGGTGCAGGCGGCGGCAGCATCAGCTCGGACTTCACCACGGCCTCGTTCACCGTGGCCGGGGTGGACCTGGCCAGCCGGGGGCTGGGGCCGCTCAGCTCGGCCCGGATCACCGGCGGGCACATGCTCACCGCGGCCGACGCCAATGGCAACGACGCACTGGTGGATTCGGGCTACGCGGCCCAGCACAAGCTGAGCGCCGGGGGCCACATCGACGTGGGCGGCACCAGCTTCACCATCACCGGCATCGTCAGCGTGCCGCAGGGCGGCAACCCACCCAACGTGTACATCCCGCTGGCCCGGGCTCAAGCCATCGGCAAGACCGGGCAGGCCGCGCTGATCGGGAAGGTCAACACCATCTACGTGTCGGCGGCGAGCGCCGCGGACATCCCGGCGGTGCAGCGGGAGATCAGCGCGGCGCTGCCCAAGGCCACCGTCACCGACAGCAGCGACCTGGCTAGCGAGGTGACCGGCTCGCTGGCCAGCGCGTCCAGCCTGGCCAGCAACCTGGGCAGCTGGCTGTCAGTGGCCGTGCTGGCCGCCGCGTTCGGCCTGGCCTGCCTGCTGACCCTGACCGCGGTGGCCCGCCGGGTTCGCGAGTTCGGCACGCTCAAGGCCCTCGGCTGGCGCAACCGCCGGATCATCGGCCAGGTCATGGGTGAGTCCCTGGTCACCGGGATCCTGGGCGGCGCGGCCGGCGCGGTGCTGGGGTACGCGGGTGCCGCGGCGATCGATGCGCTGGCCCCCAGGCTGTCCGCCACCGTCCCGGCCAGCACGGCCGCGGCGCCCGGGACGCTGAGCGCCCGCGCGCAGAGTCTGGTCAAGTCGCTGTCCGGCGCCCCGCACACGGTCACGGTGACGCTGTCCGCGCCGGTCACGGTGCGGCTGATCCTGCTCGCGGTGGCGCTGGCCCTAGCCGGCGGGCTGCTGGCCGGCGGGTTCGGCGGCTGGCGGGCGGCCCGGCTCCGTCCCGCGGCGGCGCTGGCCCGGGTGGACTGAACGGGACGGGGTGAGGACATGTACCAGTTGTCGGGAGTAGTCAAGGAGTACCGCACGGGTCACCGCACGGTCACCGCGCTGGGCGGGGTGGACCTGGTGATCGGCGACGGGGAGTGGCTGGCTATCCAGGGCCCGACCGGGGGTGGCAAGTCCACCCTGCTGCAGTTGCTCGGCGGCCTGGACCGGCCCACGTCCGGCACGGTGGAGTTCGGCCACCGGGACCTGGGCCGGATGCGGGAGAGCGCGGTCACCCGGGTGCGGGCCCAGTCGATCGGGTTCATCTTCCAGTCCTTCAACCTGATCCCCACGCTGAGCGCGGCCGAGAACGTCGAGACCGCGCTGGTCCCGCTGGGGATCCGGGCGGCAGAGCGGCGGGCCCGCGCCGAGCGGGTGCTGGCCACGCTCGGCCTGGGCGACCGGCTGCACCACGTCCCGTCCGAGCTGTCCGGGGGTCAGCAGCAGCGGGTGGCTATCGCCCGGGCGCTGGTCAAGGAGCCCGCGGTGCTGCTGGCCGACGAGCCCACCGGCAACCTGGACGAGGGCACCCGGGACGAGATCATCGGCCTGCTGGGCAACCTGTGCCGGGAGCAGCGGCTGACCATGGTGCTGGTCACCCACGACAGCACGGTGGCCGCCCGGGCCCAGCGCATCTGCCTGCTGGCCGGCGGCCTGCTCAGCACGGGCCAGGTGGCGCCGCAGCCGCCCGGCTGAGGGCGCGGCGCGCCGCCCCTGGCCCGCCAGGGGCGGCTGCCGGGCCGGGCACCGGGGATCATCAGCCTGCGGGGGTACGGATATCGGCCCAGGAATGGACGGCGGAATCAGCCTGCGGCCCGATGTGCCGCCGCGGTAGGCGACCCACAATGGCGATGTGGCGGCAGGCAGGAAACCGCCCGCCGCTCGCATATTTCGGAACAAGCCCGGCATAGGTAGGGGTAACCCGCGATGACCGACAGCAACGGGGATATCGGTTCGGCAGGCAATGACATCCCGGTCGGCCGGGTCATGCTGTACTGCCTGGCCATCGTGAGCGGCACCGCCGCGGTGATCCATTTCGTCACCGCGGCCGACTATTTCCAGGGCTACTGGCTGTTCAGCCTGTCCATGCTGGTCATCGCGTGGCTGCAGGTGGCGTGGGCGGCGGTGGCCGTGATCCGGCCGTCCCGGGGGCTGCTGCGCGCCGGGGTGTGGCTCAACGCCGTGGTGCTGGCCCTTTACCTGATCACCCAGGCGACCGGGCACGGCATCGGCACCGCGCCGCACGCGGCCGGGCTGTCCGGTTTCGCGGCCGGGCTGAGCGCGGCGCTCGAGGCGGTGCTGATCGTCGGCTGCGGCTGGCTGCTGACCGCCCGGTCCGGCCAGCGGGTGCGGCGGCAGCGGCTGATCACCGCGCCGGCCGTCACCGGGGGAATGACCGCCGCGCTGCTCGGCGTGGCCCTGGCCACCGCCGCGCCGCGGGGCCGCGACGAGGCACGGCCGGGACCAGGGAAGCGCGGCCGGGTCGATGCCGGGCATGCGGATGCCCAGCCAGGCGGCCGCGGCGATCAAGCTGGCCAACAGCACCCCGGCCGGGGACATCAGCATGCCGAGCCCGGACATGCAGATGATGCAGGGGATGCGGATGGCCAGTTCCACCCCGTGTGTGGCCACCCCCAGCGCGGCGCAGCAGCAGGCCGCAGTCCGGTTCGTGAACTCCAGCTGGCAGGGCGCAAAGAAGTACCGCAGCCTGGCCGCGGCCAAGGCGGCCGGCTACCGGCCGATCACACCGACGGGCGCGCCGGTGGTGCACTACCTCAACCCGGCCTATTACCGGGCGACGGTGCTCGGCGGCCCGGTGCTCGACGCGGGCGCGCCGCAGTCCCTGGTGTACGCCAACACGCCCAAGGGCGCCGTGCTGGTGGCGGCGATGTACATCACCACGCCCGGTGGGCCGACCCCCCAGCGGGGTGGCTGCCTCACCCAGTGGCACGTGCACACCAACCTGTGCCTGACCCGGGGGCTGGGCGTCGCCGGCGCGATCGGCCCAGGCCAGCCAAGCTGCCCGGCCGGCTCGGAGAACCGGGTGACCCCGGCCATGATCCACGTCTGGTTCGTGCCCATCCCCGGCGGCCCGACCGCGATCGACGCGCCCGACCGGCAGGTGGTGCAGGCCGCCGAGCGGGTGGCCGCGCCACGGAACGGCACCGCCTGACCGGCCGCCGGGGCGAAGGGAGTCCGTGATGAGCAACGTACTCGATGAGCAGGCGCCGGCCAGCGCGGCCGGCTGGCTGGACCGCCCCGCCGCCGGGCAGGCCAGCCTGGCCCGGGGCTGGCGGGCGCTGGGCACCCGGCGCTGGCTGCAGCTCGGCCTGGCCGCCCTGTGGCTGGTCGACGCCCTGCTGCAGGTCCAGTCGTTCATGTTCAGCAAGGCGTTCGGGCAGACGCTGGCGGCCACCGCCCCGGGCAATCCGGCCATCATCGCCGACCCGATCACCTGGTCCGCCCACCTGATCGAGGCCCACCCCACCTGGACCAACGTGGTGTTCGCGTCGGCCCAGCTGTTCCTGGCCCTGGGCATCGCCTGGCGGCCGACGGTCAAGCTGGCGCTGGCCGCGTCGATCGCCTGGTCGCTCGGTGTCTGGTGGATCGGCGAGGGACTGGGCGGCGTGCTCAACGGGACGGCCGACCCGCTGAGCGGCGCTCCCGGCGCGGTGATCCTCTACGCGCTGCTCGCGGTGCTGCTCTGGCCTACCGACCGGGCGGCCCCGTTCGAGGCGGCCCGGCCGTTCGGCGCCCGGGCCGCCCGGCTGCTCTGGCTGGCGTTGTGGGGCAGTCTCGCCTTCTTCGCCGTGCAGGGTGCCAGCGGGGTGCGCGCCATGATGTCCGGGATGGCCACCGGCGAGCCCGGCTGGCTGGCCGCCGTGGACCGGCACACCGCGACCCTGCTCGCCGGGCACGGCGGCACGGTGACGGCCGTGCTGGCCATCGTGCTCGGCGGCATCGCGCTGGGCATCTTCCTGCCGCCTCCCGGCGCTCGCGCCGCCGTGCTGCTGGCCGCGGTGGTGGCCGCGGCGATCTGGGTGGTCGGCGAGAATTTCGGCGGCATGTCGGCCGGCTCGGCCACCGACCCGAACTCCGGCCTGCTCCTCGTGCTGCTGGCGGCCGCGTACTGGCCAGCCCGGCGGATCAGTGCTGGCGTTATGCAGAAATAGCGGAAGTGGCACGGGCGGGAACGCTACAACCCTGGATGTACCAGGCCGCGACCTGGGGCTGACGCGCCCGATCACGATCCGGATCTATGGTCGGAGTATGACTGGACAGGGACGAGAGGCCGCCGCGCTCCGCCCACCGCTGACCGACCGGCTGACCAGCCGGCAGTGGCTGGTGATCGACTGCGTGGTGGCCGGGCTGGCCGCTGGGATCTTGTGGGTCAGCGTTGGGCTGCATGGCTTCCGCTACCACGCGCCGCCGCCAGGCCCCGCGGTGTTCGCCGTGCTGGCCACCGCGCCGGTGGCGGTGCGCCGGATCTGGCCGATCCCGGTGTTCGCCGTGGTCCTGGTGGCCAGCAGTGTGGTGACCGCGTTCGGCCGGGGCTACCGCGGTGATGGACGTGACCCTGTGCATGGCGGTGTACCTGGTCACGGTGCGCTGCCGGCGGCCGGCGGCGCTGGCCATCCTGGTGCTGACCGAGGTCTCGCTGGGCGCCGGCCTGCTGTTCTACGCGGCCAGCGACCGGATGCTGGTGGACCGGGTGCACAGCCTGCTGGCCGCCGGGGCCATCTGGTTCGTCGCGGACAGCGTGCGGGAACGGCGCCGGTACCTGGCCGGGCTGGCCGAGCAGGCGGCACAGCGGCAGCAGGCCGAAGCGGAGCGCAACCGCCAGGCGGTCCGCGAGGAACGGGTCCGGATCGCCCGGGAACTGCACGACGTGGTGGCGCACAGCCTCGGGGTGGTCACCGTCCAGGCCGGGGTGGGCCGCCGGATCGGGGCGGCCGCCCCGGCCGAGGCGCTGCGCGCGCTGCGGGCCGTGGAGGTCACCGGGCGGAGTGCGCTCGAGGAACTGCGCCGCATCCTCGGCCTGCTGCGCGACGACGACACGCAGCGGCCCAGCCTGGCGCCGGCGCCGGGCATCGCCGACCTCGGTGAGCTGGCCGAGGTGGTGCGGGCGGCCGGGACGCCGGTCAGCCTGGCGGTGACCGGGGATGTCGCGGCGCTGCCGCCGGCGGCCGCGCTCACCGTGTACCGCATCGTCCAGGAAGCGCTGACCAACGTGGTCAAGCACGCGGGTGGCGCGGCGGCGTCGGTGCGGGTGACGGCCGGACCGGATGGGGTACGGATCGCGGTGGCCAACGACGGCCGGGCCGCGGCGGCGGGCAGCGTGACCGAGGGCCCGGAGGCGGCCGGGCGGCACGGGATCGTCGGCATGCGGGAACGGGCGGCGGTGTTCGGCGGCACGCTCGACGCCACGCCGGTGGCGGGCGGCGGGTTCCGGGTGACGGCGTTCCTCCCGGTGCACGGCCAGCCCGAGGCTGGGCCGCTGGCCGCCGGGCCGCTGGCCGCCGGGCCCCCCGCTGGCCGGGTGGCATGACCATCGGCGTGGTGGTCGCCGACGACCAGGCCATCGTCCGGGCCGGGTTCCGGATGCTCATCGAGGCCGAGCCGGACCTGACCGTGCTGGGCGAGGCGGCGGACGGCGCCGAGGCGGTCGCGGTGAGCAGGCAGACCACGCCCGACGTGGTGCTGATGGACATCCGGATGCCGGTGCTGGACGGCATCGAGGCGACCCGGCAGATCACCGCGGCCGGGCCGCCGCCCCGGGTGCTGATCCTGACCACGTTCGATCTGGACGACTACGTGTTCGGCGCGCTGCGCGCCGGGGCGAGCGGGTTCATGCTCAAGGAACGCCCGCCCGAGGAACTACTGGCCGCGGTCCGGGTCATCGCGGCGGGCGAGGCGCTGCTGGCGCCGAACATCACCCGCCGGTTGATCGGGCATTTCGCCAGCCAGCCCGACCCGCTGCGGCCGCCGCCGCAGGCGCTGGCCCGGCTGACCGCCCGGGAGCGCGAGGTGCTCACGCTCATCGCGCACGGGCTGTCCAACACCGAGATCGCCGGGCAGCTGGCGATGAGCGTGCCCGACGGCCAAGACCCACGTCAGCCGGATCCTGGCCAAGCTCGGCGCGCGGGACCGGGCACAGCTCGTGGTGCTGGCCTTCCAGGCCGGGCTGGTCCAGGCGGGCTGAGCCGGGGCTACATCCCGGGATGTAGCGGGCGGCCGTGGCTAACGCGGCGGCCGGCCGGAAATCCGGGCCGCCAGGCTGACGACGGCGGCCCGCGCGGCGGCCACCATGGGGCGCGAAGTACCGCGTTCCAGGGAGGCACCCATGCGTGACGTGGCCCGGGTCCCGGGCGGCCGGGCAGCCGGCGGGTTCTTCGCGGCGATCGCTGGATTCGCGGTCCGGTTCCGCTGGCTCGTGGTGCTCGGCTGGCTGGCCGTCACAGTAGCTGCCATGCTGGCGCTGCCCGGGCTGGGCAGCGAGGTGAACAGCGACCCGAGCCTGTTCCTGCCGGCCACCGCGCCGAGCGTGCAAGCGGCCGCGCTGGCCGCCCCGTTGCAGGGCAGCGTGACCAAGAGCAAGGTGACGATCGTGGCCGCCCGGTCCAGCGGGCCGCTGACCGCGGCCGACCTGGCCGCGGCGTCCCGGGTGGCCGGCCTGGCCCGTCAGGTCAGCGGTGTGCTCACGGCCCGGGCCGGTGCGATCTCCCCGGACGGGCACGCGGCCGAGATCGACGTGACGGTGGGCCACGGCGCCTCGGACGTGGCTGCCCTCAAGCCCGTCGCTGCGGCACCTGCAGGCCGCGCTGGCCAGCGCGAACCCGCCCCCGGGGCTGCAGCTGCACCTGGCCGGGCCGGTGGCCAGCAACGCGGCCAGCAACGCCAGCGGCACCAAGGCCACCGGCCGGATCGGCCTGTTCGCGATCCTGTTCATCGTGGTGGCGCTGCTGATCCTGCTCCGCTCCCCGGTGGCCGCGCTGGTCACCTTCCTGCCCAGCGTGGCCGCCCTGCTGGTGTCGGAGAAGTTCGTCGCCGGGCTGGGCGCGCACGGGCTGCAGATCTCCTCGGTCACCCAGACCCTGCTGGTCGTGCTGCTGCTCGGCGCGGGGACCGACTACGGACTGTTCCTGATCTACCGGTTCCGGGAGGAGCGCCGGGCCGGGACCGGGCCGCAGCAGGCCGTGGTCCGCGCGCTCACCCGGGTCGGCGCGTCCATCACCGCGTCCGCGGGCACCGTCATCCTGGCCCTGCTGACCCTGCTGCTAGCCACCTTCGGGCTGTACCGCGACCTGGCCGTGCCGCTGGCCCTGGGCATCGTGGTCATGCTGCTGGCCGGGCTGACCCTGCTGCCCGCCCTGCTCGCGCTCACCGCCGGCGGGATGTTCCGCGACCAGCCGCCGGGGGCCGGTGATCGGCCGGTGCGCAGGCCGGCTGGTGGGGGCGGGTGACGGCGCGGGCGGTGCGCCGCCCGGGCCTGGTGCTGGGCGCCGGGGTGCTGATCTTCGGCGCGCTGGCACTGGCCGCGTTCGGCTACCGGACGGCCAACGTCGCCAAGTCCGCCGTCGCGCCGGCCGGGTCGGATGCGGCGCTGGGCAACACCCTGGTGACCAGGTACTTCCCTCAGTCCACGGCTAACCCGGCGGACCTGATCCTGCGCTATGACACGCCGGTCTGGCAGCAGCCAGGCCCGCTGCGCACCGCGGCGGCCAGCCTGCGGTCGTCCGGCCTGTTCGCCGTGCTGGCCGGGCCGCTGAACGCCAATGGCGGCCAGCTGCCGGCCGGGAGCTATGCCCGGCTGCACGCCGAACTCGGCAACCCGCGCGGCGCTGCCGCTAGCCGAGCCTGCCGGTGTCCGGGTGCCCCAGTCCGAGTACAACGCCTACCGGGCCACCGGGGCGTACGTGAGCGGCGACGGCCGGACGGTCCGGTTCGCCGTCGCGCTGCGCGCCGGGGACCAGCAGAGCACCGCGGCCATGGACGTGACCCCGGCGGTGCGGGCCGCGCTGACCACGGCGGCCCGCCGGTCTGGCGCGGTGGACAGCGGCGTGACCGGCCGGGCCGCCTCGCTGTACGACGTGAGCTCGGTGGCGGGCGGCGACATGGTGCGGATCATCCCGGTGGCCGTGCTGGCCATCGCGATACTGCTCGGCGTGGTGTTGCGCAGCCTGGTCGCCCCGCTCTACCTGGTGGCCAGCATCGTGCTGTCGTTCCTGGCCGCGCTCGGCCTGACCACGCTGCTGGCCATCGACCTGGGCGGGCAGGACGGGCTGATCTTCGTGCTGCCGTTCCTGATGTTCGTGTTCCTGCTCGCGCTGGGCGAGGACTACAACATCCTGGTGATGACCCGGATCCGGGAGGAGGCTTCGCGGCTTCCGGTGCCCGAGGCGGTGGTCGCGGCCATTGGCCGGACCGGGCCGACGATCACCTCGGCCGGGCTCATCCTGGCCGGCACGTTCGGCGTGTTCGCCGTGTTCGGCGGCGGCGTGATGGGCGGCCAGCTGCAGCCGATCGGGCTCGGCCTGGCGCTGGGCATCCTGCTGGACACGTTCGGCGTGCGTACCCTGCTCGTGCCCTCGGCCGCGGCGCTGCTCGGCCGGTGGAACTGGTGGCCGTCCCGGATGAGCCAGCCGGGTCCGGTTCCGCTGGCAGATGCGCCGCACAGGCCCATGGCCAGCGATAACACCCGCTGAGCGGATCAGGCAGACTGGTGCTGTGGCTGGGGTGGGGCCGGAGCCGGTAGCGCCGGCGCCGGTGTCGGAGTCGGCGCAGGCGGCGCCGGTGTCGGAGTCGGTGCGGGCGGCGCCGGCCGTACCGCTGCGCGGGCTGATCGGCTGGTACAGCGGGTACCGGCAGGAAGGCATGCCACCGGCCCGGCACCGTGGGCTGCCGTCGCCCTATCTCACCCTGATCATCACGCTGGACGACCCGCTCACCGTGGCCCGGCACCCAGATCCCGCCGACCAGCCCGGTGACTACCGCACTCTGGTCGGCGGGCTGCACACCACGCCCGCGCTGATCACCCACCCCGGGCGGCAGTCCGGGGTGCAGGTGCAGCTGAGCCCGCTCGGCGCGCGAGCCCTGCTCGGCCTGCCCGCCGGTGAGCTGGCGGGCCGGGACCTGGCCGCGGACGATGTGCTCGGCCAGGTGGCCGACGAGCTGCACGAGCGGATGCGCGGCGGCGGCCGACTGGCCCGCCCGGTTCGCCATCCTGGACCAGGTGCTGCTGAACCGGGCCGACCTGGATCAGCAGGTGAGCCCGGACATCGCCGAGGCGTGGCGGCTGCTGGTGCGCAGCGGCGGCCAGGTCCGGGCCGGAGAACTGGCCAGCCAGGTCGGCTGGAGCCCGCGGTACCTGCAGCGGCGGCTGCTGACCGAGACCGGGCTGACCGCGAAGACCGCCGCCCGGGTGACCCGGTTCGACCGGGCCCGCCGGATCCTGCAGCGGCAGGCCGTGGGCGGGCCGGCCGCGGGCCGGGACGGCATGCGCGGCGGGGCCGCGGGCGGGGCCGGCGCGAGCGGGGCGGGCGCGAGCGGGGCGGTGGCCACGCTGGCCGATGTCGCGGCTGGCTGTGGTTACTACGACCAGGCCCATCTGGCCCGCGAGTTCCGCGCGCTGGCCGGCTGCCCGCCGGCCACCTGGCTGGCCGATGAGTTCCGAAACGTCCAATCCAGCGTCCCAGACGCCGACGGAGACTGCTGACATGACAGATAACAGCCCATCACCCCAGGTCTGGCCCACTCTCCGGGCACGTGATGCGCGTGCCCTGATCCGTTTCCTGGTCGATGCGTTCGGCTTCGAGGAGACCGTGGTGTACGGCGACGGCGACCGTGTGGACCACGCCCAGCTGTCCTGGCCGCCCGGCGGCGGCGTCATGCTCGGCTCGGTCCGGGACGACGGTGGCTGGCCGGTGCCGCCCGGCTCGTTCGGCGCGTACGTGGTCACCGATGACCCGGACGGCCTGTGCGCCCGGGCCACCGCGGCCGGTGCCGAGATCATCGCGCCGCTGCACGAGACCGACTACGGCTCCCGCGACTTCGCGGCGCGCGACCCGGAGGGCAACCGCTGGTCGTTCGGCACCTACCGCGGCGAGCCGCGCAAGACCTGACCCCTCGTCGCACGGCGCCCCGCCCGGGTCGGCGCCGCGCGAGCAGGCGGGGCGTCCCGCGCCCGCGCGCATCAGTGCGGTATCGCCCTGCGCGGCGACTTTGGGACCGGATGCGGGCCGTCTGGCCGCAGAACCTCAGCCGAAGCGCCCGCCCCGTGCGCCGAGTTACCTGCGGCTTTGCGAGTTTGTCAGCTAACTAGTTCCTCTGGGCTATTTGTCCGAAATCAGCCTTATTGCGCCGAGTGTCCTGTCAAGCTGCCCGGTGAACGTTTGTCCGGCCCGGCGAGAGGCGAAGTCTGCCGCGTAGCTGGGCGCAGATCCGGCGCTAGGCAGGTTCTTGAAGTCAGTCCGCAAGGCACGCACGAGCAGGGAGATCAGGCAGTCCAGGCGGCGCGGCGCAGCGCCGCCCAAGCGGACCATGGCGCGGCGGTCCGGTTTCGCCATCCCGGCCATCCCGGTCCTCCCGGCCATCGCAGCCGTCGCAGCCGTCGCGGTGGCCGGTGCGTTCGCCGCCCCCTACCTGCATAGCCTCGGCTCGGCCGCACCGGGCAGCGCGGCCGGCCAGGCGGCCGCCGCCGCGGCCGGCCGCGGCATGACCAGCCTCAGCATGTCCCCGGACCGGACGGTGAACGCGGCTGGCCTGCCCTCCTCGGTGCGGGCCGCGGGGAACCAGTACTGGACGCGGCACGCGGCCGCGGCCAGCCACCCGGGGAAGCGGGCGCGGAGCAAGCCTGCCCACGCCGTCCACACCGCCCACGCCGCCCAGGCGGCCCAGGCGGCCCAGGCGGCCGGCGGGAGCGGCCAGCCGGCCGCGCCGGGCGGATCCTCCTCGGCTGGTCAGCAGCGCGCCGTGATGACCTCGAGTAACGGGCATGGCGTGTCGTGCACCGGCTCGGGCGGCACGCTGAAGCCGCTGAACTACGGCGCGATCGTCACCTTCCTCACCGGGCACGGCTACGCCGGCAACGCCGCGGCCGGCATCGCGGGCAACATCTACCAGGAGTCCGGCGGCAACCCCGAGTCGGTCGGTGACGGAGGCGGCGGCCTGATCGGCTGGACCCCGCTGCCCGGCGGCTATGTCACCGGCAACCCCACCGCCGACCTGCAGACCCAGCTGAACGCGATCTTGACGTTCAACCAGATCTGGGCCCAGTACATCCCCACCCTCAACGCGGCGGGCAGCCCGGCCCAGGCGGCCGACATCTACGTCACCGACTTCGAACGGGCCGGCATCCCCGCCTATGGCACCCGCGAAGAAGCCGCCGCCGCGGTGGCGCAGGCCTGCGGCATCTGACCCCTCCGGCCAGAGGGCGGCTGACCGTTGAACCGCCGGCCTTGAACCGCCAGCCATTGACCCGCCGGCCGGGCGTTGAGCTGCCGGCCCCGGCTAGGCCCCGGGGCCGGCGCCAGGCCCGGCAGACCCTCCGGCCACTCGATGATGTTGACGTAGCCGACGCTCGGGACAAGTCCCAACGACCCAGCCGGGTACCAGCCATCGAATGGACAGCCCAGCTCCTGACACCGCCGCGGCGAAGCTGGCGAGAAACGAACGGCTGCCGTGCCCGGGATATGTCTGCGTAGGCGGCCACTGCCTCAGGCGTTGAGGTAGGCCAGAACGGCTAGCACGCGGCGGTTGCCGTCTTCGGCGGGATACAGGTTGAGCTTAGTGAAGATGTTGTTGATGTGTTTGCTGACCGCTTTTTCGGTAACGACGAGGCGGGCGGCGATGCCGGCGTTGGTGCGCCCCTCGGCCATCAGCGCGAGCACCTCGCGCTCCCTCGGGGTGAGACAGCTCAGCGGCTGGTCCCGGGCATGCCGGGCCAGCAGTTGTGACACGACCTCGGGATCCATGGCGGTACCGCCGTCGGCCACGGTACGCACGGCCTCGATGAATCGCCGCACGTCCGAGACCCGGTCCTTGAGCAGGTAGCCGAGACCTCCGGCCCCCGCGGACAGCAGCTCCTGCGCATAGAGCGGCTCGACATGCTGAGACAGGACGAGCACCGGCAGGCCCGGTACCTGAGCGCGCGCCTCGATCGCCGCTTTCAGGCCCTCGTCGGTGAAGCTCGGCGGGAGCCGCACGTCCACCACCGCCACGTCGGGCCGGTGCGTGACCAGCGCGCGCACCAGTTCGGGCGCGTTGTCCACCGCCGCCACGACGTCCATGCCGTAGGCGGTGAGCAGCCGGACCAGGCCGTCCCGCAGGAGGGTCAGGTCCTCGCCAAGGACAACTCGCACGGCAGCTCCATGGTGACGAGGGTCGGTCCGCCGGCCGGGCTGGTCACGGCGATCACGCCATCGAAGGCGGCCAGCCGCCGCTCGACGCCGCGGAGCCCGCCGCCCGGTCGCAGCTTGGCATCGCCGATGCCGTTGTCGCCGACGATCGCGACCAGCCTGCCGGAATCGTACTCAAGCTGCACCCAGGCCCGGTTCGCCCCGCTGTGCTTGACCACGTTGGTGAGCGCCTCAGCGATGGCGAAGTAGACCGCCGACTCCACCGGCGCGGATACCCGGCCGGCCAGGTCGATATGCAGGTCCACCGGCAGGGGCAGGCTCAGCGCGAGCGCTCGCACGGCCCCGTCGAGGCCACGCTCCGCGAGCACCGGCGGGTGGATCCCGCGGACCAGGGTGCGCAAGTCGGCCAGGGCCTGCCCGCTCGATGCACGGGCCTCGGCGAGCAGGGACAGGGCCAGATCGGGGTTGTCCCGGAGGACCTGCTCGGCGAACCCGATGTTCATGCCCAGGGAGACCAGCCGGGCCTGGGCCCCGTCGTGCAGGTCACGCTCGATCCGGCGCAGTTCGGCCGCCGAGGCGTCCACCGCCTGGGAGCGGGACTCAGCCAGCTGGCCCACCTGCGTAGCCATCGCCTCCCGGGTCGGGGCCAGCAGCGAGGCGGCGGCCCAGGCCTGCGTTCTCAGCAGCAGCGGTCCCATCACAATGGCAAGTGGCAGCAGGCTCAGGAAGAATACCTGCCCCCAGAAACCCGGCGGGGCCGTGTTCCACCAGCCGAACAGCAAGGTTCCGCCATCGGCCACCAACGTCCACCCGCCCGCGACCACCATGAACACGGGCAGCAGCCCGAGAACCACGCTCACTGGCACGTTGACCAGCGACCAGAGCAGGTCCCGCCAGGTCGCGGGATCGGTGAGCAGCCACTTACAGCGCTGCAGCCGCCCGATCAACCCGTTGGTGATCTCCACCGGCCGGGGACGGTAGGGTGTCGCGATCGTCACCCCCGACCAGTGCTGCGCCCAGCCGCGCTGCGTGCTGGCCAGCCTCCGCACGGCCAGCAGGCTCTTCGGCGCGAGCAGAACCCCGATCCCCGCGGCGAGGGAGAGGACCGAGAGCACCGAGGCGACGAACAGCGGCAGACCGGCCAGCGCCGACACCGCTAGCACCATCCCGCGAACGCAGGCCTGCACGGTCCGCTGGGCAAGCCGGCCGAAGGCGCTTGTACCATCACTCATCCCGTACCTCCTGCTCCGGATCTGTCCGGGCGCTTCCATAGTGCGGGTCGGTGGCTCACATCTCGGTGGTGTTAACTCCACCTTCTGCCTGCCCGCAGCAGGCGGGCCCGCCGGGAGCAGGGCGCGGCCAGGTGCACAGCCGTTCACGGAGGGCGCACCGGGCCAGCGTCCCAGACCGGCCTGCGGGCGCCCTGCCCGGGCATAGAATGGCCAGCGGCCCAGGTCGGAGCGGAACCTGGGCCGTTGCCTCGGACGGTGTCGTGATGACGCGTGATCACCAGGAAGTCGATCTCGGACTGCTGGCCGGCGTGACCGATCGCGGGCTCCGGCACCACCGGAACGAAGACGCGATGGAACTGGCGGTCGCCCAAACCGGCGGCGACAGTCCTGTCATCGTGGCCGTGGTCTGTGACGGGGTATCCACCTCGACCCGGCCGGACGAGGCGTCGCTGGCCGCGGCGCAGGCCGCTGCCCAGGTGCTGACCACGGCGGCGGAATCCGGCGCGGACCTGGTCGAGGCGTCCACCCGGGCGGTGCAGTCCGCCGGGCAGGCCGTGGCCCAGCTAGCCGAACCAGGGGCCAGCGTGCCGTCCGCCACGTTCGTCTCAGCCGTGCTCACCGGGACGGCCGCGACGCTGTGCTGGCTGGGTGACAGCCGGGCCTACTGGCTGGCCGCGGCCAAGGATTCGGCCGCCGAGCAGCTCACCACCGATGACTCGCTGGCCCAGGAGATGGTCAACGCCGGGCTGCTGCAGGAGTCAGAAGCGCTCACCTCACCGCACGCGCACGTGGTGACCCGCTGGGTGGGCGCGGACCCGGCCGAGGCGCCCCCGCACGTCGGCACGTTCGAGCCACCCGGCCCGGGCGTTCTGCTGCTGTGCTCGGATGGCCTGTGGAACTACCAGCCGGAGGCGGACGAGCTGGCCGGCCTGGCGCTGCCCCGGGCGCTGACCGACCCGCTCGGCGCGGCCAAGGAACTGGTCCAGTTCGCCATCGAATCCGGCGGCCGGGACAACATCACCGTGGTGCTGGCCCCATTCCCGCCCGCCCAGGACGTACCCGCCCAGGACGTACCCGGCCAGGACCCACCCGCCCACGACGCGGAACCTGAGGCCTGATCAGCCCAGCACGGCATCCAGCGGCACCATCGGGTCGGCCAGCCGCCCCACGTCGGCCGGCTGGCCCGCGTACCCGGCCCGGATCAGCGCCTGGATAGCGTCGGTCACGTCCCACACGTTGACGTTCATCCCGGCGACCACGCAGCCGCCGTGCAGCCAGAACGCGATGAACTCGGCCGATCCGCGCTCCCCCCGGTACACGATCTGGTCATAGAACCCCGGCTCGGGCAGCCCGGAGCATTCCATGCCCAGGTCGTACTGGTCGCTGAAGTAGTACGGCACCCGGTCGTAGGACACCGGCTGGCCGAGCATGGACCGGGCCGCGGCCGGGCCGCCGTTGAGTGCGTTGGCCCAGTGCTCCACCCGGACCCGGCGGCCGAGCAGCGGGTGCGCCACGTTGGCCACGTCACCGGCCGCGAACACGTCCGGGTCGCTGGTCCGCAGCGCCGCGTTGACCAGCACCCCGTTGGCCACCTCCAGCCCGGCCGCCTCGGCCAGCCCCACCGACGGCGCGGCGCCGATGGCCACCACCACCACGTCGGCGGGCAGATCCGCCCCGCCGGAGGTGACCACCCCGGTCACCCGGCCGTCGTGGCCATCATGCAGTCCGGTGGCCGTCTCGCCGAACCGGAAGTCCACGCCGTGCCCCCGGTGCAGGTCCGCGAAGAAGTCGCCCAGCTCCGGGCCGAGCTGCCGGTGCAGTGCGGTGGGCTCCGGCTCCAGCACGGTCACCGCGCAGCCTTTCTCCCGGGCCGCGGCGGCAACCTCCAGGCCAATCCAGCCCGCGCCCAGGATCACCACCCGGGTCTCCTCCCCAGGTGGCACGGCCAGGGCGGTGGCCAGCGCCTCCGAATCGGCCGCGGTGCGCAGGTAGTGCACCCCATCGAGATCGTCGCCGGGCAAGTCCACCCGCCGGGGGTGGGCGCCCATGGTCAGCAGCAGCCGGTCGTAGCCGATCGAGCCGCCGCTGGCCAGCTCGACCCGCTTGGCGCCGCGGTCGATGGCACTGGCCGTCACCCCGACCTGCAGGTCCACGTGATGTCCCGGGTACCAGTGCTCGTCGTGAACGTAGATCGACGACTTGTCCGTCTTGCCCAGCAGGTACCCCTTGGACAGCGGCGGCCGCTCGTAAGGCAGCTCCAGCTCCGAGCCGAGCAGCACGATGTGCCCGGTGAATCCCTCCTCGCGCAGTGTCTCGGCTGCCTTGGCGCCAGCCAGGCTGGCACCGATGATCACGTGGGCCGGTTCTCCAGGCATCTGGACTCCTTCGTCGCGACCTGCACCGAGCTGACAGCAGGGCTACCAACGGGCTTACAGCAGGGCTACCAACATCAACAGAGGTACCACGTCAGCGGCACAGCCGGGCATGCCAGGCCACCGCGGACGTGTCGGTCAGCGACGCGACCTGGTCCACCACGACGCGCAGCCGGGCCGCGTCCGTGCTGGCCGCCTGGAAGGCCGGCAGCAGCGAGGGATCCAGCGTGCCTGGCGCGCCGATGCGCACCGCCGCCGCCAGCTCCATGATCAGTTCCCGTTCCTTGGCCTGCGCCTCGGCCGCACCGGCCCGGCTCATCACGTAGTGCGCGGTGACCCCCTTGAGCAGCGCGCACTCCAGCCGCTGCCGTCTGGGCACCACCAGGTCAGCGGCGTACCGGGTCACCCGCTGCCCGCCGGACGCGGCCAGCGTAGCGGTATGCGCCGCCCCGCACAGCCGCCCGATCAGCTCGCTGGTCAGGTTCTTCAGCGCGGCCAGGCCGTACAGCCCAGCGTCGTACCCGGCCGGCCAGCAGGGCAGCGCCAGCAGATCGGCGAACACCTCGGCCAGCTCGGCCTCGGTCACCGAACCCGGGGTGCAGTACTCGGCCGCGGTCAGCTTGACCACCGCGCTCCGCTCGGCGGCATCGGCCAGCGCGGCCAGCGTGATCAAGCCGGCGTGCAGCCCGTCCTCCAGGTCGTGCACCGAGTAGGCGACATCGTCGGCCCAGTCCATGACCTGCGCTTCCAGGCACCGGCGGCGATCCGCGGGCGTGCCCTCCCGGATCCAGGCGAAGGCCTCCGCGTCGGCGGCGTAAGCGCCGTACTTGGCCAGCCCCGGACCCGCCAGCCAGGGGTACTTCAGCGTGGCGTCCAGGGTGGCCCGGGTCAGGTTCAGCCCGGCCCCGGGCACCTTGGGCTCCAGCCTGGTCAGCAGGCGCAGGCTCTGCGCGTTCCCCTCGAACCCGCCGCACGGAGCGGCCACCTCGGCCAGCGCCGCCTCGCCGTTGTGCCCGAACGGCGGGTGCCCCAGGTCATGGGCCAGGCAGGCGGCGTTCGACCAGATCCGGGTCGCAGCCCAGCGCTGCGCCCAGCTCCCGGCCGATCTGCGCGCACTCCAGCGAGTGGGTCAGCCGGGTCCGCGGGAAGTCGCCCGCGTCCACCGCCACCACCTGGGTCTTGGCCGCCAGCCGGCGCAGCGCCGAGGTGTGCAGCACCCGGGCCCGGTCCCGCTCGAACGGGCTGCGCCGGAAGCGCCCCACGTCCACGCCGGGCGCCACGGCCCGCTTGGGCGGCTCAGCCACCCAGCGGGCCGTGGCGTGGTCGTCGTAACCCGGATACTGCTCGGTCACCTGCTGTCGCTGCCACCTGAGGATTCGAGGACCACCGCGCGGCCTGCCTCCAGCCGGGCCACCGGCACCCGGAACGGCGAGCAGGACACGTAGTTCAGCCCGACCTCGTGGAAGAAGTGCACCGAGTCCGGGTCTCCGCCGTGCTCGCCGCAGACGCCGAGTTCCAGCTCGGGCCGGGCGGCCCGGCCCTCCTCGCTGGAGATGCGGACCAGCCGGCCGACCCCGTCCCGGTCGATCGTCTCGAACGGTGAGACACCGAAGACGCCCATCTCGATGTACGGGCTGAAGAACGCGCCCTCCACGTCGTCGCGGGAGAAGCCCCAGGTCATCTGGGTCAGGTCATTGGTGCCGAAGGAGAAGAACTCGGCGTGCTTGGCGATCTCGCCGGAGATCACCGCCGCCCGCGGCACCTCGATCATGGTCCCGATCATGGTGTGCACCTGCACACCGGTCTCCGCCTCGACCTGGGCCAGGACCTTCTCCGTAGCCTCCCGGGCGATCTCCATCTCCTGCACCGACGCGGTCAGCGGGATCATGACCTCCGGCTTGGGGTCCTTGCCCGCCTTCTTCAGATCCGCGGCGGCGTGCGCGATCGCCCGGACCTGCATGTCCAGCAGGCCGGGGATGACCAGCACGAGCCGGACACCGCGCAGGCCGAGCATGGGGTTCTGCTCGTGCAGGCGGCGCACCGCGTCGAGGATCTTGCGGTCCTGCTCGGTGGCCTGGTCACCGGCCAGGGCCACCTTGACCGTCATGTCGGTCAGGTCGGGCAGGAACTCATGCAGCGGCGGGTCGATCAGCCGGATGGTGACCGGGAGCCCGTCCATCGCGTCCAGGATCTCCACGAAGTCGCCGCGCTGCAGCGGCTCCAGCGCATCCAGCGCGGCCTGCCGCCCGGCCTGGTCCTCGGCCAGGATGAGCCGCTCGACCAGCTGGCGGCGCTCGCCGAGGAACATGTGCTCGGTGCGGACCAGGCCGACCCCGCCGGCGCCGAACCGGCGGGCCCGGGCACAGTCCGGGCCGGTGTCCGCGTTGGCGTGCACGCCGAGGCGGCGCCGCTCGTCGGCGTGCTTCATGATCCGGTCCACGGCCTTGATCAGGTCGTCGGCGTCGCCGCTGAGCCCGTCTTCGAAGTACTGCACGACGGCGGACGCGGCCACCGGTACCTCACCGAGGTAGACCGCGCCGCTGGTGCCGTCGATGGAGAGCACGTCACCCTCGCTGATGACCACGCCACCGGGGGCGGTGATCCGCCCGGCCTTGGTGTCCACCTCGAGCTCCTCGGCGCCGCACACGCAGGTCTTGCCCATGCCGCGGGCGACCACGGCCGCGTGGCTGGTCTTGCCGCCCCGGCTGGTCAGGATGCCCTTGGCCGCGATCATCCCGTGCAGGTCGTCCGGGTTGGTCTCCCGGCGGACCAGGATGACCGCCTCCCCGGCGGCGGCCCGCTCGACGGCCTTCGCGGAGTCGAAGACCACCTTGCCGACCGCGGCACCGGGCGACGCGCTGACGCCCGTAGTGACCTTCGTGGCACCGTGGCCGACGTCGAAACGGGGGAACATCAACTGGGCGAGCTGGTCCCCGGTGACCCGGGTCAGGGCCTCGTCCATGTCGATGAGGCCCTGGTCCACCAGCTGGGTGGCGATCCGGAACGCGGCGCCCGCGGTGCGCTTGCCGACCCGGGTCTGCAGCATCCACAGCTTGCCGCGCTCGATGGTGAACTCGATGTCACACAGGTCCCGGTAGTGGTTCTCCAGGGTCCGCATGATGTCCATCAGCTGCTTGTACGACGCGGCGTCGATCTGCTCCAGATCCTGCAGCGGGACCGTGTTGCGGATGCCGGCCACCACGTCCTCGCCCTGCGCGTTCTGCAGGTAGTCGCCGTAGACGCCCTGCTGGCCGCTGCCCGGGTCGCGGGTGAACGCCACCCCGGTGCCGGAGTCCATGCCGAGGTTGCCGAACACCATCGCCACGACGCTGACCGCGGTGCCCAGGTCGGCGGGGATCCGCTCCTGGCGGCGGTACAAGACGGCCCGGGGGGCGTTCCACGAGCCGAACACGGCCTTGATGGCCATGTCCATCTGCTCCCGCGGGTCCTGCGGGAAGTCGCGGCCCGCGTGTTCGCGGACGATCTTCTTGAAGCTGTCCACGATCCCGTGCAGGTCACCGCTGTCCAGGTCAAGGTCGTTCTTGGTGCCCTTGACCGCTTTCGCGGCGTCCATCACGTGCTCGAACGCCTCACCCTCGATGCCGAGCACGGTCCTGCCGAACATCTGGATCAGGCGGCGGTAGGCGTCCCAGGCGAACCGCTCGTTCCCGGACTGCTTGACCAGGCCGTGCACCGACTCATCGTTCAGGCCGATGTTCAGCACCGTCTCCATCATGCCCGGCATGGAGAACTTGGCCCCGGACCGCACGCTGACCAGCAGCGGGTCGTCCGGGTCGCCTAGGCGGCGGCCCATCTTCTCTTCTAGCTGGCGGAGGTGTCCGGCCACCTCGGCGTCCAGGCTCTCGGGCACGGAGCCGTGCTGGAGGTACTCCCGGCAGGCTTCGGTGGTGATGATGAATCCGGGCGGAACGGGCAGGCCGATGTTGGTCATCTCGGCCAGGTTGGCCCCTTTGCCGCCAAGCAGGTCTTTAAGGTCCTTGTTTCCCTCGGTGAAGTCGTACACGAGCTTCGGCACTGAAATGCTCTCCTATGAGATGCCGCCGGAGTGACGCCGCGGCCATGGACGTGCGGCGGCCTGGAAGTTTGACGGCCTTTCGGCCCGGTGCTTCGACTCTACCGAGCACGGCAAGACAGTGCACCCGATAGGAACGGCGCCAAGCTCCCTGGCCCGGCGGTGGCGAACGAAATTTCTCGCCGCGGCCGAGCAGCGGATCGCCGCCCTGGGAGTCTCAGAAGCATGGAATCCGATGCGGCGGTGCACTCCGGACAGGCGGCGGGCGCCGGACCAGCGCCGACGGCAGCACGTTGGTCGTGGTGGCTCACCAGCCGGGTGTGCCCCCCAGTCCGCCCCCGCACAGCCCGGTCAGCGATTTCCGTATCCAGTTCGGTGTGCTGCACGGTAACCAGTACGCGCCGCTGCCCGGCGCGCCCGACCCCAACAAGGTGAGCGCCTGGCCGGTCTGGTAGCGGCCGATGGCCGGCCTGACCCGGCTAGCCACCGCCACCCGCGCCCGGCGAACACCACCGGCGCAGGGCCGGCCAGGCAAGATGAGGGAGGCGACGCGGCGTCAGCGGAACGGAGGGCCGAGGTGGCTGACACGGTGATCGGGCTGCTGCATCCGGGCGAGATGGGCACGGCGGTGGCGGGCTGCCTGACCGCACGGGGCTATCAGGTGCTGTGGGCGCCAGCCGGGCGCAGCGCCGCGACCGCCGCGCGGGCGGCCGCCGCCGGGCTGTCGGCCGCCGCGTCGCTGGCCGAACTGGCCGCGCGGGCCGGGGTGATCCTGTCCATCTGCCCGCCGCACGCCGCGCTGCAGGTCGCCCGCGAGGTGGCCGGCTCCCCCGGCGGCTTTCCCGGCGTGTTCGTGGATGCGAACGCCATCGCCCCCGGCACGGCCGGCCAGGTCCGCACGATCGTCGAGCAGGCCGGCGCCAGCTATGTGGACGGCGGGATCATCGGGCTGCCGCCGGGCAGGCGACCCGAGAGCACCCGGCTGTACCTGTCCGGCCCGCGGGCCGGCGAGGTCCGCGACCTGTTCACCGGCACCGCGCTGGAGGCCCGGGTCATCGACCTGGGCGACGGCAGCGTGGCGGCCTCCGCGGTGAAGATGGCTTATGCCGGGTGGACCAAGGGCACCGCCGCGCTGATCCTCGCCGTGCGCGCCCTGGCCCGGGCCGAGGGGGTGGAAGACGCGCTGCTCGCCGAGTGGGCGCTGTCCCAGCCGGATCTGGCTGGCCGGTCGGCTGGGGCCGCCCAGGCGGCGGCGGCCAAGGGCTGGCGCTGGACCGGGGAAATGATGGAGATCGCCGCGAGCATGGCCGCGGCCGGGCTGCCGGACGGTTTCCACCGCGCGGCGGCGGACATCTTCCGCCGCACCGGACCCGGCGCGGCCGGCGGCGCGCAGGGTGACACGGCGCAGATCGTGCAGCTGATCCTGGACGGCTAGCTGGCCAGCCGGGCCAGCGTGGCGGCGGGCAGCCAGCCATCGTGGTGGTAGCGGATCTGCCCGCTGGGTGAGACGAGCTCTATCCAGGGCAGGTCCTGCACCCCATAGCCATCGGCCAGCCGGCCACTGGTGTCGGCCACCACCGGATAACCCAGTGTGGCCCCGCCGCTGCTGGCCAGTACCCGGGCCAGATCGGCCGGGCTGGTCTCGGTCGGCGTCTCATCGACCGCCACCACGGTGGGCCAGCCCCGGCGCAGCGCCTCATGCTGATAGCCCGCGAGGGCCCGCAGTTCGGCGGGCAGGTTCGACACTTCCTGGTCCCAGCTGGCCAGGAACACCACGAGATGCGGGTGGCCGGGGCCCAGCGTGACGTGGCCGGTGCCGCGCGCGCCGCCGATGACCGGCAGGCTGGCCGGGCCGCCCGGCTTGATGCTCCGGGCCAGCGTCATCGGCACCGCGCCGTGCAGCGCCGGGTGGCTGGGCAGCAGCCGGGATACGCCGCTGGCGATGAGCTCGGCCTGCTGGGCCACGCTCGCGTAGGCCATCTGGGTCAGGTACAGCGTGCGCTCCCGGCCCTGGGCGTCGATCAGGTACACCGCGGGCTCGTGGTCGATGTTGCCGTGCGAGGCGGCCACGTACACGTGGTACGCCCGCCACACCGCCGCGAGCTGGGCGCGGCTGCCGGTCAGGAAGTCCCAGGACCGGGTCATCTGGTGGGCGGCCGTGTAGGCCCGCACGTCGGCTACCCGGGTGGCGTCCGGGTTGGCGTCGATGCCCAGCAACTGGATGTGCCGGGCCACGGCGGGCCCGAGCATGCTGACCGCCTCGGTCATGCTCACCGTGGACAGCGGGCACACCGTGGTGCACCGGGCGTCCACGAAGGCCAGCACGACCACCTTGCCGCGGAACTGCCGCAGCGAGACCGGCGTGCCGGACTGATCAGTCAGGGTGAACCCGGGGGCTGCCGTCCCGGGCAGGCTGGTCCCTGGATCCACGTCGGGGTTCTGGTTCGCCGCGTTCTGCAGTGTCTGGCTGGCCGGCCGGGTGCCGGTGCTGCCGCCAGACGTCGCGGCGAGCACCGCGACCAGGACCGCGGCACACAGCACCGTCACACCGAGCGCGCTGGCCAGCACAGCCCGGCCCTGCCGGGAGCGTGACGTCGTCCTGGTCTCCGCCTTATTGTCCGGCACTTCCACCGCGCCAGGCTACCGGTCAGCCGCCACCCAGCCGCTCGGCCAGGTAGCCCTCCAGGTTGTCGATGCCGACCCGGTCCTGCTGCATGGAGTCGCGCGAGCGGACCGTCACGGCCTGATCGGTCAGCGTGTCGAAGTCCACCGTCACGCAGAACGGGGTGCCGATCTCATCCTGCCGCCGGTAGCGGCGGCCAATCGCGCTGGCATCGTCGAAGTCGGTGGTCCACCGCTTGCGCAGCCGCGCGGCCAGGTCGCGGGCCTTGGGTGACAGGTCGGCGTTCCGGGACAACGGCAGCACCGCCACCTTGACCGGCGCCAGCCGGTGGTCGAGCCGGAGCACGGTCCGCTTCTCCAGTTTGCCCTTGGCGTCCGGGGCCTCGTCCTCGGCGTAGGCGTCGAGCAGGAACATCAGCATGGAGCGGTCCACCCCGGCGGCCGGCTCGATGACATAGGGCACGAACCGCTCGCCGGAGTCCTGGTCCAGATAGGACATGTCCTGCCCGGACGCCTTGGCGTGCGTGCTCAGGTCGTAGTCGGTCCGGTTGGCGATCCCCTCGAGCTCGCCCCACTCGGTGCCTGCGAAGTCGTACCGGTACTCGATGTCCACGGTCCGCTTGGAATAGTGCGAGCGCTTGTCCGCCGGGTGCTCGAACAACCGCAGGTTCTCCTTGCGCACGCCGAGGTCGGTATACCAGCCGAGGCGGGTGGCGATCCAGTGCTCGTGCCACTCTTCGTCCGTGCCTGGCTGGACGAAGAACTCCATCTCCATCTGCTCGAACTCGCGGGTGCGGAAGATGAAGTTGCCCGGGGTGATCTCGTTGCGGAACGACTTGCCGATCTGCCCGATGCCGAACGGGATCTTCTTCCGGGAGGTCTGCAGCACGTTGCGGAAGTTGATGAAGATGCCCTGCGCGGTCTCCGGCCGCAGGTAGGCCAGCCCGCTGTCATCCTCCACGGCGCCCAGGTAGGTGCGCAGCAGCCCGTTGAACATCCGCGGCTCGGTGAACGCGCCCCGGGTCCCGCAGTACGGGCAGGCGATGTCGTGCAGGCCGTGCTCCGGCGGGTGGCCGTGCTTCTCCTGGTACGCCTCGAGCAGGTGGTCGGCGCGGAACCGGTGATGGCAGTTCTGGCACTCGGTCAGCGGGTCCACGAACTCGGTGACGTGCCCGCTGGCCTGCCACACCTCGCGGGCCAGGATGACCGAGGAATCCAGGCCGACGATGTCGTCCCGTTCCTGGATCATCGACTTCCACCACTGCCGTTTGATGTTGCTCTTCATCTCCACGCCCAGTGGGCCATAGTCCCAGGCGGCACGCAGCCCCCCGTAGATCTCACTGGACGGGTAGACGAAGCCACGGCGCTTAGCCAGGCTGACGATCGTTTCCAAGCGGTCATTGCGGGCCATCGGGACTCCATCCGGCTGGCGGTCGGCGGGTTACACGGCGCCTCAGCGTGGCTCGCAGGACCCAGCAGGCCGGAATCCTCACCCGGGGTCCTGTACCAGGCGCGTTACCCAAAGCCTATTACCGGTACACCAGTCCATAGACCCGGTCCGAGTCGATGTCCATTGTGTGCCGGTGCACCGTGCGGCGGTGCGGGCCGAGATACTGCTTGATCCGGTGCGCCCCCGGCCACCAGTCCCCTGGCAGGTAGGGCCCGCCGCGCAGATTGCGGCCGCGGTCCCACAGCGCGAACCACAGCGAGTCCGGCTTGGCCAGCCGGCGCCCGTACACCGAGCTGGCCTCACCCACGTTCTGCGCCCCCGACGAAGCCCCGGCGTACAGCCCGGAGGCGTACCCCCTCGCGTGCAGCGCCCTGGTCCAGGCGTTGAGGAAGGCGAGTGCACCGGACCGGCAGCGGGCGTTCCGGCTGTCGTACCCCTCGAGGTCGTAGTAGATCGGCGTACCCCGGCCCATGCCGAGCTGCTGCGCCCGGCGGATCGCGGCCACGGCCGCGGCCCGCCCCTGGGCCGCCGCGTGCGCCGCCCTGATCCGGACCGAGAAGCCGGCACAGGACGCCTGCGGGCCTACATATGTCGGCATGAGCGCCCAGCCCATCCGGGTGACTGCCCGGACCCAGGACGCGGACAGGTTCGGCTGGGCGCAGGCCGACTCCGGGCCGCCCAGGTACACCGCGGCCGCGGTGAATTCCGGGTACCAGGCCCGCATCACCCGCAGCGACGGGGCGGCGCACGTGTCGAACCCGTGCCGCTCGGTCCGCAGCAGGCCCGGACCGTGCCTGGCGTGCCCATGCTGGTGCGTCCGCACGTGCCGCCAGTGCTCGCGCGCCGGCCGCGGTGCCCATGCCGGTGCTGGTGCCCATGCCGGCCCGGTGCCCATGCCGGGCCCGGTGCCCATGCCGGGCCCGGTGCCCATGCCGGGCCCGGTGCCGGTGCGGCCAGGCCCGGCTGCTGGCTGGTGGTCAGCACGGCCGTGGTGCCTGTCATGACCTGGGCCGGCCTCCGCTGCGCCACCGGGTGGGCCGCCGGGTGGGCCAGGCCCGGCCCGCCGCACGCTGCGGATGATCGACAGCACGCCGCGCGGGTTCCCGGCATACGTGCCGGTGATGGTCAGGCCGGAGCCGGGCAGCGCGGCCCGCACTTCCGCACTGGCGCTGTCGCCCAGCACCGCGCCGCCAGCCTGGGGCAGGCGGGCGATCTCAGGCCCGGCGAAGGCCGGGCCGGCCTGGCCGGCTCCGGCCTGCACGCTGATCGTCGTGGTCCGGCCGACCAGATGGGCCGGGCATTGCTGATCGCCGCCCGGGCGGCCCAGGTAAACCGCGTGCCGGTCGTAACGCACACACTGGGCGGGATCACGGTCCAGCCGGTAGACCGGCCAGCCGGCCGGCACCCGGAAGGTGTACCCGCCGAACTGGACCTGCTTCAGCCCGGACATGCCGGTCAGCCGGGCCGGGATGGCCGCCGCCTCCCCCGGGCCCCGCGACGGTGCAATTCCACCGAATGCCATAAAAATGCCCGCCAAGACAAGGGCAAACGTGACCACCCGGCGCATTTGCATCCCCCCGAATGCGATGACACCCCGCGGCTCGCGAGCCAGCATGGGGCCTCGCGGGATGCCGTTCCCTGCGCATTAAGCCGACATGCATAACGCCGCGCGGCGCTCCGCCGAAAGGGAGTAACTTTGCCCCGGCACGGTGAAATCATGGCCGGATTCCCAGTGTCACCAGGTCATGGGATAGTTTGTGACTGTGCGCCAGTCATCCCCGCGGGCCCGGGAGCCCGTCGAGCGGGCCAGCCTCAAGCCCGCCGCTTACCTGCATCACCTGCCCCGCTGGCTGATCCCAATACTGGTCGCCGTGGTGTTCGTCGGCGGCATCGCGGTCCGCGGCTGGGTGGGCGCAGCGCTGCTCTTCGTGGTCACCGCGTTCCTGGCCTGGCTGGCCACGCTGTCCTGGCCTGCGCTCGGCACCCAGGGCCGCGCACTGCGGGTGCTGATCCTGGCCGCCCTGATCGGCCTGGCCCTCTGGCAGGGCCTGCGCTGAGCCGCTAGCCGGCTAGCCCGGGCAGCAGGTTCGGCTGGGCGCCACCGTACCGGCGGTCCCGGCGCGCGTAGGTTTCGCACGCCTGCCACAGGTGCCGCCGGTCGAAATCAGGAAACAGCGTGTCCAGGAACACCAGTTCGGCGTAGGCCGACTGCCACAGCAGGAAATTCGAGATCCGCTGCTCACCGGAGGAGCGGACAAAAAGGTCCACGTCAGGAATCTCCGGCTCATCCAGGTAGCGCGCCACGACCTTTTCGTCGATCTTGTCCGCGCGCAGCCGCCCGGCCGCCACTTCCACCGCTATGGCCGCCGCCGCATCGGCGATTTCGGCCCGGCCACCGTAATTGACACAGAATTGCAGAGTGAGGACCGAGTTGTGCTCGGTCATCTGCTCGGCGACCTCCAGCTCCTTGATGACGCTGCGCCACAGCCGGGGCCGGCGGCCGGCCCAGCGCACCCGGACCCCCACCTCGTTCAGCTGGTCGCGGCGCCGCCGGATGACATCCCGGTTGAAGCCCATCAGGAAACGGACCTCGTCCGGGGAGCGCCGCCAGTTCTCGGTGGAGAAGGCGTAGGCCGACAGGTACGGGATGCCCAGCTCGATCGCGCCCATGATCACGTCGAACAGCGCGGCCTCGCCCATCTTGTGGCCCTCGGTCCGGGGCAGCCCGCGCTGCTTGGCCCACCGCCCGTTGCCATCCATCACCAGCGCGACGTGCCGGGGCACCAGGTCGGCCGGGATGGCCGGCGGCCGCAGGCCGTCCGGATGCGGGTAGGGAGGACGGACCAGCTTGCTCACACATGCTCCACGTGACGAAGCGAACGGATCGAGTGTTCCAGGTGCCACTGCACGTACGCCGCGACCAGGCCGCTGCACTCTACCTGGTGCCGGGGCAGGCTGGCGTCGGCCTGTGCCCAGTCGCCGCGGAGCAGCGCGCGCATCAGCTGAATGGTCGCCACCGCGGGGGTCGCCGCCCCGGGCGGCCGGCAGGACCGGCAGGTCAGCCCGCCGGCCGGCACCGAAAAGACGTGCGATCCGGACCGCTCCGTGGCGGCGAGGCGAGGCCCGCCGTCAGGCGGGTGCTCGCCGAGCCGATGTTCGGCGCGAAGCGGCGATCGGGGGGTTCCGGGGGGTCGCCCCCCCGGGTCAGCACTGCCGCAGACCGCGCACTCGTCCAGCGCGGGTGCGTACCCGGCCACAGCCAGCGTGCGCAGCAGATAGGCATCCAGCACCAGCCGCGGGTCGTGCTCCCCCTCACCGAGCGCCCGCAGCCCGCCGACCAGCAGCAGGAACTGCCGGATCAGCGGTTCCTTCTCCACCGGGGTGAACCGCTCGGCGGTCTCCAGCATGGCGGTGCCGCTGGTGTACCGCGGGTAGTCCGCGGCCAGCGGCTCCCCGTACGGCCGCACCGTCTCGGCCTGGGTGATCACGTCCAGCGAGCGGCCGGTGTAGAGCAGCAGGTCCACATGGGTGAACGGCTCGAGCCGGGCGCCGAACCGCGACCTGGTCCGGCGCACTCCCTTGGCCACCGCGCGGATGCGCCCGTTCCGCCTGGTCAGGATGCTGATGATGCGGTCTGCCTCACCCAGCTTGTGGGTGCGCAGCACAATCCCGTCATCCCGGTACAGGCTCACCCAGCCATTCTCGCGCACACCGGGCCCTGCCCCGGCGCACGGCGCGCGGGGCAGGACCCGGCCTGGCTCAGCCGCGCCGGGACCGGTTCAGCGCGGAGAGCACCGCGCGCATCGAGGCGGTCGCCGTGTTCGAGTCGACGCCCACCCCCCACCAGATCTTGTCCCCGATCTCGCACTCGACGTAGGCGGCGGCCTGCGCGTCACTGCCCGCGGACAGCGCGTGCTCGGCGTAGTCGAGCACCCGGACGTCGATGCCGACGCTGGCCAGCGCGTCACAGAACGCCGAGATCGGCCCGTTGCCGGTGCCCTCCACCTGGCGCGGCTCGCCGTCCACCCGGATCTCCACGCTGAGCGCGTGCTTCGCGTCCACCACGGATGACGTCTGGTGTGTGAGCAGGGCCACCGGCCCCTCGGCCAGGTACTCGTCGGAGAACGCCTGCCACATCTGGGCCGGCGTCACCTCGCCGCCTTCCTCATCGGTGTGCGCCTGGACGACCCGGGAGAAGTCGATCTGCAGCCGCCGCGGCAGGTCGAGCTGGTGCTCGGCCTTCATGATGTAGGCCACGCCGCCCTTGCCGGACTGCGAGTTGACCCGGATGACCGCCTCGTAGCTGCGGCCCACGTCCTGCGGGTCGACCGGCAGGTAGGGCACCTCCCAGCGGAACTCGCGGACCGGCGTACCCGTCACCGCCGCGTCCCGCTCCAGCGCCTCGAGCCCCTTCTTGATCGCATCCTGGTGCGAGCCGGAGAACGCGGTGTAGACCAGGTCGCCCGCGTACGGGTGCCGTGGGTGCACCGGAAGCTGGTTGCAGTACTCGACGGTGCGCCGGATCTCGTCGATGTCGGAGAAATCGATCATCGGGTCGATGCCCTGGCTGAACAGGTTCAGGCCCAGGGTGACCAGGCACACGTTGCCGGTCCGCTCCCCGTTGCCGAACAGGCATCCCTCGATCCGGTTCGCGCCCGCCAGCACGGCCAGCTCGGCGTCGGCCACCGCGGTGCCCCGGTCGTTGTGCGTGTGCACAGACAGGCAGACGTGCTCACGGTGCGGCATGCTGCGGCTCATCCACTCGATCTGGTCCGCGTACACGTTGGGCGTGGACCGCTCGACGGTGCAGGGCAGGTTGATGATGATCTCCCGCCCGGGACCGGGCTGCCAGACGTCCATCACCGCGCCGCACACCTCGGCCGCGAAGTCCAGCTCGGTGTCCATGAAGATCTCTGGCGAGTACTCGTAGCCGAAGTCGCAGTCGCCCAGGTACTGCTCGGCGTACTTGACCACCGACCGGGTGCCCTCGACGGCCAGCTCCTTGGTCTCCGCCCGGTCGTTGCCGAACACCACCCGGCGGAACACCGGTGCGGTCGCGTTGTACAGGTGCACGGTGGCCCGGGGCGCCCCGGCCAGCGACTGCACGGTCCGCTCGATGAGCTCGTCCCGAGCCTGGGTCAGCACCGAGATCTGCACGTCATCGGGGATCCGGCCGTCCTCGATGAGGCTGCGGACGAAGTCGAAGTCGGTCTGGCTGGCTGACGGGAAGCCGACCTCGATCTCCTTGTAGCCCATCCGGACCAGCAGGTCGAACATGGTCCGCTTGCGGGCCGGGCTCATCGGGTCAATGAGGGCCTGGTTGCCGTCCCGGAGGTCGGTGGACAGCCACCGGGGAGCCGTCGTGATGCTCCTGCCGGGCCAGGTCCGATCCGGCAGGCGCACCGGGCGGAACGGGGTGTACCGCTGGCAGGGCATGCCACTCGGCTGCTGCCGGACACCGCGGTGGGCTTCCTGGCCCGGCATCTGATCATGGGGTACGTGCGGCTGGACAGAGTCCTGCTGGGGTTGCATGGGAAGATTCGCTCCTGTGCCGATCGGGCGGCGGCCAGCGGTCACGCCAATACTCCGCGGCGAGGGAGCCGGCCTTAACGGCCCCCGCCGCGGCGGATAAGCAGGAGCAGTCCGCGCATGGCAGCATCGACACTAGCAGACATCGGCGGCCGGTTCCCAAGCCGCTGTCCGCGATGCGGGACGCCGGCCAGGCGGCTGGCAGAATCCAGGCCATGACACCTGCCGACTTCCCCGGCCTGGCCGCGGCGGTGTACCTGGCCCAGCTACGCGACGAGGGCGAGCGGCTGGCCACCTCGGCCGCGGCCCTGGACCTCGACCTGGACGTGCCGGCCTGCCCCGGCTGGGTGCTCCGCGACCTGCTGCATCACGTCGGCTACGTGCACCGCTGGGCCACCCGGTACGTCACCGAGCGGCATACCGAGGCGGTGCCGCGGCTGGACGAGGCGGCCATCCTGGGCCAGGACGTGCCCGACGACGCACTGCTGAACTGGTTCCGCGCCGGGCACGCCGGCCTGGTCACCGCGCTGGACGCGGCCGACCCGGGCCTGACCTGCTGGACCTTCCTGCCCGGCGCGGCCTCGCCGCTGGTCTTCTGGGCCCGGCGGCAGGCCCACGAGACGACCGTGCACCGGGTCGATGTCCAGTTGGCCGCGGCCGCCACGACGCAAGGCCAGGGCATAGACCCGGTCCCGGCCGCGCTGGCCGCCGACGGCCTGGACGAGCTGATCATGGGCTTTGCCCGGCGCAACGCTCCCCGCGGCCCACTGTCCGACCCAGCGCGCGGCCTGTTCGTGGCGGCCGATACCCAGCGCTGGACGGCGCGGATGGGCCCGGATCGGGCCGGGGTGGACCGGGGCTGGACCGGCGCTCCGGCCGGGCCGGCCGACTGCACCGTGACCGGCCCCGCGGCCGAGGTGTACCTGCTGCTGTGGAACCGGCGCGGCCCGGGTGACCTGCCCGGGGTGCAGCTGACCGGGGACCCGGAAGTGCTGGAGTACTGGCGGCGCGGCGTCCGGGTGACCTGGCGCTAACCGGCAGAGGCCACGGTGTGCGTCAGGGTCAATCGTAGAAGCCGAGACGGCGCAGCTGCTTGGGGTCGCGCTGCCAGTCCTTGGCCACCTTGATCCGCAGATCCAGGTAGACCCGGGTGCCGAGCAGGGCCTCGATCTGCTGCCGCGCCCGGCTGCCCACTTCCTTGAGCCGGGCCCCCTTGGCCCCGATCACGATGGCTTTCTGGCTGGGCCGCTCCACGTACATGACCGCGTACACGTCGATCAGGTCCGGGCGGCCCGCACGCGGGCCCATCTCGTCGACCAGCACGGCGATGGAGTGCGGCAGCTCGTCCCGGACCCCCTCCAGGATGGCCTCCCGGATCAGCTCGGCTACCAGCTGCTGCTCCGGCTCGTCGGTCAGCTCGCCGTCCGGGTAGAGCGGCAGGCCCGGCGGGAGGTGGGACACCAGCACGTCGGCCAGCACGTCGAGCTGGAACCCGGCCACCGCGGAGACCGGCACGATGTCGGACCAGTCGCCGAGTTCTGCCACCGCGGTCAGCTGCGCGGCCACCTCGGCCTGGCTGGCCTGGTCGGTCTTGGTCACGATGGCCACCACCGGGGTCTTGCTGGCCAGGCCGGCCAGCTCCTTGGCCAGGTAGCTGTCACCCGGGCCGATGCGCTCCCCGGCTGGCACACAGAAGCCGATCACATCGACCTCGGTCAACGTGGACCGGACCAGGCTGTCCAGCCGCTCGCCGAGCAGCGTGCGCGGCCGGTGCAGGCCGGGCGTGTCCACGATGATGAGCTGGGCGTCCGGCCGGTGCACGATGCCCCGGATAGCCCGCCGGGTGGTCTGCGGCCTGCTGCTGGTGATCGCGATCTTGGTGCCCACCAGCGCATTCATCAATGTCAACTTGCCGACATTGGGCCTGCCCACGAAGCAGGCGAAGCCGGATCGGAATTCCACCCCGCGAGTCTATTTGCCTGCGCCAAACCAGCGCGCCGCCGACTGACCGACGAGCGAGGAACGAGTGAGGAGGGTAAGGAGGCGGCCCGCGCCAAAGGGGCGCGCCGCCGACTGGACTGAGGAGCGAGGGAGCGAGGAACGAGCGACCGGAGCGACGAGGGAAGGCGGCGGGTATAGCGCCCCCGGAGGCGCCAAGAAGCAGAGCACGAGCGACCAGCGACGAGGGAAAGAGGCGGGTAAAGCGCCCCGGAGGCGCAAAGCAAGCAGAGCGCTAGGGAACGAGCGTTTGGCGGAGCATGCCGTTGGAACCGGCGTGGAAGACGACCGCACCGGGGCCGGCCTCACGGACCACGGCCAGGTCGGCCGGGTCGGCCGTGTCGGCGTCGCTGACCAGCGCGGCCGCCTCCAGGCTGGACGCGCCACTGGATACCGCCATGGCCACCGCGAGGCGGAGCGCGGACAGCTTCAGCGAGGGCAGCGCCACCGCCGCCGCCGCGTACGTCCGGCCGGTCTCGTCCCGGACGGCCGCGCCCTCGGCCGCGGCCACCCGGGCCCGCGCCGACCGGGCAAGGGTGATGATCTTAAGGTCTTCCGGGCCTGGCTCCACCGCGCTCACCTGGCCGAGTGTAGTGCTGCGCACATTCACATCAGTCCCCGCCTGCCTCTTTTGTCGCAGGCTCACCTGTCACAGGCTCACCTGTCACAGGCTCACCCGTCACAGGCTCACCCGTCGGCGTCCTGCCGGGCGGCGGGCTGCGGCGCCGGTGCGCCGACCCGCTCCACGGTGACTGTCTCGATCCGGTTCCGCCGCCCGGCCAGGCTTTCCGCGGTCAGCCGCAGCCCGGCCACGGTGCCCACCGACCCCGCGATCGGCACCCGGCCGATGGCGTGCGCGAGCAGGCCACCGACGGTTTCCACGTCCTCGGCCTCGATCGTGGTGCCGAACAGCTCCTCCAGGTCGGTCACCGGCAGCCGGGCGGTGACCCGGGCCCGGTCCGGGGACAGCCATTCCACCGTGGGCTGTTCCTGGTCGTACTCGTCGGTGATCTCGCCGACGATCTCCTCCAGGATGTCCTCGATCGTCACCAGGCCGGCCGTGCCGCCGTACTCGTCGATGACGATGGCCTGGTGGATCCGGCGCTGCTGCATCTCCTTGAGCAGCTCGTCCACCGGCTTGCTCTCCGGCACGAAGGTGGCGGGCCGCATCACCGCGGTGACCGGCTCGACCGCCTCCCGCTCCGGGTGCTCCTGGCTGATCGTCACCAGGTCCTTGAGGTAGGCGATGCCGATCACGTCGTCCTCGTTCTCGCCGACCACCGGGATACGGGAGAATCCGCTGCGCAGCGCCAGGGACAGCGCCTGCCGGACGGTCTTGTCCCGCTCCACGAAGACCATGTCGGTGCGCGGCACCATCACCTCGCGGACGATCGTGTCGCCCAGCTCGAACACGGAGTGGATCATGGCCCGGGCGCCGGGCTCGATGACCTGGCGCCGCTCCAGCAGGTCCACCAGGCCGCGCAGCTCCTCCTCGGAGCCGGCCGCGTCGCGGGCGGCCCGGCCCGGGGTGAGCAGGTTGCCCAGCGCGAGCAGCAGCCGCGGGATCGGGCCGAGCAGCCGCACCACCGGGTACAGCACGTCGGCCACGGCCAGCGCCGCGCCCCGCTCGTACTGGCGGCCGAGGATCCGCGGCCCCACTCCGGCCAGCAGGTAGAGCACCGCGACCATGATGACCAGGACCAGCAGGAAAGTGCGCCAGCCCTGGCCCAGGTAGTGCTCGAGCGCCGCGGCCAGCAGCACGATGGCCGCGGTCTCGCAGGCGATCCGGACCAGCAGCAGCACCGCGAGGTAACGCCCCGGCTCGGCCAGCACGGCCTGCAGCCGGGTGGCCGCCCGGCCACGGCTGCTCTTCCGGCCGCGGCCCAGGTCACCGGCCCCGGACCTGGACACCCGGGTCAGCGCGACCTCGCCGGTGGCGCACAGCCCGGCCAGCACCGCGAGCACGATGGCCGCGACGATCAGCCAGGCCATGGCGGACTCATCCCCGCTCGTCCGGCCGGTCCGCGGCGGCCCCGGGAGCCCCACCCGGCCCGGCAGCCCCACCCGGCCCGGCAGCCCCACCCGGCCCGGGATCCTGGTCACGGGCGGCGCGCCAGGACCGGAGCAGCTCATCCTGCAGGCCGAACATGGTGCCCCGCTCGGCCTCCTCGGCGTGGTCGTAGCCGAGCAGGTGCAGGATGCCGTGCGTGCACAGCAGCTCGAGCTCGTCGCGCAGCTCGTGCCGGGCCTGGGCGGCCTGGTCGGCCGCCACCTCGGGGCAGAGCACCACGTCACCGAGCAGCGCGGGATCCTCTTCGGGATCACCGCTGCCGCCCTGGTCGCCGCGGCTGCTGCCGGGCGGCGGCGGGCGCAGCTCGTCCATCGGGAAGGCCAGCACGTCGGTCGGGCCGGGCTCACCCATCCAGCGCTCGTGCAGGTCGGACATGGTGCCCCGGTCCACCAGCAGCACGGACAGCTCAGCCAGCGGGTGCATGCGCAGGTCGTCCAGGACGTGCCGGGCCAGCGCGGCCAGGTCGGCCTCGTCCACCTCGACCCCGGACTCGTTGGCGATCTCGATGCTCACTGTGCTCGCTTACGCCGCTGCGGGGCCGGTGACGAACCGCGGCCCCGCGCGTCGTACCGCTCGTAGGCGTCCACGATGTCCCCGACCAGCCGGTGGCGCACCACGTCGTGGCTGGTCAGCCTGCTGAAGTGGATGTCTTCCAAACCGTCCAGGATGTCCTGCACGATGCGCAGCCCGCTGGCCTGCCCGGCGGGCAGGTCCACCTGGGTGACGTCCCCGGTCACCACGATCTTCGAGCCGAAGCCGAGCCGGGTGAGGAACATCTTCATCTGCTCGGCCGAGGTGTTCTGCGCCTCGTCCAGGATGATGAACGAGTCGTTCAGCGTGCGGCCACGCATGTACGCCAGCGGGGCGACCTCGATGGTGCCCGCGGCGATCAGCCGCGGGATCGAGTCCGGGTCGAGCATGTCGTGCAGCGCGTCGTACAGCGGCCGCAGGTACGGGTCGATCTTCTCGTACAGCGTGCCGGGCAGGAAGCCAAGCCGCTCCCCGGCCTCCACGGCCGGCCGGGTCAGGATGATCCGGTTGACGTCCTTGGCCTGCAGCGCCTTGACCGCCTTGGCCATGGCCAGGTACGTCTTGCCGGTGCCGGCCGGCCCGATGCAGAACACGATCGTGTGCGCGTCGATGGCGTCCACGTAGCGCTTCTGGTTGAGCGTCTTGGGCCGGATCGTCCGGCCCCGGGCGGACAGGATGTCCAGGCTCAGCACGTCGGCCGGCCGGACGCCGGACTTGCGGCGCAGCATGGCCACGACCCGCTCCACCGAGTCCGTGGTCAGCTCCGCGCCGCCCGCCAGCAGCTCGGTGAGCTCCTCGAACAGGCCAGCCACCCGCTCGCTCTCCTGGGCCGGCCCGGTAATCGTGATCTCATTCCCGCGCACGTGAATATCGGCATCGAATGCCTTCTCGATCACATGCAGGAGTTCATCCCGGGAGCCCAGCAGGCTAACCATTGAGTGGTCATCCGGGATAACGATCTTGACCTGCGCGCCACCGTCGCCGGACGGGTTACGGCCGGGCGACTCGTCAGATCTATCTGCCAATTCCTTCTCTCCGCCTGGGCGCAGGCGCCTGCCCGCGCCCGTACCCTGTCATGCTATCCACCGGACGTCACCCCGGGGGCCAGCTGAGCGCGCGCCCGCCGAGGACATGCGCGTGCACATGCGGCACCGTCTGGCCAGCGTCCAGCCCTGTGTTGAAGACAACCCGGTACCCACGGCCGGCGATTCCCTCGGCCTCGGCCACCCTGGCCGCCTGCCCGGTCACCTCGGCCAGCAGGTCACCATCCACGGACAGCGTGGCCAGGTCGGGATAGTGCTTCTTCGGGACCACCAGCACATGCGTTGGCGCCTGCGGGCTGATGTCGCGAAAAGAAACGGTCCGCGGCGACTCGAGCACGTGTGATGCCGGGACACCGCCCGACACGATCCTGCAGAATAGACACTCCGGCACAGAGGGATCTTAGCTTGTCCCCCACCGGTAACAGTCATGACATATATGGTTGCGATGGTGCTACCCCCGCGGCGCCGCCCAGTGCACAACCCAGCGTGCACAGCGACGCAATTGCGCCTACCCGGCCCAGCCGGGCGCACCGGGGTGAGCACACGGACTCAGACCCTTGGGGGGGAATGATTCGTGAAGGCCAGCGGCGGGGGCGGGTCGCGTGCACGCACTCGACATGCCAGGTGAACCTGACGGCGTGGTAACGCGTCCCATTGATGTGACCGAGACGTTAGTGGCCAGTGGGCTCGCTGCTGCACCCCTCGAATGGGATGCAGACCGGGCTGTCACGGCCATCTACAGCGAGCACTACCGCTCGCTGGTGCGCCTGGCCGCCTTCCTGGTCCGCGACAACGCGACGGCCGAGGAAGTAGTCCAGGACTCCTTCGTCGCCATGCACGGGGCATGGCGTCGGCTGCGGGACACCGACAAGGCGCTGTCCTACCTCCGGCAATCCGTAGTCAATCGGTCACGCTCAGTCCTCCGGCACCGGATAGTGGTGGATAAGAACACCCCCAAGCCACCCCCGGACATGCCTAGCGCCGAGCACGGCGCGATCATCCAGCTGGAGCGCTCCGCGGTGGTCACCGCCCTGCGGGCACTCCCGGAGCGGCAGCGGGAGGCCCTGGTACTCCGTTACTACGGCGACATGTCAGAAGCACAGATCGCCTCGGTCATGGGTATCAGCAGGGGAGCAGTCAAGAGTCACACGGCCCGGGCCATGTCGGCCCTGCGCGCCGTGCTCGAGCGGGATACGTAGGGAGGGCCAGCAGGGGCGCGGGGAGCCTCCGGCGGCACGCATGATTTCACAGGATCGGGACTACGAGGACGTCCTCCGCGACGCGCTGCGCGCGGCGGCGGAGTCCATCGAGCCTGCCGGTGACGGCCTAGAGCGGATCCGTCACCGGTCGCATTCGCGTCGGTCTGCCCGCTCCGTGCTGGCCAGGGCCGCGGACTGGCTCCGGCTCTACCGGATCCGGCTGACCGTGCGGCTCGAATCCTTTCGCTGGGAGCTGAGCCAGCGCGGCATCGGGCAGCCATCCACCGGCCCAGACCACGATGGCCGAACGCCAGCTGGTAAGACGGCCGGACGTCTCGGCCCAGCCGCTGCCTGGCTCAAGCCGGCCTTCGCGGTCGCCGCCGTCGTCGCCGTCGTGGTGGTTGGGGTGGTCACGCTGAACCGGATGCAGGAGGCAGTGATCACGCCGACCAACTCGGTCACCTCACCGGGCCAGCAGCACGCACCGACCGCGGCCACCGGCCTGGCCAGCCCGGGCCTGTGGCAGCCGCCGATCGGCGTCAGGACGCGGCCGCGGCCGGGACGTCCAGGAAGAAGGCCCCGCTCAGCGCGCTGCCCGCGGTGGCCTGTACGCCGACGGCGTCGCCGAGCGTCTCGGCGTCGCCGACGGCCAGCCCGACGGCCAGCCCGACGCCGTCGCCGACTAACACCGCGACGGCCACGCCGAGCCCGACGCCGACCGAGACCGGCAGCCCGTCGGACACCCCGACCACCGGCACCGGGGGCAGCACGGCCACCGGTTCCGGGAGCAGTACGGCCAACACCACGGCCGACGCCATGTTCGCCCCGGACACCGACGGCGGCACCCCGGACGTCAGCTGCGGCAGCACGCCCACCCCGAAGGCAACCTCCTAGTCCGGGGGGACCACCCCCCTGGACCCCCGCTCGCCGCTTCGCGCCGAACGCCGGCTCGGCGAGCACCCGCCTGCGGCGGGCCTCGCCTCGCCGACGCACTCGGCGCCCAGCACCTCACCAGCGGCCCAGCACCTCAGAAGCGGCCCAGCAGCTCACCAGCGGCCGAGCCTGCTGAGCAGGACGGCGGCGGCGACCGCGGCGGCGGTGGACGCGCGCAGCACGGTCGGGCCCAGGTGTGCGGCGACCGCGCCGGCCGCCGTCAGCGCGTCGGTCTCGGCCGGGCTGATACCGCCCTCCGGGCCGACGACCAGCAGGATCTCCCCGGAGCCGGGCAGCGGCAGGGCGCCCAGCGCGGTATCCGCGTCCGGGTCGAGCACGACCGCGGACGCCGCGGCGGCCACCCGGGCTGGTCAGCCCGGTCAGCCCGGCCGGCCCGGTCACCTCGGCGAACCGGCCGCGGCGGGCCTGCTTGCCCGCTTCCCGCGCGGTGGACCGCCACCGGCCCAGCGCCCGGTCGCCGCGCTCCCCCGACCAGCGCACCACGCAGCGCTCCGCGGCCCACGGGATCACCACGTCCACGCCGACCTCGGTCATCAGCTCGACGGCCAGCTGGCCCCGTTCCCCCTTGGGAATGGCCTGGGCCACGGCCAGCGCCGGGTCGGCAGGCGGGATCGTGCGCCGGCCGCGCACCGCGAGTTCCAGCGTGCCGCGCTGGGCCCGGGTGACCACGCACTCGGCCAGCTGGCCCGCGCCGTCGGTCAGGTCCACCCGCTCCCCAGCGGTGAGCCGGCGCACGTCGGCCGCATGCCGGCCTTCCGGCCCGGACAGCACCACCTGGTCCCCAGCCAGCTCGGCCGGATCGGCCAGGAAGACGGGTGGCTGGTGCTAGCCCCGGGGGGCGACCCCCCGGAACCCCCCGGCCGCCGCTCCGCGGCGAATTAGTCACCGGCCGTTGAACGCGTCCCGCAGCCGGGAGAAGAAGCCCTGCTGGCCGGGGGCGAACCGGCCCGGTGGGGTCTCCTCGCCGCGCAGCGCGGCCAGCTGCTTGAGCAGGGCCTCCTGCGGCTCGTCCAGCTTGGTCGGGGTCTCCACCGAGATGTGGATGATCAGGTCACCGCGGCCGGAGTCGTTCAGGTGCTGGACGCCGAGCGCGTACATCGGGACGACCTGGCCGGACTGGGTACCCGGCCGGATGTCCAGGTCCCGGGGCCCGTCCAGGGTCTCCACTGACAGGCTGGCGCCGATCGCGGCGGCCACCATCGGGATGGTGACCGTGCAGTGCAGGTCGTCGCCCTGCCGCTCGAAGATCGGGTGCGGGCGCTGCAGGATCTCCAGGAACAGATCGCCCGGCGGCCCGCCGCCGGAGCCGATCTCGCCTTCGCCGGCCAGCTGGATGTGCGTGCCGTCCTCGACGCCGGCCGGGATGCGCACCTTCATCGTGCGCCGGGTCCGCACCCGGCCGTCCCCGTCGCACTCCGGGCACGGCCGCCGGACAACGGTGCCGAACCCGCCGCAGTGCGGGCACGGCCGGGATGTCATCACCTGGCCGAGGAAGGACCGGGTGACCTGGCTGATCTCACCGCGGCCGCCGCAGACATCGCAGGTTTCCGGGTGGGTACCCGGCGCGGTGCCCTCGCCGGAACAGGTCGGGCAGACCACCGCGGTGTCCACGGTCAGTTCCCGGGTGGTGCCGAACGCGCACTCGGCCAGGTCGAGCTCGACCCGGATGGTCGCGTTGCGGCCGCGCCGGGCCCGGCTGCGCGGTCCCCGGCTGGCCGCCCCGGCGCCGAAGAACGCGTCCATGATGTCGCTGAACGGGAACCCGGCAGGCCCGAACGGCCCGGCGCCCGGGCCGGCCCCGCCGTTGGGCGCGAACGGGTCCACGCCCTGGTCGTACATCTGCCGCTTGCCCGGGTCGGAGAGCACCTCGTAGGCCTGGGTGATCTCCTTGAACCGCTCCTGAGTCTGCGGGTCCGGGTTGACGTCCGGGTGCAGCTCACGGGCGAGCCGCCGGTAGGCCTTCTTGATCTCGTCAGGCGGCGCGTCCCGGCGTATGCCGAGCGCGGCGTAGTAGTCGTTGGCCACTATGACCCCGCCAGGATCTGGCCCACGTATCGTGCCACCGCGCGCACTGCTCCCATCGCCGTCGGGTAATCCATCCGTGTCGGGCCAAGCACCCCGAGCCTGGCCAGCATCTGGTCCCCGGTTCCGTACCCCGCCGCCACCACCGAGGTACTGTGCAGCCCTTCGACAGGGTTCTCAGCGCCGATCCGGACGGTGAGGGCAGGCTGGTCGCCGGATTCGCCCAGCAACCGCATCAACACCACCTGCTCCTCCAGCGATTCCAGGACTTCGTGCAGTCCCTTGGAAAAGTCCGTCGCGGTCAGGTTGGCCGCCCCGCCGACCACCACCCGCTCGTCGGTCCGCTCGACCAGCGTCTCCAGGATGACCGAGAACACCGCAGCCGCGTTGGGCCGCTCCCCCGCCTCGACCAGGGTGGGCAGGTCGGCGATGACCGACGCCGCCTCGGACAGCCGGCGCCCGTCCAGGCAGGCGTTGAGCACCGCCCGGAGCTGCATGATGGAGTCCTCTTCGGCTGGGTCAGGCAGCTCCACATTACGCTGCTCGACCCGCCCGGTATCGGTGATCAGCACCAGCATCAGCCGCTTGGCGGCCAGCGGGACCAGCTCCACGTGCCGCACCGAGGACCGGGTCAGCGACGGGTACTGCACCACCGCGACCTGGCGGGTCAGCTGGGCCAGCAGCCGCACCGTCCGGATCACCACGTCGTCCAGGTCGTACGCGCCGACCAGGAACGTCTCGATGGCCCGGCGCTCCGCGGCGGACAGCGGCTTGACCCCGGACAGCCGGTCCACGAACAGCCGGTACCCCTTGTCGGTGGGGATCCGGCCGGCGCTGGTGTGCGGCTGCACGATGAAGCCCTGCTCCTCGAGCACGGCCATGTCGTTCCGGATGGTGGCCGGCGAGACATCCAGGTGGTGCCGGTCCACCAGGGACTTCGAGCCCACCGGTTCCGTGGTGGACACATAATCTTCCACGATCGCGCGGAGCACCGCGAGCTTGCGGTCATCGAGCATGTCCCCACCTCCCTGGCACTCCACTGTCCTGAGTGCCAATTTTAAGGCGGTCCGGGCGCAGTGGCGTCCAAGCGCGGTATCGGGAGCATAGCGATTGCCGCAATCTCTGCCTATGGGGGCAGCTGTGGCCGCTCCGGCGTGCCGCCACTGGCCGGTCCGGCCACTCATATACCGTCTTGCGCGTTATGCATGCCGACTATGGGCGAGATGTGCTGGCCGGGGACTGGCGGCGGCGGCAGCGGCCGGAGCCGCCGCGGGTCGAGGCGGCCCGTGGGCTGGTCGTCGAGGAGGCGGGTGGCCAGGGATTCTGCGGTGCCGTGGTGGCCTGTGCGAAGGACGCGGTGACGCTGGAAGACCGGTTCGGCCGCCAGCGGGTGTTCCCGCTGCGGCCCGCCGCGTTCCTGCTCGACGGCCGGCCGGTCACGCTGATCAGGCCCGCCCCGGCCGCCCGCCCCGCCGGGCCGTCCAGGGGCCGGTCCGGCTCACTGGCCCGGCCACCGGCCCCGGCCGGCCAGGCCAGCCGGGCCCGGGTCGCCCGGGCCAGCCGGATCTATGTCGAGGGGCGGCACGACGCCGAGCTGGTCGAGCAGATCTGGGGCGACGACCTGCGCGAAACCGGGGTCGTGGTGGAGTACCTGGAAGGCGTGGACCACCTGCCCGGTGTGCTGGCCAGCTTCGCGCCCGGCCCGCAGCGCCGTCTCGGTGTGCTGGTCAACCATCTGATCCCGGGGTCCAAGGAACAGCGCATCGCGGCCGGGGTGACCTCACCGCACGTGCTCGTGGTCGGTCATCCGTTCGTGGACATCTGGCAGGCGGTCAGACCCGCCGCGCTCGGCATCCCGCGCTGGCCGGAGGTGCCACGGGGCCAGCCGTGGAAGGAAGGCGTGCTGCGCGGGCTGGGCTGGGGCACGGACACCGCGGCCGGCTGGAAGCGCATCCTGGCCGCGGCACGCAGCTACACGGACCTGGAACCGGAACTGCTCGGGCGGGTGGAAGAGCTGATCGACTTCGTGACGGCGCCGGGTACTGACTAACGTGTGACCAGCGCACGGAAACTTCTCCGCCCCGAGCCGCGTTAGCCAGACCGACATCCGCCGCTACAGGACCCCCATTGAAAAGCCGCCCGATGCAGTCGCCCGCCCCGCTCGACTCCGGCCCGGGCGGGTTCCTGCCCGCCGATGGCGCGGCGCGGCCGGCCGGGGATGCGCCCGGCTCAGCAGCGCCCAGCCGCCACGAGGTGCACCGCGCCATGCTGGCCTACCTGGGTGTGCCGTTCACCCTCTGCCTGCTGCCGCTGGCCCTCTACCTGGCCAGCCTGCGCGGCCACGGGTTCGCCCGGTGGCACGCCGGGCAGGCGCTGAACGTGGCCGTCACCGCGCTGCTCTACACCGTGTGCGGCTTGATCGTGGGCGGCGTGCTGGCGCTCGACTCGGTGCAGGTGGCCACGCTCATCGCGGTGCCGCTGCTGGCCGTGCTGTGGATCTCGGTGCTGGTGGTGCTGGTCCGCGCGGCCAGCGCGGCCAGCGCGGGCGAACGGCAGCCGGTGCCCCGCTGGCTGCGGCTCAATCGGTAAGACCGCGGATCACCGCGTCGGCCAGCAGCCGGCCCGGCCGGGTCAGCACCAGCTGGCCCGCCGCGTGTGCCGCTGGCTCGGCCAGCCCGTCCCGCACCGCGGTCGCCGCGGCCGCCCGGCCGGCCGGGCTGAGCAGGCTGAGCGGGCAGCCCTCAACCAGCCGGGTACGCAGCATGATCTCCTCCAGCCGGCGCTCCGGGCCGGTCAGCACCTCCCGGGCCTGGCCCGGGCTGGCCCCCTCGCTGATCCGGGCCGCATAAGCGGCCGGGTGCTTGACGTTCCACCACCGGGTGCCCGCCATGTGACTGTGCGCCCCTGGCCCGACACCCCACCAGTTGCCGCCGGTCCAGTACAGCCGGTTGTGCTGGCAGGCGGCGCCCGGCCCGGCCGCCCAGTTGGAGACCTCGTACCAGGTCAGGCCCGCGCTGGAGAGCAGGTCATCGGCCAGTAGATAGCGTTGCGCCATGGTGTCGTCGTCCGGTTCGGCCACCTGGCCGCGGCGGATCCGGGTGGCCAGGCGGGTGCCCTCCTCCACGATCAGCGCGTAACCGGAGATATGGTCCGGGCCGGCGGCCAGCGCCGCCTCGACCGAGGCGCGCCAGTCCGCGTCGGTCTCCCCCGGCGTGCCGTAGATGAGGTCCAGGCTGACGTGCTGGAAGCCGGCCTGCCGGGCCCACCGGGCGCACTGCGCGGGCCGGCCCGGCCGGTGCTCCCGGTCCAGCACGGCCAGCACGTGCGGCGCGGCGCTCTGCATGCCCAGCGAGATCCGGGTGATCCCGGCCGCACGCAGCCCGGCCAGCGACCGCTGGTCCACGCTCTCCGGGTTGGCCTCGGTGGTCACCTCAGCCCCGTCGGCCAGGCCGAACTCGCCGTCGATGACCCGGAGCAGCTCGCCGAGCTGGGCCGGCGGCAGCAGGGTGGGTGTGCCGCCGCCGAAGAACACGGTGCGCACCGGCGGGCAGCGGTCCCCCAGCACCTGCCGGGCCAGCCGGAGCTCGGCCGCGGCCAGCCCGGGGTAGGTCTCCCGGGACGCCCCGCCGCCCAGTTCCGCGGCGGTGTAGGTGTTGAAGTCGCAGTACCCGCACCGGGTGCGGCAGAACGGCACGTGGACATAGATGCCGAAGGCCGGGCCGGCCAGCCCGGCCAGCGCGCTGTCCGGCAGCCGCCCGTCGGCGGGCACCGGCTGGCCAGCCGGCAGGGCCCCAGGCATGGTCAGCCAGCCTGCCCGCGCAGCACCCCGGCGGCCACGTCGTCCCACCTGGGGTCGCGGTCGGTGACGGCCACCAGGCGGCGCATCAGGTCGGTGTCGCCGTAGTAGGCCCGCATCGCCTCGGCCACGGTCACACTGGCCGCGGGCCGGTGCAGCACCTCGATCGGGTCGCCCGCACCGGCCGTGCCCTCGGTCAGCACCTTGAGATAGGCGCCAGGACGGCCCGCCGCGGCGAACCGCTTGACCCAGCCACGCTGGGCCGCGTACTGCTCCCCCAGCCAGCCGGCGAAGACGCCACACGGGATGCGCACCGACCGGACCTGGACGACCGCGCTGCCGACCTGCCAGGTCTCGCCGAGCAGCGCGCCGGATACGTCCAGCCCGGCCGTGGTCAGGTTCTCGCCGAACGTGCCGTTGGGCAGTTCCAGGCTGAGCTGCTCCACCCACCAGTCCAGGTCTTCCCGGGCGTAGGCGTACACGGCCTGCTCCTCGCCGCCGTGGTACTTGTGGTCCGCCTGCTCGTCCCCGGCTACGCCGAGCCGGCCGATGGCCAGCGGCCCGGCGGCGGGCCGCTTGTCGATCGCGCTGCGCCCGATCCGGCCGGCCCAGCCCGCGGCCCGGGTACGGCCGGTGTTCACCGAGATGACCAGTGCGTTCGCCACCCCTGCACGGTAATGGACGTGGTGCACCAGCTCGAACGATATTGACTGGGGCTGCTCGCGGTTATCCTGAGGCTGGGCGCGACGGGGAGGCTGCGATGACCATGGGGCCGGGGTACGGGCTGGCCGCCAGCGGGCAGGGCGGTATGCGGGCCTCTGACGCGGACCGGGAGCGGGCGGCCGAGGTGCTGCGGACCGGGTTCGCCGAGGGCCGGCTGGACAAGGACGAATACGACAGCCTGCTCGGCCAGGCGTACACGGCCAAGACGCGCGCCGACCTGGCCGTGCTGACCAGCCAGCTGCCGGGTGGCGGCAGCATGCTGTACCCGGCGCCGGTCTCGCCGCCGGCCCGCTACGCCGCGCCCGCGGACCGCACCAACGGCCTGGCCGTGGCCTCGCTGGTGTGTGGCATCGTGCAGTTCTTCGTCCCGCTGCCGGCCTCGATCCTGGCCATCGTGTTCGGCCACATCGCCCGCGGCCAGATCCGCCGGACCGGGGAGAAGGGCGACGGGCTGGCGCTGGCCGGGCTGGTGCTCGGCTGGGCGGAAGTCGTGCTGGGCATCATCATCCTGGTGGCGTTCGTCACGCTGCGCGGGTGAGCCTTTGCCGCCTGGCCGCGGGTACCGTGAAAGCAGGGCACGTCGGCAGGAGGCTTCGATGACGTACTGGCCGGGACCCGGATACCGGATGGCGGCGGCTGCGCACGGCGACGTCCGGGCGTCCGACCAGGACCGGGAGCGCGCGGCCGAGGTGCTCAAGACCGGCTTCGCCGAGGGCCGGCTGGACAAGGACGAATACGACCAGTACCTGAGCCGGATCTACGCCGCGCGCACCGTCGGCGAACTGGCCACGCTGACCAGCCAGCTGCCCGGCGGCGGAGCGACCCTGCTCCCGGTGCCGGCCGGGCCGCCGCGGACCAACCCGATGGCCGTGGCCTCGATGATCTGCGGCGTGGCCGAGTTCTTCACGTTCGGCCTGACGTCGATCCCCGCGGTCATCCTCGGCCATATGGCCCGCGGCGCAGATCCGGCGGACCGGCGAAGCCGGCGACGGGCTGGCTATGACCGGGCTCATCCTGGGCTGGCTGGCGATCATCTTGTGGCTGCTGTTCTGGGCTGGCGTGCTGGTGGCCGGGGTAGCCCTGGGCGGGCACGGGATGATGTTCGGCCACCGCCTGGGCCCCGGCGGCCGGCTAGCCCGGCGGCCGGTCCGCTAGCGGCGCGGCGGCGCCGCTAGCGCGCTGCCGGTCCGGCTGGGTGGACAGCGCGGCCACGAAGGCTTCCTGCGGCACCTCGACCCGGCCGATGGTCTTCATCCGCTTCTTGCCTTCCTTCTGCCGCTCCAGCAGCTTGCGCTTCCGGGTGATGTCCCCGCCGTAGCACTTGGCCAGCACGTCCTTGCGCAGCGCGCGGATGTTCTCCCGGGCGATGATCTTGGAGCCGATGGCCGCCTGGATCGGCACCTCGAACTGCTGCCGCGGGATCAGCTCGCGCAGCCGCGATGTCATGGCCAGGCCGTACTCCCGCGCCTTGTCCTCGTGCACGATCTGGCTGAACGCGTCCACCGGCTGGCCCTGCAGCAGGATGTCCACCTTGACCAGGTCGGCTTCCTGCTCGCCGTCCGGCTCGTAGTCCAGCGACGCGTACCCGCGGGTACGCGACTTGAGCTGATCGAAGAAGTCGAAGATGATCTCCGCGAGCGGCATCGTGTACCGGATCTCGACCCGGTCCGCGGACAGGTACTCCATGCCCAGCAGCACGCCGCGGCGGCCCTGGCACAGCTCCATGATGGTGCCGATGTACTCGGCCGGGGCCAGCACGGTCGCCCGGACCACGGGCTCGAAGACCTTGGCGATCTTCCCGCCCGAGGAGTGCCCGGACCGGGTCGCCGACCGCCCGGTGCTCCCGCCCGGGAAGTCGCTGGGGTTCGTGACCTGCAGCTCGGCGCCGGATTCCAGGACGACCCGGTAGACCACGTTGGGCGCGGTGGAGATCAGCGACAGGTCGAACTCGCGCTCCAGCCGCTCCCGGACGATCTCCATGTGCAGCAGCCCGAGGAAGCCACAGCGGAACCCGAAGCCCAGCGCGGTGGACGTCTCCGGCTCGTAGACCAGCGCGGCGTCGTTCAGCCGGAGCTTGTCCAGCGCGTCGCGCAGCTCCGGGTAGTCGTCGCCGTCCACCGGGAAGAGCCCGGAGAACACCATCGGCCGCGGGTGGTCGTAGCCGGGCAGTGGCTTCGGCCGCGGGCCGCGCGGCGCTGGTCACCGTGTCGCCGACCCGGGCCTGCCGGACGTCCTTGACCCCGGTGATCAGGTAACCGACCTCGCCCGCGCCCAGGTTCTCCGACGGCACCGGCTCCGGTGAGATCACCCCCACCTCGAGCGTGTCGTGCGCCGCCCCGGTGGACATCATCAGGCTCTTCTCCCGCCGGGTCAGGCGGCCGTCGATCACGCGCACGTAGGTGACCACGCCCCGGTACGTGTCATAGACCGAGTCGAAGATCAGCGCCCGGGCCGGCGCGTCCGGGTCCCCGCTGGGCGGCGGCACCTGCTGCACGACGGCGTTGAGCAGGTCGGGGACCCCGTCGCCGGTCTTGGCCGAGACCCGGAGCACGTCCGCCGGAGCGCAGCCGATGATGCCGGCCAGTTCCTCGGCGTACAGGTCCGGCTGGGCCGCGGGCAGGTCGATCTTGTTCAGCACCGGGATCAGGTGCAGGTCGGCTTCCAGCGCCAGGTACAGGTTGGCCAGCGTCTGCGCCTCGATGCCCTGGGCCGCGTCCACCAGCAGGATGGCGCCCTCACATGCCGCCAGTGACCGGGACACCTCGTAAGTGAAGTCGACGTGCCCGGGGGTGTCGATGAGGTTGAGCACGTACCGGTGGCCGTCCGGGCCGGTCCACGGCAGCCGGACCGCCTGGCTCTTGATGGTGATCCCGCGCTCCCGCTCGATGTCCATCCGGTCCAGGTACTGCGCGCGCATCTGCCGGCCGGTCACCACGCCGGTGAGCTGCAGCATCCGGTCGGCCAGCGTGGACTTGCCGTGGTCGATGTGCGCGATGATGCAGAAGTTCCGGATCACGCTCAGGTCGGTCTGACCGGGGCTGGTCGCGGGCTGCGCGCCATCCGGGAGGACCTGCTCGGGCACTGCTGGCACAGAAATCCGCCTGGTTCGAATCGGGCTTGGCTCTCCATGGTCGCATGAGGCCGCCGATGCCCGATCCCGCGCCTGCCTGACCGGGCCCGGTTCGGCGGCACCGGCTCGGCTGCGTGGGCCGGGCCGCATCGGCCCGGCCGCACCGCTCTGGCCGCACCGGTTTGGGGCCTTGGCCATGGGTAGGCTATCCTGCTTCGTCGGAGCGTACGCGCTGCCGCCGCCGCGCGGAGGCGCTGCCGGGGCGGATCGCGCACCGGCCCCCGGCACCCAGACCAGATCCTGAGCGAGGCTTTCGCGTGGCGAACATCAAGTCCCAGATCAAGCGCAACAAGCAGAACGAGAAGGCCCGGCTGCGCAACAAGGCCGTGAAGTCCGAGCTGAGGACCTCGGTGCGCAAGTTCCGCGACGCCGCCGACTCCGGCGACGTTGACGCGGCCACCACCGCGATGCGGGCGGCCTGCCGCAGCCTGGACAAGGCGGCCAGTAAGGGCGTCATCCACAAGAACCAGGCGGCCAACCGCAAGTCCGCTATCGCCAAGCGCGCCGCCGAGCTCGAGCACGCCGCCTGAGCGCTTTAACGAGCTTGCGCCCGGCCCCCTGGCCGCGTTGCGCCGTAACCACGGCGCTGAAACGGGACGCTACAGGCAGGGACGCCCGGGTCTGCCTGGTGAAACTGTGATGCTGGTGTGACCAGTGAGACTCGGCGGGGGCGCACCAGTTGTTGATGTTGAAGTAGCAGTCACAGGAATGCGGGCTAGCTTCAACATCAACAACCAGGGTGATCATCTACGTGGCTTAAATCATCCGGCCGTGCGTCCCAGCGACACTCAAGTCATGATCACGATTGCTGGACGCCCCGGGTATCGCCCGGCTAACGCTGGGCGCGGCTGGCGACTATCTCCCTGATGGCGACCTCCAGGGCGTAGGCGGCGCTTGTTCCTTCGCCTTTGACCTGGGCGTCGGCTTCGGCCACGGCGGCCAGGGCCCGGGCCACGCCGTCCGGGGTCCAGCCGCGCAGCTGCTGCCGGACCCGGTCCACCTTCCACGGCGGCGCGCCTACCTCGGCGGCCACGGCCGCATCGGACTGGCCGCGGGCGGCGCTGCCCACCCGGCCGAGCAGCCGTACCCCCTGGGCCAGCCCACTGGTGATCAGGACCGGGGACACCCCGACGGCCAGCGCCCAGCGGAGCATCTCCAGCGCCTCGGCCAGCCGTCCCTCGACGGCCCGGTCGGCCACGCTGAACCCGCTGGCCTCCGCCCGGCCCCGGTAGTACCGGGCCACCACCGACTGGTCGATGACTCCCGTGGTGTCCGCGGCCAGCTGGGCGCTGGCCGCGGCCAGCTCGCGCAGGTCGTTGCCGAGCGCATCGAGCAGGGCGCGCACCCCGCTCTCCTCGATGGTCCGCCCGGCCGCACGGAACTCGCCGCGGACGAACTGCATCCGCTCCCCGATCCGGGTGATCTTCGGGCAGTCCACCGTGGGCACCCGCTGCTTGCCCAGCGCGGTGAGCAGTGCTTTGCCCTTGGCCCCACCCGCGTGGGTGAGCACCAGCACCGTGTCGGGCGGCGGGTCGGCTGCGATCGCGGTGATCTCGTCGGCCACCGCCTTGGCCGCGTCCTCGGTGCCGTGCAGGACCAGCACGCAGCCGTCACCGAACAGCGACGGCGCGGCCAGCGCGGCCAGTTCGCCCGGCCGCAGCTCGGCCGCGCGTACGTGGCGCACGTTCTCGGCCGGGCCCGCGGCGGCGACCAGGCGCGCCACTGCCCGCTCGGCCAGCAGCTCCTCCTCCCCCACCACCATGGTCACCGGCCCGGCCGGGGGGGCGTGGGCAGCGGAACCGGCACGGGAGGCGCGGGGCGTGGCGGAGGGCATAGCGGCAGCATGCCACGGCCGGCCGGGTGCTTGCGCCGCCCGGGTGTTGCGCCGCCCGGGTGTTCGGCCAGCGCCGCGGTGTACTACGGCCGGGCCGCCTCACTGCGTCGCGAGGACGATGCAGCGGTGCAGTTCCTCGACCGCGTCCAGGGCGCCGTGCACGGTCACCGCGCCCGGCTCGGCCTGGGCTCTGCCGGTTCCACACCCAGCGCAGCACGGCCTCCGGCGGGCCGCTCACCGTCACGCCGGCCGGGCCGTCGCCGGGCCCGTCGGTCACCTCGAACAGCCCGGGGCCGGTACGCACCCGCCACGCCGCGCCGTCCGTGCGCACCGTGTAGCTCCGCCCCGGCGAGCCGCCCAGCACGTCGGCGAAGTAGTCACCCCACTCGGCCACGCTGAACGCCACGAACACCTTGAGCAGCTCGTCGATGCCGTCGATGGCCAGGTCGGCCGGTACCGGGTGCACCGGCTGCCCGGCACCCAGCTCGGCGTCGATGCGGTGGATGACGGTCTCCTGGGCCATCCGCCGGATCCAGAAGCCGACCGTCTGGTCCGGGGCGTACCAGGAGCCCGCCGGGTCCTCCGGCCGCCGGGCGGCGAACTCGGCGCGCAGCCCGGCGTAGGCCCGGTCGAGCAGCGCGACCGGATCCTCGTCGGCCAGTTCCTTCGGCGGCCACGGCTCAGGCTCGATGCCGTCCCGCATGGCCAGGGTCTTGTGCAGGTACACCTCGCCGACGTGGCGGGTCAGGTCGGCCACGGTCCAGCCGGGACAGGTCGGCACCGCCGCGGTCAGGCTGGCCGGCACGACGGCCCGCAGCCGGGCGTAGTCGGCGGCGAGGCAGTCCAGGTACCGGGAGTTTTCCATGCCGACCAGTTCAGCACACGCTTCGGACTATCCCGCCAGGCCGGGACGCAGGACCGTCGTCAGTGCGCTAGTTCAGCGCGACCGGCTCGCCGCCCAGCCACACCCGGCTCGGCTTGAGGCCATACGACCAGGCGAAGGCGCCTTCGTGGTCGGCGTCCCAGAGCACGATGTCGGCGAACCGGCCGCGCACCATGCCGCCCCGGTCCGGGGCCCGCAGCGCCTGGGCACCACCCAGCGTGGCGGCGCGCAGCGCCTCGGCCACGCTCAGCCCGAACTGCGACACGGCCAGCGCGATGACCAGCGGCATCGAGGTGATCCCGTTACCACCCGGGGTGTGATCCGAGCCCAGCGCGACCGGCACGCCCTTGTCCAGCAGCGCCCGCACCGGCGGGTTCTTGCCCACCTGCAGCGCGGTGCCGGGGCAGACCACCGCGGCCACGCCCGCGCGGGCCAGCGCGGCCACGTCCTCGTCACCCGCCTCGTGCAGCACGTCCGCGGAGGCGCAGCCCAGTTCGGCGGCCAGCCGCGCGGCACCGGTGCGGGTCTCGCCACAGGCGTGCACCCGGGGCAGCAGCCCGGCGGCCCGGCCGGCGCTGAGGATCCAGCGTGCCTCCCGCTCGCTGAACCGGCCCTCTTCGCAGTACACGTCCACGCTGTCCGCGCCGACCGCGGCCGCGTCGGAGCACCAGGTGCCGACCGCGTCGATGTAGTCATGCCGGCGGCCGAAGTACTCCGGCGGCACCGCGTGCGCGGCCAGGAACGTGACGTGCACCCGCGGCATGCCCGGCTCACCCTCCAGCGAGCGCAGCATGCGCACGTCGGCCAGTTCGCCGTCGCGGGTCAGGTGGTAGCCGGTCTTGGCCTCGATCGTGGTGCAGCCAGAGCGCAGCCAGTCGCGCAGCCGGGCCCGGACCCCGTTGCACAGCGTCCAGGGGTCGGTGCCCCGGGTCACTGTGACAGTGGACGCCATCCCGCCGCCGGCCGCGGCGATCTCGTTCGGCGACGAGCCGCCCGCCACCATGGCCAGCTCGGCGTACCGGTTCCCGGCGTACACCGGATGGGTGTGCGCGTCGATCAGGCCCGGCGTGACCAGGCCGCCGCCCAGGTTCTCCACCGAGTTGACGTTGACGATGTCCTCTACCACGCCAGGCAGGCTGGCGGGCAGCTCAGAGGCCCGGCCGACCCAGGCGATCCGGTCGTTGTGGGTGAGGATGGCCGCGTTGCTCCAGATCTCGGACCCGGTCCAGAGACGGCCAATGTTGGTCAGCAGGCGTACGGTCACTGGCGCGCCCCCCGTGGCGCGTTCCTGGCCAGCATCAATGCTCCGATCGTGACGAACTCCGCCGTAGCCCGGCAGAAGGGTGCGTGCATGATGGGGCGTACCTGCGTCATCCGCGGTCACCTGCCATAGCTCGATCCTTACTGCCCCCCCGCCAGGCACCCGGTTAGACGGGCTGCGCGGCGGCCGACAGCTGTTGCTAGCGGATGCGGCAACCAACATATCGGTTCAGTTACGGTATTGCACTACAGGGTCCCTGTACAGGCACTATCACAAAGAAGTCAGACCAGAAATTAACAGCCTTTCCCGGATCTCACCGAGCGTGGCGGTCTGAGTTGGTCTGACTTCTGTACGTGTCAGTAACTTCTGTTGCCGTAGCAACCTCGGAATCCAGCCGGCCACCCCGCCGCGGGCCCGGGTGGCCGGGTCACCGGCGCACCCGCCGGCGGCCGCCGATGACTCCCCGCAGGCCACCCGTTGACTCCCCGCCCAGTACTGTTCGTGTGCTGTTCAGGATGGGTGCCGCCCCGGCCGCGGGCGATCCGGGACCGGGCCCGGGCGGCGGGCGCCGCGCACCGCGGCACGGCGGGCCGGCCGCGCCGCCGGGGCCATCCAGGGCCGGCCGCCACCGCTGCCCGCGGCCACGGCCGGGCCAGCGGGCCGCGGCCCCGGCCCGCGTCCGGCCCGGGCCCCGGCCAGGCCACCCAACCATCCGCTCACCAGGGACAATGCCACGCCCGCGAGCCTGCCGATGACCCCGGGGCAAAACGTGCCGGGCACTTACCAACCGAGCAATGCAATCCATTGCATTTATCCGCGCGCAACGCCGTTTGCTTTACCGGATAAGCCTGTGCAAATTGCAGCGCTTCGATATCCGGGCCACACCGCCGCCCGCTTACCCGGGCGGCCGTGATTAGCCCGGGGCGAGGCACCAGGCACTGGCGTTAGGCAGGAAGAGTTCAGCTGGTGGCGGGGACGGCGATGCTGTCGATCTCGGCGGCCAGGTCAGGCGGGACCCGGGCGGTCAGCTCGGTGCCGGCCGCGCCATGCCGGAGCGCGAGCACCTCGCCCTCCTGGTGCGCGCGGGCCACCAGGTCGCCGCGCACGTAGGGCACCACCGCGCTGACCTCACGGTCCCGCTGCGGCAGCGCAGCCTCGACGGCGGCCAGCCAGGTCGTCCAGCCCGGCCCCGGTCCGGGCCGAGACCACCACGCTGTGCGGCTCGCGGAGCTGGAGCGCCTTGAGCTCGATCGGGTCGGCCGCGTCCGCCTTGTTGATCACCACCAGCTCGGCGACATCCGCGGCGCCGATCTCGCCGAGCACCTCGCGCACCGCCGAGATCTGGGCCTGCGGGTCCGCGTCGCTGCCGTCCACCACGTGCAGGATCAGGTCGGCCTCGGCCTACTTCCTCCAGCGTGGACCGGAACGCCTCGACCAGCTGGTGCGGCAGGTGCCGGACGAAGCCGACCGTGTCGGTCAGGGTGAACCAGCGCCCGGCCGGGGGTGCCGCGCCCGGCGGACCGCCGGGTCGAGCGTGGCGAACAGCGAGTCGTCCACCAGCACACCGGCCCCGGTCAGCCGGTTCAGCAGGCTCGACTTGCCCGCGTTGGTGTAGCCGGCGATGGCCACGGCCGGGACGGCCCGGCTGCGCCGCTGCTGGCGCTGCACCTGGCGGCCGACCGACATCTCGGCCAGCTGGCGGCGCAGCCCGCGCGGTGCGGGTCCGGATCCGGCGCCGGTCCGTCTCGATCTTCGTCTCACCGGGGCCCCGGGTGCCGATGCCGCCACCGCCGGCCACCCGGCCGCCCGCCTGCCGGGACAGCGACTCACCCCAGCCACGCAGCCGGGGCAGCAGGTACTCCAGCTGGGCCAGCTCCACCTGGGCCTTGCCCTCCTTGCTCCGGGCGTGCTGGGCGAAGATATCCAGGATCAGCGCGGTCCGGTCGATGACCTTCGCCTTGACCACGCCTTCAAGCTGGCGCAGCTGGCTGGGCGTCAGCTCGCCGTCGCAGATCACCGTGTCCGCGCCGAGCGACGCCACCAGGGCCGGCCACCTCGGCGGCCTTGCCCGCGCCGATGTAGGTGGCGGCGTCGGGGCGGCCGCGCCGCTGCACCAGGCCGTCCAGGAACTGACCGACCCGGCCGTCTCGGCCAGCCGGGGACAGTTCGCGCAGCGAGTTCTCGGCTTCGGCCAGCGTGCCGTCGGTCCACACGCCGACCAGGATGACCCGCTCCAGGCGGAGCAGCGCGGTACTCGACCTCGGTGACGTCCTGGAGTTCGGTGGACAGCCCGCCGACCCGGCGCAGGGCATGCCGGTCCAGCAGGTCCAGTTCGCCGGCGTCAGCGGCCCCGGCCGCGTCGCCGGGCGCCGCCCGGGTGGTCGGCGGGGCTGGCGGGTTGCTCGGCGGGACGGGTCATGGGCTGCTCACGGTGAGATAGACGGACGGTGCGGTACTGGTCTGCCAATGCTGTCATGCCTCCGGGTTAGGCTCACCTCATAAACACCGCGCCGCGCGGGTTGTGCCCCAGATGTGGCCGGGAACACTTTGACCGGCACCACGCGGCGGTGTTACGAAGCCCAGTGTCAGCAAGCACGCAGTCACCGAGCACACTGTGAAGAGGAACACGCGGCGCGCCGCCATTACTCGCGAGTAACATGGTGGTCACCGATGACCGGGAGGAGCGCGGCATGGCCAGCGAGGGTGTGCAGATAACCGGCCCACGGGGAGACCGCTTCGACGAGGTGCTCACCCCGGCGGCCATCGACCTGGTCGCGGCGCTGCAGCGGGAGTTCGGCGCCCGCCGCGCCGAGCTGCTGGCCGCCCGGGCGGCCCGGCAGCGGGAACTGTCCGCCGGGGCAATGCTGGACTTCCTGCCCGACCCGGGCCGATCCGCGAGGACCCGGACTGGCAGGTCGCCGCCGCCCGCGCCCGACCTGATCGACCGCCGGGTGGAGATCACCGGCCCGGCCGACCGGAAGATGACGATCAACGCGCTCAACTCCGGCGCCAAGGTCTGCTGGCCGACTTCGAGGACGCCAACACGCCGCTCTGGGAGAACATGGTCAGGGCCAGGTCAACCTGATCGACGCCGTCGACCGGACGCTCGACTTCACCAGCGCGGAGGGCAAGACGTACCGGCTGGCCCGGACGAGCGAGCTGGCCACGCATCGTGGTCCGGCCGCGCGGCTGGCATCTGGACGAGAAGCACGTGCTGGTCGACGGCCGCGCGATCTCCGGCAGCCTGTTCGATTTCGGGCTGTACTTCTTCCACTGCGCGCGCGCGCCAGCTGGCCAAGGGCAGCGGGCCGTACTTCTACCTGCCGAAGATGGAGAGCCATCTGGAGGCGCGGCTGTGGAACGACGTCTTCAGCTTGGCCCAGGACAGCGCTGGGCATCCCGCCGGCACGATCCGGGCGACGGTGCTGATCGAGACCATCCCGGCCGCGTTCGAGATGGACGAGATCCTCTACGAACTGCGGGAGCACGCGCCGGGCTGAACGCGGGCCGCTGGGACTACCTGTTCAGCATCATCAAGAAGTTCCGCAGCCGGGCCAGGAGTTCGTGCTGCCCGACCGCGCGCGGTGACGATGACCGCGCCGTTCATGCGGGCCTACACCGACTGCTGGTCCGGACCTGCCACCAGCCGCGGCGCCCACGCGATGGGCGGGATGGCCGCGTTCATCCCCAGCCGGCGCGACCCCGAGGTGAACGCGGTGGCGCTGGCCAAGGTCCGCGAGGACAAGATGCGGGAGGCGGGGGACGGCTTCGACGGCACCTGGGTCGCGCACCCCGACCTGGTGCCGCTGTGCCGCGAGGTCTTCGACGCGGTGCTGGGCAGCGGCCAACCAGATCGAGCAAGCATGCGCGACGACGTCAGCGTCTCCGCGGCCGACCTGCTGGCGGTCGCAAGACCCCGGGCGAGATCACCGAGGCCGGGCTGCGCAACAACGTCAGGTGGCCTGCACTACCTGGCGTCCTGGCTCGGGCGGCACGGGAGCGGTGGCCATCCACAACCTGATGGAGGACGCCGCCACCGCCGAAATCTCCCGCTCCCAGGTCTGGCAGTGGGTGCACAACGAGATCCGGCTGGCCGACGGCCGGCCGGTGACCCGCGACCTGGTCCAGCGGATCATCGGCGAGGAACTCGCCACAGCTCGAGCGCCGGGGACGCTACGACGCGGACCGCTACGGCCAGGCGGCCGCCCTGTTCAGCAGGTCGCGCTGGCCGACGACTTCGCCGAGTTCCTTACCCTGCCGGCCTACGCGCACATGCCCTAGCACGGCGACATAGCCGCGCGGCAGCATAGACTCCCGTCCAGCGGAACGTCTGGTAGGAGGGGAGCCCGCGGGCGGTGGCCCGCGCGCACCGGCGCCCACCGTCCGGCACCGGCATCCGGTGGCCCGTGCTGGCCCCTCTGGGAGGCGCCATGACGGTCGAGGCGCTGGTGCCCGCGGATCACCGAGATCTGCGGCCCCGACGCGGTGATAACCGATCCGGCCGAACTGCGCACCTACGAATGCGACGGGCTGACCTCGCACCGGGCGGCGCCCGCGCCTGGTCGTGCTGCCGGAGACCGCCGAGCAGGTCGCGGCGGTGGTCACGCGCGTGCGCCCGGGCCGGGGTGCCGTTCGTCGCCCGCGGCGCGGGCACCGGGCTGTCCGGCGGGGCGCTGCCGCGCACCGACGGGCGTGCTGATCGTCACCTCGCGGATGCGCCGGATCATCGCGATCGACCTGGCAGCCAGCGCGCCATCGTCGAGCCCGGCGTCACCAACCTGGAGGTCAGCAGGCCGCGGCGCGCCCGTACGGCTACTTCTACGCGCCCGACCCGTCCAGCCAGCTGGTCTGCTCGATCGGCGGCAACGTGGCCGAGAACTCCGGCGGCGCGCACTGCCTCAAGTACGGCTTCACCGTGCACCACGTCACCGGGCTGCAGATCGTCACCCCGGCACGGCGAGCTGACCTGGCTCGGCGACGGCACCGGGACCGCCCCGGCTACGACCTGGTCGGCGCGTTCATCGGCTCGCGAGGGCACGCTCGGCATCGTCACCAAGATCGCGGTCCGGCTGACCCGCGATCCCGCAGGCGGTCACGCACGCTGCTCGCCGCCTTCGCGCACCACCGACGCAGGCGGCGCGGCGGTGTCGGCGATCATCGGCGCCGGCATCCTGCCCGCCGCCATCGAGATGATGGACGCGCTGGCCATCGAGGCGGCCGAGGCCGCCTGGCCTGCCGACTACCCGGACGGGGCCGGGGCCGTGCTGATGGTCGAGCTGGACGGGCCGGCGGCCGACGTCGCGCCGGGACGTGGCGGCGGTGCGGGCGCTGTGCGAGCAGGCCGGCGCGTTCGAGATCCGGGCGGCGGACGACCCGGCCGAGCGGGCCGCGATCTGGACGGGCCGCAAGTCCGCGTTCGCCGCCGTGGGCCGGATCAGCCCGGCCTACATCGTGCAGGACGGCGTCGTGCCACGCACCGCGCTGGCCGAGGTGCTGGACGAGATCGCCGCGCTGTCCCAGCGAGTCCGGCATCCGGGTGGCCAACGTCTTCCACGCCGGCGACGGCAACCTGCACCCGCTGGTGCTCTACGACGACTCCGTGCCGGGCGAGGCGGAGGCGGCCGAGGAGCTGTCCGGCGCGATCCTCGACCTGTGCATCGCAGCACGGCGGCTCCATCACCGGCGAGCACGGGGTCGGCGTCGGACAAGTCCAGTACATGCCGAAGATGTTCGGCGCGGACGACCTGGACACCATGCAGCTGCTGCGCTGCGCCTTCGACCCGGCCGGGCTCTGCAACCCGGGCAAGATCTTCCCCACGCCGCGGCTGTGCGGCGAGGTGCCCGGCCCGCGGCGCGGCCTGCACCCGCTGGTCGCCGCAGGCCAGGCGGAGCTGTTCTGATGAGCACCGCCGTGCCGGTCCCCGGGCGCGCTGGCCCGGGCCGGCCGCACGGTCCGGCCGCCGGCCCGCCGGGACGCCGTCGCCGGGGTGCTGCCCGGCTGGGCGCGGCCCGTCGGGGACGGGAGGCGAGCGCGCTGCTGCGGGGCGCGGCCGACGACCTGGCCGTGGTGCCCCGCGGGCAGCGGCACCCGGATCGGCTGGGGCGCCCCGCCGCGCGCTGCGACCTGTGATCGACACGACCGGCTGGACCGGGTGCTCGAGTACGCCGCCGGCGACCTGGTCGTCCGCGTGCAGGCCGGGGTGACCCTGGGCGGCTGGCGGTGCTCGGCGCGGCCGGGCAGCACCTGGCCCTCGACCCGCCGCCCGAGCTGGCCAGCGGCTCGCCAGCTCGGCAGCGCGGCCGGCGGCTCGGCGCACGGCGCACCGACCATCGGCGGCATGCTCGCCACCGGCACCGCCGGCCCGCGCCGGCTGCGGTACGGCACGCCCCGCGACCTGCTGATCGGCATCACCGTGGTGCGCGCCGACGGCACGGTCGCCAGGTCCGGCGGCAAGGTCGTCAAGAACGTGGCGGGCTACGACCTCGGCAAGCTGTTCGCCGGCTCGCGACGGCACGCTCGGGCTGATCACCGAGGCCGTTCCGGCTGCACCCGGTGCCCGCGCGGCCGCGTTCGTGACCGCGGGGTGCGCCGAGGCCGCGGCGGCGGAGCCAGGCGGTCGCGCCGCGGCGGGCACCGACCTCGCGCCGGTCGCGGTGCGAGATCGACCGCCCGGGCCGCGACGCCTGGTCCGGGTCGCGTGCTGCTGGAGGGCGACCCGGCCGGGGTGGCCGAGCGGGCGCGCTGGTGCGCGACTGCTCGGAGCAGGTGACCGCGACGTCAGACGGTGCGCCGCCATGGGGGGGGGCGGCCCGGCCGGCCGCCTGGTGCCGGCCCGCACGGCCCGGCCGGGCCCACCGTGCTCCGGGTCAGCGTTCTGGGCCGCCGTGCTGCCCGGCGTGCTGGCCGCCATCGACGCCGCGGCCGAGGAGGCCCGCCTGTCCGGCCGTCGACGGGCCGGCCGCGGCCGGCCTGCTGTACGCGGCCCTGGCGGCGACGTGACCCGCCGCTGCCGCCGCGTTCGTGGCCGGCCTGCGGACGGCCTGGACGCAGGCCACCGGCCCGGACTCCGCGGGGGGCGAGGGGCCGCCCGCCCGGGCGAGCGGGGTGGTGGTGACGCGCCGGCCGCGGTCCGCGAGCAAGCGGACATTTTCGGGCCGGTGCCGTCGCTGGCCTGATGCGGCGGTCAAGGACCAGTTCGACCCCGGGCCCTGATGGCGCCCGGCCGCTTCGCCGGAGGGATCTGTGACGATGCGACGGCACGCCGATCGACCCCACCGGTCGACCGGCTGCCGCGGGCTGGCGCTCGCGACTGCGTGCATTGCGGGTTCTGCCTGCCCGCCTGCCCGACCTACCAGCTGTGGGGCGAGGAGATGGATTCGCCGCGCGGCCGGATCCACCTCATCGGCCAGCTGCTCGACGGCGCGACTGCCAGCGTCGCCGCGGCCAGCACGTCGACCGCTGCCTGGGCTGCATGGCGTGCGTTCCCGCCTGCCCGTCCGGTGTCCGCTACGACCGGCTGATCGAGGCGGCCCGCAGCTGGCAGGAGCGGAGCCGCCGAGGGCCGGCCGCAGCGGGCCAGCGCAGCGCCGGTGCCGCCCCGGTCGGCGCGGGGCGCGCCGCGCGCGCCGCGATCTTCGCGATGTTTCCCTACCCGCGCCGCTCGGCTGCCGATGGGCCGCTGCGGCGCAGCGCACGGCGAACCGGCGGGACCGGGCGCAGCGCGGCGACTGGCCAGCCGGGTTGCTCCCGAGGTCGCGGCCGCACTCCGGGTGGCACCGCGCCGCTCACGGGCCGCTCCGGAGGACGGCTGCCGGAGCGGGTGCCCGCCGAGGCGAGCGCCGGCCGTCGTCGGGATGCTCACCGGCTGCGTGCAGCAGGTGTTCTTCCCTCAGGTCAATGCCGCGACAGCACGGGTGCTGGCCAGCGAGGGGTGCGACGTCATCGTCCCGGCCGGGCAGGGCTGCTGCGGAGCACTGTCGCTGCACGACGGGAGGCGAGCCGAGGCCGCGACGTTCGCCCGCCAGCTGATCGAGACCTTCGAGCAGGCCGACGTGGACGCGATCATCGTCAACTCGGCTGGCTGCGGCTCGGCGATGAAGGAGTACGCGGAGCTGCTGGCCGCGCCGGACGCCGGACCTGTGGCCGCGCGGGCCGCCGAGCTGCAGCCAAGGTCGCCGACTTCAGCGAGTTCCTCGCCGACCTCGGCCCGGCCGCGGAGCGCCATCCGCTGCGGCTCACCGTCGCCTACCACGACGCCTGCCACCTCGGCTACGCCCAGCGGATCACGGGCCGCCGCGCGAGCTGCTCGCGGCCGTCCCCGACCTGCGTGACCGAGCTTGACGACGGAGGCACCTGCTGCGGCTCGGCCGGATCTACAACCTGGTACAGCCAGAGGCGGCCACGCAGCTCGGCTCGCGCAAGGCGGCGGCCGTCGCCCGCACCGGCGCTGACCTGGTCGTTTCTGGCAACCCCGGCTGCACCCTGCAGATCGCCTCGGCGCTCGGCGCGGCCGGCGACCACCGCCGCTCGCCGGGCACATCGCCGAGGTACTCGACGCCTCGATCCGCGGACTGCCCGTCTCCAGCCTGACCGGCGGCGCCGCGCAGCGGCCACACCGGCCCCGGCCGCGCCCGACTAGCCGCAAGCCGTGTAGTTAGTGCGCGCAGATCATGAACTCGCGGGTTTGATCTTGCTGGCATGAAACCCGAGTGGCCGGTGTGACCAGTGAGGGGTTCGCATTCCCGCAGGCGTCAGCGCGGTGAGCCATGCGAGGGCCGAGCCCGCACGGAAATGGCGCAGAAAACAAGATCATTGCGAGAAGCGGAGGCTTATTACACGGCAAGCCCTAACGCGACCGTCGCAAGGTCAAGAAGATCATCGGTCTAGCGGCGTAGCCGCGATCATGGTGGTGGGGTGCTCCCCCAGTGCGGCGGCGAGCCTGGCCAGAGTTCTCGTCCGGCAGCGCGCTTTGCGTTCCGTTCGAGCCTGGCCAGCGTATCCAGGCTGATACCGGCCAGCCCGGCCAGCTCTTCGCGGGCCAGGCCGCGCTGACGACGCAGGTGCCGGATCTGCTGACCGTCCACGGCCGGCAGGCCAGCGCAGGGCCCGGTCATTCGGCCAGGTGCCGGTCATGAGCTGGGCCAGTCGAATCGGGCCCAGACGGTCCGTCCGGTATGGTCGCCGTCGATACCCCAGTCATCGGCGAGCGCCCGGATGATGTCGAGCCCGTGGCCGCGTTCGGGGTCGCAGGCGGCCGGGGACCAGGGGCCGCCGTCGTCCTCGACTTCGATCCATGCGTAGTTACCGGGGCTGCTCTTGCCACGGACGGTGAATGCCCCGCCCGTCAGCCGGGAATGGCGGCGCAGCACGGCGTTGGTGGCCAGTTCGGAGGCGCACACGAGGACGTCGTCCGCCATCGGGCAGTCCTCTAGTAAGGACCGGAGATCGGCCCGGGCAGCGCTGACCTTTTCCCGGGGTGCCCGGGTAGGCGATCCCTGTTGTGCGCAGCGCCAGCGTCCTGGGTGCCGGAGTGTGCATGCGGTCACCTGATCCCGGCGTCCGGGGAGTTGCGCGTCCACCAATCGGGCTCCCGTCACCCATCTGCTGTCACGTACGGCTGGTAAGAACCGAGCCAACCAGCACCGCGTAGGAAAAAGGACCCCCAACGCAGGGGCCTCTCAGACCCCTTTCGGAACCCCTTTAGGTGTTCAGTGACGCAGAAGATCCCTATCGTTCTCCGCGCCTGGCGGGATGCCGGCCACCTCACCCGGGCGGAAATGGCTGAGGCGCTCAACCGGCAGATCCGCTGGACACGACGCCGGGCTGGCCTGCGACGAGAAGCGCCTCGCCCGGTGGGAGACAGGGGAAGCGCCTCTGGCCGCACGCCGTCTACCGGCGTGCCCTGCACGAGCTGACCGGCCGCGACGCCGAAGACCTCGGATTCGTCCCACCCCACCGGCATAGCGAACGCCTGCCGACAGCCGAACCCAGCGCGCCTCGGGGACACGCTGCATGCCAGGCCATCTTCGACACGCTCTGGTCACCCGCCTGGCCGGAGTCTCCGATATCGGTGCCGGGACCATCGAGGCCCTGCACGAGACGGCCGACCTGCTGTGCCGGGCCTACCCAAGCACCCCAGCGGCGATCCTGCGCGACCGGACCAAACGGCGGCTTCAGCATGTCATCCGGCTGCTGGGCGGCCGGTTCACTCTGTCTCAGCACCGCGAGCTGCTGGTCGTCGCCGGGTGGCTGGCCGTCTTGCTTGGCTGCCTTCACTACGACCAGGGCGAACGTGAGGAGGCGGAGGCGGCACGGCAGGCTGCCTACCAGTGGGCCAAGCAGGCCGGGCACGCCGAGCTGATGGGCTGGGCGTATGAGATGAGCGCCTGGTTCGCGCTCGTTGACGGCCGATACGAGCAGCTGATCGAGTTCGCCCAGGCGGGACAGGCCGTTGCCGGGGCGGGCAGTGCCGGGGTCCAGCTCACCCTGCAAGAAGCCAAAGGCTGGTCACGCCTCGGCGACCATAAACAAGCCGAGGTGGCCTTGAGCCGGGGTGCCGAGATGCTGGGCCGCATGCCAGTTCCAGTCCATCCCGAGCACCACTTCGTGTTCGATCACACGAAATGGATGTTCTACGCCTCCACCTGTTACGTGTGGCTCGGTGATGACGACAGGGCCGGAGAGCACGCTCTTGAAGTGATCACCGAGGATGTCCGGCCGGACGGCAGCACCAACGCCCCCATGCGCGTCGCGCAGTCGCGCATCAACCTCGGAATCGTCGCGGCGCGCCGGGGCGACCTGGACCAGGCCGTCTCCTACGGCCACAGCGCCTTCGCCTACGAGCGCCGCAGCCTCACCGCCCTGGCCAGCAGCGCAGCCGACCTCGACGCCATCCTCCAGCAGCACTACCAAGGCGAACACCTCGCCCACGACTTCCACCAACGCCACCTACACATCCGCCGAGCCCTTGAGACCCGCCAAATCACGGTTCTTGAAACAGAGTTCAGCCATGGCCAATCTTCGGCGCTGCCGAATCGGCCGTATTGAGATCAAGGCGGCGCCGCTGGTGCGCCCGTCCCGACCGTCGGGACGCCCGCCCGGCACGAGTATGCGCCGGTGACGCCTGCGGGTCAATAACGCTCAGCCGTCACGTTGCACGACGCTGTCTCGGCGAATGTCCAGTCTGTGGGCCTGCACACGATAGCTTCGCTTCCCAGGCAACGGGCGGAAGCAGGAGATCAGAGGTGGTGCAAGATCACCTTTACACCATTTCGCCTGGCGTGAGCTCAGACTTCCAAGAGATACCGCGCGCTGGCTCGGCCTCGACCCGTCAGCCGCCCTACTACCCCGCCACCCAGACCCGGGCACCCTCGGCGCCCCGGGCGCGCAGCACGAGCAGCCGGTCATCTCCGCCTGGAACGGCCCATAGCGGCGGCGGCCCGGTACGTGATGGTGAAGCGTGTATGGAGACGGCTAGCCCCGCACCATCAGTCAGTGCGGCGGCTGGTCGCCGCGGCCAGCCAGCCGGGATCCAGCTCGCCTTCCGCGACGATCACGGCCGGGCCGGTCAGCCAGCTTGTCCCGGCCTCCAGCCGCACGGTCAGCTCGCCGCCGGGCACGGTGACCTGCCAGCACCCGGTGCCGGGCCCGGTCGGCGCGGGGTACCGGGCGGCCGCGGCGGCCGCCGCCGCGACGGCCCCGGTGCCGCAGGACCGGGTCTCCCCGCTGCCGCGCTCGTGCACCCGCATGCTGATCGCGGAGCTGCCGGTGACCCGGATGAGTTCCACGTTGCCGCCGTCCGGGAAGTCGGCCGGGTCAAGCCCGGGCGGCACGGACAGGTCGAACTTGTCCAGCTTGCCATCCACCAGGAAGGCCAGATGCGGGTTGCCCACGCTGATCCGCAGCCCTTCCACGACGGCCCCGCCGAGCACGGCCCGGCTGGCCCCGAGCACGGTGACCGGGCCCATGTCCACCGTGATCCGGCCGTCCGGCTCGACGTGCACCTGCTTGATCCCGGCCCGGGTGGCCACGCCGAAGGCCGCTGGCCAGGTCATGCTCGAGCAGGTAGCGGGCGAACACCCGGACGCCGTTGCCGCACATCTCCGCGATGCTGCCGTCCGCATTGCGGTAGTCCATGAACCATTCCGGCGCGTCGCCCCGGCCGTCGGGCAGCTCGGCGGTGCGCACCACGCGAGCACCCCGTCGGCGCCCAGCCCAGCCCGCCGGTCGCACAGCCGGGCGACCAGGCTGGCCCGCAGATCGATGGTGTTGCCGGGGTCGGGCAGGATCACGAAGTCGTTCTCGGTGCCATGCCCCTTGCCGAACCGCATGTGCTGATCGTAGCCAGCGCCAGCCGGTGCGGATCCGCCCCGAGCCCGGCGTCCAGCCAGGTCACCCTGGGATCACGGCGGAACCAGGCCTCCTGACGGCGGGCGAACCGCCGGGTGGCTCTGATCGTCTCGTCCCGGGCCCGCTCGTCGGTCCACTCGCCGGCCAGCAAGCGCAGCACCTGCGCGTAGCCGAGCGCGCGGCTCGCGGTCCGGCCCGCGCGCAGGCCCTGCTCGAGGCGGCGCACTTCGGCCACGAAACCGGCCTGCCACATCCGGTCCACCCGCCCGGCGATCCGCTCGTCCAGCTCGGCCCGGGGCACCCGCAGCCCCAGCTGCACCGCCGGGTACACCGACTCGTACCGGGGCAGGGTGGCGGTGAACGGCCGCCCAGACACCTCGATAACCTCCAGCGCGCGGACGATCCGCCGCCCGTTCGAGGGCAGGATGCCGCGCGCGGCATCCGGGTCCAGCTCAGCCAGCCGGGCATGCAGCGCACCCGGCCCGTGCCGGTCCAGTTCCTGCTCCAGGCGGTCCCGCACGGCCGGGTCGGTGCCCGGGAAGTCCAGCTCGTCCAGGGCGGCGCGCAGGTACAGGCCGGACCCGCCGACCAGGATCGGGACCCGGCCCCGGCCGGTCACCTCGGCGATCGTGGCGCGGGCCAGCCGCTGGTACTCGGCCACGCTGGCGGCATGCCGGACGTCCCACACGTCGAGCAGGTGGTGCGGGATGCCGCGGCGCTCCGGCACGGCGAGCTTGGCCGTGCCGATGTCCATCCCCGCGTACAGCTGCATCGAGTCCGCGTTGATGATCTCGCCACCGAGGTCGCCGGCCAGCCGCAACGCCAGCTCGGACTTGCCGGCCGCCGTCGGCCCGAGCACCGCGATAACCGGTTCTGCCACACCGGACAGTCTGCCGGGTTCCGCCATCAGACCGCGCATCCTGCCTAACGCCAGCCCGTGGTACTGGCGTTAGGCAAGGTGGCGGTGGTTGCTACTGGCTGACCCCCGGGATGCCCACACCGGGCCGGACGACACGGATATGCAGGTAGATGGGGCCCTTCCGGGAGCAGGCCGGGAAGCTGAGCGGGACGAACGCCGGGTGGGCGCCACTGCGCGGGACGACCCGCAGGGCCACCGCGGGGCGGATCCGGCAGCGGCGGGCCGGGAAGTTGCCGGCTTCGGTGATGGTCAGCAGAGCGTGCGCGGTGCCGCCGCGGCGCAGGATCACCAGGCGCGGCCGGAACGACGTGTCGTGGCCCGCCGCGCTGCCCAGCCGCTGCCCCCGGCGCCCGATGGCGGACACCCCCGGGTAGCCGAACAGGTGGCAGGCCCGGCCGGACACGTTGGAGAACTCCAGCGGGTAGGCGACGGAGCCCGCCGCGGCGCTGCCCGGCACGCCGATCCAGATGTTGAGCCGGGCTAGCGTGCAGCGTGGCGTCCCGGCCGCCGGGCGGCGTGGCGCCGGCCAGGCGGCGTGGCCGGCGGGCTGGGCGGCGTGGCTGGCGGGCTGGGCGGCGTGGCTGGGGCTGGGCGGCGTGGCTGGCGGGCTGGGCGGCGTGGCTGGTCGCCGCCGCAGCGGCGGTCCCGCTCAGCATGGCCGTACAGCTGAGCCCGAGAGCGACCGCGGCGCGGCGTACGGCGCGGAGTGGTAGCGGCATTGATCCCCCTTGGTCGGTAGGCCTTCAGGCCTCTCACCTGCTAGGACGCAGCTTTTGCGGGTGAGGTTGGCCGCTCCGCCCGGGCCAACTCGACATATGTAGGCTATATATGTAGGATTAGGCGTATGAAGCTCACCGGGCCACTGGAGCGGGTACTGCGGGCATTCCTGGCTGACCCGGCCGCCCCGCGTTACGGCTACGACCTGATGAAGGCGTCCGGCCTGCCCAGCGGCACCCTGTACCCGATGCTGTCCCGGCTGCAGGAGCAGGGTGTGGTCAGCTCGGCCTGGGAGCCGCCTGGTGGCGACGGCAGCGGGCGGCCAGCCCGCCGGTACTACTTCCTCACCGACGAGGGCATCGAGTCGGCCCGGCAGGAACTGGCCCGGGCCGACTCCGCCCGGCAGGGTGCGCGGGGCACCGCGCGGGGCGCGCCCCGGGGCGCGGGACGCCCGGCCCGCGGGAGCACCTGATGACCAGCCGTCCGCTCACCCAGCGCATCGCCGAGTGGCTCATCGGCCGGGCTGGCCGGCACCTGCCCGCCGCCAGCCGGGATGGGCGGTACCGGGAATGGACGGCCGAGCTCCCGGCGATCCTGGCCGACCCCGACGTGCGTCCCGTGCTGCGCCAGGTCCGCGCGCTGCGCTTCGCGGGAGGCACGATCCGCACCGCCCGCCGCGAGCACGGGATTTTCCGGGGCCAGCTCACGGGCGCCGACGCCCGGGCCGCGGGGGTTCGGCTGTTCCTCAGCGCGAGCCTCTGGCTGGCTGCGATATGCGTGGTGCGGATCGGGGCCGTGCTGAAGATCCCTGCGCCACACGGGATCTGGATCGCACCGATCTTCCTGGCTGGCGCCGCCATCGACCTGTTCGCCATGGCCCAGCTCATCAAGCTGGTCCGCTGGCTGTGCCAGCCGGACTGACCTCGTCGGTCCAGCGTCCGGGCCGCCGGCCCGAAGTGCGGCCGGGCCAGCCATTCGCGCCTGGCCCGGATCCGTCGCTCTGTCACCTTCGCCCGGTGTCAGGTGTCAATGTGCTGACGCCCTAGCCGGCCTGACCGCTGGCCGGTTCCGGGAGGCCGTGACCCGAGCCAGCCGGGACGAACCGGTGCGGAGACTGGAGGCAGCTCAGCAATGAAGACGAGGATCACTAACCCGGCGGTGAGCGTGGCCGGTGCCATGGCGGCCCTGCAGGCACTGGGAGACGCCGTCAGCAAGACCGGGGTCCCGCCCGCCACGATCCATCTCGCCGGTATGCGCGCCAGCCAGATCAACGGCTGCGGAGTGTGCCTCGACGGCGCCTGGCGCTTCCAGAAGAGCGCCGGAGAGACAGACGAGCGCCTCTTCGCGCTGGCTGGCTGGCGGGAGGCGCCCTACTACAGCGACGCCGAGCGAGCCGCACTGGCCCTGGCCGAGGCCGTCACCCGGCTGGCCGATCGCCCCGACCCGGTCCCGGACGAGATCTGGGCCGAGGCCGCCCGCCACTTCGACGAGCCGGCGCTGGCCGGCCTGGTGCTCGCCATCGCGAACCAGAACCTCTGGAACCGGCTGAACGTCGCGACCTGCCAGATCGCCGGCCAGTGGAAGCCGGACGCCTGACGGGCAAAACGCCCGGAAGACGAAAATGGCCACCATCGGTGGGGATCCTGCCCCATCCATGTGCGGGCCGAAGCTAGACGGGGCGGCCTACGGCGGGCATGCCGAGCGAGACAGCTGCGGCGGCTGGGCGGGCCCCTCCTGGCGGGCCTGCCAGGCGTCACCGCCCCGGGTACGGCGCACCGCCAGCGGCGGGCCGTCGGCCACCAGGTAGTGCGGGGCGGCCCGGGTCACCACCGTGGTCACCAGGTCGCCGGGGCGCGGCCCGGTGCCCCCGGGCGCGAAGTGCACCAGCCGGTTGTCCCGGGCCCGGCCGGACATCCGGTGCGTGGCCCCGTCCTTCCGCCCCTCCCCCTCGGCGACCAGCACCTCGACCTGGCGGCCGGTGAAGGCCGGTTCTCGGCCAGGGTGATCTCCTCGACCACGGCGGTGAGCCGCTGGTATCGCTCGGCCACGGTCCCGGCCGGGACCTGGTGCTCCATCAGCGCGGCCGGGGTGCCAGGCCGGGGCGAGTACTGGAACGTGAACGCGCCGGCGAACCTGGCCCGCCGGACCAGGTCCAGGGTGCCCTGCGAAATCCTGCTCGGTCTCGCCGGGGAAGCCGACGATGATGTCGGTGGTGATGGCGGCGTCCGGGATCGCGGCCCGGACCCGGTCCAGGATCCCCAGGTACTTGTCCCGGCGGTAGGCGCGGCGCATGGCCCGCAGCACCGCGTCCGAGCCGGACTGCAGCGGCATGTGCAGCTGCGGCATGACGTTCGGCGTCTGCGCCATCGCCGCGATCACGTCATCGGTGAAGTCGCGCGGGTGCGGCGAGGTGAACCGGACCCGCTCCAGCCCGTCGATGCCGCCGCAGGCGCGGAGCAGCTTGCCGAACGCCAGCCGGTCGCCGAACCCGACCCCGTAGGAGTTGACGTTCTGGCCGAGCAGGGTGACCTCGACCACGCCGTCGGCGACCAGCGCCGCGGATCTCGGCCAGCACGTCGCCCGGCCGCCGGTCCTCCTCCCGGCCGCGCAGGCTCGGCACGATGCAGAACGTGCAGGTGTTGTTGCAGCCGACCGAGATGGCCACCCAGGCCGAGTACGGCGACTCCCGGCGGGCGGGCAGCACGGACGGGAACCGCTCCAGCGACTCGACGATCTCCACCTGGGCCTGCCTGCTGCGACCGGGCGCGTTCCAGCAGGGCCGGCAGCGAGCCGATGTTGTGCGTGCCGAACACCACGTCCACCCAGGGCGCCCGCCGCGTGATCCCGGCCCGGTCCTTCTGGGCCAGGCAGCCGCCGACCGCGATCTGCATGCCCGGCCGGACTGCTTGACCGGCAGCAGGTGGCCCAGGTTGCCGTACAGCCGGTTGTCGGCGTTCTCCCGGACCGCGCACGTGTTGAACACGACGACGTCCGGGTCTGCCCCGTCCGGGCGCACGCTGGTACCCGGCGTCCTCGAGCAGGCCGGCCAGCCGCTCCGAGTCGTGCATGTTCATCTGGCACCCGTAGGTGCGGATCTGATACGTGCGGGAGGCGCCATGTCGCCTCCGAGGGCACGCGCAGCGCGGCATGTCCGGAATCTCCCTCCGCAGACCGTGGCCTGTCCAGGATGCCCCCCAGCAGGTCCGCGCCATGTCCGGAATCTCCCGTGGCCAGACCCACGGATGGTAGACGATATCCCCTATGACAGACAGCGTGGCAGCTCCGCGGATCCCCTACGGCGCCTGGCCTTCCCCGATCACTGCGGCCGACGTGGCCAAGGGCCAGGTGACCGTCTCGTTCCCGCTGGTCCGCGGCACGGACGTGTGGTGGCAGGAGGGCCGTCCCGAGGAGGGCGGCCGGGTCACCGTGGTGCACTGCGACGCGGCCGGGAACCGGCGCGCCCTGCTGCCCTCGCCGTGGAACGCCCGGACCCGGGTGCACGAGTACGGCGGGCGGTCCTACCTGCCGGTTCCGCTGCCGGCCAGGATGGCCTGGACGGCGACGGGCAGGCTGTCGTGTTCGCCAACTACGCCGACCAGCGGCTGTACCTGATGCCGGTCCCAGCGCACGGGCGGCCGGCGGGAGCGGCACCGCACGGCCCGGGAGCCCGCCGGGCCACCGCGCCCGCTCGCCCCGGGCCAGGCGAGGCCGGGCGCGCCGCGCTGCGCTTTGCCGACTTCTTCTTTCCGCCGACCGAAAGAAGTGTGGTGCGTCCAGGAACGGCACGAAGGCGGAAAGATAAGCCGGGCTATCGTGGCCATTCCGCTGGATGGCAGCGCGGCCAATGATCCGGGTGCCATCCGGGAACTCGTCACGGGCGCGGATTTCTTCGCCTTTCCGACGCTCTCGCCGGACGGCAGCCGGCTGGCCTGGATCTGCTGGAATCACCCGCGTATGCCGTGGGATGGCACCGAACTGCGGGTCGGCCGGATCACCGACGGAGTGCCCGGCCCGGGGCGGCTGGTCAAGGGCGGCATGCGGGAATCGGTGCTGGCCCCGGTGTGGCGGGACGGGACCAGCCTGTATGTGGTCTCCGACTGGCCCGGCTGGTGGAACCTCTACCAGGTGGCCTGCTCGGCGAGCCGCCGAGGCGCTGTTCCCGGCCGAAGAGGAGTTCGCCGAGCCGCTGTGGCAGCTGGGCGACCGGCCGTTCGCCCGGCTGGGTGACGGGCGGCTCGCGGCGCTGCACGGCCAGGGCGGCATGCGGCTCGGCCTGCTCGACCCGGAGACCGGCGAGCTCACCGACCTGAAACTGCCGGTCGAGGAGTTCACCTCCGGGCTGGCCGCGGACAGCGAGACGGTGGTCGCGGTGGCCGGCAGCCCGGCACGCCGTTGGCCGTGGTCCGGATCAACGCGGCCTCCGGCACGTCCGAGGTGCTGCGCTGGGAGTCCGAGGAGGTCCCGGACGCGGGCTACCTGCCGGTGCCCAGCCAGGTCAAGCTGGAGGGACCGTACGGGCGGAGAGTGCACGCGCTGGTCTACCCGCCAGCCCATCCGGACGCGGCCGCCCCGGACGGTGAGCTGCCGCCCTACGTGGTCTGGGCGCACAGCGGCCCCACCTCGCACGCGGTCGCGCTGTTCGACCTGGAAAAGGCCTATTTCACCAGCCGCGGCATCGGGGTCATCGACGTCAACTACGGCGGGTCCACCGGTTACGGCCGCAGCTACCGCGAGCGGCTTCGCATGCAGTGGGGCGTGGTCGATGTCGGAGGACGTGGCCGCGGCCCGCTGGAGTGGCCGAGAACGGCGACGCCGACCCGGCCCGGTGGCCATCCGCGGCAGCTCGGCCGGGGCTGGACCGCGCTGGCCGCGGTGACCACGGGCGCGGCCCGGCGCTGGTGTTCAGCGCGGCCGCTTCCTACTACGGCGTGGCCGACCTGCGCGGACTCGCGGCCGCAAACGCACGACTTCGAGTCGCGCTACCTGGACGGGCTGATCGGCCCGCTGCCTGGTTCCGAGTACGTCTACACCGGACGTTCCCCGGTGGGCCACGTCACCGACGCGACCGGCCCGGTGCTCCTGTGCAGGGCCTCGACGACCCGATCGTGCCGCCCGCCCAGGCCGGGGGTATATAGCCGATCTGGCCGCGCACGGCATCCGGCACGCGCTGCTGATGTTCCAGGGCGAGTCTCACGGCTTCCGGCGGGCAGACACGATCATCGCCGCGCTGGAGGCGGAACTGTCCTTCTACGGGCAGATGTCGGCTTCACCCCGCCCGGATCACGCAGCTGACGCTGAACGAGCCCGGGGCGGCCGGGCCCAGGGTCGCCGGGCCCGAGCGGGCCAGCCGAGCCGGCAGCTCGCCCGGCACACAGTGGCGGCCCGGCGGCCCGGAGGTCGACCCGGCGGGCACTCGGCCGCGCGGCCGACATGCAGGAGGCGTCGGCTGGCAAGATAGACGGCCTTCAGCAGAGTACGCAGGGGTGGGAGGTCCAGTCCGGGCCAACGCGGCCTCTAGCTGACCGGCCCGCGACCTTACCTGATCAGGCTCAGCGGGCGAACTCGGTGGCCCGGGACTCCCGGACCACGGTGACCCGGATCTGGCCGGGGTAAGTCAGTTCCTCCTCGACCTGCTTGGCCACGTCCCGGGCGATCACCTGGGCCTGGATGTCGTCCACCTCTCCGGCTTCACCATCACCCTGATCTCGCGGCCGGCCTGCATGGCGAACACCTTCTCCACGCCGGGCTGCGCGGTGGCGATCTGCTCCAGCCGCTCCAGCCGCTTCACATAGGCTTCGAGCGATTCGCGCCGGGCGCCGGCGGCCGCCGCTGATCGCGTCGGCGGCCTGGGTCAGCCCCGCCTCGACCGTGCGCACCTCGACCTCGTTGTGATGCGCCTCGATGGCGTGCACCACGTCGGCGGGCTCGCCGTAGCGGCGGGCGATCTCGGCGCCGATCAGGCATGGCTGCCTCCACCTCGTGGGTGAGCGCCTTGCCGATGTCATGCAGCACCGTGCAGCGCCTCATCAGCACGGGATCCAGGCCCAGCTCGCTGGCCATCATGCTGGCGATGTGCGCGGACTCGACCAGGTGCTGCAGCACGTTCTGGCCGTACGACGTGCGGTAGCGCAGCCTGCCGAGCAGGGTGACCAGTTCCGGGTGCATGTCGGTGATGCGACAGTCGACCAGCGCGTCCTCCCCGGCCCGGACGCACAGCTGCTCGACCTCGCCCTTGCTCCGCTCGTACGCCTCCTCGATCCGCTGCGGGTGGATCCGCCCGTCCAGCACCAGCCGCTCCAGGGTGAGCCGCCGACCTCGCGGCGGACCGGGTCGAAGCAGGACAGCAGCACGGCCTCGGGCGTGTCGTCGATGATCAGGTTCACCCCGGTGACGGATTCGAAGGCGCGGATGTTCCGCCCCTCCCGGCCGATGATCCGGCCCTTCATCTCATCGCCCGGCAGGTGCAGCACGGACACCACGGACTCGCTGGTCTGCTCGCTGGCCACCCGCTGGATGGCCAGCGTGACGATCCGGCGGGCGCGCTGCTCGCCGTCCCGGCGGGCCGCGTTCTCGGTTTCCCGGACCAGCAGCGCCGCCTCACGCTTGGCCTGGTTCTGGATGCCGGCCACCAGCTCGGCCTTGGCCTGGTCGGCGGTCAGCCCGGCGGTCTGCTCGAGCACGGCACGGCGTTCCTCGTCGAGCCGGTCCAGGTCGGCCCGGCGGCCATCCAGTTCCTGGAGGAGTCTGTCCAGCCCTGCGGAGCGCTCGTCGAGCTTGCCGATCTCGGCGTCCAGCCGGGCTTCCCGCTCGGCCAGCCGGGCCTCCCGCCGTTCCAGGTCGGCGCGCAGTTCCCGGGCCTCGTCGCGGACCGCGCGCAGTTCCTCGTCCGCGTCCCGGCTGGCCTGGGCCGCCTTGTCCGCGGCCTGCCCGGCCTCCCGCATGATGGTCGCGGCGTCGGTTTCGGCCCGGCTGCGGACCTGGTCCGCTTCCCGGCTCGTCCTCGAAGCTGCGCTGCGCGTCGGCGGTGAGCCGAGCCCGGCGGCCCCGGCTCGGTCACGGCCCGGATCCGGGCCGGGGACCGGCGCAGCACAACACCAGCCGAAAACAGCGGCCAGCAACCCGACGGCCCCGATGACGAGAGAGATTGTGCTGCTCATGGCACACCCGAATCCTGCTGGCTGGCCCCGGCACCAGGTGTGGTGCCAGGGATAAACCCTGGAGCGAGGGGTCATGCCTGCCAGGCACCGGCCGCTGCGCCACACCCACCGGGCAGCACACGCCGCCCCGCGGCTGCCGTCCAGCGGCCAGCTAACCCGCACCGTCCAGCGCGCGTCCAGCCGCGGCGTGCGCGGCCGGACGCGCGCCGGACGGCACGCCAGACTTTCGTCCCGGCCAGGCTCGCACCCAGCCGCCCTGCATGACCCCCGGCCCGCCAGCGCGGGCCAGGTCAGGCCTATCAGCCAAGGACGGGCGTCCCCGCCCTGACCAGCTACCATCCCAAATCTGTGACCAGCTCTCGCCGCTCACAAGTCGTTAACACTCATTTCGATCCGCATGGCACGGAGTAACACCTCGCTGCCGTGAGGTTAAGCGGAGATAACAGTTTGGGCAAGCAATCCGTTGCGATCTTCTCAAGTCTTACCCAGAGCAACTGGTTCGTTACCCTGCATCGAGATCTGCGTCCGGTGCGGCCCACGCCGCTTCATCGAGATCGACCCCGGCGCCTGCCGCGTTGACGCCCTCCTGCTCAATAGCCTCGCGGACGATCCGGTAGGCCACCGGGGCCGGGTAGCCCTTCCGGGCCAGCTGGCCGACCAGCCGCCGGATCCGCACTGGCAGCGGTTTGCCCCGGCTGGCCCTCGTCGATCGCCTTGTCCACCAGCCGCCGGGCGGTCGCCATCTCGTCGGCCGGGTCCAGGGCGCTGACGGCCGCCTCGATGTCCTGGCCGTCCACCCCGCGCTGCCTGAGTTCCGCGGACAGCGCCCGGCGGGCCAATCCCCGGTTGCGGTGCCGGGACTCGACCCAGGCCCGGGCGAACGCGGCGTCGTCGATCAGGCCCACGTCCGCGAGCCGGGCCAGCACCGGCCCGGCCGTCTCTATCCGGTATGCCGTGGCGATGCAGGGCATCGGCCAGCTCGGTCCTGGTCCGTGGCCGGCCGGTAAGCAGCCGCAGGCACAGTTCGCGGGCGCGCTGCTCTGGATCCGCGGGCTGCCCCGGGCTGGCCGGGCCGCCGTCGGCAGACCCGGGGAAGTGTCTCCGGTCGCCGACAGGGCAGCCGCCAGCGCGGCCCGGGCGGCGGCCTGACGGTCGCTGGATTCGGCCCGGTCAGGCACCGCCGCGTACGCCGGTGATGCTGGTCACGGATGCGGCCGCCTTCCCGTTCCCGGCCTTGCCCGGCGGGGCAGGAGCGGCTGGCCCGGGGGCTGCGGCACCGTTCTGGGTGGTTTTGGCGTCCAGGCGTGGCCCGATGCCGAGCTTCTCCTTGATCTTCTTCTCTATCTCGTTGGCGATGTCGGGGTTGTCCTTCAGGTAGTTCCGGCGTTCTCCTTGCCCTGGCCGAGTTGGTCGCCCTCGTAGGTGTACCAGGCACCGGACTTGCGGACGATCGACTGCTCGACCCCGAGGTCGATCAGGCTGCCTTCCCGGCTATCCCGATGCCGAAGAGGATGTCGCATTCCGCGATCTTGAACGGCGGGGCCACTTGTTCTTCACGATCTTTCTTGGTCCGGTTGCCGACCGCCTCGTTGCCATCCTTCAGCGTCTCGATCCGGCGTATTCGATCCGCACCGACGCGTAGAACTTGAGCGCCTGGCCACCGGTGGTGGTTTCCGGGCTGTTGTGGACGATGACGCCATCGACGAAGTAGTTGTGCGACCCTCGACTTCGATGTCGAACCTGTTCATGGACCGCGTGGGCGGCTTGACGTGGATGTCCAGGATCCGGCTGGCACCAGGAGCATCTCGGGGGCGGCGAATTCCGGCTCGACCCCGAACCTGCCACGGAATCCTGGCAGGAGCTTGTACTCCATCGAGGGGTGAATGTACGGGGCGACGAGCTGCTGAAATTTCTCCGATGCCGCGGTGGTGAACACCAGGACCGCTGTGCCCGGCTGCGATCTGGAGCTTGACGTCGAGCCCGTGCTGTCACGTAGGTACTCGGTGAGCCGGTCCCGTGATCCCGGGCTCATCGCCTGCACGCAGATCTTTATCCGTCCGGTTCCGCCCTGGGTCGCTTCTGGACGCCCTTTGACCTGAGCGTGAAGCTCCCGTCGTCGATGTACCAGACCGCAAGGGCCAGCGGCGTCAGCGTCTTCAGGTACTCCCAGCTGAGGTGCTTCTTGCCGTCCCCGAAGTAGACGGTGTCATGCAGTTCCGCCAGTTCCGGCAGCGGGGTGAGTCAGCGAAGACCGCACCTTTGGCGTTGGCCGCCTCGAGCACCCGATGTTCCTCAGCAGGCTGACCTTCCAGTCCAGGTACGCCGCCTGGTTGGAGCCGTGGCCCATCCTGAACCTGGTGCCGGTCCGCCCACGGAGTTAGGCGAGAGGTTCCCGTCCCCCATCAGGCCGCCCAGGATGAGCTGAATCTGCTGCTCGCTCAGCTCTCGGCTCTGCCGGGATGACCCGGTCACCAGAGATCAGCTCGCCGGCCGCAGCCAGCCGCCCGGGGTCTGGATGAGATGGTTCTCCGTCGCGGCGAACTGGGCCCGGCCGTTCCCCCCGACTTGGCGACGGTGAACTGCAGGAAGCGCTCGGCCGGGCCGTTGTCGAACCAGTTGACGATACGGCGCGGAACGACTCCCGGGCAGGGTCGTAGGAGAGACTCGACATCCCGGCGCTGATTGACGATCTTGCCGATCTTCTCCTGCGTGCCGTCTGCGAGGGTCACCCGGGTCTAGTACGACATCAGCCGAACATGACGCCTATTTTTTCCCTCATTGGTTGATGAATATGGCTGTGGTTTTTGTCTGGTTCAGGGCCCCGGCGATCTTGCGGAGGGCCTGGGACATCAGCCGGGCCTGGAGGCCGACGTGACTGTCCCCCATCTCGCCCTCGATCTCTGCCCGGGGCACCAGCGCGGCCACCGAGTCGATGACGACGATGTCGATGGCCCCGGAGCGGATCAGCATGTCCGCGATCTCCAGCGCCTGCTCCCCGGTGTCAGGCTGGGAGATGAGCAGCGCGTCGGTGTCCACGCCGAGTTTCTTGGAGTACTCCGGGTCCAGCGCGTGCTCGGCGTCGATGAACGCGGCGATCCCGCCGGCCCGCTGCGCGTTAGCGACCGCCTGCAGTGCGAGGGAGGTCTTGCCGCTCTTTCTGGGCCGTAGATCTCGACGATCCGGCCGCGGGGCAGACCGCCGATGCCGAGCGCGACATCGAGCGCGATCGCCCCGGTCGGAATCACCTCCATCGGGGCGCGGCTCTCGTCGCCGAGCCGCATGACCGAGGCCCGGCCGAACTGACGCTCGATCTGGGCGAGCGCGGTCTCCAGGGCTCGGTCCCTGTCACCCGGCCTTGTGACCTCCTGTCGTTGCCTGCCATGTAAACTCCTGTCCGGGTTCAGGGGATGCTTGCTGGTTCAGTTGCCGGTCCAGACGCTACGCGGCAGCACCGACAGTTCCACCGCACCGGGCACATGGCACCGGGCAACCGGGCTGGGCAGGAGCACGGTCATGCGGCGCTGGCTGTGCAGCCGCGCGTGGGGGTGGCAACGCCGCCCAGACCCCTACCTTAGGCGAACAACTGTTCGACCATGAACCCAACACGCCGGTTCCATGGCGAAATTCTGCCGGGGTAGCTCCGGGCGCCCCGGGCCTGCCGGGCCGGCCCCCTGCTGGCCTCAGCGCAGTGACGGCGGTACGTCGAACTCCGTGGCAGACCGCCCGCCAGACAGTCTTGGCGTCCTCCCCGTCGGCCAGCGCCTGCTCCACTGTCCGCCCGCCCAGCCCGGCCAGGACGTGGTCCTTGGCGACGCTGCCCGCATAGGTGTCGCCGAACTGTGCCCGCATCCGCTCCCAGAACTCGCTGAGCCGCACGGTCCTCCCCTGGTGTACCCGGTGCCTGCCGGTAAGCGCCGGACCTGGGCCTACCCAGTCGGCTACCGCCTGCCAGCCGGCCGTGGCCCGGCCTGGCTGGCCATGCCGGTGAGGCTACCGGCGGCCGGGCGGCAAGCCCAACCTCGCAGCGAATCTGGAGCAAAATCAGAGGTATGTGAGCAGCCTGGTGGGGAAGGGTTCATAGCGGGTGCCCCGTGATGGCGTGACTGGGTTCAGGCAGATCCCGGGCACATCGGACTGGCATGGCCGGCCGTCCCCGGCTGGCCCAGACCCGCCTGGAGCGCAGATGGACCCAGCTGGCAGCGGACGCCAGCCAACCGCGGTGGCGCACGGCCCCAGCCAGCAGGCGGCACCAGGACCGGGCCAGCAGACGGACAAGGGCCAGCAGGCGGCACCGCGCCCCAGCCAGCAGGCGGACAAAGGCCAGCCGACGACCAAGGGCCAACCGACGGGCAAAGGCCAGCAGGCGGGCAAGGGCCAGCAGGCGGGCAAGGGCCAGCAGGCGGGCAAGGGCCAGCAGGCGGGAGCCACGGCCGAGCCAGGACGGCCGCGGCACACCGACGGTTTCGCGGTGGCCACGCTGGTCTCCGGCATCGTGCCCGCGGTACCGCTCACCGTGATCCTCGGCCCGGTGGCGCTGGCCCGGATCAACCGGACCAGGGCCCGCGGCCGGTCGCTGGTCATCACCGGGCTGGTGCTGGCCCCCCTGCGGACCATCGCCGCGGCAATCGGCGGCGCCGTGTTCCTGACCCGGCAGCATCAGCCTCTTGGCCGCGCTGCCCCGGGTGTTCAGCCTGCGCACCGGGCAGTGCGTCGATTCCGGGCAGAACGGGATCAGCAGCGTGACCGTCCTGTCCTGCGGCCAGCCGCACGACGTGCGAGTGTTCGGCACGTTCCAGGTGGCGGGTCACCGTTACCCGGGCGCCGCCGCCGTGCAGCAGCAAGCCGACCAGGGCTGCGCCGCGCGGCTGAGCAGCTACCTGAACCCGCAGCTCTCGCTGTCCTCGCTGACCGAGTCCTACGTCTACCCGGACGCGGGCGCCTGGGCGGCCGGTGAGCGGACCGTGGTGTGCACCGTGCGCAGCGCGTCCGGCCAGCTCACCGGCTCGGTGCGGGCCGCCCCCGGCTAACCCGGACCCGGCTGGCCGCCGGGTGGTCAATCCTGTCGGCACCGGCAGGCAGTATTGAAAGACATGTCCGCTCCCTCCGGCCGGGACCCGATGGAAGGGTTCAGCGCGGTCACCCGCGACTGGTTCTCCACCACCTTCGGCGCGCCCACCGCGGCGCAGGCTCAGGGCTGGCCGGCCATCGCCGGCGGCGAGCACACCCTGATGCTTGCCCCCACCGGGTCGGGCAAGACCCTGGCCTCGTTCCTGTGGGGGCTCGATCGGCTGGTCACGCCAACCGCCCCGACGACAAGGCCCGCCGAACCCGCCTGCTCTACCTGTCGCCGCTGCGGGCCCTGGCCGTCGATGTCGAGAAGAACCTGCGGGCCCCGCTCATGGGCATCGGTCTGGCCGCCGGCGCCTGGGCGACTTCCCGCCGGACCCGGTCGCGTGCGCACCGGCGACAGCGCCCGGACGAGCGCCGCCAGCTGGCCGCACCCCACCCGACATCTTGATCACCACGCCCGAGTCGCTGTACCTGATGCTCACCTCGGCGGCTCGGGACACGCTGCGCAACGTCGAGGCCGTGATCGTCGACGAGATCCACGCCCTGGCCCCGCAAGCGCGGCGCGCACCTGGCGCTGGCCTCGAGCGGCTCGAGCGCTGGAGCACGGCCGCCCGGCCAACGCATCGGCCTGTCGGCCACCGACCGGCCGCCCGAGGCGGTCGCGGGCTTCCTCGGCGGGGCCCGGCCGGTGCACCGTCGCCGCCGCCCGCACGCAAGCCCCTCGACATCGATCGTGGTCCCGGTCGAGGACATGGGAGCCCTGGGAGCTGGTCGACGAGGCCGCCGAAGCTCCGGCGGCCTGGCCCGCGCGGCGCCATCTGGCCCTCATCCATCCACGCCTGCTCGAGCTGGTCCAGGAGCACCGGTCCACTCTCATCTTCGTCAACGCCCGCCGCCTGGCCGAGCGACTGGCCACCCGCCTCAACGAGCTCGCCGCCGAGGGCGAGAACCGGGCCGCGGGGCCACCGGCCCCCGCACTCGCCCGCCGCCAGGCCGGGGCCGACCGCCCGTGCCCGGCCCGAGGTGGTCAAGGCCCATCACGGCTCGCTGTCCCGCAGAGCGGGCCCAGATCGAGGACGAGCTCAAGCGCGGCGAGCTCAAGGGCCTGGTGGCCACCAGCTCGCTCGAGCTCGGCATCGACATGGGTGCGGTCGACCTGGTCGTCCAGGTCGTCGCCGCCCTCGGTGTCGCGGGGCCTCCAGCGCATCGGCCGGGCCGGCCACCAGGTCGGCGAGCCGAGCCGGGGCAAGTTCTTCCCCAAGCACCGCAACGACCTGGTCGAGGCGGCGGTGGTGGCGCAGCGCATGCAGCGACGGGCTCATCGAGCACACGCGCTACCCGCGCAACCCGCTCGACGTGCTGGCCCAGCAGATCGTGGCCATGTGCGCCCTCGACGAGTGGCCGGTCGACGAGCTGGAGCGACCTGGTCCGCCGGGCCGCGCCCTTCGCCGAGCTGAGCGACGAGGTCCTGACCAACGTGCTCGACCTGCTGGCCGGCCGCTACCCCTCCGACGAGTTCGCCGAGCTGCGGCCCCGCCTCGTGTGGGACCGCGCCACGGCACAGCTCGCGGCCGGCGGGGGCGCGCAGCGCCTGGCCGTGACCAGCGGCGGCACCATCCCCGACCGCGGGCTCTTCGGCGTGTTCCTGCCCGACCGGGGCCCGGCCCCCCGGGTCGGCGAGCTCGACGAGGAGATGGTCTACGAGAGCCGGGTGGGCGAGCCTTCCTGCTCGGCGCCAGCACCTGGCGCATCGAGGACATCACCCACGAGCGGGTGGTGGTCAGCCCGGCGCCCGGCCAGCCCGGCAAGATGCCGTTCTGGCACGGCGACGGGCCCGGGCCGCCCCTCGAGCTGGGCCAGGCGCTGGGCGCAGTTCGTGCCGCGAGTGTCGCGGGCCGAGGGCGCCGCCTCGCTCGAGCGGCTGCAGCCGACAACGGCCTCGACCCGCTCGCCGCCCGCAACCTGGTGCGCCTACCTCGACGAGCAGGCGCGAGGCCGCCGGCGGCCGGTCCCCGACGACCGCACCATCGTGGTCGAGCGCTTCCGCGACGAGATCGGCGACTGGCGGGTGTGCGTGCTGAGCCCCTTCGGCGCCCAGGTGCACGCCCCGTGGGCCATGGCCCTGCAGGCCCGGCTGGCCGAGCGGTCGGGGGGTCGACGTCGAGCTGATGTGGAGCGACGACGGCATCGTGATCCGCCTGCCCGAGGCCATCGACGAGCTCCCGCTCGACGAGCTGGCCATCGACCCCGACGAGATCGACGAGCGGTGGTCGTCGCCCAGCTCCCGCAGCCGGCCCTGTTCGCGGCGCGGTTCCGCGAGTGCGCGGCCCGGGCCCTGCTGCTGCCCCGGCGCCGGCCCGACCGGCGCACCCCGCTGTGGCAGCAACGCCAGAAGGCCGCCGATCTGCTGGCCGTGGCCGCCCACCATACCGACTTCCCGATCCTGCTCGAGACCACCCGCGAGTGCCTCAACGACGTGTTCGACCTGCCCGCGCTGCGCCGGTGATGCGCACCTGCCTGCGGCAGGTCCGTGCTGGATGCTGGCGGTGGAGACCCCGCGGGCCTCCCCGTTCGCCCAGTCGCTGCTCTTCGGCTGGATCGGCGTCTACATGTACGAGGGCGACGCCCCGCTGGCCGAGCGCCGGGCCGCGGCCCTGGCTCTCGACCGCGACCTGCTGCGCGATCTGCTCGGCGCCGAGCTGCGCGAGCTGATCGACCCGGGGTGCTGGCCGACCTCGAGCTCGAGCTGCAACGGCTGGTGGCCAGCCGGGCCTGCGACGACGAGGCGTGCACGACCTGTTGCGCGGCCTGGGCCCGCTGTCGCGGCCGAGATCGCCGCGCGGTGCCGGACCCGGCCGCCGCGGCCGGCTGGGTCGATAGCTGCTGGCCCAGCGGCGCGTGCTCAGTCCGGGTCGCCGGCGACGGGCGCTCGGCGGCCGAGGACGCCGCCCGCCTGCGCGACGCCCTCGGCGTGCCCTGCCTCCGGGCTGCCCACCGCCTTCACCGACCCGGTTCCCGACCCGCTGGTCGACCTGGTGGCCCGATTCGCCCGCACCCACGGCCCGTTCCCCACCCAGGTTGCCGCCCGCTACGGGCTCGGCCTCGACCGGGTGACCGGGCGCTCGCTCGGCTGGAGGCGGACGGCCGCATCGTGCGGGGCGAGTTCCGCCCCGACGGCAGCGGGAGTGGTGCGACGACGAGGTGCTGCGCCAGCTGCGTCGCCGCTCCCTGGCTGCCCTGCGCAAAGAGGTCGAGCCGGTCGAGGCCGCCGCCCTGGCCCGGTTCCTGCCCGAGTGGCAGGCGCGGGCCGCCCGCCGGCCGGGCCCGACGCGGGGCTGCCCGCCGGGCCGGGCGGCGGCCGTGGCCTTGCTGGACGAGGTGTACGAGGCCATCGACCAGCTGGCCGGGGCGGCGCTGCCCGCCTCCGCGCTGGAGACGCTGATCCTGCCCGGCCGGGTGCCCGGTTACCAGCCCGCCATGCTCGATGAGCTGACCGCGGCGGGTGAGATCGTCTGGTCCGGGGCGGGTGGCCTGCCCGGCGGCGACGGATGGCTGGTGCTGGCGCCTGCCGACACCGCGCCGCTGCTGCTGCCCGCACCCGGCGACATCTCGATGACCCCGCTGCACCAGGCCGTGCTGGGCGCGCTGGACGGCGGCGGCGGAATGTTCTTCCGGATGCTGGCCGACCGGGCGATCAGCCTGCTGCCGGAGCCTGGACCGGGCCGCGGCCAGCGACGCCGCGCTGGCCGCGGCCATCTGGGATCTGGTCTGGGCGGGCCGCGTCAGCAACGACACGCTGGCCGCGCTGCGCACGGTGCTGAGCACCGGCCGGCCGATGGCGCCTGACGGCGGGCCGCCTGCCACCGGCCCGCCACCCCCGGGCTGAACGGAACCGGACCCTCCGGGCCGGACCTGGGCAGTGCCGGGCCTGAACGGGGCCGGCCTGTAACAGATCCGGGCCGAACGGCGGCTGGGCGGCCCGCCCCGCCGCGGCGCTGGCCGGATAGGCCGGCCGGATGGGCGCACGCCTGGCGCTGGTCCCGGCCGCCCGGCCATGCCGAGCCGGACCGGGCCACCCACCGTGTCCGGCCGCTGGTTCCTGGTGCCGCCGCCGACCCGGATCCGACCAGGCGGCTGCACGCGGTGGCCCGCACCGCTGCTCGACCGGCACGGCATCCTGATCCGCGGTGCGGTGGCCACCGAGCGGGTGCCGGGCGGTTTCGCCGCCATCTATCCCGTGCTGCGCGCGATGGAGGATGCCGGCCAGTGCCGCCGCGGCTATTTCGTGGAGGGCCTCGGTGCGGCGCAGTTCGCGCTGCCCGGTGCGGTGGACCGGATGCGCGCCATGGCGGCCGACGCCGAGCAGGGTGAACCGGGTGAGCGGGCCGACCCGTGGAGCCGCCGCCCCGGGGACGGGGCGAGTTGGCATCAGCCCGCCCGGCCCGCCGGGCCCAGCCCGGTCGTGCTGGCCGCCGGGGACCCGGCCAACCCGTTCGGCGCGGCGCTGCCCTGGCCGGATCGTCCGGACGAGACGCCCGGCGGGCACCGGCCCGGCCGCAAGGCCGGGGCGCTGGTCGTGCTGGCCCACGGGCAGCTGGTGCTGTACGTGGAGCGCGGCGGCAAGACCGTGCTGTCCTGGACCAGCGACCCGGCCGTGCTCGGCCCGGCCGCCGCCGCGCTGGCCAGCGCCGCGCGGAGCGGCGCGCTGGGCGGGCTGACCATCGAGCGGGCCGACGGGGACACCGTGCACGCCTCGCCGCTGGCGCACGCGCTGGAGGAAGCCGGTTTCCGGGCCACCCCGCGTGGCCTGCGGCTGCGCCGTTAACGACCGGTCCACTATCCGGACAGAAACCGCAAACTACCCATAACGCCAATAGGTCCCTGCTGGCCACCCGGCGTTTTCTGCCAGTGGCGGCGGCCCGGGCACTATTCTCCGAGGCACTGTTGCCACAGCAGGGGGCGGCACGGAACGGGAGGAAGCGTGGCCAACGCGCAAGGCATCGACGTGTCAAGCTTCCAGGGGGCGTTCGACTGGGCAGCGGAAAAGGGCTCGATCTCCTTTGGCTTCGCGAAGGCCACTGAGGGGGCGACGATCACCGACCCGGAATTCGCCCGGAACTGGCAGCAGATCAAAGCCATGGGCTTCGTCCGCGGCGCGTACCACTTCGGTCATCCGAAGGATGGCGCGACGGCCAATGCCCAGGCCTTCCTGGCCGTGGTCCGCCAGCAGGGCCTGGAGCGCAGCGACCTGCTCGCCCTCGACCTGGAGACCACCGACGGGCTGGCCCCGGCGCAGGTCGCCGCGTTCGGGCGGAACTGGTGCGCGGAGGTCGCCGCAGCCACCGGGCGCAAGCCCATCGTCTATACGTTCATCAGCTTCGCCCAGGAAGGCAACTGCGCCGGGCTCGGCGGCCACCCGCTGTGGATCGCCGACCCGTCCAGCCCGGCCGGGCACCCCAGGGTCCCCCAGCCGTGGACGACGTGGACCTTTCACCAGTACGCGACCACCCTCGTGGACCGGGACGAGTTCAACGGGGACACCGCCGCACTGAAGAAGTTCGCCAATCCAGCCCCCGCACCGCAGCAGGAGGAAGAAGTGCAGACCGGAACCCTCGTCAACGGGGCGAACGCCGTCACGCCGATCTCGATACCGTTCGGCAGCGCCAAGGAGATCGGTTTCGCCTGTGACAACGGGCTGCAGAAGCTGCCCGCGGCGCACCTGCGGGTCGCGGTGTATGACGGTGGCTGGCAGGTGCACGGCTCGGTCCAGGTGGACAGCGGCAAGGGCCAGACCGTGATCAAGTTCAGCAAGCCCGCGGCCACGTCGGTGATTTTGGTGCAGCGCCTGGACGCTGGCGACGTCAACGTGTCCTACCAGGTCTCTTAACCCCGGTTGACGGGCCCCAGCCGACATCTGACGGGGAGCGGGGTGTCCAGCTCGAACCAGACGGTCCAGCCGTGGCGGCTGTGCCCTGCGCAGCCCCACCGGGAGGCGAGCTGGCCGACGATCAGCAACCCCCGGCCGTTCTGCCCGTCCGCGGTGGCGTGGCCAGGTGTATCCCAGGGGCCGCCCTAGTCGCGGACTTCCACCCGCAGCCGCTGGGCGCCGAGTTCGGCGCGGACGGTGAACGTGCCGCCGGGCTGGCCGGAGCGGCTGTGCACCACCGCGTTCGTGGCCAGCTCGGACAGCACAGCACCGCATCGTCCGCCGCTGGGCAACCAGCCAGGATCGTGGACAGGAACGCGCGGGCTGCGCCGACCCGACTGGCGCGTGCGGGGAACACCTGCTCGTGCGGCGCAGTGGACGGCGGGGCTGCGCTCGGCGGGCTAGCGGGCTGACGCTCATTCCGGCCCTTCCAGCGGTGTGTTTGGTGGCTGGCAGCGACCAGATTGGCCTGCCAGGGCTACGATGCGGAAGAAATACACGCGCTGTGTATCGGCACGGTGGGGATGTGTAGTAGATGGCTCCGGACGTATCAATGGAGATGAGTCAGCACTCGCCATGTTCGCGGCTGAATTGCGTGCGGCACGTACCAAAGCGGGCTTATCGCGGGATGAGCTTGCCGCACTGATCAACTACAGCGGGTCTTTGGTGGGATTGGTCGAGAACATGACCCGGGTGCCAACCTTCGCGTTCGCCCAGCGATTGGACGAGGCACTAGGCACCACCGGACCTTCGAGCGGATGCAGGAGCACCTGCGGGCCGCGCCGTTCCCGGCCTGGTTTCGTGACTGGGTGGCGGCCGAACGCGAGGCGACGTCGCTGCGGACCTGGCATCCGAGCCTGGTGGATGGGCTGCTGCAGACCGAGGACTACGTCTACGCGCCGCTCGAGCACCCGCATGGGAGCCAGCGACGATGAGGTAGAGCAGATGGTCGCCGGGCGGATGGACCGCCAGGCGATCTTGCACCGGGACGTGCCGCCGTTGCTGTGGGTGGTGCTGGACGAGGCGGTGCTGCGCCTGCGCAATAGGCGGGCGGCACGTCATGGCTAAGCAATTGGATCACCTGGTGGAGATGGCGCAGCGGCACAACATCCTGATCCAGATCATCCCGCGTGGAGCTGGCGCCCATGAGGGCGTTAACGGGGCTTTTATTATTGCAGATTGTAAGAACGCGCCCAGGCGCCGTATACCTGGAAACGGCGCTGACCGGACTCGTCGTAGATAAGCCTGAGGACGTGGCCGCCATCACGCTGGTGTATGAGACCCTCCGGGGCGAGGCCCTACCGCGCGCAGGCTCGCTCGAAATGCTGAAGGAAGTGGCCAAGTCATGGACCTGAACCGCGCTGACTTGGCGCAAGAGCAGTTACAGCGGGACCAACGGTGGGGCCTGCGTCGAGGTGGCCCGCAACCTGCCGGGCGTCGTGGCCGTACGCGACTCCAAGGACCCGCACGGACCGGCACTGGTCTTCACCCGGGCCGACTGGGCAGCGTTCACGGCGGTGCTCAAGGGCTGAGTGCAGCCACTGCTTCGGTCTGCCACGTCACGGTGAGGCTGGCCGCTTGCGGAATACCAGGCCTGCCGGGGTGGCCGCGCCATCCGGGCCGAGCCGCAGCCCGGGCAGCCGGAGCAGCGCGCCGAGCGCGGCGTGGGCTTCCAGCCGGGCCAGGTGCACGCCCAGGCAGAAGTGCGGGCCGCGGGCGAAGGCCAGATGCCGGTTCGCGTTCTCCCGCTGGACCGCGAACCGGTCCGGGTCGGGGAACACCGCCGGGTCGCGGCCCGCGCCTGCCAGTGACACGGTGACCAGGTCGCCCTGGTGCACCGGCGCGTCGCCGAGCAGCACGTCCCGGGTGGCGTAGCGGTCCACCACGGCGGCGGCTGGCTCCAGCCGGAGCGACTCCTCGATCGCGCCCTGCCCCCGGCAGTAGTTCCGGGTCGTCGCGGACCAGCCGCAGCTGGTCCGGGTGATTGAGCAGGTGCCAGGCCGCGTTAGTAATCATTCCCTCGGTGGTCTCGATGCCGCCGAACATCAGCACCGCCGCGTTGGACACCGCCTCATCGGTGCTCAGCGCACCGGACCGGCCGACATGCTGGGCCGCCGCGGCCAGCAGCGACTGGTCCGGGTCATCGGTTGCGATCACCCCGCGCAGCCGGTCGGCGAGCTGGCCGAATGCGGCCGAGCCAGCCGCGGCCTGCGCAGCCCCGGGCGCGCCTGCCAGTTCGGAGACGGCGGCCACGATCGCGTCGTACCAGGCCAGGATCACCTCGGGCGGAGTTGACGGGAGGCCGAGCATCCGGGCCACCACCACGGTGGCCAGCGGCCCGGCCAGGCTGCGCCGCAGCTCGGCCTGGCCTGCTCGGCGACCGCCTCACTAGCCGGTCCGCCTCGGCGGTGACGAAGCTGGCCAGCCGGTCACGCACCTTCTCCGGCGGGCTGAACGGGCCGCCGAACGGCCGCCGGTGCCGGTCGTGCGCGGCCCCGTCCAGCGAGAGCATGCCCGGCCACCACCCGGGCGGTGGAGAACCGGGGATCGTCCACGGTGAACGTCGCGCTGTCCCGCAGACCCCGGACGGCCAGGTCGTAGCGGGTCACCAGCCAGCCATCCAGGACTGGCAGCCAGGACACCGGCTCGGCCGCGCGCAGCCGGGCCAGTACCCGGTGCAAGTCCGGTCCGGCCAGCCCAGCCACCCCGGACCGCCCGGCCCAGCGGACAACCACCAGGGCCAACCGGAGCCGGCGGGCACATCCCGGGGAAGGCCAGTCACCCAGCCTACGCTACCCGGTCACGCCCGGGACCTAGGCATGGCCAGCTGGGTGCGCGATGTCCGGACCGCCCGGTAATCTTTGCCGGGTCTGAACAGGACGTAGATGCGCTCTTAGCCACCAGGCAGGCACCCTGGGTTCATGCGTGTCGCCGCGTGCGGGCTGGGCACCGCTGCACTGCTGGCCCTGGCTGGTGGCGTCACCGGAGCGCCGCCGGATGGCCCGGGCGCGGTCGCCACCAGCCCTGCGCACCGGGACCAGCACCGCTGCCCCTAGCTCGGAACAGCCCAGCACCCGCACAGCCAGGCCGCGGTCGGCCCGGCCGCGGGTGGCCGTCTCCTTCTACCGGGCGGCGGACGGGACCCTGGTCACGCTGGCCCGGTTCGCCGGTCCGGTGCGCTACCGGCTGCACTGCGGCAGCGTGGACCCGGCCGGCGGCCCTGCCGATGGTGCACGCTGGGCCGAGCATTGGCCACGCCGAGTACCGTCACCTGGTCGCCGCGTTCAACGGCGGATTCCTGCTGTCCGCCGGGGCGGGCGGCTACGAGCAGGAGGGGCATGTGATCAGCCCGCTGCGGCCCGGGCTGGCCACCCTGGTCATCCACCGATCCGGGGCAGCCCGGATCTGGGTCTGGGGCGCGGGCCTGCCGCAGCCGCATGAGGCGGTATACAGCATCCGGCAGTACCTGCCGCCACTGGTCAGCCAGGGCCAGCCAGCCCGGCCGCCAGGAACTGGGGCCAGTGGGGCGCTACGCTGGGCGGTGGCGAGTACGTCGCGCGCAGCGCACTGGGCCAAATGTGGCTGGCGAGCTCATCTTCGCCGCAGCATGTCCACTGCCCCGGCTGCCCTGGCCGCCGCCCTGGTGCACGTCGGCGCGCGTACCGCCATGGAACTCGACATCAACCCGGAATGGGTGCAGCTGGACATCGCCTGGCCGACGGCACCGGCAGCTGCGAGCGGCCACCCCGGCCAGGCCGCCCCCCGGACCAGTTCCTGGCCGGGTGGAGCGGCGACTTCATCACCGTGCTGGCCTGAGGACTCCCCTGGACACGAACTGGCCACCGAGGCCAGGGGGTTGGTGGCGAGCTAGCGGCTGGCCAGCGAGCGGCGCAGGCAGCACACCGCCAGCACGGTGGCCACCCCGGCCGCGGCCATCGCGGGGCCCCGGCCACCACGGCTACCGCCCCGGCCAGCGGCGGGGTCAGTCCCTGCCCGCCCATCAGCCCGGTGGCACTGAGGCCGAAGCCCTGCCCGCGCAACCCAGGTGGCAGGCTGTCCAGGAACGCCTGCTGGATGCCGAGCTGGTAGCCGAACCGAACCCGCAGCCGAACAGGACCGCGACGACGACCGGCAGCGGCGGGTGCAGCAGGAACACCAGCAGCGGCGCCCCGGTGGCCATGGCCAGCGGCAGGACCAGCCGCTGCCGCAGGGCCGGGCGGCAAAACCTGCCGATGACCACGTCGCCGCAGAGCATGCCGGCCGGCAGCGCCGGCGAGCAGCGGGCTGGCCGCGGCGGCCGGGCGACCCAGCGATTCGGTGTACGGGACGATCAGCGACTCCGCCCCAGCCAGGAACGCGCCGGGCAGCCACTGCGCCAGCAGCAGGCCGCGCACCCGCCGGTCGGCCAGCAATTCGGCGTTGCCCGCCAGAGTCGCGCGCACCGCCCCGCGCGCCGGTTCCCGGGTCGCCCCGCGGCCGGTCCCCAGCCGGGCCGGGCGACGCGGCACCAGCTGGCCCGTGGACCGGGGCGGGCCGCAGGCCGAGTCGCGCGAACGCGGCCAGCACCAGCGCGAAGCCCGCGCTCAGCAGCAGCCAGCGCGCGGGCAGCACGGCCAGGATGGCGCCGGCCAGGCCCAGGCCAACGATCTGCGTGCCGGCCGAGGTCAGGCTGAGCACCGACCGGCCCAGCACGTACCGGTCGCCGTGCAGCACGTCCGGCAGCAGCCGGGACACCGCCCCGCTGAACACCGGCGTGATCATCGCCGCCAGCGCCACCAGAACCAGCATCGCGGCGACCGGCAGCCCGGGCGCCAGCCCGATCAGCAATCCCGGCAGCGCGCGGAGCAGCATCCCGCCGGTGATGACGGCCCGGGGCGGCAGCCGGTCGGCCAGCGAGGTGAAGAGCGCGCCGCCGATCACCTGCGGCCCGAAGCCCATGGCGAACGCGAGCGCGGTGAGGAACGCCGACCGGGTCTGCGCGTACACCAGGACGGACAGGCCGAGGATCTCGAACTCGAAGCCGAGGACGTACAGGAACATGCTCCCGCACAGCACCCGGAACTGCCCGACGGCGAACACCGACCGGTACGTCGTGCGCGGGCGGGCGCGGTGGCCGTGGTGGTCATGCCGCCATCGTCGGCACGCGGGCCGGGACGGGCGTATCTTTCGTTCCAGGGCGAAAGGTCGAGGCCAGGCTGGCCTGCGTCGCGGACTAAGGCACGCGCCATGACACTGCGCATCGAGGTCGCCCACGAGCACGTGATGACCAGCCGTTTCGCCATCTCCCCGCTGTGGGAGCTGACCCAGGCGCTGCGCTCGCTGGCCCGCCCGCCGTCGCGCGACGACGCGGCGCTCAGGCCCTGGCTGATCCGGGTCCGGGACCGCTATCAGCGGCTGGCCCGCGACGTGGACCTGGCCGTGCTGCACGCGCTGCAACCGCCGGACTGGGGCGCAGACTTCCTGTCCCCGTGCCGGCCAGCGTGTCCACCACCATCGACGACCTACTCGACCAGGTCAGGGCCACGCCGATGGCGAGGTCCGCCATGAGGTCGGCGAAGCACTGGCCGGCAGCCGGACATGGCGACCCGGGTGCGGCGCATCCTGACCGGCGGCCAGGCCGCGGCCTACTGCGCGGACATCCTCGCCGCGGCCTGGCAGGCGCTGCTCGAGCCGGAGTGGCCCACGCTGCGGGCCATCCTGGAACGCGACGTGATCTACCGTGCCGGGCAGCTCACCTCGCGGGGCTGGGCCGCCGCGCTGGACGGGCTGCACCCGCGGCTGGCCTGGCAGCCGGGCCGGATCGAGCTCACCCGCTGGCGCGGCGATCAGGACGCCGCCCTGGCCGGCCGGGGACTGCTGTTCGTGCCGTCGGTCTTCGTCTGGCCCGGGCTCGCGGTCAGCCTGGACCCGCCCTGGCCGCCGGCCCTGATCTACCCGGCGCGCGGAGTGGCCGCGCTGTGGGAAACGGCCGCCCGGGGCAGCACGGGCCGCCGCGGACGGTGGCGCGCTCGGCCCGCTGCTCGGCCCGACGCGCGCCGCCATCCTGCGTGCCCTCGACGAGCCGGCCAGCACCACCCAGCTCGCGGCCATCCTGGGCCAGCCTCGGCGGCCTGGGCGGCCACCTCGCGGTCATGCTCCGGGCCGGTCTGCTGGCCCGGGCCCGCTCCGGCCGCTCCGTGCTGTACTGGCGGACAGCCGTGGGCGATGCTCTGGTCGCGGCGTCCGGCGCACGGGCGCTCAGCCTGCCGACCGAGGCAACCCTGGGCGCGGCTCGTTCGTCATGAGCGGGCGACAGAGGAGGCGGTGCGATGGGCGGCACGCCGACCGGAGCCGACCTGGAGCGGCTGCTCGCCGAGCGCGGCACCCAGCTGATGCGGGTGGCCATCGCACTGGCCGGCGGCCGCGACGCCGGTGAGGACCTGCTGCAGGCCGCCCTGGAGCGGGTGCTCAGGAAGCCGCGCCAGGTGGACCAGCCGACGCCGAGGGCTACCTGCGCCAGGTGCTGTACAACCTGGCCGCGGACGGCTGGCGGCGCCGCGGCCGGTGGCGGCAGCGGCTGCCGCTGCTGCGCGCCCAGGCCACCAGCCCAGGCAGCCCGACGCCGCGCCGACGTGGTCGACCTGCGCGACGCGCTGGTCCGGCTGCTGCGCCAGCTGCCACCGCGGCAGCGCGCGGTGATCGTGCTGCGGTACTGGGAGCAGCGCACCGAGGCGGAGACCGCCGCGCTGCTCGGCTGCTCCGAAGGAACGGTCAAGTCAGCCGCATCCCGGGGACTGCGGCAGCTGCGGGAACTCGCCGGAGCACGATGCCGACCTGGGCTTCGAGCTGGCGGAGGGAACGCCATGAGCACCGATCTGCAGGACCTGCTGCGCGAAGGCCTGGACCGGCTGACGGCCGGCGCGAGCGTGCCGGACGGGCTGGTCGGCCGGGCCCAGCAGCACAACCGGCAGCGCCGGATCAGGATCCGGGCCGCGATCGCGGCGGGCACCGCGGTAACCGCCGCGGCCGCCGCCGTCACGGTCAGCCTGGCCGCCACCGGTAACCAGCCCAGCAGCGCCCCGGTGCGCACCCAGACCATCGCCGACGTGGCCACCCGCACGGAGCAGGCGCTGGCCGCCGCGGTGGATCAGGGCAAGGCCATCCAGGTGGTCCGGACGAGCGGCCGCAACGTGACGTTCGGGCTGACCGTGCTCGGCCCGCACGGGGCCCTCGGTACCCGAGCCCCACCCAGCGGCTGCCGGGGCGCGCACGCCGCGGTGACCGCCCAGCGCCTGATGTCCTGGACCTATCGCGATCTGTACCTGCAGGAAGGCTTCTCCGCCGCGGGCCGGCTGGTCTTCGTCAACGCCAACGGCCCCATCACCCTGCGCTCCGGGAAGCAGGTGGTGGGGAACTACGGGGCGGCGTACCCCGTGCACGTCCGCTGGCGCACCGTATTCGGCGGCGTATCGGGCCCGGCACCCAAGCTGAGCTGCCAGAGCTTCCCATCCGCGTACCCGAGCTGGCGGGCCACCATCAGCAAGGCGCTGTCCTGCGGGCTGTACCGCCTGAGCGGGCGGCAGTGGGTAGACGGCGTGGACGCTATGGCGCTGGTCGCCGAGCCGCGAGGGATGGGATTCCGCGACACGATCTGGGTCGATCCCTCGACCTACCTGCCGGTGCGGACGAGTGTGACGTTCCTGTCCGGGCCGGACCGGGGCCAGCGGCTGGTGTCTGACTTCCGCTTCCTGCCGCCGACCCGGGCCAACCTGGCCGCGCTGCACGCCGCGGTCCGGCGCGCGCCGATCCCGGCCTCGTTCCGCCTGCTCCCGGCTAAGTATGTGATCCTGGCCGGCGGGGTCTAGGAGCTGGCTACCGAGGCCAGCAGGCCGGCCCGGGCCTGGTCCACCGCGGCCAGGATGGCGCCGCGCAGCACCGGCCGGCCGGTCACCCCGGTCGGCACCACGGTGGGCCGGGCCGGGCAGATCCGGCCCACCTCGGCCGCGACCCGGCTGGCCAGCGCGGTCCCGCCGGCCAGCCCGACCTCGCCGCCCAGCACGACCAGGCCGGGGTCGAGCACCACGCAGATCGCGGCCGCCCCGGTGGCCACCCGCCCGGCCAGCTCGGCCAGCAGCGCGCTGCCCCGCTCGTCGCCGGCCTCGGCCGCGGCCACCGCCGCCTGCACCGCGGCCGCCGCGGTCGGCGCGGCGAACCCGTACTCGGCGGCCAGCGGCCGCAGCGCCTGCGCGCCGACCAGGGACTGGAACGCGCCGGTGGCCGGGTGCCCGATGTCCTGCGGCAGCGGCACGCCCGGGCACCGGCAGGTAGCCGATCTCGCCGGCCGCGCCGGCCACCCCGCGGTGCACCTTCCCGCCGATGATGGTGGCCAGCCCGAGGCCCACCCCGATCCACATCAGCACGAAGTCGTCGGCGCCCTCGGCCACGCCGACCGCGCGCTCGGCCATCGCGGCCAGGTTGACGTCGTTCTCGATCGTCACCGGCTGGCCCAGGTCGGTGCGCAGCGCGTCGAGCACACCCTCGTGCCAGGCGGGCAGGTTCACCGCCAGCCACGGGTCGCCGGTGCGCGGGTCGAGCACCCCCGGGGTGCCGATGACCAGCGCGCTGAGCTGGGAGATGGCCACCCCGGCCGCGCGGCAGGCGGTGGCCACCGCGCCGCGGACCAGCTCGACCGGGTTGCTGGTGCCGTTCGGGTCCACGCTGACCTGGGTGACCACCTGGCCGGTGATGTCGGCCACCCCGGCGCTGACCTCGTCGCGCTCGACGTGCAGCGCCGGCCACGTAGCCGCTGGACGGCACGACCGCGTACAGCGCCGCGTTCGGCCCGCGGCCGCCCGCCTGCTCGCCGACCGTAGCGACCAGGCCGCGTTCTTCCAGCCGGGCCAGCAGCTGCGACGCGGTCACCTTGGACAGCCCGGTCCGCTCGCCGATCTGGGCCCGCGTCATCGGGCCGCTGGCCAGCAGCAGCTCCAGCGCGGCGCGGTCGTTCAGCTCGCGCAGCAGCCGCGGCGTACCGGGCCGTTGTTCCATGCCTCTCCTCGCCTCCGTGACAGTTCCCCCCAGCACCGACCGGGGCCGAACAGGCACCTGGGCTGAATTCTGTCTCAATCTGGCAACGGGGTCTATCTAATAGGAAACTTTACTGTTAGTTTCGGCGCAGAGTTCCTCAGGGCCGACCCCAGACAAGCGCCAGCCTAGACGGCGGACGGCGGCGGAGCGCCCTGGGACCTCCAGGTAGCTGCGAGAAGTGCGCATGGTCGAAGCCGGAAGGGAGATCCAGCAGTGAAATTGACCAGATCGGCCGCCGCGTTCGGCGCGGCCGCCATACTCGCCGGGGCGGCGGCGGGCTGCGGCTCGGGGAGCAGCAGCTCGTCCGGCGGCTCGGCGGTGCCCAGCAAGCTCGTCGTCTGGCGGATGGGCGCGTCGGTACCGTCCCAGGTCACCTGGATGAACGGGGTCGTCACCGCAGTTCCACAAGAAGTTCCCGCAGTACAAGAACACCAAGGTGACCGTGGACTGGATCCCGTGGACGAACCGGGTCACCGACTGGACCAACGCGCTGTCCAGCGGCAAGGGCGGCCCGGACATCACCGAGCTGGGCAACACGGACACCCCGGGGATCGCCGCCCAGGGCGCGCTGGCCGACGTGAGCAGCGACGTGCAAGCGTGGTCCTACGGGTCCGGCATCATCGCCGGCAACCTGGCCAACGACACGGTGAACGGGCAGACCTACGCGGTGCCCTGGTTCGGCGGCGTGCGCGGCATCTGGTACCGCAAGGACGAGTTCGCCAAGGCCGGCATCACCTCGCCGCCCACCACCTGGGCGCAGCTGGTCAGCGACGCCAAGCTGCTGCAGAAGAAGTACCCGGGCACCTCCGGCCTGGGCGCGCCGAGCAACTACACCAACGCGATCGTCAGCTTCATCTGGGGCGCGGGCGGCCAGGTGGCCACCGAGAGCGGCGGCAAGTGGACGGCCACGCTGACCAGCCCGCAGTCCGAGGCGGGCATCAAGTTCTACACCGACCTGTACCTGACCCAGCACGTCTCGCCGTCCAAGTACATCGGCCAGACCGAGCTGGGCGCGCCCGGCGCCACCTCGGGCGGCTCCAACGAGGACTTCGCGCTGGGCAAGCTGGACATGTACATCGACGGCCCGTGGGCGCAGTCCGAGCTGACCGCGGTGAGCAAGAAGTACGAGTCGGACTGGGCCTCGTTCCCCATCCCGAGCGAGAACGGGCCCAACCCGGCACCGGCCTTCTCCGGCGGCTCTGACCTCGGCGTCTGGGTCAAGAGCAAGTACCAGCAGGCCGACTGGGACCTGATCTCGGTGATGGACAGCCCGTCCAACGCGACCACGTTCGCCAACTCGCAGGGCTTTTTCCCCGAGTTCACCGCGCAGCTCAAGGGCGGCGCCTACGCGGGCAACCCGGTGATGGCCGGCTTCGCCAAGGCGGCCGCCTACACCCAGATCGCCCCGCTCAACTCGAAGAACTGGGCCACCGCGGACGCGACCGACGCCATCATCCCGACCATGATGAAGGCGCTGATGCAGGGCGCGAACTTCAGCACGACGGTGGGCAAGGCCAACACCGAGCTGCAGAACGTGCTCAACACCGGCAACGAGAACGGCTGAGCACCCCGATTGTCCCGGCCTGGCCGCGCCTCCCTGCGGCCGCCGGCCGGGCCGCCCAGCCGAGGAGAGGGCCGCGAACCATGGTCGAAACCGTCACCAGCCAGCCCGCCGCGCGGGCGCCCAGCAGGGCCCGGCCGCCGGGGCGCCGGGCGCGGCCGGGCGCCCGGGCGACCGCGCTGATCCGCCGCTACCGGCTCGCGCCCTACCTGCTGGTGCTGCCGTCGCTGGCCGCGATCGCCCTGGTCCTGCTGTGGCCGGTGGTCCAGGTGGCGCTGTACTCGTTCCAGAACTACGGGCTGCCGCAGACCGCCGGGGCCGCCCCCACCCAGTGGGTCGGGCTCAGTAACTTCACCGCGACGTTCACCGACCCCGAGTTCTGGCTGGCGCTGCGCATCACACGTGCTGTTCGCGGCGGCCGCGGTGACCCTCACCCTGCTCGACCGGGACGCTGATCGGCCTGCTGCTGAACCGGCTCGGCCGCCTGATGGCGGCCTTGGTCAGCGCCGCGGCGCTGCTGGCCTGGGCCACCCCACCGGTGTCCGCCAGCGTTCTGTTCTATTGGCTGTTCAATCCGGACGGGGGCCTGGTGGACTGGAGCCTGGCCCGGATGCCGCACTGGCTGGTGGGCAGCACCGGCTGGGCCGGCTTCAACTGGACGACCAGCGGGGCGCTGCCCGCCTACACGGTGGCCACGCTGCTGGTGGTGTGGCAGGCCTTCCCGTTCGTCGCGGTGGCCGTGCTGGCCGGGCTCAAGACGGTACCGGCCGAGCTGCTCGAGGCGGCCCGGGTGGACGGCGCCGGCGCCTGGCAGGCCTTCTGGAAGATCACCTACCCGCTGCTCAAGCCGATCTTCCTGGTGCTGCTGCTGTTCTCGGTGATCTGGGACTTCAACGTGTTCACCCAGACCTACCTGCTGACCGGCGACCTGGGCAACCGGGACGAATACAACCTGTCGCTGTACCTGTACGACAAGGCGTTCACGTTCCCGCCCAGCTACGGGCTGGGCGGCGCGCTGGCGCTGATCCTCACCGTCATCCTGCTCATCGTGACGGTCGGCTACGTGCGGGCCTCGGTCCGGCAGGGGGCGCTGTCATGACCAGTGCACGCATCACCGGCGACCGCATCACCGGCGCACGGGCCCGGCCGCGCCCCCGGCGCCAGCTGACCCGCCGCCACGCCAAGACCTTTCGCTGAACGCCATTGCCGTGCTGGTCGCGCTGCTCACGCTGTTCCCGATCTTCTGGATGGTGTCAACCGCGTTCAAGCCGTCCCAGGAGATCTACTCGCTGACCCCGGACCTGTGGCCCGGCCACCCCACGCTGGGCAACTTCCACGCCGTGTCTCAGCGGCCAGGCGTCCGGGATCGGGTCCTACTGGCTGTTCTTCCGGAACAGCATGCTCGTCACGCTGAGCACGGTGCTGCTGGCCTCGCTGGTGTCGCTGCTCGCCTCGGTCGCGGTGGCCCGGTACCGGTTCCGGTTCCGCGCCGCCTACCTGATCATGCTGCTGATCGTGCAGATGATCCCCGCGCAGGCGCTGATCATCGCGCTGTTCCTCGACTTCAACCGGCTCAACCTGCTGCAGAGCCTGCCCGGCCTGATCCTGGTGTACTCCGCGCAGGCGCTGCCGGTGTCGATCTGGATGCTGCGCAACTTCGTCGCCACCGTGCCCCGGGAGCTGGAGGAGGCCGCCGCGGTGGACGGCGCGGGCGCCTTCCGGATCTTCTGGCGGATCCTGTTCCCGCTGATCGTCCCGGGCCTGATCGCGACCAGCGTGTTCTCGTTCATCACCGCGTACAACGAATTCATCGTGGCGCTGACGTTCCTCGGCCAGGCGCACGGCACGTACACGCTGCCGATCTACGTGACCTACTTCTTCGGCCGCGGCGGCGCGGAATGGGGGCCGATCATGGCCGCGTCCACCCTGTACACCATCCCGGTCGTGGTGTTCTTCCTGCTGGTGCAGCGCAAGATGACCGGCGGGCTGGTCGCCGGGGCGGTGAAGGGGTGACCGCGGGAGTCTCAGATCCAGTGCTTCAACGGCTGGCTGACGCGGTGCTGATCCCGCCGTTCCCCGGGCATGACGCGCCGCGCTGGGTGCTGGACGCGCTGGAGCGCGGGCTGGCCGGGGTGACCATCTTCGGCCCGAACATCGCCGGGCCGGAGCAGCTGGCCGCGCTGACCGCCCAGCTGCGCCGGGCCGGCGGGCAGCCGCTGGTGGCCATCGACGAGGAGGGCGGCGACGTCACCCGGATCGACCACCTGACCGGCAGCCCGTACCCGGGCAACGCGGCGCTCGGCGCGGTGGACGACGTGGCGCTGACCGCGGCCGTGCACCGGGCGCTCGGCCAGGACTTGGCCGAGCTGGGCATCACCGTGGACCTGGCCCCGTCGGTGGACGTGAACACCGCGTCCGACAACCCGGTCATCGGGATCCGCTCGTTCGGCTCCGACCCGGACCTGGTGGCCCGGCACGCCGCGGCCGCGGTCCGCGGGCTGCAGGCGGCCGGGGTGGCCGCGTGCGCCAAGCACTTCCCCGGGCACGGCAGCACCAGCGCGGACACCCATCACGGCATCGTCACCGTCGAGGCGGACCTGGACACGCTGCGCCGCCGTGATCTGGTCCCGTTCGCCGCGGCCATCGCGGCCGGGGTGCGCGGGGTGATGCCCGGGCACCTGCGGGTGCCCGAGCTGACCGGGGCGCTGCCCGCTACCCTGTCCGCCGCGGCGCAGACCGGCCTGCTCCGCGGCGAGCTGGGCTTCACCGGGGTGATCATCTCCGACGCGCTGGAGATGCGCGCGGTGAGCGGGGTGTACGGCCTGGCCGAGGCGGCGGTCCGTGCGGTGGCGGCCGGCACCGACCTGCTCTGCCTGGGCCGGGACACCGGCCAGGACGGCTATCTGGCCGTCCGTGGGGCGCTGGCCGAGGCGCTGGCCAGCGGCCGGCTGCCCGCGGCGCGGCTGGAACAGGCCGAGCAGAGTGCCAGGCCGGCTGTGCGCCTGGCTGGCCGGGCAGCCCGGGCCGGCCAGTGTGGACGGGATGGATGGGGCGGCCGGCCGGGACGAGCGGGCCCGCGTCGGGCTGGCCGCGGCGCGCCGGGCCATCCGGGTCTCCGCCCCGCCGGGCCCGCTGCCCGACCCGGTCGTGCTCCAGCTCGGCGCGCCGGAGAACATCGCGGTGGGCAGCGTGCCGTGGGGGCTGGCGCCCTGGGTCCCGGCCAGCCGCCTGCAGCGTGCCCCGGCCAGCCTGGCCGACGGTGAGACGGTGCCGGTCATCGACGCGGCGCTGGCCGAGTCGGCCGGGCGGCCGCTGATCGTGGTGGTCCGCGACGCGCACCGGCACCCGGCGGCGCAGGCCGTGGTCACCGGCCTGCTGGCGGCCCGGCCCGACGTGGTCGTGCTGGACATGGGCCTGCCGTTCTGGCAGCCGCCGGGCGGGCTGCACGTGGCCACCTACGGGGCGGCCCGGGCCAGCGCACAGGCCGCGGCCGAGGTGCTGGGGCTGGCCCGCTGACTAGTCGCGGACCAGGCGCACCCGGCCGTTGCCGCCGTCGCCGATGACCAGGTTCCCGGCGCGGTCCACCGCCACCCCCTGCGGGCTGTCCAGCTCAGCCGCCGTGGCCGGGCCGCTGTCCCCGGCGAAGCCGGGCGTGCCCTCGCCGGCCACCGTGTAGATGTCCCCCGCGGTCATCGCCTGGCCGTAGAACGTCCCGGTCCGCGCGGCCACCACCCGGATCACGTTGTTGTACGTGTCGCCGATGACCAGGTTCCCAGCCTGGTCCACGGCCACGCCGTCCGGGTTGTCCAGCTCCGCGGCGGCGGCCGGGCCGCCGTCCCCGGAGTAGCCGGGCGTGCCGGTGCCGGCCACCGTGTAGATGTCCCCCGCGGTCATCGCCTGGCCGTAGAACGTCCCGGATCTGGCCGCCACCACGCGGACCCGGTTGTTGCTGACGTCCAGGTTCGGGTAGCTGTCGGCGATCACCAGGTTCCCGGCGCGGTCCACCGCCAGTGCCCCCGGGGTCAGCCCGGCCGCGGTGGCCGGGCCGCCGTCCCCCGACGACTGCCTGGTGCCGTCACCGGCCACCGTGTAGATGTCCCCCGCGGTCATCGCCTGGCCGTAGAACCGCCCGGTCCGGGCGGCCACCACCCGCACCCGGTCGTTGCCGGCGTCGCCGATGACCAGGTTCCCGGCCGCGTCCACCGCGACCCCCTCCGGGGTGAACAGCTCGGCCGCGGTGGCCGGGCCGCCGTCCCCGGAGAACCCCACGGTGCCGGTGCCGGCCACCGTGTAGATGTCCCCCGCGGTCATCGCCTGGCCGTAGAACGTCCCGGAGCTGGCCGCCACCACGCGGACCCGGTTGTTGTTGCTGTCCGCGATGACCAGGTTCCCGGCTGCGTCGACCACCACGCCCCTGGGCGCCCAGATCTGGGCCGACGTGGCCGGGCCGCCGTCCCCGGCGTAGCCGCCGGACCCGTCCCCGGCGATCACGTAGATGTGCCCGGCGGTCAGCGGCCTGCCGAAGTAGCTGCCTGCCCTCCGGCAGATGAACCAGACCTGCTGGCTCTGCGCCACCAGGTAGTTCCCGGCGTCCACCGTAACGGCGCTCTCCGTCGGCCCGCTGTCCGGCACGTACAGCACGGCATTGCGGGCCAGCCCCCGGTTTCCCGAGGACCCGGGGACGGTGTTGCCGGCCGCTATGTAGATGTGCCCGGCGGTCATCGCCCGGCCGTAGTACGTCCCGGACCGGGCCGCCACCACCCGCACCCGGTGGTTGGAGCTGTCCGCGATGACCAGGTTCCCGGCCATGTCGAACGTCACGCCCTCCGGGAAGCTCAGCGCCGCGGCGGTGGCCGGGCCGGTGTTGCCGGCCAGCCCGCTGCCGCCGTCGCCGGCCACCGTGTAGATGTCCCCGGCCGTCATGGCCTGCCCATAGAACGTCCCGGACCGGGCCGCCACCACCCGCACCCGGTTGTTGGCTGAGTCGGCGATGGCCAGGTTCCCGTCCGGGTCGATGGCCACCCCGTCCGGGAAGCTCAGCTCGGCCTTGGTGGCCGGCCCCCCGTCGCCCGAGTAGCCGCTGGTGCCGTTCCCGGCCACGGTGTAGATGTCCCCGGCCGTCATGGGCTGGCGGTAGAACGTCCCGGACCGGGCCGCCACCACCCGGATCACCCCGTTCACGCCGTCGCTGAGCACCAGGTTCCCGGCGCCATCCACGGTCACCGCCTGCAGGAAGCCCAGTTCCGCGTCCCGGGCCGGGCCGCCGTCCCCGGAGTAGCCGCTGGTGCCGTTCCCGGCCACGGTGTAGATGTCCCCGGCCGTCATGGCCTGGCCGTAGAACCGCCCGGACCGGACGGCCACCACCCGCACCCGGTAGGCGTCGGTGTCGGCGATCACCAGGTTGCCCGCCGGGTTGACGGCCACCCCTTCCGGGAAGCTCAGCCCGGCCGCGGTGGCCGGGCCGCCGTCCCCGGAATAGCTGAAGCTGCCGTCGCCGGCCACCGTGTAGATATGCCGCGCCGTCATGGCCTGGCCGTAGAACCGCCCGGACCGGGCCGCCACCACCCGCACCCGGCCGTTATCGGTATCCAGGACGACGACGTTGCCGGCCTGGTCCACCGCGATCGCGCCCACCCCGCCCAGCAGAGCCGCGACGGCCGGCCCGCCGTCGCCGGAAAAGCCGGGAACGCCCTGCCCCGCGGCGACCCCTTCCCAGGTCCCGGTGGTGCTGAGCCTGCGCACCACGTACCCGTCGGCCACGTACACGGTCCGGCCCGCGCCCGCCGACACTGCCTGCGGCACCTGGAATACGTTGCTGGCCGGCCCCCGGCCGGGACCTCCGGCCACGGTGCTGATGATGGGCGGCCCGGTACCCGCGGATGCCCAGGGTGCCCCGGCCAGCAGTCCGCCGACCAGGGCCACCGCCGTCAGCAGCGCCGCTCGCCATGGTGGCCGTCCATACATGCTTCCGCCCCCCAGTGTCGGACGGCAGCCACCCTAGGCAGCCCCATGGCGGCCCGAAAGGACGCGGGTTAGCTGTGCGATTCCCTACTAAATCGGGTCGGAGTCGGCCCCGCCTGGCTCGGCCACCACTCGGCAAGCTGCATAATGCTGGACATGAGGCTGTCTGCCCGTGCTGACTACGCGCTGCGCGCCGCGGTGGAACTGGCCGCCGCCCAAGGCGGTCATGTCACCGCTGAGCAACTGGCCCGGGCGCAGCACATCCCGGGGAAGTTCCTGGAGGCGATCCTGACCCAGCTCCGCCGGGCCGGCCTGGTGCGCAGCCAGCGCGGCCCAGAGGGCGGCTTCTGGCTGGCCAAGCCGGCCGCGGACATCGCGCTGGCCGACATCATCCGGGCCATCGACGGGCAACTGGTCGGGGTGCGCGGCGAGCGCCCGGAGAACATCGGCTACATCGGCGTAGCCGAGCCGCTGCAGAGTGTCTGGATCGCGCTGCGCGCCAACGAGCGGGCCATCCTGGAGGAAGTCACCCTCGAGCACATCGCGACCGGGCGACTGCCGGAGCGCGTCCTCGAGCTGACCAACGACCCGCGCGCCTGGG
>CAVWSA010000029.1:0-470110 GCA_963757545.1 uncultured Actinomycetes bacterium | reverse complement strand
TGCCGTGGATCCGGTGCCGAGGCTGGACCGGCACTGCTCGGAGCCGCCCCGGGCCAGCACGGTGACCGGCTCGGTGGCGGGCAGGCCGGTGATGGTCAGCGTCCTGGTCGCGGTCCCGTCGGTGGCCGGGGTGACCGTCGCGCTGGCCAGCACCTGGCCGGTGGCCGTGGCCCGACCGTCACGCTGGCTGTCTGCCCGCTGGTCAGGCCGCGGAACGTGACCGTCCGCGGTGACCGTCGCGGTGGCCGGGGTGGTCGCGGTCGCGCTGACCGGGGCGGCGTGATCGAGCGCCCGGGTGACCGCGATCGTCGGCTGGTTCGGCGTGGCCGTGGCCAGCGCGACCACGGCCGCCGCGCCGGCCAGCACCGCCGCCACCAGCAGCAGGAACGTGGCCGCCCGGGTCGGGTAGCCGCGGGTCTCGATGCGCCGCCGGTACCAGGCCCGGACCTGGGCCAGGTTCTCCGGGTTGACGTGCTTGCTGATGGTCAGGATCTGCGCGGCCAGCGCGCAGGCCACCGCCGCCGCCGCGCACACCACGGCGCCGATGGTGATCCACCTGGCCGGCCCGCTGACCGTGGGTTTGGTCGCGCCGAACACCCCGAACCCGCCGAGCAGGGTACCGATGATGGTCACCGTGCGGACCACCCGGTCGGTCGCGGTGTCCATCCGCTCTAGCGACTTGGCCGGCGTCAGTTCGTTGCCCAGGGTGGCCCAGGTCCGGTCCGCCTCGCTGACCGGCCGTACCGGCTCGGTGGTCACGGCTGGTACGTCCCGGTGCAGGTGAGCTGATGCGGCCGGGGCCGGTCGGCCGGCCCGGGGCAGGTCACGATGACCTCGAACGGCTGCGGGGCGGCCGGGGCGTGCCGCCGGTGGGCAGCCGGAACGCGGCCCGGGCGAACCGGGCCACGGCCAGGCCATCGCCGCTGAGTGCCTCGGTGACCAGGCCGGTAAGGTCGCTGTGGTCATCGGGACAGCTGTAACTCGGCGGATTTAAGACCACCGCCCGCACATTACTCCTTGACCCGCCGCCCGGACCTGCTGGCTGATCCCTGCTGGCTGATACATGGGGGAGAGCGCATGACGCACAACGCACTGCACCGCATGATCGGCCAGCAGGCCGCGGCGCTGGACCGGATCGCCGGGCTCGACCTGGCCGGCCCGGCGGCCACGCTGACCGCGGCCCGCCGGGTCATCCTGGCCGGCACCGGCACCAGCCAGCATGCCGCCGAGCTGGGCGCGATGCTGCTCGAGCAGGCGGGCCTGGACACCCGGTGGTTCCCGGCCGCCGGCTGGGCCCGGTGGAGCCCGGGCCCGCAGCCTGGGGACGCGCTGATCGTGATCACGCACACCGGCGAGACGGCTTACGCGATCCGGGCCCGGGCCGCCGCACTGGCCGCCGGGGTCCCGGTGCTGTCCATCACCGGCAGCCACGTGGACTGGCCCGAGGCTATCCGTACGGTGCCCAAGGAAGAGGCCGAGACCTACACGGTCAGCTACACCGCCGCGGTTGCCGTGCTGGCCCGGCTGGCCAACCAGGCCGGCGCCGCCGACGGGTCGCCGGAGGCGCTGCGCCTGGCCGCGGCCCAGGTCGGCGACGTGCTGGCGGATCCGGGCATCGACGGCGTCCCGGTGCCCGCGCGCGGCCTGGCCATCGTCGGCCCCGGGCCGTGGGGAATCACCGCCCGGGAGGGCGCGCTCAAGCTCCGCGAGGGCGCCCGGATGCTGGCCGAGGGCTTCGACACCGAACTCTTCCTGCACGGCAACGCGGTGCCCTGGACCGCGGCCGACGGTGTGCTGCTGCTGCAGTCGGACGCCGACCCGGACGGGCTGACCGCGGCGGTCGGCGCCGCGGCCGCCCAGGAGGGCATCCCGGTGCGCACACTGGCCGCCCCGGCCGGCGGTCTTTCCGCGCTGCTGGCGCAGTTCCCGATGACCGTGCGGCTCCAGTTGCTGGCCGAGCGGTTCGCGGCGCTGCGCGGCCAGGATCCGGACACGGTGATCACCGGTCATTGGGCCGATCCCGGGATGTGGCAGCTCGGCTCGGGCAACTGAATATCGCCTTGGGCAAGCTGACTCCAACCGGGACGGAAGTGCCCTAATATTCGGCAAGCTGGCAGCGCGGGCAATGCGGCGATCGAAGGCGGGGACCGGTGTGGAGTTGCGTTAACGGGCATGCCAATTCCCCCGGGGCTGAGTACTGCGCGACATGTGGCGCCTGGGCGGGCAGCGGCGCGGCCGTTGACCAGCATTACGGTGGCGAGGCGGGCACCGAATACGCCTCGGACTACGCCAGCGGGTCCTTCGCCGAATACATCGACGCGCTGGCCGGGGACACCGGCATTCCGGATTTCCCGGCCGAATCAATCCCGCCCGCACCGGCTGCGCCGCCCGCACCGGCTGCGCCGCCCGCACCGGCTGCGCCGCCCGCACCGGCTGCGCCGCCCGCACCGGCCGCACCGGCCGCACCGCGGTCGCCCGCCGCTCGGCGGCGCCACCCGCCTCGGCTGCGCCACCCGCCTCGGCTGCGCCGCCGTCGCGGGCCGGCGACGAGGTCCGGCGCACCCCGGGGACCGGTTTCCCGGCCATGCTCAGCGCGCCGCCGCCTGCCCCCGCGGCCGCCCCGCCGCAGCCGGCCAGCCGCGGCTACCCCGGCTGGCTGGACGACACCGGCCCGGACCTGCCGCCGGTCAACCACGGCTGGTACGACGAGGGACCGTCCACCAGGCCCGGCCCGGTGCTGACTTCCGACGCGCTCGATGAGCTGCGCTACCGGAGGCCGAGCCGGACCAAGATGCTGGTCGGGCTGGCCGCGGTGGCCATCCTCGGCATCACCGGCATCACCGGCACGCTGGTCGTCATGCACTCGCGCAGCCCGGCCAGCACGGTCCAGGCATCCGGTTCCGGTCAGCCCGGCTCGGCCTCGGCCAGCCCGGTGCAGACCGGCGCGGCCACCCAGGGGGTGGCGCAATGGACCACCCCGGTCGCGATCGACCCGCAGACCCTGGCCAGTGGGACCACCATCACCGGCCTGTCCTGCCCGCCGGGCGGCGGATGCTACGCGGCGGACAATGCGGGCACCGTGCTGGCCCTGCACTCCGCTGGGAACTGGCCGGTCGCGGCCAGCGACCCGAACGGCGGCCTGGTCGCCCTGTCCTGCCCGGCCGCCGGGTCCTGCCTGGCCATCGACTCCCAGGGGCTGTCGATCGTGCTCCGCCACGGCAACTGGAGCAACCCGGTGCCGATCGGCACCGGGTCCGGGACGGTGACCAGCGTCTCGTGTGCCGGTCCCGATTTCTGCCTGGCCGTGGACACCATCGGCCAGGCCTTCACCTACGCCGGGCCGTCGGCTGGCTGGTCACAGCGGACCATCGCGCCCAGCGGCCAGGCGCTGAACTCGGTGTCCTGCGTCAGCCGCACCGACTGCGTGGCGGTCGGCGCGGGCGGTGCGGTGTACAGCTATACCGGCACCTCGTGGAGTGGGCCGGACGTGGTGGACAGCGGTCACGACCTGGTCTCCGTGTCCTGTGCCAGCGCTGGCTTCTGCATGGCGGTGGACTCGGCCGGCGAGGCGGTGCAGTTCTCCGCCGGGCACTGGACACACCAGCCGCTCGGCTTCACCGCGGCGTCCGTGTCCTGCCCGGCCGTCGGCACCTGCCTGGCGGCCGGCGGTGCCGGGGTCGCCACCTTCGGCGGCGACCACTGGACCGCCCCGTCGGCCGTGGACACGGTCGGCCTCAGCCGGATCGACTGCGTCGCGGTGAACTCCTGCGTCGCCACCGACCAGAGCGCCAACGCCCTGTTCTACTCGGCGTCAGCTAAGTGAGCAGGTCAGCCCGGACAGCACTGGGTTGCTGCCGGTGACCACCATGCCCCAGCTGGTCGACCCGCCGACCGGGATGGCGCCGTTGTAGCTCTCGCTGCTCGCGCTGACCTGCTGGCCGGACTGGCTGACCGCGGCGTTCCACGAGCTGGTCACCGACTCGGCGGTGTCGGCGAAGGAGAAGCCCGCGGTCCATCGCGCTGCTCGCGCCCGTGCCCTGGTTGCTGACCGTCAGCTGCAGCTGGTAGCCGCCCGGCCATGAGCTGGTCACCGACGAGGTCAGCGTGCATCCGCCGGCCGGCTGCGAGGTGCTGGTCGGGCTGGGGCTCGGGCTCGGGGTGGGGTGACTGGCTGGGGCTGCTGGTCGGGCTGGGGCTGGGGCTCGGCGAGCCGGTCGATGTGCCGCCGCCGGATGTGGTGTAGCTGATCGGCGTGTAGGCCGCGGGGCAGCCGTCGGTGCAGCCCGCGGGCAGCGTGAAGTTGTACACCTCGCCGTTGTTGACCAGGTTGCCCGAGGCGTCGACGACCCGGATCTGGTACTGGGTGCCCGGGGTCCCGGACCCGGTGGTCGGCGCGATGATGTAGTCGTCGCCCATGTCCGAGTCCATCTGCGCGTTCGCCCAGCTGCCGTTGGCGTAGTACTGCACGCCGTGGATCCCGTTCGGCAGGTGCGAGATGGCGATGGCCGGCCAGTACGGCTGCGCGCCCTGGATCGCGCCGATGCTGATGTCCCCGGTGTAGTTGGGTGCGGCGATGAACTGCCAGCTCACCTGGCGGTTGTTCCAGTGGTCCGGGTACATGTTGCCAACCGGCTGGCCGCTGCAGCACGAACTGGTTCAGCGAGGCCTGGGCCAGGTCCACGTGATACGGGTCGTCCTTGCACCAGGCGTTGCCGTCGTCGCAGCTGTCCGCGACCACGAAGTCCAGCGTCGCGCCGTTGTACTGGTCGCTGATCCAGGACCCGTTGCGGCAGAACGGCTCGTCGGGTGCGCCGTCGTTGACCCCGGTGCAGTAGTTGCCGATGGTCACCTGGACCCAGCGCCCGCAGTTCAGCCCGTTGTCGAACATGCCGATCTCGCTGGCGTCCGCGGCCGGGATCGGCCGCGGCAGGTTGCTGTACACGCCGGGCGAGTTCTGCACGTTGAGCGCGAGGAAGTTCTGGCTGTCCAGGTCGGCCTGCGGCAGCCCGCAGCCGCCGTACGGCGAGCCCAGCCCGCTGAACCAGGTCGCGTTGCCGGTCACCGGCGACGGGCGTGCCGGACACGTCGATGGCGCTGGCGGGCAGCTGGGCGGCCAGCAGCATCGCGGCGCAGCCCAGGAACGTGAGCGCGAGGACCGGCGCGCGCCAGATCCGGCCGCGCCGTGCTGTCGTTGCCCGTGTGAACATGGCCGTCTCCGGGTGAGGTCGCTGCTGCCACCGATGGCCCGGTCACGGTCCCTCCGCGGCGGCCCGCCCGGCAAGCCGCGCCCTGCCCCCTCCGGCGGCAGCGCAGGTCAGCGTCACACGGCGCAGGCCGCACGCGTGAAAGCTTCGCGCCCACGGCGACGGGGCCGGGCTCACTCCGGGTAGTGCGGCGGGTCCCGGCGCGGGGCGCGGGTCCGCCGGGAGCGCCCCGGCGGGCTGGGGGTTAGCCTGCGGGGGTGGTGGAGGAGCAGGCGGAACTGGCTGGGCATCCGGACCAGCTGCGGTGGGATGCCCGGTACACCGGCTCCGCGCCGTCGTTCCGCCCGCACCCGCTGGCGGAACAGGCCCTCGGTCCCGACCTGCCCGGCGGCCCGGTACCCGCTGGCCCGGTGGCCGACCTGGCCTGCGGGCCGTCCGGCAGCGCGCTGCTGGCCGCCGCCCAGGGTCGGCCGGTCACCGCCGTCGACGTGTCCGGCCGTCGCGCTGGACCTGCTCGGCCGGGAGGCGCGCCGGCGCGGGCTGGCCGGCCGGATCACCCTGGTGCACGCGGACCTGGCCGGCTGGCGCCCGGACCCGGCAGGCTACGCGCTGGTGCTGTGCACCGGCTTCTGGGACCCGGCCGTGTTCGCCGTGGCGGCCCGGGCCACCGCACCCGGCGGCGTGCTCGGCTGGGAGGCGTTCACCACGGCCGCCCGCCAGGCCCGGCCGACGCTCAACCCCGCCTGGTGCCTCGGCCCCGGTGAGCCCGCCGCCCTGCTGCCCGATGGCTTCACCGTGCTCACCCAGCAGGACGTCCCCGACCCCGGCCGTGGCGACCGCCGCCGCCTGCTCGCCCGCCGCGCCCGTAGGGCCAGCCCTCGACCCAGTCCTGAGTCAGTTAGCCAATGATGGCATGGCCGCGCGGCGTGCGGCCACCGGCCGACCGAACCGGCCAGTCGTCCGGCGCCCCGGCAGTGCACGCCAGCCCTGCCGCCAGTGGCGCACGAGCCGACTCGTTCCAGTCGTCTCATATTGTGAGACGCAAATCGCGGATAATGTGAGACGAGTGTTAAGGTCGGGCGCATGGAGCTGCTGGAATGGGACGCGCAGAGTTACGACGCACTGCCGCTGCCGCACAAGCGGTGGGGGCCGCAGACCATCGGCCGGCTCCGGCTGGCCGGCGACGAGGCGGTCGCGGACGTCGGCTGCGGCACCGGCCGCGACGCAGCGCAACCTGCTCCAGGTGCTGCCGCGAGGCCGGGTGCTGGCTATCGACGGATCGCAGCAGATGCTGGCGCAGACCCGCAGTCGGCTGGCCGGCCAGCTGGACCGGGTAGAGATCGTGCAGGCCGACCTGCGTGACCCGGCCCCGGCCGGGCTGGCCGGGTACCCGCCGGTGGACGCCGCGCTCAGCGTGGCCACGCTGCACTGGCTGCCGGACCACGGGCAGGTGTTCCGCACCGTGGCCGGTCTGCTCCGGCCGGGCGGGCAGTTCGTGGCCGAAGCAGGTGGCGCCGGGAACATCGCCAGCATCGTGGCCGTGCTTGGCGATATGGGCGCGGGCGACGGGACCGGCATCTGGAACTTCGCCGGCGTCCCGGAGACCACGAGCAGGCTGGCCGCGGCCGGCTTCACGCAGATCGAGGTAGACCTGGTGCCGGACCCGGCCCGGCTGGACCCGGGCCGCCAGTTCGAGGCCTACCTGGCCACCGTGGTGCTCGGCGCGCACCTGCGCGAGCTGCCGCCCCAAGACCGCGCCCCGTTCGTCCGCGCGGTGGCCGGCCGCCTCGCCGAGCCGGTCGTGGACTACGTCCGCCTGCAGATCCGCGCTATCCGAAGCTGACCACCGCACCCCGCCCACCCGCAGCCCGGCCCCAGGCCGCGCACGGCGGCCGCACAGCCGCCTAGCTGGAATCCTCCGCCGTCGGGCGCCCTGGAGCAGGATGCCAAATTGGCCGTCATGGTTTCCCAGATCACCGGGCAGGACCGGCCCGGCCCGCTGTCCGGACTGCTCGTCGCGGATTTCGCCCGGGTGCTGGCCGGCCCGTACTGCACCATGCTGCTGGCCGACCTGGGCGCCGACGTGATCAAGGTGGAGAGCCCGGCCGGCGACGACACCCGCCGCTGGGTGCCGCCCACCCGGGACGGGGTGGCCACCTACTACCTGGCCATCAACCGGAACAAGCGCTCCGTGGTGCTGGACCTCGGCGTGACGACACCGACCTGGCCGCGGCGCACGAGCTGACCCGCCGTGCGGACATCATGGTGCAGAACTTCAAGCCCGGCGGCCTGGCCCGCTTCGGCCTCGACTACCCGGCGGTGCAGGCCAGGAACCCGGCCATCGTGTACGCCTCGATCAGCGGCTTCGGCGCTGGGGCCGGCAAATCCCTGCCCGGCTACGACGTGCTGGTCCAAGCCGTATCGGGCCTGATGAGCCTGACCGGCGACCCGGACGGGCCGCCCTACCGCGCGGGCATCTCGCTGGTCAACATCCTGGCTGGGCTGCACGCCACGGTGGGCATCCTGGCCGCGGTGGCGCACCGGGCGCAGACCGGGAGCGGGCCAGCACGTCGAGGTCAACCTGCTCTCCTCGGCGCTGTCCGGGATGGCCAACCAGTCCAGCGCGTACGCCGCGGGCGGGGTGGTGCCGATGCGGATGGGCAACCTGCACCCCAGCCTGACCCCGTACGAGCCGCTGCCGACCAGCGACGGCGACCTGGTCATCGCGGCCGGCAACGACCGCCAGTTCGGCCGGCTGTGCGAGGTGCTCGGCGCGCCCGGGCTGGCCAGCGACCCGCGGTTCGCGCAGAACGCGGGCCGCACCGCGCACCGCGCCGAGCTGCGCGCGGAGCTGGCCAAGCGGCTGGCCGCGCGCACCTCGGCCGAGTGGTCCGCGCTGCTCACCGAGGCCGGCATCCCGTGCGGCCCGATCAACACCGTCGAGGGCGGCGTGGCCACCGCGGCCGAGCTGGGCCTGGCGCCGATCGTCACCGCGGGGGAGGGCCCGGCCGGCATCCCCGGCATCCGCAACCCGATCACGCTGTCCGCCACCCCGCCCGACTACCCGCTGCCGCCCCCCGCGCTCGATGAGCACGGCGAGCAGGTCCGCGCCTGGCTGGCCGCGCCGCCGGACCGCTCCCGCCCGTCACCCATACCGGCACCCGGAGAACCCAGATGACCGAACGCCAGCACCCGGCTTATCCCACCTCGCTCGGTGACTCGGATGCCGACACGATCACCGTGCTCGGCCATGACCTGGCGGCCGACCTGATGGGCCAGGTGTCGTTCGGCGAACTGGCGTTCTGGCTGGTGACTCAGCGCCGGCCGACCCGGCAGCAGGTCCGGGTGTTCGAGGCGGTGCTGGTCGCGCTGGCCGAGCATGGTTTCACGCCGACCGCGATCGCGGCCCGGCTCACCTACCTGAGCGCGCCCGACTCGGTGCAGGGGGCGCTGGCCGCCGGGCTGCTCGGCGGCGGCTCCCGGTTCCTCGGCGTGACCGAGGACTGCGGCGCGTTCCTGGCCGCCGCGCTGGCCGCGGCCGGCCGACCGCTGCCCGCCGACGGCGACGACGCGGGCTGGGACGAGATCGCGCGGCGCGCCGTGCAGCAGGCCCGGGCGGCCGGGAAGTTCGTGCCCGGTCTTGGCCACCCGGTGCACAAGGTCACCGACCCGCGCACCCCGGTGCTGTTCCGGATCGCCGACGAGGAAGGGCTGCGCGGCCCGCACCTGCGGCTGTGGGCCGCGGTCGGCCGGGTGCACCCGGGGTGCTCGGCCGCACCCTGCCGCTGAACGGCGCCGGGCACCTGCGGCGCGGCCCTGGCCGACCTGGGCCTGCCGGTCGAGCTGCTGCGCGGCTTCGCGCTGCTGGCCCGGACGGCCGGGCTGCTCGGCCACCTGGCCGAGGAGCAGTGGCGGCCGGTCGGCATGGACGTGTACCTGGGCGTCGACCGGAACACCGACTATCACGCGCCGTGACCCGTCCGCGCAGCCTGCTGCGGTCCCGGGGGGCCGCCCGGGTCACCAACGTCGAGCTGTTCTTCGACCTGGTGTACGTGTTCGCGGTCACCCAGCTGTCGCACTACCTGATCGACCACCCGACGGTGGGTGGCGCGGTGCAGGCGCTGCTGCTGCTCACCATGGTCTGGCTGGCCTGGGCGTACACCACCTGGGTCACCAACTGGCTGGACCCGGAGCGGATCCCGGTCCGGCTGATGCTGCTCGGGCTGGCCCTGGTCAGCCTGATCATGTCGGCCGCGCTGCCCGGCGCGTTCGGCGGCCGCGGCCTGGCCGTGGGCCTGGCCTACGCGGTCATGCAGATCGGCCGCAGCGTGTTCGCGGTGCGCGCGCTGCGCGGCGACCCGCTGCAGCGCAACTTCCAGCGCATCCTGGCCTGGTGCCTGCTCAGCGGTGCGCTGGCGGTGGCCGGCGGGCTGGCCGCCGGGCATGCCCGGGAGCTGCTCTGGCTGGCCGCCGTCGCGGTGGACATCCTCGGCGGGCTGGCCGGGTTCTGGACGCCCGGGCTGGGCCGGTCCAGCACCCGGGACTGGACCATCGAGGGCAGCCACTTCGCCGAACGCTGCCAGGCGTTCATCCTGATCGCGCTGGGTGAGTCGATCGTGGTGATCGGGGCCACGCTGTCCCGGCTGCCCGCCGTCACCGGCCAGGAGGCGGCCGCCTTCCTGGCCGCGTTCGTGGGCAGCGTGGGCCTGTGGTGGCTGTACTTCCACCGCAGCGCCGAGGCGGGCGCCCAGGTCATCTCCGGCTCGGCCGATCCAGGGCGGCTGGGCCGGTCCGCCTACCACCTGATCCACCCGGTCATGGTGGCCGGCATCATCGTGGTCGCCGCGGGCGACCAGCTCGTGCTCGACCAGCCCGGGCCAGGTGGGCTCCGCGCCGGTGTCGGCCATGGTGCTCGGCGGCGCGGCGCTGTTCCTGATCGGTCACGCGCTGTTCAAGGCGGTGGTGTGGCGCACCGTGTCCCGGGCCCGGATCGCCGGGGTGGCCGCGCTGGGCGTGCTCGGCGCGGTGGCCCCGCACGTCACGGCGCTGGCGCTGAGCATCTGCACCGCGCTGGTCGTGCTGGCCGTGGCCACCGCCGACTACCTGACCGAACGCACCGGGCAGCCAGCGGTCCGTGATGCTGTCTGACCCAGGCTGAGGTGCCAGGCGCGGAGGCACCAGCCATTTTGCTTACCTGTAGGCTATTGGTCTCTGCTTTGCATGACGCGGACGGGAAATCACGGGCAAGCTGGTGGATACCACAAGCCACCTACGGGGAGAGTAGATGCTGTCGAGACGGTTTCTTGCCGCCGCGTTCGGCGCGGCCACGCTGATCGGCACAGTCGGCCTGGCTGTGCTGCCTGGCGCCGCCAGTGCCCGGACGGCAGCCACCGGGCGGGCCGCGGTCCACCCAGTGGCCGCGGCCAACATCGCGTCGCCAGGCGGCCCGATCGTGCCCGCGGCGACGTCCGGGCACGCCTCGGCCCAGGCGGCCCAGGGCTCGGGCCAGAAGTTCTCGCAGTCGCGCAGCAGAGCTGAACTGGTCGGGCTACGCGGTCACGGCGTCGAAGAAGTTCACCTACGTGCAGAGCCGGTTCGTGAGCCCACCCTCACCTGCCCGGGAGACCACCCCAACGAGTGGTCCTCCAACTGGGTCGGCTTTGACGGGTTCACCGACACCACGGTCGAGCAGGACGGCACGGCCGCGCACTGCGGCGGGAAGACCAACGCCACCCCGGTCTACAAGGCCTGGTACGAGATGTACCCGGCGGGCTCGGTCAACGTGTTCACGGTGTACCCGGGCGACACGATCAACACCTCGGTCAGCTTCAGCAACGGCAAGTTCACCCTGACCGTGTCCGACCTGACCACGGGCCACAAGAACAGCGCGACCCACACCGCGAAGTGCGCGAGCTGCCAGCGGGCCTCCGCCGAATGGATCATCGAGCGGCCCGAGCTGTGCACCTCGGCCACCAATTGCTTCCTGACCCATCTGGCCGACTTCGGCACCACCTCGCATGAGCGCCAAGGTGCGGGTGGCCGGCGTGAGCGCCGCGCAGGGCATCCCCAACTTCCGCAACTACAACTTCACGATGTTCGACACCGCCAGCACGCAACTGGACACGGTCGGCAAGGTCAGCAGCAACGCCTTCCCCGCGACCTGGGACGGCGGAGGGTAACACGAAGCTTCCCACCGGCTGATCTAGATCAGCGCGCCGCGGCGGCGGCCTCATCCTGGGCCTGAGTACTCGAGGATGTAGAGGCCGCCGCCGTCTGCGGTCCACCGCGTACACGATGCCGTCCGCGGTCACGTAGACGTCGTTGATCTGCACCGGCCCGTCCGGCTCGAACGCGGCCACCTGCTCCGGCTGGAACGGGTCGCGGATGTCGAAGGCGCGCACCCCCGCGCTGAAGAACGAGCCAAAGATGATCTCCTCGCTCTGCCAGGACCACGGGAACGGCTCGTTCTCGTGCAGGTTGTGCGGGCCGAACCGGCCGCCCCGGGCGGCGTACTCGGCCACCGGCGGCAGCGGCACGCTGCCGATGATCAGCGGTGCCCGCTCGTCGCTGACATCGGCCAGCCAGACCCGCTTGGGCTGGTCGGCCGCGTGGTCGTGCACGCTCTCGTCGCTGATCACCAGCAGGTCCCGGCTGGGCAGCGGCAGCACGGTGTGGGTGAACCCGGTCATCGGCGGGTGATAGTCCAGCTGAGCCACGAGCCGCGGCGCGGCCACGTCGCCAATATCCAGGACGATGGCCCCGGCATCGAGGTAGCCGACATAGGCCCGGTACGGGCGTTGGGTATGCAGGTTGATGTTGTGCGCGCGGAACCCGGCGTCGAACCTTTCGTGCCGGGCGGCCGGGCCGCGCCGTCGCCGTGCTGGGTGCCGGGCAGCCACCAGCGGCAGGCCTCTGCGGGCCGGTCCGGGCGGGTCAGGTCCACGATCACCGGGAACTGGTCGTCCCGCGGATGAGTGGGCCGCGAGTCGGGCGTGCCGGTGCTCAGGTAGGCGTACCGGCCGCCGGTGTAGCCCACCCAGTGCGTGCCGCGGGACCGGGGACCGGACAGGTCCAGCACGCCGGCCGGGCGCGGCTCGGCCGGGCGGCTCAGGTCGAAGACACCGATCCCGGCCGGCTTCAGCCCGGGTGTCCTGCACCTGGTAGGCCACCAGCAGCAGGTCGTCGCCGACGGCCAGCGAGTTCGACCGGACCGCGCCGTGCGGCAGCCGGGTCTGGGTGAGCAGCCGGGGCGCCCGCGGGTCGGTCACGTCGAGCACGCTGAAGTTGGCCGGGGGCTGCTCGTGGGCCAGGTAGAGGTACCGGCGCCCGCCGCGCTCCAGCACCGCGGTGCCTTCCCCACAGCGGCCCTGGCCGCCCAGGTCGTGCTGGCTCAGGCAGCGCAGCTGATCTGCAATCATTGTTAAATCATTTCATGATGAGCCTTGATGGTTAACACCTCTTGCACCGGGGCCCTGTGATTAGCCTTAATCACTATGAAAGCCCGACCCCGTACGTTCACGCTCCTGCTGGCGGCGGCGCCGCTGGCCGTGCTGGCCGGCTGCGGCGGCAGCGGGTCCACCGCGCCGAGTGCCAGCGGCCCCATCGCGATCGGCTACGAGCTGCCGCTGACCGGCACCGTCGCGCTACCCGGAAAGCAGGAGCAGGAGGGCTGGAACCTCGGGCTCAAGGAATTCGGGCAGAGCGTCGATGGGCACCGCATCGTCACCTACTTCGAGGACACCGGCGGCAATCCGGCGGTGGCGCTGTCCGACGCCCGCTCGCTGGTCGAGCAGAAGCACATCCAGATCATGGAGGGCCCGCTGCTGGCCAGCGAGGACGCCGCGGTCGCCCCGTATCTCGGCGCGCAGCGCATCCCGCTGGACAACCTGGCCCTGTGCTCGTCCGCACAGCTCACCTCGGATGCCCGGTACGGCAACGCGCTGAGTTCCGGCTGGCTGTGCGACCAGCCGGACGTGATGGCGGCCGACTACCTCTACAAGGATCTCGGCTACCGGCACGTGACCGTGCTGGCCACCGACTACGCGTTCGGCTGGCTGTCGGCCGGCGGGTTCATCAAGCAGTTCACCATGCTCGGCGGGAAGATCGACAAGGAGCTGTGGCCGCCGCTCACCGCGACGGACTACGGCCCGTACGTGTCCGCCATCCCGAAGACCACCCAGGCCGTGTTCGCCGAGACGCTGGGCTCCGGGGCGATCGACTTCACCAAGGCGTACGCGCAGTTCGGCCTGCGCGGGAAGATCCCGCTGTACGGCAACACCACGATGTTCGACTACTCGGTGCTGCCCGGCGAAGTGCCGTCGGCCGTGCTCGGCGACCAGATGGCCGCGCAGTACTGCGACGGCATCAACACCCCGGCCAACAATACGTTCACCAGCCTGTTCAAGAAGACGTACCACGTCTTCCCGGGCTACTACGCCGAGGCCGGCTACGTGCACGCCGAACTGGCGGTGGCCGCGCTGAAGCGGCTGCACGGCAACGCCACCGACCCGACCGCGGTGGCGCACGCGCTGAAGACCACGCCGATCACCGCGCCGCGCGGGCCGGTGCGGCTGAACACGCTGGTGGACGCGCCGATCCAGAACATCTACATCTGCAAGGTGGAGAGCGTGCACGGCACCCTGGAAGACGTGCCGATCAAGACCTACCCGGACGTCGAGCCGTGGGGCACCCTGCCCTACCACACCTGGCTGCAGGAGTTCACCACCGACTCCACCGGCCGCAGCTGCGTGACCGGTGCCCGCCCGGCTCAGCGCGGTGGGAAAGTGGCCGCCGCCGCAAAGTCACCGCGCTGGTGCGGCCGCACTCGTTGTGCAGCACTGCGGGTCGGGGTTGTCAGGGTGGGCCGCTGGGCCGCCGTGCTGGCCAATCAGCGTGCAACCTTGGGCGGCATGATGGCGAGTTATCGCATTATGATGACTGGCGTCAGCCAACGGTCGGGCATGATTGCCATGCGAGAGCGTTGACCCGCATGATTGCCGCGAGAGGGGTGCGCTGGCGTGGGGGATGTGCAGGGTGGGAGCAGGAAGCGGGCCGTCGGCACCCGGGACCGCATCATGGCGTACCTGGCCCGCGTCGGTGAGGTGAGCGATCACACCGGCAAGGCCAGCACGCTGCTGGCCGCGACGATCGGCTACCCGGGGTCCAGCGTGGCCTTCGCGCAGCTGCTCACCGGGATGGAGCGGGCTGGCCTGATCCAGCGCGAGATCCGCGGCAAGCGCACCTACCGGATCATCCCCGGCCCGGCGGCGCCGCCGCCGGGCAAGGTCAGCCCGCCTGCCCCGGGGCCGCAGACGGCCGCGCAGCCTGCCCCGGTGCCGGAGCCCACGGCGGCGCGGGCCGCGCCCCGGCCGGGGAAGCGGTCCCGGAGCCCGCGCCCGGCGCCCGCGGCGGCCGGGCCTGCGGCGGGCGATCTGGACTGGCCGGTGGAGCCGGGCGGCCTGGACTACGACGAACTGGCCCGGCGGCTGCTGGTCCAGGTGGTACGGCGGCTGGCCGGGCCGGACAGCAGCCGGGGCCCGGATCAGCCGGGTACCGGCGCGGAGCCGGACCGGCCGGGCGCGGCCACGCTGCGGGAAACCGTGGCCAGCCTGGAGCAGGAGCTGGCCAGCGCGACCTCCCGGCAGCGCCGGCTGGCCGAGGAGAACACCAGGCTCCGCGAGCAGCTCCGGGCGGCCGAGCAGAGCCTGGCCGAGGCCCAGGAACGGGCCAGCGCGGAGGCCCTGGCGGGCCGGTTCGACAGCGCCGAGGTGCTGCTGCTGGAACGGCTGCTGTCGCCGCTCCGCGAGGAGCGCCGCCGGCATACCGAGGCCGACGCCGGCTGACGGACGTGATTGGCGCTCACGCGCCGCATCCGCCCCACCACCTGCTCCCTCCGCATTAGTCACTCCCGGTGACTCTGGCTACGCTGCGTTGACCCCGGCTGGCCGGGAGCCGTAATGATAATGTCCAATCATGTAGCGCCGGGGGCGGCTGGGCCGGAGAAGGGACGTTCGTGGACTCGCAGCAGCTTGGATGGGGCATCATCGGGCCCGGCCGGATCGCCGCGACGCAGATCGCACCAGCCATCGCGGCCGCGCCGAACAGCGCCCTGATCAGCGTGGTCAGCCGGGACCTGGGCCGGGCCACGGAGTTCGCCAAGGCGCACGGCGCGGCCCAGGCGCTGGACAGTTACCCGGCCATGCTGGCCGACCCGGCGGTGCAGGCGGTCTACATCGCCACGCCGAACGCACTGCACGCCGGGCAGGTCGTTGCGGCGGCCGAGGCCGGCAAGCACGTGCTGTGCGACAAGCCGCTCGCGGTGACCGTGCCGGACGCCCGGCGCTGCGTCGAGGAATGCCGGGCGGCCGGGGTGCGGCTCGGGCTCACCTTCCAGACCCGCAGGCACGACGGCCTGGCCGAAGCGGCGGAGCTGGTGCGATCCGGCGCCATCGGCGCAGTGGTGGTGGCCGAGGTGCAGATGAGCGCGGGGCGCAACCTGCCCCGGGGGTGGCGTACCGACCCGGCCCTGGCCGGCCTGGGCACTATCAACAACATCGGCGTGCACGCCTTCGACGTGCTGCGCTACCTGATCGGCGCGGAAGTCACCGAGGTGACCGCGATGGTGGGCGCCGAGCCCGGGTTCCAGGTGGACACCACCGCGCTGGTGCTGCTCCGGTTCAGCACCGGCACGCTGGCCTACGTCAACGCGAACCAGTCGGTGCCGAACGCGCGGGACGACATCGTGCTGTACGGCACCGAGGGCCGGGTGCTGGGCCGGAACCTGTCCCGGCCAGACCGGGACGGCACGCTGCACATCATCACCGCGGACGGGTCACGCGAGTTCCCGGCGTCGTCGCGGGACGCCTACCGGCACACGGTGCAGGCGTTCGCCGACGCGGTCCTGGCGGGCCGCGACCCGAGCCCGTCCGGTGCGGATGGGCTGCGCAGCGTGCAACTGACCGCCGCCATCGCGCGGGCCATCCAGCAGCGCCGGGTGGTCCCGGTCGGCGACTGAGCCCGCCAATCACATCATTGACGAGCCAGGACACTCCTCGTTACGCTAATGATGATGAAAGGGGCAAGTCTCGCGTCGGCGGGGGCATATTAGGACCGGCCCGGTAAGTCCTCAGCGCTGAGGGGAGCCCCGAACGTTGCCGGAGTTCATCGCCCAGACCCTGAACGGGCTGACCCTGGCCGGGATCATCTTCCTGGTGTCCAGTGGGTTCACCCTGGTCTTCGGCGTGATGCGGGTCACCAACCTGTCGCACGGCGCCATCTACCTGGTCGGCGGCTACATCGGTTACTCGGTGATCAACGCCACGCACAACTTCTTCTACGGGCTGGCCGCGGGCGCGCTGGCCATGGCCGCGTTCGGCTACCTGCTGGAACGCACCCTGATCAGCTGGCTGGGCCGGTCCGAGATGGCGGAACTGCTGGCCACGCTGGGACTCATCTATGTCCTCGACGACCTCGCGCTGGCCATCTGGGGCGGCAGCCCGGTGACCATCAACCTGCCCGGGTTCCTCGGCCGGTCGAGCACGCTGCCGATCAGCGGTCTCGTCTACCCGAACGGCCGCATCTTCATCCTGGCCGTCGCCATCCTCGTCGCGGCCGGCCTGTACTACCTGCTGCGCCGGACCCGGATCGGCGCGATCGTCCGGGCCGGGGTGGACGACCGGGAGATGGTCAGCGCCCTGGGCATCAACGTGCGCCGGGTGTTCGCGCTCGTGTTCACCCTGGGTGCGCTGCTGGCCGGCTTCGCCGGGGTGCTCGGCGGCACCGTGCTCGGCCTGTACACCGGCGGGGACAGCGACATCCTGCTGTTCGCGCTGGCCGTGGTGATCGTCGGCGGCCTGGGCAGCTACGAGGGCGCCATCGTGGGCAGCATCATCATCGGCCTGATCGACAACTACGGGACCGCCTACTTCCCGGCGGTCGCCTATTCGGTGCTGTTCATCCCGGTCATCGCGATCCTGCTGGTGCGGCCGCATGGCCTGTTCGGAAGGGCAAGCACGTGACCGGCCGCAACGGGGCGCACCCCCGCTTGTTGCGGCGGCTCGCCGCCGCTCGGCGCGGAGCGTCGATCGGGAGTTCGGACGCGTCCCCCACCCCTGGTCGCGGCGGCTCGCCGCCGCTCGGCGAGGAGCGGCGATCGGGGGGTTCCGGGGGGTCGCCCCCCCGGGCTAGCACTGCGCCGCCGCAGCACCGCCGGGACTTGGTCACGCTCCACCTCATGCAGCGGTCCCGGCAGTTCGCCGGGCCGGCCGCGGGCCTGCTCACCGCCGTGCTCCTCGTCCTGTTACTGCAGGGCAACGGGTTCACCTCGACTCTGGTGGTGGACATGCTGGTGTACGCGATCGTGGCCATGTCCCTGGATTTCCTGGGCGGCTACGCGGGCCTGATCTCGCTCGGCCAGGCCGGGTTCCTCGGCGTGGGCGCCTACGGCGTGGCCATCGCCGAGGCGCACTTCTACCCGCCCTGGGCAGCGGTGGGCATCGCGCTCGGCGTGGTGCTGGCCCTCGGCCTGGTGCTGGGCATCGTCGCGGTCCGGGTCAAGGGAGTCAGCTTCGTGATCATCACGCTGGCCATGGGCCAGGTGCTGTGGGGGCTGTCCTACCAGTGGGTCGGGCTGAGCGAGGGGGACAACGGCATCTCGGTGTCCGTGCTGCCCAGCATCGGGCCGATCGACCTGAACGACCCGCTCACCCTGCGGATGACCGTCCTCGTGGTCTTCGCCCTCGTCGCGCTGCTCCTGGTGACATTCACCAAATCGCCGTTCGGATTGTCACTGCGAGGCGTTAGGTCAAATGAAGCCCGGCTCGCTGCGCTCGGCTACCGTACCGGCCTGCACCGGTACCTGGCCTGGGTCATCGCGGTGTTCTTCACCGGGGTAGCCGGGGTGCTGTACGTCTTCGTCAACCAGCTGATCAGCCCGACCACCATGGACTTCAGCGCGAACGGCCTGTTCGTGATCATGGCGGTGCTGGGCGGCCTGGGCAGTATCTGGGGGCCGGCCCTGGGCGCGGTGGTGATCGTGCTGTTCCAGCAGGAGCTGAGCATCTACGTGTCCCGCTGGCAGACGCTGATGGGCCTCACCCTGATCGCGGTGGTGCTGCTCAGCCCGGGCGGGTTCTGGGGGCTGCTGCGGGCGGGCGGCCGCCGCTGGGACGCGGCCATCGCGCGGCGGCAGCGGGACCTGGCGGACGCATCATGACTCCCGGGCCGGCGCTGGCCGCCACGCATCTGTCCCGCCGGTTCCGCGGCGTGACCGCGGTGGCCGACGTGTCGCTCCAGGTGCCCGCCGGGGCCCGGTTCGGCATCATCGGGCCGAACGGCGCGGGCAAGACCACCCTGTTCAACCTGCTGTCCGGGGAGCTGCGGCCGAGCGCGGGGCAGGTGGCGCTGTTCGGCCGGGACGTGACCCGGCTGCGGCCGTACCACCGGGCCGCGCTGGGGCTGGGCCGGACGTTCCAGGTCACCCGGGTGTTCAGCGACCTCACCGTGCTGGAGAACCTGACCCTGGCGCTGCACGGGCTGAGCCGGTCCAAGCTGTCGCTGGTCCGGCCGTGGCGCAGCTATCGCGGCCTGACCGCCGAGGCCGCCGAGTTCGCCGGCCGGTTCGGGCTGGCTGGCCGGCTGGGCGCGGTGGCGGCCGAACTGTCCCACGGTGAGATCCGCGAACTCGAGGTGCTGCTGGCCCTGGCGCTCAAGCCGCGGGTGCTGCTGCTCGACGAACCCGCCGCCGGGCTGTCCCCGGCCGAGCGGGTGGACATCCAGGCGCTGCTCACCGCGCTGCCGCCGGAGCTGACCCTGATCATGATCGAGCACGACATCGACCTGCTCCGCACCGTGGTGGACTCGGCGGCGGTGCTGCACCTGGGCGCGCTGGTGGTGCAGGGCCCGATCCGGGAGATCCAGGACGACGAGCGGGTCCGCGAGCTGTACCTGGGCCGCGCCGCCGCGCGCCGGGGCGCCCCTGCCCCCGGGCCAGCCCCTGACCCCGGGCCGGCCCCTGACCAGGGGGAAACCAGCGGCGACGGGAGCGGGCCGTGATCGAAGTGCGCGACCTGCACACCTACCGGGGCATCAACTACGTCCTGCAGGGGGTGAGCCTGACCATCCAGGACGGCTGCTGCACCGTGCTGCTGGGCCGCAACGGGATGGGCAAGACCACCCTGGTGCACACGATCATGGGCTTGCTCCGGCCGCGGTCCGGCGGGATCACGCTCGGCACCGAGAACCTGGTCGGCCGGCCCCGTTCCAGATCGCGCAGCGCGGCATCGCGCTGATCCCGCAGGGACGGCGGATCTTCCCCTCACTCACCGTGGAGGAGAACCTCACGCTCGGCGCCCGGGACGGCGGGTGGACCCTGGACCGGGTCTATGACCTGTTCGGCAACCTGAAGGAGCGGCGGCGCAACCGGGGCGGGCAGCTGTCCGGCGGCGAGCAGCAGATGCTGGCCATCGGCCGGGCCCTGCTGACCAACCCCAGCCTGCTGCTGATGGATGAGCCCTCCGAGGGGCTGGCCCCGGTGATCGTGGAGCAGATCGGCGGCATCATCGCCAGCCTGCGCCGCGACGGCCTGTCCATCTTCCTGGTCGAGCAGAACTACGGCCTGGCCATCGACTCGGCCGACCTGATCTACATCCTGTCCAACGGCCGGGTGGTCTGGCAGGGCACGGCCAGCGAACTCGACCGGACCGCCCAGGTGCGGGAGACGCACCTGGGCATCTGACCGCGGCCACACATCAGGAAGGGCAGCCATGGCGAAGGCGTTCCACACCGCGCACCGCTGGGATCTCGACTGGCAGGACGACGTGGATGTGCTGTCGTTGCGCGACGGGGTGCAGGTCAAGGTGTTCCACTCCGACCCCGAGCTGGGCGTAGCCGACATGCTGATCAAGTTCCCGCCCGGCTATGTCGAGCCGGAGCACGCGCACGCCAGCAGCCACTCCATCGTGGTGCTGGAAGGCGTCCAGATCGTGGGCGGCGTGCACCTGCGCCCGGGCGACTACGTCTGGGCGTCCGGCCCGGAGCCGCACGGCCCGTATGAGTACCCGGAGGGCTGCGTGGTGTTCGCGTCGTTCCGTGGCCTGTCCGCCCAGCACCGCTACAACGGCTCGCCCGCCGGCGAGATCTAGCGCCCTACTCCAGCCAGGGCACCAGGCTGGCCGCCTGGGCGCCGTGCACCGCGCAGGCCTCGTCGTTGTCCGCGGTGTCGCCGGAGATGCCGGCCGCATCGACCAGCACGGACGCCTGGCCGAGCGTGATGGCCACGGTCACCCCGGTGCCCCGCGCATGCCGTCCAGGCCGAACAGCCGGGCCGCGTTGGCCGCGCCGATCTGGCTACGGAGCGGCTCGTCGAACGCCTCGGCCAGCACCGCGTCCGGCTCGGCGAGCGCCATGTCGAACGGCAGGTCCGTGCCCAGCAGCACGTGGTCCGCCCCCACCCGCTGCACCAGGTACCACAGTGCCGCGAGGTCGTGGGTGATCGTGTCGAAATACATCTGGCCAAACGCCCGCCACACGTCGGCCGCCGTCACCGGGATCTCGGGGCGTACCCCGCTGGCGTGGGCCAGCCGGCCCGCCTGGTACGGCAGGAAGCCGCCGCCGTGCAGCACGACGAGCCGCAGCGACGGGTGCCGGGCGAACACCCCGGCGCAGATCATCCGCTCCACCATGATGGTGGTCTCCAGCGGGTTGCCGATGACGTTCTGCAGGTAGTACGGGTCCAGCCCGGGATGCGGCTGGTTGAACGCCGGGTGCACCAGCACCGGCGGGCCGAGTTCCGCGGCCGCCGCCCAGAACTCGGCGAACATGGGCTCGTCCAGCCGGCGCCCCGCGATCGAAGTGCCGATGGCCACGCCCACGCAGCCCTGCCGGAGCGCGGCCCGGTACATCCGCACCGCTTGCGGCGGGTCCTGCATGGGCAGGTTGGCCAGCCAGCGCAGCCGGTCCGGGTAGCCACCGCACAGCTTGGCCATCCCGTCGTTGGCCGCGGCGCAGAAGCTGGCCCCGCGGTCGCTGCTGACCTCGTAGAAGAACAGCGGCGGCGGGCAGGAGACCACGGCCGAGCCGATGCCCCGGGCGTCCATCTCGGCGATCTTGGCCGCCGGGTCGTGGAACGGCGCGGTGATCGTGAACGGCACGTGGTGCACCCCGGTCCACCGGTCGCCCTCGATGGTGACCCCGTACCCGGGATCGCCGCGCAGCACGTCGAGCGCCTCGGCGGGCATCACGTGGTTATGGATGTCGATCAGCATCGGCCTCCCCGGCACCAGCTCAGTAACTCGGCGGGCTGACCGCGGTCCTGGCGAAGACCGGCGCCCAGTCCGCCTTGCTCAGCGTGCCCCAGGGCGGCACCGAGGGGAAGGTGAGGATCGGCACATTGCGCAGCGCGCCGTGCACGCTCTGCCACCTTGCAGATGTACTCGTTCTGCACCGGCGACCAGGTGCTGTGGTCGAACGAGACCGGCCCGCGCGGCGCGGTGATGTGCACCGCGCGCATCGCCGCGGACAGCGCCTTCTCGCTGCTGACCTGGCCGTGCAGCGACTTGAGCGCGGCCACCAGGATCTGCGCCTTGGTGTAGCCCGCCTCGGAGTAGTACGACGGGTAGACGCCGTAAGCGGCGTGATACGAGTTCGCGAACGCCTGGTTGACGGCCGACGGGTTGCCGTCGCAGTACTGCGCGTCGGTATAGATGCCGAGCGCGGCGGCGGTGTTCTCCGCGGGCAGCGCGGCCTGGTCGGTGAGCGTGGTGATGCCCATCAGCGGGATCTTCTTCTTCAGCCCGAACGAGGCGTAGTCGTTCACGAAGTTGGCCGCCTGCGAGCCGGACAGCACCACGAACACCGCCTGGGTGCTGGCTGGGATGGCCGAGACGTAGGACGACATGTCCACCGTGTTGCTCGGCACCCAGATCTCCTTGTCGATCTTGCCGCCCAGCTTGGTGAACTGCCCGGCGAACCCGGCCACGCCCTGCCAGCCGAACGAGATGCCGAGCCCGACCGTGGTGACGTGCCGCCAGTGCATGGTGCCGTAGGCCCAGCGGCCGCCCTCGGTGGTCGGCGCGAAGCCATCCCAGCCGGAGGTGAAGCCCGTGCCGTACTTGGTATACGCCTGGGCCTGCTGCGGGCTGGCCAGGTACAGGTCGTCCTCGGGGATGCCCTGGCCGAGCACGTACGGCGCGACCACCGCGATGGCGCTGGACAGCAGCGGGCCCTCGACGACCTGGACATGGTCGGCGGTGACCAGCTGCCGGGCGTCGGACAGGCTCACCGCGGGCTCACCCTGGTCGTTGTCGTAGGTCACCTGGATCGGGTGCCCGTCCACCGAGGCGCCGAAGTGCTTCAGGCCGAGCTTGAAGCCATCCTGCTCGCTCAGCCCGTTCTTGGTGAACACGCCGGTCAGCGGCAGCAGGTAGCCCACCTTGACCGGCGTGTGCGCGGAACCACCCGAGCTGCTGGAGTTGCCTGCGCCGCCGCTGCCGCAGGCGGCCAGCAGGACGGCGCACGCGGCCAGCACGAGGCTGGCCGGCCAGCTCCGGCCGGCCCGTCCGGCCCGCCAGCCAGGCCGGGCCCGGGCCCCCGGGTAAGCTGCCGCTGGTCACGATCCCGGCGTTGCCCATGACCACCACTCTCCGGCCCGGCGGGCCCGGCGGTAGAGGTTGCCGCACTACTGATTTGCCCTCATGCAATCATGTAGCCCGCACGGCGGCCAGCCGCCCAACGAATAGTGACCGGAACGTGATTAAGGTTTTCAATCACTAATGCGGCGCCTCAAGTGATTGTGGTCGGCGCCCGGCAGCAGGCCGGGCCGCGCCGCACCGGGGGCCGCGGCTGGTGCCAGCCGGGCATCCGCGGCGCCCACCGGGTGCATGCTCAGCGCGGACGGCGTGCCGTCGAGATGCCGGATCGCCGCGTCCGCCGCCGCCTCCGGGTCACGGGCGATGATGGCCCGCAGGATCTCCGCGTGCTCCGCGTTGGCCCGGCTGGCCCGGCCGGGCACGGTGCGCACCGAGTGCGTGATGTAGCGGGCGGACAGCTCGCGCAGGTTGCCCAGGATGGCGACCAGCCGGGGACTGCTGCCCGCCTCGTCGATGATCTGGTGAAAGCCGGCGTTGTGCTCGACCCACTGGGCGCTGTCGGCGGTGGCCTGCATGACGCTGAGCAGCTCGCCCGCCCGGATCAGGCTGGCCGCGCTGGCCAGCCGGGCGGCCCGGGCCGTGGCCACCGGCTCCAGCATCATCCGGATCTCGTAGATGTCTTCCAGCTCGCCCCGGCCCAGCTCGCGGACCACCGCCGCGCCCCGGCCGTCCAGCCGGACGAATCCCTCGGCGGCCAGCTCACGGAGCGCATCGCGGACCGGGCGGGTGCCCACCGCGAGTTCTTCCGCGATGCACGACTGGACCAGCCGGGTGCCGCCCGGGATGGTCCCGGTCACGATGCCGCGGTGCAGCACCAGCTTGACCCGGCTGCGCGCGGGCATGGCTAACCGCGTGCCCGCCTCCCGGGCGGTCGTGCCCGCCTCCCGGGCGGTCCGGCCCGCCCGCGGCGGGCTGAGCTTGCTCATGCCAGGCCTCCTTCCCGGTCAGGCCGGGAGCAGCGCCACCTCTCCGGTGCTGCCGTCGATCGCCGCGAGCCAGCCGTCCCGGGCGGCGGCCGGGCCGGTGACCAGCTCGGGACGGCACCCGGTCACCATGGGCACGGCCAGGCTGCGGGCCACCTCGGCCAGGTGTGCGCCAGCCGCCCCGCTGCGGGCGATCACGCCACGGGCCGCGAACAGCAGCGGCGCCAGCGCGGGCACCGGCTGGTCCACAGCAGGATGGCGTCCCGGCAGCCGGGCGCCGGGCGCTCGTGCGGGCGGCACGCGACCAGCCGTCCCGCGGCCTGGCCCGCCGCGGCCGGCCGGGCGGCCAGCCGGCGGCCTCGCCGGCCTGCACGGCCGCGGCCAGCAGCGGCATCAGCTCCCGGGCCGCGTAGACCCGCCCGGCGGCCCGGCACCCCGGCCGCGCCCAGCGGCCCGCCGCGGCCCGGGCGGCGGCGCCGCCCGGGCCGCCGGTGCCGGGCTGGCCGGTCAGCGCCTGGAGCAGCCACACCGTGCCGTTGCCGGTGGCCCACTCGATGCTGGTATCGCCGAGTACCCAGTACACTCCGGCGGCCAGCCGGGCCACCGCGGCCACCAGGTCGGCCCCCGAGCAGCCCGGTCAGTGGCCCGCCGCTGGCGGGCTCCGGCCAGTCCGGCGCGGCCGGGTCGGCCAGCCGGACCCACCGCGGACGTCCCCTCGGCCCAGCCGGCCAGCAGCGCACCGGGGTGCCCGCGCACCCCGTCCACGACCACGTCGACCGGGCCGAGCTGGGCCGTCCCGGCGGCCGGTGGCCAGGGCGGCACCGGCCCGGCGGCCGGTGTCACCCGGGCCGTGCCACCGGCGGCCGGGCGCAGCTCGGGCTGGATGAGGATGCCCAGTTCCAGCGCGTCCAGTGGCAGGCCGCAGGACTCCAGCCGGGCCAGCGGGTCCACCGCGAACGCGGCCGCCCAGCAGCTGCGCACCGCGGTCAGCACATCTCCCGGACCGACCTCGGCCACCGAGCTGAACGCGCCCGCCCACCGCGGGTCACGCTCCAGCGGGCTGGACGACCGGACGATCACCCGCCCGCCGAGGGAACACACCGCGGCGCGCAGTTCCCCGGCCAGCTCCGGGTCGGGCGGGCAGGACAGCGCGGCCCGGCGGGCCGCGGCCGGCCCGGCCGCCGCGTACCGCTGCGGCGCCGGCCCGGATGGCCGGGCGGCTCTCCGGCACCGGCAGCACCCACCCCGGCAGCACCGGGAAGCCCGCGGCCCGCGCCGCGGCCAGCCGCGCCGCCTTGGCCCCGGCGAGGCTGGCCACCGCGGCCGGCGCGTGCGTCAGCCACCGTCACCGGCTCCCCGCGCCGCCCGCCGGGGCCACCTGATCCAGCTGGCGTTCTTGTCAGGCGAGCGGGAGCTCGCCCAGCGGCAGCAGCGCGCGCCGCGCGTTCATCCGGCCACGATGATCTCGTCGGACTTGTACGACGACAGCAGTTCGTGGCCGTCGTCGGTGACCAGCAGCATCTCCTCCAGCCGCACGCCGAAGTCGTGCACCTTCCCGTGCTGCGTCTCCAGCGCGAAGACCATGCCCGGCTTGATCTCCTCCGGGTAGTCCAGCGACCAGATCCGGGAGATGACCGGCCGGTCGTACTGGGCCAGGCCCAGCCCGTGGCCCCAGAGGTTGGCCGCGGCCTGGTCCTCTTCCGCGTACCCCCAGGCCTCCTCGCGCCGAGGGCCACTTGGCCGCGATGTCGCGCGTGGTCACCCCGGGCCTGACCACATCGATCGCGTCCCACAGCCAGGTGTGCGCGGTGTCGTAGTACCGCTTCATCTCGCTGGTCGGCGTGCCACCCACGCAATACGTCCGGTACACGCAGGACTTGAACCCGTTCCAGGTCAGCGCGGCCAGGTCGATGATCACGAGTTCGCCGGGCCGGATGATCCGGTCGGAGAAGTTGCGCCAGTTGGGCCACGCGTTCGGCCCGGAGGACACGATGATGTCCTCGACGTCCTCCATCCCCGGGATGTTGTAGAGGTACTCGAAGCCGAACGCGGCCACCTCGTTCTCGGTCAGCCCGGGCCTGAGGAACTGGGTGAACTCGTAGTGCAGCGCGTCGCAGATCGCGCCCACGATGCGCGACGCCTTCTGCTCGTCGGGGCTCTTGACCGACCGGGCCTCCATCATCGGCGTCATCCCGTCGGTCCAGGTCACCCCGGCGTGCTGGAACGCCTGGATCATGTTGATGTCGATGAAGTCCACGCCGAGCGGCTTGTCCAGCACGCCCGCCTCTTCCAGGTCGTTGACCAGGGCGGTAACGAACTTGGCCACCTGGCTCTGCGACGCGGGGCCGGCGGCGCCCTTGATCCAGCTGTAGGAATGCCGCACGTTCTGCGGCGGGATCCAGGGATTGTGCGCCTTCAGGTGGATGCCGATGTCGCCCTGCTCGTAGACGATCGGCTCGTTGCCCTCGCACAGCACCACGTAGCGCAGGCCCGGCTTGAGCCGGTTCCAGCCGGGTGTGTAGGTGGACGACACGTAGCGCATGTTCTCGTCGTACATGAGCAGCAGCGCGCCCAGGCCGTGCCGGGACATCGCGTCCCGGGCCCGCCGCAGCCGCCACTGCCGGACCGTCGGCCCAGTTGATGCCTTCTTTCCAGTCGGTGCTCAGGCCGCCGAACGCTTCCTTCATCCCGTGCCGTCCTTTCCGTGGCTACTGCTCCATCGCGGGCGCCGCGAAAGACCTCCCAGCTGGCGGTGCAGGCGGCTGGCTGGGCGTCAGCCGGGCGGGATGACCGGCAGCAGCAGGTACGCCGCCCGGGTGCCGCCGGTCCACAGCGTCTGCGTGCTGCCGGCCAGTTCCGCTGGCCGGTCCGCCGGATCGTCGTGCAGGAACGGGCCGCAGCCGGTCAGCTCGTTCTTGAACGAGCCCAGCCGGGGCGCGCCGGGGTGATGGCGCTCGTGGTCCCGGCCCCGGACGGTCAGCGCCACCTGGTAACCGGCCGGGATGACCAGGCTGGTCGGCCAGATCTCCACGTCGGCCTGGTAGACCGCGTCCGGGGTCAGCGGCTCGATCTCGTCGTGCGGGTGGTACGGCCGGTACGGGGTGCTCAGGCCCGGGTCGAGCTTGCGGTGCGACATCCGCAGCCAGCCCTGCGCGACCGGGGTGTGCGGGTCGATCGCGCCGGGGAAGGTGACCTCCTCGCCGGTGGGCGCGAACACCCGCAGCACCAGGAACAGGTCGGCGTCGGTGCCGGACGAGGACACGTACAGCCGGGCGGCGACCGGCCCGGTGATCTCGGTGTCGGCGGGCAGCGGCGGCGCGGTGAACGTGATGCCGTCCCCGGCCGCGGCGTAGCTCACCCGCTCGTCGGCGCGGCGGCGGCGCGGTGTCCAGGGTGCGCTGCGCCGGGCGCAGGTAGAGCCGCTGCCACTGGGTGCGGGCCAGCGGCCACTCCTGCTCGCCACGCTGGATGAACCCGTCCAGCGTGCGGACCTGCAGCTGGACCGGCGGCTGATCCCGCCAGCCGTGGTCGTCGCCGTGCAGGAAACAGGCGAAGAACCGCTTCTGCAGGTCGGTCCCGTAGTCCGTGTAGAAGTGCGTCCAGTGCTCCAGGCCGTGCACTTCCAGCCACTTCTGGGCCGACGCGGCCCGGCTGAAGCCCTTCGAAGTTGCCCCGGCTGTGCAGGCCCTGGCCACCCCAGTTGGCGGCGGACAGCAGCGGGACGGTGATCGCGGCATAGTCCGCGGACCGCTGCCGGTAGAACTCGCCGTCCAGTGGCCGGTCGCTGATCTGCTCGCCGAACGGCACCCGCGCCGCGGCCAGTTCCGCCTCGGTCAGCGTCTCCGGGCCGGCCACCGGCTCGCCGGTCACCCGGCTGCGCGGCCCGCGCTCGCCCATCCCGTGCTGGACCACGGTGACCTGCTTGTCGTACCAGTTCCGCCAGAACGTGCACAGGATGCCGCCGTGATGGGTGGCATCGCGGTAGAAGTCGGCGGCCCCCTCCCAGACGCAGATGGCGGCCAGGTGCGGCGGCCGCAGCGCCGCCACGTGCCATTGGTTCATCGCGTAGTAGGAGATCCCGGTGAGCCCGATCTTGCCGGTGCTCCACGGCTGCCCGGCCGCCCACTCGATGCACTCGTAGAGATCACGGGTCTCCCGCGGCGAGAACGGCTCCAGCACCCCGGGGGAGCGGCCCGCGCCCCGCGAGTCCACCCGCACGCAGGCGTAGCCGTCCGGCACCCACTTCTCCGGGTCCACCACTTCCCAGTTCTGCTGCGCGCCGCTGCTGCCGCGGGCCACCTCCGGGTGCTGGCTGACCATCAGCTGCCACTGGTCGGCGTACCCGTCCTGGAAGGCCAGGCCCTTGGCGTACGGGCCATAGCTGAGCAGGACCGGGTAGCGGCCCGGGCCGGACGGCCGGAACACGTCGGCCCGGAGCACGACGCCGTCGTCGGCCGGCACCGGCACGTCCCGCTCGATCACCATGCCTGCCACGCCAGCCGCGCCTCCCGCGCCAGCCGCGCGGCCGGGCCCGGCGCAGGCCCGGCCGCCTGGTCACGGGTGGAGGTGACGTCTGATGTCACAGCGTGCTCCCTGGTTGCGGGTGGCCGGGTGAGCTTTGTTAAGTGACAGTTAATTCGAGTCGGTGCTCCTTGCCGCGGACGATAGCAGTGCTATCGGAGCCTGGGAACCCCCGGCCGGATCAGGGCAGGTGAGCTGCAGTAGCATTCAAGGCACCATGACTCACGCGAGCGCTGCTACCGACTCGGCGTCCGGGGACCTGGCCGGGGACATCGGCCGGCGGCTGGCCGCCTACCGGGCCCAGCGCGGCCTGCGGGTCGCCGAACTGGCCCGGGAAGATCGGCGTCACCCCCAGCCTGATCAGCCAGATCGAGCGTGGCCAGTCCCGCCCGTCGGTGTCTACCCTGTTCGCCCTGGCGCAGGCGCTGGAGGTGCCGGTGGACGCGTTCTTCCGGGAGCCTGCCGTGGCCAGCGTGGCCGGTTCGGCCAGCCCCGCCGCCGGGGTCCGGGCGCAGCCGCCGCCCGGCCCCGACCGCCGCCTGGCGGAGACCCGCTATGTGGTGCGCCGGGGCAACCGGGCCGCGATCGACATCGAAGGCGGCGTGCGCTGGGAGCGGCTCACCCCGGAGACCAAGGCGCACCTCGACTTCTTCGAGCTGGTCTACGGGCCGGGCGCGGAATCCAACCCGACGCTCTACTCCCATCCCGGCACCGAGATGGTGCTGATGCTGACCGGCCGCCTGGATATCTCGGTTGGCTTCGAGACCTACCGGCTCGAGCCCGGCGACAGCATGGAGTTCCCGTCCTCGCTGCCGCACCGGTATGCCAACCCGGACGGCGACGAGGCGCGCGCGGTGACGGTCATCATGTACGACTGCCCGGCGGACGGGCCCGCGCCGCCGGCCGCACCGGTGCATCGTTAGCGCCCGTGCTTCGCTAGCGCCCGTGCTTCGCTAGCGCGGGGTACAGCCCACCGTCCAGCGAGATCACCTGGTTGGTCAGGTAGCCGTTGCCCAGGATGGCCAGGGCCAGGTCGGCCACCTCGTCCGGGCGGCCCAGCCGGCCTACCGGCACCGTGCCGCGCAGCTCATCCGGCCTGGCCCGGGAGCATCCCGGTCTCCGCGATCAGGGCCGGGGCCAGCGCGTTCACGGTGACCCCGGCGGCCGCGAAGCGGCTGGCCAGGAAGTGGGTCAGCCCGCCGAGCCCGGCTTTCGACGCGGCGTAGTGCGGCCCGACGATCCCGCCGGTAAACGCGGCCACCGACGAGATGAACAGGATCCGGCCGAACCCCCGGGCGGCCATTCCGGGCAGCGTGCGCTGGGCCAGCAGGAACGGGGCGCGCAGGTTGACCGCCATCATCTCATCGAAGTCAGCCGCGGTGACCTCCTCCAGCGACTGCCTGCGGCCCAGGCCGGCGTTGCTGACCAGCACCGTGACCGGGCCGAGCGCCTGCTCCACCGCGCTGACCAGTTCGCCTGGCGCGTCCGGGCGGCTCAGGTCGGCGCCCACCGCGACGGCCGTGCCACCCGCGGTGGCGATGTCGGCCGCGGTCCGCTCGGCCGCGTACCGGGTCTGCCCATAGCCCACCGCCACGCTGGCGCCGGCCGCCGCCAGCCGGTGCGCCACCGCGCGGCCGATCCCGCCGCTGCCCCCGGTAACCAGGGCCACCTGCCCGGCCAACGCTGCCGTCACCTCGCTGTGCACCAGCCCATTGTGCCCACCTCGTGACTACTGCTGGGTCGCGCGGCCGGCGCCCATCGCGCTCAGCTGCCGGTGGTCAGCCCTCCAGGGCGGTCCAGAACGCGCAGTTGTGCGTGTTCGCGAAGTCAGTCTCGGCCTGCGGCGTGGGTGGCGCCAGCGACTGCATCTGCTGGGTGCGCGTGGTTGAACAGCGGCCAGAACGGGGTGCCGGGCGAGGAGGGGAATCCGCGTTTGGCAAAGTTCGTCCAGTACCCCTTCATGATCGTCGCCAGCTGCTGCTGCGGTGCCGAGAGCGTCCCCGGGAAAGCGGCCGTCGGCAGATCCATCAGATACTGGATCTCGGACGCGTGGGCCGCACCGTAGCGGAAGCTGACCGGGGGAAGGAAGTTCTCCGGTGCGTTTTCATCGTTGAATTCGTAGCCGAAGGCCGGCACGAAATGCGAGACGGACCGATCGATGGTCAGCGCCGGGCAGGCGAAAATGGCGTCGGTGCCGACCGCGCCGAGGGCGACGGATGGGCTGGGGAACGCGCTCAGCGGGTACCTGGCCGCGATGAGCGCCGCCACCGTCCGCGGGAGACCCCGAGCGTGGCGGAGATCATGCCCTGGTAGTTCGACGCCGTGACCGGGTTGCCCGCCAGTTCGCTGAGCGCGACGAACAGCCGCCACTCATCATGGTTCGTGCCGTTGATGATCGGGACCCGGTTGAAGTTGCCGGTGGCGAAGGCGGTCCCCAGCGACTCCGGCAGCACCTCGCTGTTGATGTTCGGCGTGTAGCCGGCCGTGTCCTCGCTGGCCAGGATGGCCGAGACGGGCAGGCTCCGCAGGCAGGCCGCGGTCTGGCTGGCGCATCCCGCCTTGGCCGCGAAGGCCTCGCCGGCCGCCTCGGCGCTCGCCAGCGGTGCCTGCGTGAGGTTGTAGGACCCGCTCTCCACGATCGCCCGCTCGAACAATCCTCTGGCCTGCGGCGATGCTACCTGTGACAGCGTGGACAGGCCGCCCGCGGACTCACCGAAGATGGTGACGTTGTGCGGGTTGCCGCCGAAGCTGGCCATGTTACGCTGCACCCAGCGCAGGGCGGCCTGCTGGTCCATGAGGCCGTAGTCACCCGACTGGCCGTTCGCGTCGGCCAGTGCCGGGTGCGCCAGGAAGCCGAGCGCGCCGAGCCGGTAGTTGATGGTGACCACGGTTACGCCGTCCTGCACCAGCTTTGCCGGGTTGTAGTCATCGCTTTCGCCGGTCACCAGCGCGCCACCGTGGATCCACACCATGACGGGGCGGTGTGAACCGGGCTTCCGCTGGCTGGGCGTGAAGACGTTCAGGAACAGGCAATCCTCGGACGTGCTGGCCTGGCCGAAGGGTGACGCCGGCTGCGGGCAGTGCGGCGCGAACTGGGTCGCGTCGCGGACGCCAGCCCAGCTGGCGGCGGGTTGCGGCGGCCGCCAGCGCAGCGCACCGACCGGGGCGCGGCATACGGGATGCCGAGAAATTCATCGACCGCCCCGTCGGCCAGGCCGCGGACCGCCCCATTCGCAGTGCCCACGACCGGCCCGCTGGCACGAGCGGCCGGCTGCCCGCCGAGGGCGCTCGCGCTCACCCCGGGCGCGGCCGCGACCAGGGCACCGAGGGTGACTGCGGCTGCCGCTAACCAGGTGCGTGCCCGCCATCCGGTCCAAGTCATCAACATCTCTCCTTCACGACTGCCGCCGGCTGTCACCGTGGCGGCTGGTTCCGCCCTGCTCACGGAGCGCGCGGCGCATCTCGTCCGGGTCGTCGGTGACAACGGCGTACAAACCTGGCCGTGCGCAGCCGCCATGGCGTTTGGCGATGATGGAGATACCGTCCCAGGTCGGCTGCGTAGCGAACTCGTAACCAGGGAATTCGGCCGCCAGCCCGCTGAGCTCGTCCGTCGTCGCTGCCACTGCCTCTGTTCCCGCCGCTGTGCTGGACATCTTCCATCTGGCCGAACGCGGCGCGGTGCCCCGCGCCAGGACAAGTGCTCGCACGAATGCGCAGGTAAAACTCAGTGGGCCATATCTAAAGTACGGATCCGTACTTTAAAGGCCGCGTCAGCTACTGTATGCGCGTGACCGACACCGGGCAAGGGGGAACGCTGGCCAGGACGCACGAGGGACAGCCTGGCCTTCCCCGCGGCAGGAGCCGCCTGCCGCGGCCGGCCGTGCGCGCGTCGCAGCGGGAACGGCTGCTGCGGTCGGTGATCGCCGCGGTATCGGAATCCGGCTACCTGGCCGTCACGGTCACCGACATTGTGCGCCGGGCCAGGGTGTCCCGGGCGGCGTTCTATGCCCAGTTCGCGGACAAGGAGGACTGCTTCCTGGCCGCCACCGGCGAAGGCCGGAAGCTCATGATCGCCCAGGTGGTGTCCGCGACGCGTGCGCTGCCTGCCGGCGCCTGCGACGAGGAGGTACTCCGGGTCGCCTGCCGGGCGTACCTGGCGTTCCTGGCCAGCGAGCCGGCGTTCGCCAGGGTCTTCTATATCCACATGCCGGCCGCGGGCCCGCGCGCGGCGGACCGGCTTGAGGCCGGTACCGGCCTGTTCGCTGACCTGAACCAGAAATGGCACCAGCGGGCGCGAGAGCATCATCCGGAATGGCCGTGCCGTTCCTCCGGAGGCGTATCTCGCCCTCGCTGGCGCCACAGACGAACTGGTGCGATCCATGGTCCGCGCGGGCTTGACTGACGCTCTTGCCGGGCTTGAGGAAACGCTCGTGTCGCTGCATCTGGCCGTCCTGGCGGGCCGCCCCTGGCCGCCAGGCGCCTGACCGGGAACGCCGATCCGATGTCGCAGCAGGGAACGCCGTTGGCTGCCGTCCGCGCGGATACCGCTCCGACGAGACACCCGTCTCGCTTATTTACCGGGCACGCCCGGGATACGAATCGATGAATAAAGCCTTATCCGCATTTTGCCTCGAACGCGGCGGGGTCCTATGCGCCAGGCGGACATGGCGCGCGCTCCCCGCCATACTGGGCTGATGGCGGGAATGGAAATTCTCCCGGGAACAGCACCAGCGCCTGCATCAGAAGCAGTTCGCTGGCGCCGCTTCCTGACGCCGTGGCGCTCGCCCGCGGATCAGCCCGCCTGGGCCCGGCCGGCGCTGCTCGCCATCGCCGTCGTCGCGGCGGTCGCGTACGGCTGGGGAATGGGCGGCGCCAGCGTCGAGTCGTTCTACGGCGCGGCGGCCCGCAGCATGTCGGAAAGCTGGCACGACTTCATCTTCGGGGCGTTCGATCCAGCCGGGACCGTCACTGTCGACAAGCTGCCTGGCGCGCTCTGGGTGCAGGCCCTGTCGCTGCGGGTCTTCGGCTTTCACATCTGGGCGCTGGTCCTGCCGCAGGTGGTCGAGGGCGTGCTCACCATCCTGGTGCTGTACCGGGCGGTCCGCCGGCTGGCCGGGCCTGCGGCCGGGCTGATCGCCGCGGCGGTGCTCGCGGTCACGCCCATCACCGTGCTGCTGAACCGGGGCAACGTATCGGACTCGCTGCTGATCCTGCTGCTGGTGCTGGCCGCCGACGCCACGTCCGCCGCGCTGCTCACCGGGTCGCTGCCGCAACTGCTGCTGGCCGGCGTCTGGGTCGGCCTGGCGTTCCAGGCGAAGATGATCCAGGCCTGGCTGGCCCTGCCCGCGCTGGCCGCCGCCTACCTGCTCGCCGCGCCCGCGGCGAAACTGCGTACCCGGTGCGCGCACGTCGCGCTGGCCGGGCTGGTCACCGCCGTGGTCTCGCTCTCCTGGATGACCGCGGTCTCGCTGGTCCCGGCCCAGCACCGGCCCTACGTGGACGGCAGTCCGGACGACTCGGTGTACACCCAGGTCTTCGACTACAACGGCCTGGGCCGGCGACCGGGAACTGGGCGACCCTCGCCGGGCCGCCGTCACCGATCGTGGTCGCGGCCGTAAAGAGCGGGCGGTTGCTCACGGCCGAGACCATGGGCATCAAGCCGAGCTGGCACCGGCTGCTGGCCGGCCTGTTCGCGGCCGACAGCGGCTGGCTGCTGCCGGCGGCCGTGGCCGGCGCGCTGGGCGTGCTCATCTCCCGGCGCCGCCAGGGCAGGCGCGACCCGCTGCGCGCCGCCGTCGTGCTGTGGGGCGGCTGGTGGCTGGTCCTCGCGGTCTTCTTCAGCGTCGGCAGCTACCTGAACTCGTACTACGTCGCGGCGCTCATCCCCGCGGTCGCCGCGCTGTGCGGCGCCGGCATCGCCGCGTGCGGGCCTCGCCCCTGGCCGGCCAGGGTGCGCCTGATCGTCGCCGCGACGGTGCTCGGCTGTGCCGGCTGACGGCGCCTACCTGATGTCCGGGACGGCATCCGGCCCGGTCGTGCTCACCCTGGTGGCGCTGGTCGTGGCGGCGGCCGCCGCCGGTCAGCTGCTGCTGCCCGCGTCAGGCCGGGCCGGGCACCTGACCGCGGTCGCGTTCGCCGGTGCCGCCGTGCTGCTGCTGCCCGCGGCGGCGTCGGTGAGCTGCGTCATCCGCGGGCTGGGCCCGTTTGACACCCCGTTCGAGTCGGCACAGACCGCGCACACTAGCCACTTCCTGGCCGCCGCCGCGCCCGCCTTCACCCGGGCAGTCCAGCGGATAGAACTCCAGACGCCACCCGGTGACGCCCTGTTCGGCGCCGACACGTCCGGGCTCGCGCAGAACTACATCCTGTACAGCGGCCGGGAGGTGCTGCCGATCGGCGGCCTCCTGGGCAACGTGCCCGCCCCGACGCTGGCCACGCTGCAGGCCGACATCCGCCGCGGCTACGTGCGGGGGTTCGTGCTGCCGGTGTCACCGCCGGGCCCGGACCCCCGGGTTCGGTGGATCGAGTCGCACTGCACCTTGCAGCCCCCGCCCCCGGACCATCGTCCAGCCCCGTTCGCGAACTTCTTCTGCGGACCCGGACCGGTCAGCCTGCCGGCCACGCAACGACCGGAGCGCCGGTGCCACGGACGGGTCGTTCCCGTTGACCGGCCGCGCTGATGGCGGGCGGCAGCGGCCTGGAGTTCCCGCTGCCGCCCCAGGTCAGCTGGGCGCGCCGGGCTCGCTGCCCGGGACGAGCTGGCGGAGGACGGCGTGCACGCTGGAGGTGTCATCGTCGCCGTGCCCCTGGGCCAGCGCGGCCTGGTAGAACGCGGACGCCAGGCTGAACAGCGGGGTTGGGCTGCGCAGCTCGGCGGCGAACGCCGCGATGATCGCGATGTCCTTGTCGTAGACCTGGGCCCGGATGCCCGGCTGGGCGTAGTCCCGCGCCGCCATGGCCGGGCCGCGCACCTCGAACATCCGCGAGGTGCCCGCCCCGTCGCCCACCGCGGTGAGCACCATGGCCAGGTCCAGGCCGGCCTGCTCGGCCAGCACCAGTGCCTCGGCCGCGGCCAGGTTGTGCACCGTGACCAGCAGGTTCGCCACGATCTTCAGCTTCATCCCGTTACCGAACGCACCCACGTCGTAGACCTGCCGGGTCATCGCGGCCAGCACCGGCCGGGCCCGGGCCTTGGCCGCCACGTCCCCGCTCAGGTAGCCGACCAGGTCCTTGCGGCGGGCCTGGGCGCCGGTCCCGCTCATCGGGCAGTCCAGCAGGGTCGCCACCGCAGCCGGCCAGCGCCCGCTGCCCGGCCGCCTTGTCGGCCAGTGTCAGCGTGCTGGTGTCCAGCACGATCAGCCCGTCCGTCCCGGCCACCGCCCCAGCGGCCCGGGCGGCCCCAGCGGCCCGGGCGGCCCCAGCGGCCCGGGCGGCAGCCCCTTCGGCCAGGCCGTCCAGTACCTCAGCCAGCGCTCCGGCGCTGGGCAGCGAGGTCACCACCAGCCCGGCGGAAGCGGCCACCTGGGCCGGGGAACCAGCTACCACCCCACCGCGCGCGGCGTGCGCGTCCCGCGCCGCCCCGGCCACGTCGTACCCGATGACCTGATGACCTGCCTCGATCAGGTGCGAGCTCATGGCCGAACCCATCACGCCCAGGCCCACGAACCCGACCGGCCCGGTGGCACCTGCCGGCTGCGTCACGGCGACCTCCCTGCCAGACGTCCGCCCCGCGGACATTGCAGCACATCCCGGCCGGCCGGCAGGCGGCCAGCACCGTTCTTGACGCGCCCAGCGGGCACCGCGACACTCCACTCCATGCGGGCAGTCGTGCTCGACCGGCAGGCGTGGGCGTTAAGCAAATAAGAGCGCCGGTGCCGGGGGAGCGTGCGCTGGTGCGGGTGGCGCAGGCTGGCCTGTGCGGAACTGACCTCAAGATTGCCGCCGGGGAGATCCCGGTCGCGCTGCCCCGGGTGCTCGGCCACGAGATGACCGGCTGGGTGGCCCGGGCCGGGGCCCGCGGCCTGCTGGCCGCCGGGACCCCGGTGCTGGTCAACCCGGCCGTGTTCTGCGGGCACTGTGAGCTGTGCCGCCGCGACCTGCCGCAGCTGTGCCGGTCCGGCGGGCTGCTCGGCCGGGACGCCGACGGGGTGTTCGCCGACCTGGTGGCGGTGGACGAGGCCTGCCTGCACCCGCTGCCGCCCGGCCTGCCCGCCGCCGGGGCGGCGCTGCTCCAGGTGCTGTCCACCTGCGTGCACGCACAGTCGCTGCTCACCGTCCGGCCGGAAGACAGCGCGGTGGTGGTCGGCCTCGGGGTCAGCGGGCTGCTGCACGTCCAGCTGCTCCGCGACCGCGGTGTCCGGGTCATCGTCGGGGTGACCAGGTCGGCCGCCAAGCGCGAGCTCGCCAGAAGCTTCGGCGCCAGCGAAGCGGTCGCACCGGACGAGGCGGCCGAGGCCGTCGCCGCGGCAACCGGCGGCCGCGGCGCGGACCTGGCCATCGAGGCCGCGGGCAGCCAGCCCAGCCTGGCCCAGGCCATGCGGCTGGCCGCGCCGGGCGGGACCGTGCTGGTCTACGGGACCACCGTGCCCACCGCGGACGGCCTGCCGACCTATGACTGGTACCTCAAGGAACTGACCATCCGCAGCACCCGGGCCGCCCGGCCGCGCGACTGTGACCTGGCCATCCGGCTGTATGCGGACCGCCGGGTGGAGCTGGCGCCGCTGGTCACCGCGCGGTACCCGGTCGAGCAGGCGGCGCGGGCGCTGGCCGCCTGCGCCGCGCCGGGCCAGCTGAAAGTGGTCCTCGACGTGGCTGACCAGCCGCCGTGACGGCCGGTGGCGGCCAGCCCAGCGGAATGAGCCGGGCACGAGCTGCGTTGTCGGTTCCCGGACTGGCCGCGGGGCGCGGTAAGCTATGTCGGGCTTGTCGCCCAGCGGCGGAGTAGCTCAGTCAGGCAGAGCAAGCGGCTCATAATCGCTGTGTCGCCGGTTCAAGTCCGGCCTCCGCTACCCAGCTAAACTCGTCCGTACCGCCCATCCACAGAAAGGCACTCCATCGTGGCTGCCACCGACGTCAGGCCCAAGATCACCCTGGCCTGCCAGGAGTGCAAGCACCGCAACTACATCACCAAGAAGAACCGGCGCAACGACCCGGACCGGCTGGAGCTGAAGAAGTACTGCCCCAACTGCCGTTGCCACCGGCCGCATCGCGAGACCCGCTAACCCGCGGGGATGGCCGTCAACAAGGATTTCGCCGGCCGGACGTTCCCGGCCACGAAGCCCTATGAGGTCAGCCGGGTAAAGATCGCCGAGTTCGCCGACGCGATCGGCGACCCGAGCCCGGTGTACCGGGACCAGGACGCGGCCGTGGCGGCCGGTTACCCGGATGTGATCGCGCCGCCCACTTTCCCCATCGTGGTGACCATGGCCTCCTCCGGCTCGGCGGTGGCCGACCCGGCCCTCGGCATCAACTACGCCATGGTGGTGCATGGCGAGCAGCGCTTCGAGTACTCCCGGCCGCTGCGGGCCGGTGACGTGGTCACCGCCGAGTCCACCATCGAGAGCATCCGGGAAGTCGGCCGGAACGTGCTGATGACCACCCGCACCGAGGTGCGGACGGTGGCCGGGGAGCATGTGGTCACCGCGTTCTCCACCATCGTGGAACGGGGCGCGGAGTGATGGCGGCCAGGTCAAGTACGCCGACGTCGAGGTGGGCAGCGAACTGCCCGCGGCCAGCTTCCCGGTGACCCGGCTCAGCCTGGTCAAATACTGCGGCGCGTCCGGCGACTTCAACGTGATCCACTGGAACGAGCGCATCGCCACGTCGGTGGGCCTGCCCAATGTCATCGCGCACGGCATGTTCACCATGGCCCAGGCGGCCCGGTACGTCACCGACTGGACCGGCGACCCGGGGTCGATGACCGAGTTCGGTGTCCGGTTCTCGCGCCAGGTGGTGGTGCCCGACGACGACACCGGGGCGACCATCGAGGTGACCGGCACCGTCGAGGAGAAGCTGGACGGGAACCGGGTCGCGGTCGCCCTCACCGCCCGCTCCGCCGGGGCCAAAGTGCTCACCCGGGCCCGGGCGGTCGTCCGGCTGCCCTGACTCCTGCCATGCCACCCGTCCGTGACCAGGTGCTGCTGGCTGGCCTCACCACACTCGGGGTAGGTGGGCCCGCCCGGCGGTTCGTGCCGGCCAGCACCGACGCGGACCTCATCGCGGCCGTCCAGGCCGCGGATGAGCAGCGGGAGCCGCTGCTCATCCTGGGCGGCGGCAGCAACCTGGTCATCGCGGACGCGGGCTTCCCGGGCACCGTGGTCCAGATAGCCACCCGCGGCATCCAGCAGGCCACCGTGCCCGCGGCGGACGGGCGCGGTGCGGCTGACCGTGGCGGCCGGCGAGGACTGGGACGGCGTGGTCGCGTCCTGCGTCGACGCCGGCCTGGCCGGCCTGGAGTGCCTGTCCGGCATCCCCGGCCGCACCGGCGCCACCCCGATCCAGAACGTCGGTGCCTACGGCCAGGAAGTGGCCGAGGTCATCAGCACGGTCCGGGTGTACGACCGGGTCACCGGCGAGGTGACCGAGCTGGCCGCCCCGGACTGCGGGTTCGGCTACCGGACCAGCATGTTCAAGCGGGACAGCAGCGGGCGGCGGGTCGTCCTCGGGGTGACGTTCGGACTACGGCCCAGCGAGCTGTCCGCGCCCGTCCGGTACGCCGAGCTGGCCCGGGCGCTGGGCGTGCCGGAGGGCGGCCGGGCCCCGCTCGGCGAGGTGCGGTCGGCCGTGCTCACGCTGCGCCGGGGCAAGGGCATGGTGCTCGACCCGGCCGACCCGGACAGCCGCAGCGCCGGGCTCGTTCTTCACCAACCCGGTGCTGGACGACGCCCAGTTCGCCGCGCTGCGGAAGCTGGTGGCCGGGCGATCCGGCGGCGACCTGCCCATCCCGCAGTTCCCCGCCGGGCCAGGCCAGGTCAAGGTGCCCGCCGCCTGGCTGATCGGCCAGGCCGGCTTCGGCAAGGGCTACCGGCGGGCCGGGCGGCGCCCGCATCTCGGCCAAGCACACGCTGGCCCTGGTCAACGCCGGCGGCGCCAGCGCCGCCGACATCACTGGCCTGGCCCGGGAGATCCGCGACCAGGTGCGGCACGTGCTCGGCGTGGAGCTGACCTGCGAGCCCAGCCTGGTCGGCCTCACGCTCTGACCAGTCCGGCCAGTGCTCCAGTTCGGTCAGTACAGGCCGCTGAGGGCGATCGCGGCCAGCGTGCCGGCCAGCAGGAACGGGCCGAACGGGAGCTGGGTCTTCCGGCTGGCCCGGCCGGCCGCGATCAGCCCGAGCCCGGCCAGGCCGGCCAGCAGGTAGCCCAGGAACAGCCCGGCGACCAGCGCGGTCAGGCCGAGCCAGCCCAGGTAGAGGCCGAGGATCCCGGCCAGCTTCACATCCCCCCAGCCGAGCCCGTCCGGGTAGATCACCGCCTGCGCATCAGGAACAGCAGCAGCGCGCCGCCCATGCCGAGCAGCGCGCCGGCGAAGTGCCGGCCGCCGCCGGGCAGCGCCACCGCGGCCAGGCCGAGCAGGGCCAGCGCGATCGGGTAGGAGGGCAGCGTGAGCCGGTCCGGCAGCCGCCGCTGCCGCGCGTCGGTGACGGCCAGCGCGGCCCCCACCGCGGCCAGGTAACTGTAGCCGGGCAGCGCCGGGCTCAGCCCAAACCGCCACACCATCATGCCCAACGCCAGTGCCGCGCTGGCCACCGTCGCGCCGGTCACGGCCGCCCGGGGCCGGTCCAGGCGTGCGCCGCCCGCCGCCACGTCAGCCGCCACCGTTGATGCTCTGGATCTCCGCCACCGGGAACGGCGGCGTCTGCCCGGTGGTCAGGATGGCCGGCATCCGGTTCGGCCCGGCGCGGGCCAGCACGCCCGGGCCCCAGCTGACCGACCAGCGCATGGTCGCGCCCAGCACCGCGGCCGGGGCCGGCGCCGACCACAGCACGCCGCAGTCCGGCGGGGTACCCGCGCCGGAACTGGCCGGGGCCCGGCCGGCCGGGAAGTGCGCGCCGCCCGGCCCGCAGCCCGCCGAGTACGGCACACCGTGCCCGCTGCGCACGGTCACGCTGACCGCCCCGCGTGCGGCCAGCTGGGCCCACACGCTGACCGTCTGGTTGCCCAGCGTCGCGGTCACCTCGTAGGCATCGGGCCGGCCGGTCACCGCGCTGACCGGCCGGGTCCGGGCCCAGACATAGCTGGCCAGGTTCACATAACCCGTGGCGGCCGGGTTGATGGTGAGCGCGGGCGCCGGGATCGTCATGTGGTTGTACGCGTAGGCGGCCAGCGTGGCCAGCGGCACTGGCGGCTCAGCTGGCGTTATGCCTGGTGCGGCCCAGGCGAACAGCGGGAAGGTCTTGCACACCCGCTGCGCCGCGGCGGACGCGGCCGGGTTGACCGGAAGCTGCCACCAGAAGCCGGCCGGCACCGGATGATCCTTGAGGAACCCCCTGGCCTGCTGCACCGACCGGAACACGCCGAACGGGGTGCCCGGCGGTACGGCGCCGAAGCTGCTGATGATGTAGCGGCTGCCGGTGGCGGTGTCACCGATGGACTGCCACAGGCACGGTGGCGGCGGGACCGGCAGCGGGACCTGCGCCGTGCCGGCCGCGCCGAAGTCGCCCTTGAGCGCGATCAGGTTGCTGAGCAGGACCGAGCAGCTGCTCCCGGTGCAGCCCACGCCGGAACCCGCGGCCGCGGGCCCGGCCAGCGCCAGTCCCAGCGGGGCGAGCAGCCCGGTAAGGATCAGGCTGGCCACGGCCGTGCGCCGGGTCAAGGCTTGCACTCCTTCGCCTGCGGATAATAGATGACCGGGTTGACCGAGATCACCCGCCAGTGCCCATTCCGGACGGCCAGCACGTCGGTGTTCAGGTAGTAATGATGATCGGCCGGGCCGGGGTCAGGAACGAACTTTCCGGTGGCCAGGCTGGTGTTGGCCGATCGCGCGTTGTCGAAGCATTCGGACACGTCGATCGCGCCCGGCTCGGCGGGGTCGGGGAACGCGCTCAGGTGCGTGAAGATGATCGTTCCGGTGAACGATTCTGTGGTCACGTCCGGCCCGGCCAGGTTCGATTCGAGCGCGCCGCACCGGCCCTGAGACATAACTCGTCCACCGGTCGTCCTGGTCGCCGCGGTATTCCGCGTAGAGGTAGGCGAGCAGGAAATCCTGGGCCGCGACAACGGCCGGGATTTCGCTGCGCACGGGGGGCAGCCAGCCGGGCATCACGATGTGCACGTCCGGGCCGAACGGCGGCCAGGCGAGCAGGCCCCGGGCTGCGTGCCCGGCCGTCCTGGGCGCGCTATTGGCCGCCGCGGGGACGGTCGCGCCGGCCGGATGGAACGTGCCCGGCGCGGGCCCGCACGCGGCGGTCAGCCACCCGGCGGCGGCCAGCACGGCCGCGCCGAACCCGGCCGCGCTGAGCCGGGCCGCGCTGAGCCGGGCCGCGCTGAGCCGGGCCGCGCTGAGCCGGGCCGCGCTGAGCCGGGCCGCGCTGAGCCGGGCCGCGCTGAGCCGGGCCGCGCTGAGCCGGGCCGCGCTGAGCCGGGCCGCCCGCACCCGGGCTGTCCCTTCTCGCGGCATGCGTTTCCTCCGTTTTGCGACTGCGATGACGGCGCGAACTCTACCAATAACGACCCTTCCGGCAAGGCCCGTCAGCCGGGTGGTAAGCATCCCGCAATTGTTGAAAGACGTTAGTACTAAGTTGCTAATCAATATTGAATGTCGGGCTAAACGGTAGCGCTGTCTCACGACAAGGTGAGTTTCCTCCTTATCTGCCCTATGGATAGCGTCATGTGGCTTTATGGTGAAGCACGGCATACAGGTTTACCGCAAGGAGATCGTCGAGGAATGCCACATGACCGGGGTACGCTGCCCACCTCCCCATCCCCCTTCACGCGGGGCTTGGCGGGCAGCGCCGACCAGCCGCCGACCTGGGCGGAACCGACCGCGCCCGGCGCGCGCCGGCTGCCGCCGGCCACGGGAACGCAGGCCGGCCCTGGCCGCGCTGGCCGTGCTGCTCATCCTGGGCGGCGCGCTGGCCGCGGGCTTCCTGGTGCTGCAGAGCGGCAAACGGGTCACCGCGATCGAGATCTCCGCGCCGATCGGCGCCGGCCAGCGGATCCCGCTGAGCGCGATGCAGCCGGTGCAGATCGCGGCCGGCACCGGGCTGGACTATGTGCCGTGGGACCAGGCCAGCCAGGTCGCCCGGTTCTTCACGGTGAGCGCCATCCCGCCCGGCACGCTGCTGACCAGGCCGATGGTCGCGGCCAGCGGAGCCTCGGTAGCCGGCAAGTCCGTGCTCGGGCTCGCGCTCAAGGACGGGCAACTGCCCCGCGGCCTGCAGGACGGCGATCACGTCGCCATCTACCAGGTCAGTGACGCGCAGGAAACCTGCCCCGGCGGATCCGGTGGGCTGCTCACCGCGGACGCGGTGGTGCTGGCCGTCGGCGCCCCGGCGGCCACGTCGGGCAGCCAGGCCCAGGCCGACGTCGAGGTCGCGGTCAATCCGGCCGACGCCGGCGCGGTGGCCTGCAACGCGGCCAACGGCATCGTCAGCGTCGCGGTGCTGCCGGGCGGCGGCGGCGGGGTGGGACTCGCCCCTGGGCAGCGCGGGACGGCCGCTTCACCCACCCCCAGCGGGACCGGTTCTGGGTCGGCATCGCCCGGCGCCGGGACCGGCTGACATGGCGCTGATCGCGGTGGCCGCGGACAAAGGCGCACCCGGCGTCACCACCACGGCCACCGCGCTGGCCGCGGTCTGGCCCCGGCCCGTCGTGCTGGCCGAGTGCGATCCGGCGGGCGGCGACATCGTCTACCGGCTGCCCGGTGCGCACGGCGGGCGGCTCGACCCGCGGCGCGGGCTGCTCAGCCTGGCCGTGGCCGCGCGGCACGGCCTTACCCCGGCCGAGGTCTGGGAGCACGCGCAGCGGCTGCGCGGCGGTCTCGACGTGCTGGCCGGGGTGACCAACGCGGAACAGGGCAGCGGCATCGAGCCGCTATGGGGCCCGGTCGGTGGCCTGCTGGCCACGCTGCCGCAGGCCGACGTCATCGCCGACTGCGGCCAGGCTTGGCCCGGACAGCCCGTACTACGAACTGCTCGCCCAGGCCGCCATCGTGGTCCTGGTCATCCGGCCGAGCCTGGGCGAGGTGCTGCGGCTGCGGGACCGGGTGGCGGCCGTGGCGCTGGCCCTCGGCCAGCGCGGCGGGCACGGCGCCCGGATCGGGGTGCTGGTGGTTGCCGAGCGCCGCGGGTTCCGCCGCGCGCTGGCCGAGGTGGGCCACGCGGTGGGCGGTGCGAACAGCCCGGTCGGCCTGCTCGGCGGGATCGCCTACGAGCCGAAGACCGCGCAGCGGCTGCGCGGCGAGTGGGGCGGCCGGCTGGACCGGTCTCTGCTGATCCGCTCCGCCCGGGACGTCGCCGCCCAGTTGGCCGGCGAATGGCTGCCCGACGGCCTGCCCGCCGGTAACGGGTCAGCGGGTCCTGGGTCTGCGGGAGCCGGGCCGGCGGGTGCTCGGCCGCCCGGTGCCCAGCCGCCCGGTGCCCGGTCGGCGGGTGCTCGGCGGCCCGGTCCTCGGCCGGCCGGTGCGGTGCCGGCCGGTGCGGTGCCGGCCGGTGCGGTGCCGGCCGGCCGTAACGGGCTGGGCGCAGCCGCCGGGAGCCAGGAGATGAGGGCCTGGGCACCCGGAGTCCGGAGCCCGGCCGCCCGGACGTCCGGGCGGCGGGCTGCCGCGGTACCAGCGGGGGAGCGGACCGCGGGCTGGGCCGCCACCGGGCAGGAGGTAGCCCACGAGCCACCCGCCCGGGATCAGCCGCTGCGCGCCGGGCCGGGAGCGGCCCGGCCCGGCCCGCCCTGGCCCGATCCAGCCTGGCCTGATCGGGCCCGGCCGGATCCGGCCTGGCCGGGTTCAGCGGGCCCGGGCCTGGTCCCGCCCGCGGCGACCCGCCCGGGCCCGGCCCAGCCGGTGCGTGGCCACTCGGCTCAGCCGCCGGGTGACGGATCGGCCCGGCTGGCGCGTGGCTACTCGGCTCAGCCGGGGGGTGGCTACTGAGCTCGGCCGGCGGGTCGGCCGGCCTGCCGTGGCACAGCCGCTGGCAGGCCAGCCGGCTGCGGCCGAACTGACCGCCGCCGAATTGACCGCGGCCGAATTGACCGCGGCCGAACTGACCGCGGCCGAATTGACCGCGGCCGAATTGACCGCGGCCGAACTGACCGCGGCCGAACTGGCCGCGGCCGAACTGACCGCGGCCGAACTGACCGCCGCCCAGGTGGTCGCGGCCCGGCACGCCGCGGCCCAGGCGTCGGCCGCCCCGTCCATCCCGGCCCAGTCAGGACCAGCTCAGTCGGGCCGGGCCTGGCGCGGCGCGCTCCGGACGGGTGCCGGGCGAGGCGCGGGCCGCGGCACCGGCCGGGGTGCCGGCCGGGGCCGCCACGCGGGCGGGCCGGCGCAGCCCGCCACCAGCCCGGATGCGGCCGAGCCCAGCGCCGGCCGGGCCCGGGCCCGGGGGTGGTGAACGGCGTGGACCACATCCTGGTCAAGCGGCTGCGCGGCGAGGTGGGTGACCGGCTGGCCGGGCAGCGGCGGCAGGACGCGGCGGCGGGCCTGGCCCCGATGTCCGGGGAGGACGAGCGGCAGTTCGCCCGCGCGCTCATCGCCCAGGTGCTGGAAGACCACGCGCGCAACGAGATAACCGCGGGCCGTGCGCCGCCGGACGCGCAAGCAGAAGAGGAACTGGCGGCGGCCGTGCACGCGGCCCTGTTCGGCGTGGGGCGGCTGCAGCCGCTGCTGGACGACCCACACCTGGAGAACATCGACATCAACGGCTGCGACCGTGTCTTCCTCAGCTATGCCGATGGCCGTGAGGTGCTGGCCGAGCCGGTGGCCGAAACCGACGAGGAACTGGTCGAGCTGATCCAGGTGCTGGCCGCCTACTCCGGGCTGTCCAGCCGCCCCTTCGACACCGCCAACCCGCAGCTCGACCTCCGGTTGCCGGGCGGGGCCCGGCTGTCCGCGGTGATGGATGTCACGCAGCGCCCGGCGGTGTCCATCCGCCGGGCCCGGATGGGCAAGGTGTACCTGGCCGACCTGGTCGGCAACGGCACCCTGCTGCCCGAGGCGGCCACCTTCCTGGCCGCCGTCACCGCCGCGCGGAAGAACATCATGATCGCGGGGGCGACCAACGCCGGGAAGACCACCCTGCTCCGCGCGATCGTCAACCAGATCCCGCCGGAAGAGCGGCTCATCACCGTGGAGCGCGCCCTCGAGCTGGGCATCGATCGCGTCCCCGAGCTGCACCCGAACGTGGTCGCGTTCGAGGAACGCCTGCCGAACTCCGAAGGGCAGGGCGCCATCACCATGGCCGACCTGGTCCGCCGGTCGCTGCGGATGAACCCGAGCCGGGTCATCGTCGGCGAGGTGCTCGGCGACGAGATCGTCACCATGCTCAACGCGATGTCGCAGGGCAACGACGGCTCGCTGTCCACCATCCACGCGAACTCCTCGGTGGAGGTGTTCAACCGCATCGCCAGCTACGCCATCCAGTCGGCCGAGCGGCTCCCGGTGGAGGCGACCCACATGCTGATCGCGGGCGCGATCGACTTCGTCGTGTTCATCGAGAAGCGCAACGACTACGCCCGGGGCGGCCGGCTGCACCGGTTCGTCGAGCAGCATCCGGGAGGTCACCGGCGTGGATGGCCGGGTGCTGTCCAACGAGGCGTTCAGCCCGGGGCCGGATGGCCGCGCGGTGCCGCACGCGCCGGTGTCCTGCCTGAACGAACTGACCCAGCATGGCTACGCCCCGGCCGGAGGTGGCTGGTGAACAGCCTGTTCGCAGCGGGACCGCTGCTCGCCGTCATGCTCGGCGCGGTGGTCGGCGGCGGCCTGTTCCTGCTGCTGGCCGCGCTGCGCGGCGGGCCGGCCCGGCCGGGCGGCAGCCGCGCCGGGAAGCTCGACCGTCAGCTGCGCGGGCTGGCCGGCCCGCGCGGCGCGCTGGCCCTGCTGGCCGGCCTGCTGGTGCTGCTGCTCACCCGGTGGGTGGTCGGCGCGATCGGCGCGGCGCTGCTCATCCTGGCCTGGCGGACGCTGGGTGGGGCGGCCGGGGAGCGGCGCAGCATGGCCCGGCTGGCCGCGCTGGCCACCTGGACCGAGTCGTTGCGCGACACGATTGCCGGGGCGGTCGGGCTGGAGCAGGCGATTCCAGCGTCGCTGCGGGCCGCCGGGCCGTCGCTGCGTGACCCGCTGGCCCGGCTGGTGGACCGGCTGCACACCCGGATGCCGATGCCGGACGCGCTGCGCCGGTTCGCCGATGAACTGGACGACCCAGGCGCGGACCTGATCATCGCCGCGCTGGTCATCAACGCCAGGCTGCGCGGCCCCGGGCTTCGTGACCTGCTCGGTGCGCTGTCCGTCTCGGTCCGGGAGGAACTGGACATGCGGCGCAAGGTCAACGCGGAGCGCCGGTCCACCCGGCGCAGCGCGCAGATCGTGGTCGGCGTGTCGGTCGGCCTGGCCCTCGGGCTGGCCGTGTTCAACCCGGGCTACGTGCACACCTACGACAGCCCGCTGGGCCAGTTGGTGCTGGCCGTGGTGGTCGCGCTGTACGCGGGCGGGTTCGTCTGGATGCGCCGGCTGGCTACGTTCGAGACGCCGCAGCGGCTGCTGCTCGGGCCTGGCCCGGCCGTCCCGGAAGGCACCGAACGCGGCGCCGCTGGGCCGGGAGCATCGTCATGACCGGCGCATTCCTGGCTGGGGCCCTGGCTGGGGCCGGATTGTTCCTGTTCCTGCTGGCCGTGGTGCCCAGGCGGGCCAGCCTGGCCCGTCAGGTGGCCACGTTCGACGGGCCGCGCCCGCCACTGCGCCGGACCGGAGCCGACCAGCGGGAAAGCCGGGTCAGCCGGCGGCTGGGCCGGGCGCTGGCCGCGTTCTGCGCCGAGCAGGGCTGGCAGTTCCCATCGCTGCGGGCCAACCTGTCCATCGTCGGCCGGTCGTTCGAGAACTTTCTGGCCACCAAGGTGCTGCTGGGTGTGTTCGGGCTGCTGCTCGGCCCCGTCCTGCTGCTGCTGTTCGGGCTGGCTGGCGTGCGCATTCCGGTGCTGATCCCGGTCTGGCTCGGCCTGGCCGTGGGCGGCGTCTTCTTCTTCCTGCCTGACCTGGAGGTCAAGCAGCAGGCCGACGCCCGGCGCCGGGACTTCCGGCACGCGATCGGCGCGTTCCTCGACCTGGTCTCGATGAACCTGTCCGGAGGCCGGGGCGTTCCCGAGGCACTGATGGCGGCCAGCGAGGTCGGCTCCGGCTGGGCGCTGTGGCGGCTGCGCGACGCACTGGCCAACGCCCGGATCACCGGGCAGACGCCGTGGCAGGCACTGGGCGCGCTGGGCGAGGAAGTCCGGGTGGACGAACTGCGCGACCTGGCCGCCGCGCTCGGCCTGGTGGCCGATGACGGGGCCAAGGTCCGCGAGTCGCTGACCGCCCGCGCGGCCAGCCTGCGCCGCCGGGAACTGGCCGACCTGGAAGGCCGGGCGGGCGAGAAATCCCAGTCGATGCTGGTCGCCCAGATGCTGCTGTGCGCCGGATTCCTGATCTTCCTCACCTACCCGGTGGTGGGGGTACTGCTCGGCACCTGAGATTGGAGGACGCAGATGGGAAGCATGCACGCGAGGCTCGACTTTCTGTGCGCATTCCTGGGCACCCACCGCACCCGGCTGCGCGACGCCCGGCGGCACAAGGACCGTGGCGCATCCGCGGTTGAGCTGGCCATCATCACCGCGGTCATCATCGGCATCGCCGGGATCGTGCTGGCCGCCATCAATATCTTCGTGACCAACGAAAGCGCCAAGATCAGCGGCGGCTGATGGCGGGCGACGTGCGGATACCAGGCCGGCGCACGGCGCCGGGCGCCGAGCGTGGCTCCAGCGCGGTCGAACTGGCCGTGCTGGCCCCCGCGCTGATGATGATCTGCATGCTCATCCTGCAGTTCGGGCTGTGGTTCAACGCCCGCCAGACCGCGCTGGCCGCGGCCCAGGCCGGCGCGCTGGTGGCCCGGGAGCAGGCGGCCACCAACCCGGACTGGGCCGCCGCGGCGCAGGGCGCCGCGGCGAGCTACTACGACAGCCTGCACACCAGCCTGCTCGACCGGCTCACCGCGCAGGCCTCCGGGAACACCCGGACCGCGGTGTTCGTCACGGTACGCGGCCCGCTGGCGTATTCGGTGTTCGGCTTCTTCGGGCTCAACCTGACCATTTCGGCCACGGCCGGCGGACCCGTCGAATGCTTCCGGCCGCCCGGACAGGATGGCTGCGGATGAGGCGTGGGCAGCGTGGCTCCATGTCGGTCGAGCTGGTCGTCATCGCACCCGGCCTGATTCTGCTGCTCCTGCTGGTCGGCGCGGCCGGACGGGTGGTGGAAGCGCAGGGGCACCTGGACGGCGCGGCCCGGGACGCGGCCCGGGCGGCCTCGCTGGCCCAGTCCCCGCCGCAGGCCGGCCAGGCCGCGCTGCAGGCGGCCCAGGACGACCTGGGCGGCACCAGTTGGTGCGCCGCGGGCAGCGTGCAAACGCAGGTGACCGGGTTTCCCGCGGCCGGCCAGCCGGTCCAGCCGGGCGGGGCGGTGAGCGTGACGGTGACCTGCGACGTGAACATGAGCCCGTTCGGCCTGCTCGGTTTCCGGCCAGCCATGGTGCTCAGCAGCCAGGCGGTAGTCCCGCTGGACGTATTCACCTGCCGGGAGCCGGGATGCTGAGCCTCCGTCACCGCGCTGGGTCGCCCCCTCTGCACCGCGGCGCCGAGGCGGGGCGCGCCGAAGGCGTGTTCCGCGCCGAGAAGCCGCTCGGCGCGGAGCGGCGATCAGGGGGTCCGGGGGGTTTGCCGGCACGGGGTGAAATCGGGGGGTCGGGGGGTTTGCCTGCACGGGGTGAAATGGCGGGGGTTCGGGGGCTTTGCCGGCACGGGGTGAAATGGCGGGGGGTTCGGGGGGTTTGCCGGCACGGGGTGAAATGGCGGGGGGTTCGGGGGGTCGCCCCCCCGGGCTAACAGAGCGTGGCTCGGTGGCCGTGTTCACCGTGATCTTCGCCATCGCGGTCGTTCTGCTCACCGCGCTGATCGTGGACGGCGGGGTGGCCATGAACGCCAGGGAACGGGCCGCGGACATCGCCGAACAGGCGGCCCGGGCCGCGGCGGGTGACATCGATGTCGCCGCGCTGCGCAGCACTGGGATGGCCACCATCGCGCCCGGCGCGTGCACCGCGGCCGGCCAGCTGGTGCAGCAGTACGCCCGCGGGTCCAGCGCCGGTGTGGACGCGGTGACCAGCGCCGCGATGGACGGCTGCACCGTGGGCGCGGATACCGCCACCGTCCAGGTCACCATCACCACCCGGCCGCTCATCCCCGGCGTACTGGGCGATTTCACCGAGACCGCGCAGGAGAGCGCCACCGCGCAATGCGGGATCAACCAGGGAGCACTCTGCTGATGGCAGCACCAATTCCGGGTACCCGGCGGCCGGCCCGCCGCCGCACCCCCACCGACCTGCTCATCGGGCTGCTGGCCACGGCCGCCCTGCTCGCCCTCACCGCCGGTGTGCCCCTGGCCCTGGTGGCCGTGTTCGGCCTGCCGGTGCCACACTCGGTGCCCTCGCTGTCCGTGCTCACCCACCAGCTGGACGTGTTCAGCATCCTCCGGGTGCTCTCGGTGGCCGTCTGGCTGGCCTGGCTGCAGCTGGTCTGCTGTGTGATCGCCGAGGTCAGGGCGGCGGTGCGGAACGCCGGCCAGCCGGCCCAGGTGCCGCTGGCCGGCGGCACCCAGGCTCTGGTGCACCGGCTGGTCAGCGCCGCGCTGCTCACGTTCGCCGCGACGGCCGCGCTGTCCCCGGCCGTTGCCCAGCAGGTCAGTCTCCAGGCCACCCACCAGGCGCAGCCGGCCCGGCCCAGCGCGGCGACCGCTGTCGGCGGCACCGCGGCGGGCCGTCACGCGGCCAGCGCGCCGGCGCTGGCCAACCCGCCAGTGCTGGCTGGCCCACCGCAGCTGGCCCATTCCCCGTTCGGGGCGCACGCCGGGCATGGTGCCCACCCGAAACAAGAGGCCCACCCGAAGCAAGAGACCCACCCGAAGCGCGCCGAACACGAGCCGTCCGGGACGCATGAAACATCGCTCGGGACTCGCCCGCTGCGGCTGGAGAAGATCTACGTGGTGCAGCCGCCGGCCGGCCGGTTTCACCAGAGCCTGTGGGAGATCGCACAGCAGTACCTGGGCGACGGCCGGCGGTACCGGGAGATCTTCGAGCTGAATTCCGGCCTGGTCCAGCCAGATGGCTCGACGCTCACCAGCGCCAGCCTGATCCGGCCGGGCTGGGTGCTGCACATGCCCCGGGATGCGCGCGGACCCGGGATCGAGGTGGTCACCACGCCGGCCCACCAGGGCACCGAGCCCGCGGTCCCGCCCAGCACCGCCGTACCCGGCCCACCGGAACCGGCCGGCCCGGCCGGGCACGCCCCGGCCCCGCCAGCCGGCCAGCGGACTGGTGCCGGGCGGCATCGGACGGCCGGGGAGGGTGCGCCCCGGCCCGACCGGTCCCGGCGCCGGCCGGCCAGCCCGAAGACCACCCGGCCTGGCGCGGGGCGGCACGAGGCGGGTGACGGAGCCGCGGCCCGGCCCGGTGCGGTGCGCCCTGGTGGGACGCGCCCCAGTGCGGTGCGCCCCGGTGCGGTGCGCCCCGGTGCGGTGCAGCCCGGCGAGCCCGGAGCCAGCCCGGCCCCGGTTGCCCGGCCCGCCGGGCCGGCCCTGGACCGCCCTGCTGCCAGCAACCGCGCACCGGACGCCGTGCCCTGGTACCCGCACGAGCTTGCCGCCGCGGCCCTGCTGTCCAGTGCCGTTCTCGCCGCCCTCGGGCGGCGGCGGCGCGAGCAACTGTGGCAGCGGGCGTTCGGTCGCCGGGTTCTCGGGCCCGGCCCGGAGCCGGCCCTGGCCGAGGCGGCCATGCGTTCCGGTGCCGACGAGCCGTCCACCCAGCTGCTGGACACCGGCCTGCGCTACCTGTCGCACGCACTGGCCCGGTCCTGGCGCACCCCGCCCACCGTGTTCGCCGCCCATCTCAGCCAGGAGAAGCTCGACCTCTGGGTGGCTCCCGCGGACCTGGACGCGCCGGTGCCGTGGACGGCGGTGGGTGATGGGCAGGTGTGGCGGCTGTCCGCCACCGCGCTGCCGCTGGTCGAGCTGAAGGAGGCCAACGTGGAACCGCAGCTGTTCCCCGGCCTGGTCACCATCGGCACCGACGGCACCGGGCGGGTGCTGGTCGACCTGGCCGCCGCGCAGGGGCTGATCTCGGTCACCGGCCCAGAGCCGATGGTCACCGCCGTGCTGTCCGCGATGGCCGTGGAGCTGGCCACCAGCCGCTGGTCGGACCGGATCCGGCTGACCCTGGTCGGCTTCGGCCCGGACCTGGCCGATATCGCGCCGGACCGGGTCGAGGTAGTGGACTCGCTGGACGAGGCGCTGCCCGCGATGGAGGCCCGGGCCGCCGCGGCCGCCGGGGCCATGGTGGCCGCAGGTACCGGGCGGGGCGGCAGCCGGCCGCCGATCCGGCCAGCTGGCCGCCGCACTACCTGATCAGCGCGGTTCCGCCGACGCTGGGGCAGCGCACCCGGCTGCTCGCGCTGGCCCAGGCCCGGCACGAGTCCGCGGCTGGCTACCTGCTCGCCGGCGATGTCCCAGGCAGCTCGTGGACCTGGGAAGTCACCGCCGACGGACGGCTGCTGGCCGGGCTGCTCGGCCTCGATGTGCAGGCCCAGGTGCTGCCCGCCCGGCAGTACGACGCGGTCATGGAACTGTTCGACGCGGCGGGCCGGATGGACGGCGCCCCGCTGGCCCCGCCCGCCGCGGATGCGGCGCCGCCCGAGCAGCTGGACCCGGGCCGCGATATGCCGGTGGACATCAGCATCCTCGGCCCGATCTCGGTGCGCGCCCCAGGCGTGCTCGAACCGGATCTGGTCGGCCTGGTCACCGAGGTGGTCGTGTTCCTGGCCATGCATTCCGGCGGGGTGCACCGCAACGCGGTGGAGGCCGCGATCTGGCCGCGCGGGACCGACAGCGAGGCACTCGACGCGGCCCTGGCGGCGGCCCGGGACTGGCTGGGCACCGATAGCATCGGCCGCCCGCACCTGGCCGAGGACGCGGCCGGCCGGCTCCGGCTCGGTTCTGGGGTCCGGGTGGACTGGCACGTGTTCCGCGCGCTGGCCGGCAGCGCCGGGCTGGCCCCGCCCGGCAGCGCGGCCGAGGCCGGCTACCTGGCCCGGGCCCTCGACCTGGTGCGCGGGCAGCTGCTCGACCGGCGCCCGCCCGGGCGGTACGCCTGGCTGGCCACCGGTGACCTGGAATACGAGGCCGCCGCCCAGGTGGCTGACGCCGCGCACCGGCTGGCCGCGGTCCGGCTGGCCGCGGGCGACCCCGCGGGCGCGATGGACGCGGCCCGGGCCGGGCTGCGCCTGGCCTTCGACGATGAGCTGCTGTGGCGGGACCTGCTCCGCGCCGCGCAGGCGGCCGGCCGGCCGGACCTGGTCCGCGCCGTGGTGGACGAGCTGTGCGCCCGGACCGCGCTGGACGAGGTGCTGCCCCAGATGGCGCCGGAGACCGAGGCGCTCATCGACGAGATCCTGCCCTCCTGGCGGTCAGCCGCGTATTGATAAGCAGAGCCTGATCCGCCTGGATCGCCACGGCCAGAGCGCAGGCCAACGTTTTACCCGGGGGATAACCGGGAACGGCCGGCCTGTGGGGTTCCCGGTCAAGGCCGTCGTAGCGGCCCTCGCCAATGCGGTCAACGACGGCACTGCCGCGGTCCTCGAGCAGCGCAGCACCAAGCAGGTCGCCGCGCAGCGCAACCCGCTGTCGGTGCGGCTGATCATCGACCTGCTGCGCCGCCCGCTATGGCTGATCGCGATCGTGCTCAACATCACCGGTGTGATCCTGCAGATCGTCGCGCTGCACTACGGTGCGCTGGCCCTGGTCCAGCCGATCCTGGTGTGCGACCTGATCTTCGCGGCGCTGATCGGATCCGCATTCCGGGGGCGGTGGCCGGACTTGGAGATCATGCTCGGCGTGCTGTGCTGCGCCGGCGGCCTGGCCCTGTTCCTCGCGGTGGCCCGGCCGCACGGCGGCGTGGCCACGGTCGCCCCAGTGGACGTGATCCCGCTGGCCATCGCGTACGGGGCGGCGCTGGCCGGCTGCCTCACGGTTGCCGCCATGGGCCCAGCCGGGGCGCGGCCGATCATGCTGGCGCTGGCCTGCGGGATCTCCTACGGGGTGACCGCGTTCGTGCTCAAGCTGCTGTCCGGCGGCTGGCACGGCGGCCTCAGCCAGCTGCCCTACCAGTGGCCGCTCTACGCCGCGGTCGTCGTCGGCCCGCTTGGCTTCCTGCTCAACCAGAGTGCTTACCAGGCCGGCATCCTGGTCAGCCCGGTGCTCGCGGTGATCACCGCGGTCGATCCACTGGTCTCGATCGCGCTGGCGGTCGGGTTGCTGGACGAGACGATCAGCGGCGGCGTGGTGAACATCGCGATGGAGGTGGCCGCGCTGCTGGTCATGATCGCCGGGATCGTGATCCTTTCGCACCGCGCGCCGCACGTGGTCGAGCAGGCCAAGGCGGCGGCCCGGCAGCACGCGCTGTCCGCCGGAGAGCCACTGAGTTAGCCGGGCCTGCCAGCCAGGTGTCGCTGTTAGCCGGGGCCAGCCAGGTGTCGATGCCCGCCAGTAGCCGCCGGGCGGTGTCCGGCGGGGCGACCGAGCCGCGTACCGACATCCGGGCCAGCTCGGCCAGCCGATCGTCGGGCAGGCCGTGCGCCCGGCGGGCGATCTCGTACTGCGCGCCCAGCCGGGACCCGAACAGCAGCGGGTCGTCGGCCCCCAGGGCGACCGGCACGCCGTCGCCGAGCAGCGTGCCGAGCGGCACGGCGGCGGCATCCGGGCCACACCCCAGGGCCACGTTGGACGCCGGGCAGATCTCCAGGGTGATCTTGCCGGCCACCAGCCGCTTGGTCAGCTCGGCGTCGCCCGCGGCGGCCACCCCGTGCCCGATCCGGTCCGCGTGCAGGTCATCCAGGCAGGCCCGGACGCTGACCGGCCCGCACAGCTCACCGCCGTGCGGGGTGAGCAGCAGCCCGGACCGGGCCGCGATACGGAACGCGGCCGCGAACTCGGCCGCGCCGCCGCGGCGCTCGTCGTTGCTCAGCCCGAAGCCGATCACCCCGCGCCCGGCGTACTGCGCGGCCAGCCGGGCCAGCGTCCGCGCCTCCAGCGGGTGCTTGGTCCGGTTGGCCGCGATGATCAGGCCGATGCCCACCCCGGTCGCGGCGGCCGCCGCGTGCGCCGCGTCGAGGACCAGCTCCACCGTGGGGTGAGGCCGCCGAACCGCTGCCCATAGCCGGACGGGTCGATCTGGATCTCCAGCCAGCCAGACCCCTCGGCCCGCTCGTCCTCGGCGGTCTCGCGGAGCAGCCGGCGCACGTCCTGCGGGGTGCGCAGCACCGAGCGGGCGATGTCGTACAGCCGCTGGAAGCGGAACCAGCCACGCTCGTCCGCCGCGCTCAGCCGGGGCGGCCAGCCGCGGGTCAGCGCCTCCGGCAGGTGTACCCGGTACTGCGCGCCAGGTCGACCAGCGTGGCATGCCGCATCGCCCCGGTGAAATGCAGGTGCAGGTGCGCCTTGGGCAGCGTGGCGATCGGCCGCGGCATCAGCCCGCCTGGTCGCTCAATGCGCCTCGCTGAGCAGCTTGCCCATCCGGCTGATCCCCTCGGCCAGATCGTCGTCGCCCAGCGCGCAGGACAGCCGGAAGTAGCCCGGCGTGCCGAACGCCTCGCCCGGCACCACCGCCACATCCGCGTGGTCCAGGATGACCTCGGCCAGCTCGGCCGAGGTGGCCGGGCGGCGCCGGCCAGCTCCTTGCCGAGCACCCCCTTGACCGAGGGATAGCAGTAGAACGCCCCTTCCGGCAGCGGGCAGACCACGCCGGGTATCTCGTTCAGCATGCTGGTCATCGCCTGGCGGCGACGGTCGAACGCGGCCCGCATCTCGGCCACCGCGGACAGGTCACCGGACACCGCCGCGAGCGCCGCCGCCTGCGCCACGTTGGACACGTTGGAGGTGGCGTGCGACTGCAGGTTGGTGGCCGCCTTGATCACGTCGGCCGGGCCGATCATCCAGCCGACCCGCCAGCCGGTCATCGCATACGTCTTGGCCACCCCGTTCAGCACCACGCAGGTGTCCGCGATCTCCGGCACGATCACCGGGATGGAGGAGAACTGGCGTTGCCGTAGACCAGGTGCTCGTAGATCTCGTCGGTGACCACCCACAGCCCGTGCGCCGCGGCCCACTGGCCGATCGCGGCCACCTCGTCCGGCGGGTAGACCGCGCCGGTCGGGTTGGACGGGGACACGAACAGCAGCAGCTTGGTGCGCTGCGGTGCGGGCCGCCTCCAGGTCGGCCACGGACACCCGGTAGCCGGTCCGCTCGTCGGCCAGCACCGGCACCGGCACGCCCCCGGCCAGCTTGATGGCCTCGGGGTACGTGGTCCAGTACGGCGTCGGCAGCAGCACCTCGTCGCCCGGGTCGAGCAGTGTCGCGAACGTCTGGTACACCGCGTATTTGCCGCCGTTGGTGATCAGCACCTGGCTGGCTTTGACCTGGTAACCGGAGTCGCGTGCGGTCTTGGCCGCGACCGCCTCGCGCAGCTCGGGCAGCCCTGGGGTGGGCGTGTACTTGTGGAACCGGGGCTCGGCGCACGCTCGCTGGGCGGCCTCGACGATGTAGCCGGGGGTCGGGAAGTCGGGCTCGCCCGCCCCGAACCCGATGACAGGCCGTCCCGCCGCCTTGAGCGCTTTCGCCTTCGAGTCCACGGCCAGGGTGGCGGACTCGGCGATGGCGGAGATACGGGCGGAGATGCGCGGGTGGGCTGAAGTCATGCCCCCATGGTTGCACCTCACCGATAGTGACCGCACCGCGATTACCCGGCGTCGGCGGCGGGCTAGCCTGGCCGCCTGGCCCGCGGCGGCGACAGATTTCAGCGCCTTACCCGGATGGTTCGACGGCGGGCCCGCGGCAACGTAGACTTCATCAACCGGTGGCGGTCCGACCCGGTGACGGCTGCGCGCCCGCAAGGGAACGGCAGGTGCCTCCGGGCGGCGCCCAGGTAGCACGGTTCAGTAAGCAGAGGGCAGTAGCTCAATTGGCCAGAGTCCCGGTCTCCAAAACCGGTGGTTGGGGGTTCGAGTCCCTCCTGCCCTGCGTAAGCGGCCCGCGCCCCGGCGCGGGCTGGTGGTATCAGCTGGTACACCAATCAGCGCTGTTCAGGTGAGGACATGGCGACTCAGACGCGTGGTGAGGTCACCAAGGGCCCCAAGCCCGGCGGGCCGGCGAAGACAGCCGGACCACTCCCGCGCTCTTCGTCCGTCAGGTCGTCGCCGAACTGCGCAAGGTGATCTGGCCGACCCGCCATGAACTGATCACCTACACGACCGTGGCGCTGACGTTCGTAATCGTCATGGCGGTGATCGTGTCGCTGCTGGACCTCGGGTTCTACCACCTGGTGACCGCGGTCCTGGGCTGAGCCGCCCGGGGAGGCTGCGGGCCGGTGCGCCAGAGCCGGGGACGGCAACGCCAGCTGGTCCCGGTGACGGTGCCCAGCAGGGGCCGGAGCCAGGGTAGGCCGGGGGAATGCGCCGCCAGCCAAGAGCGGAGAGAGAGGGCTATTCAGATACCGGCTAGCGAGCCCGGGCCAGCGGCCCGGGCGAGTGGCCGGTGCGGATGGGGCCGCGGAGGGAACCACAGCATTTAGCTGAATAGCCCGAACTCCAGAAACAGAGAAAGAGCTATCGTGTCCGAGTTCCAAGTGCACGTCAGTGATCAGGCGGACGACCTGACCGAGGCGGCGGCCGCGCCCGACGCGGCGGCCAGCCCGGCCGAGGCTGAGCCCGGGGCCGCGGTGGAAGCAGCCGCTGAGGACGAGGCCGGTGTCGCGGACGAGGCTGACGCGGCCGCGGACGAGGCAGACGCGGCCGCGGACGAGGCAGACGCGGCCGCGGACGAGGCTGAGCGCGGCCGCGGATGAGGCGGGGGACGCCGCGGATGAGGCAGCGGACTCCGTGGATGAGGCGGACGCCGCGGACGAGGCGGAGACGCCGCGGACGAGGCGGGAGACGCCGCGGACGAGGCGGGAGACGCCGCGGTCGAGGACGACGACCCGGTCGCGACGTTCAAGGCGGAACTACGGCTGCTGCCGGGTGACTGGTATGTGGTGCACTCCTACGCCGGCTACGAGAACCGGGTCAAGGCGAACCTGGAGAGCCGCACCCAGTCGCTGAACATGGAGGATTACATCTTCCAGATTGAGGTCCCGGTGCACGAGGTGACCGAGATCAAGGGCGGCAAGCGGCAGCAGGTCTCGGAGAAGGTGCTGCCCGGTTACATCCTGGTCCGGCTGGACCTGACCGACGAGTCCTGGGCCGCGGTGCGCAACACCCCCGGGGTGACTGGCTTCGTCGGCCTGTCCAGCCGGCCGTCACCGCTGAGCCTGGACGAGGTGGCCTCGCTGCTCGCTCCCGAGCCGGAACAGAAGGCGGCTTCGCCCGCCGAGGTGCGCCGGTCCTCGGTGGAATATGAGCCGGGCGAATCCGTTACCGTGATGGACGGCCCGTTCGCCACCCTCCCCGCCACGGTGAACGAGGTCAACCCGGACACCCAGAAGCTCAAGGTGCTCGTCTCCATCTTCGGCCGGGAGACCCCGGTCGAGCTTTCCTTCGATCAGGTCGCCAAGATCTGATCCGCGTCAGCCCAGGTAAGGACAGGACCCGTACAGATGGCCCCACGGAAGAAGAAGATCGCTGCGGTTGTCAAGGTGCAGCTGCAGGCGGGCGCGGCCACCCCGGCCCCGCCGGTCGGCACCGCGCTTGGCCCGCACGGCGTCAACATCATGGACTTCTGCCGCCAGTACAACGCCGCGACAGAGTCGCAGCGGGGCAACGTCGTCCCGGTGGAGATCACGATCTACGAGGATCGCTCGTTCTCCTTCGTGACCAAGACCCCGCCCGCCGCCGAGCTGCTGAAGAAGGCCGCGGGCGTGGCCAAGGGCAGCGGCGAGCCGCTCACCACCAAGGTGGGCTCGGTGACCGCGGCCCAGGTCCGCGAGATCGCGCAGACCAAGATGCCCGACCTGAACGCGACCAGCCTCGAGGCGGCCGAGAAGATCATCGCGGGCACCGCCCGGTCGATGGGTCTCACCGTCAGCGGCTGAGCCGAATCCAGTGGCAGGGCCACGCGCTGGCCCACTGACCACGACCTCCCAAGGAGAATGCAATGAAGCGCAGTAAGGCCTACCGTCAGGCCGCCGAGCTGATCGACCCGGACCGGCTGTACAGCCCGTCCGAGGCGGTCGGCCTGGTCAAGGAGACGGCCAAGACCAAGTTCGACCCCACCGTCGAGGTCGCCCTGCGGCTCGGGGTGGACCCGCGGAAGGCGGACCAGATGGTCCGCGGCACGGTGAACCTGCCCAACGGGACCGGCAAGACGGCCCGCGTTCTGGTGTTCGCCACCGGTGACCGGGCCGAAGAGGCCCGCGCGGCGGGCGCGGACTACGTCGGCTCCGACGACCTGATCGAGCGCATCCAGGGCGGGTTCCTGGACTTCGACGCGGTCGTGGCCACCCCCGACCTGATGGGCAAGGTCGGCCGGCTGGGCCGGGTGCTCGGCCCGCGCGGCCTGATGCCCAACCCCAAGACCGGCACGGTCACCCCGGACGTGGCCCGGGCCGTCACCGAGATCAAGGGCGGGAAGATCGAGTTCCGGGTGGACCGGCACGGGAACCTGCACTTCGTGATCGGCAAGGCGTCCTTCCCGGCCGCGGCGCTGGTGCAGAACTACGCGGCGGCCCTGGACGAGGTGCTCCGGCTCAAGCCGTCCGCGGCCAAGGGCCGGTACATCAAGAAGGTCGCGATGACCACCAGCATGGGCCCGAGCATCCACGTGGACCCGGCCAAGACCCGTGGCCTCGCCGAGGAACTCGAAGAGGCCGCCGCCAGTTGACCGGCGCTGGCCGAACCCCCGGCAAGCCCGTCCCGCCGCGCCATCCCGGCCGCCGCGGGCGGGCTTGCCGCTTTCCGCGCCGCGTTCGGCCAGCTCAAGCCCACCGATCCGCTCGTGATCATGGCGGCAGGTCGGTACGGCCGCCCACTTGGCATGCGGAACGTGCAGGAAAGTGCCCGTTTTGCCCGGAACGGGCGTGACCAGGCGCGTGCCAAGTGCGCGTGTCCACCTAGCCCGTGATCGGCGGGGCCAGGCCGGAGCGGCGACCGCGGGCTGCCCGCAGCGGGAGCACTGGGCGGCGGCGCAGCTGATTTGGCCGTACTGGCGTTAGGCAATAGTGTTGGTGCGCAGCCAAAGACCGTCGGTCGTTGCCGCCTGCCCGTCAGGTGGTAGCCGAAGGACCCGCGTCAGCGGGCGGCCCGCGCAGGCGTCCGAGCTGAACCATCACGCCGATGGTGTCCACGCCCTGGTGCCTGCGCCGGGGCGTTTCGCATCTCGCGGCCCCTTCCTGGCCGGCGACGGAAACAGGAAAGGAGGCCCATGGCGAGGGCGGATAAGGTGACCGCGGTCGCCGAGCTCACCGAGCGATTCCAGAGCTCGGACGGCGCGGTGCTGACCGAGTACCGCGGCCTGACCGTGGCCCAGCTCGCCGAGCTGCGCGGCTCGCTCGGGGAGAGCGCCACCTTCACGGTGGTGAAGAACACGCTGACCAAGATCGCCGCAACCGAGGCGGGCGTGGCCGGCGAACTCGGCGAGCTGCTGTCTGGCCCGTCGGCTATCGCGTTCGTCAAGGGCGACGTGGTCGAGGCGGCCAAGGGGCTGCGCGACTTCTCCCGGGCCAACCCGCTGCTGGTGATCAAGGGCGGGGTGCTCGACGGCAAGGCGATCTCGCCCGCCGAGATCGAGCGGCTGGCCGAACTGGAGCCGCGCGAGGTGCTGCTGGCCAAGCTGGCCGGCGGGATGAAGGCCTCGATGGCCAAGGCGGCCGCGGTGATGAACGCACTGCCGGTGCAGATGGCCCAGCTCGCCGAGGCGCTGCGGGCCAAGCAGGAAGCCGAGGCGGCGCGGCCGCGCCGCGGACGGCCCCCGCACGGACGGCGCACGGGACGCCCGCCGGGCAGCGGACGCAGGCCGGGCGCGGACGAGCCGGGCCGGCGGGCCAGCACGGACGAGGCCAGCGCCGAGTAGTCGGCGGACCGGACACCACAAGCAGACTGAAGGAAAAGGAACCCAGCAATCATGGCGAAGCTCAGCACTGACGACCTGCTCGACGCGTTCAAGGAGATGACCCTCCTGGAGCTGTCCGAGTTCGTGAAGCAGTTCGAGGACACGTTCGACGTCAAGGCGGCCGCCCCGGTCGCGGCGGTTCCGGCCGCCCCGGCCGGCGCCGGCGGCGAGGCCGCGGCGGAGGAGGAGAAGGACGAGTTCGACGTCATCCTCGAGGCCGCGGGCGACAAGAAGATCCAGGTCATCAAGGAGGTCCGCAGCCTGACCAGCCTGGGCCTCAAGGAGGCCAAGGACCTGGTGGACTCCGCGCCCAAGCCGCTCCTGGAGCGGGTCAACAAGGAGGCCGCGGACAAGGCCAAGGCTGCCCTGGAGGGGGCCGGCGCCACCGTCACGGTCAAGTAAGACCTCCGGCCAGCCGGTTGTAGTCAGCACCGTTATGCCGGGCCCGCGAACCATGCGGGCCCGGCATACGTGCGTCCAAGGGGGGCCCGCGGGCTGCCCGGGCCTGGTCCGGTGCACGTCACGTCCCGGCCGGCTACGGAACCCGGGAATATTTCGTGAGCTGAACTGTTACCCTTACCCAGGAGTACACCGACTCACACGCAGGGCCGAATGTGGTGTTCGTCACGTCACTCAAATGACCAGACCACGTGGCGTGGACTTGACGTTTTGCCTCGAACGAGCCATGCTGCGGAGCAACCGTGAACCTCATAGTGAGATACAGTTGACGAGCAGTGTGGCCGTGGGCTACACTGCCAATTTGCGCTGCACTCTTGCGTCCTCGGCATCCTCGACCCCTCGCGGCGTCCGCCGCAGGGCGTTTTGTGTGCGTGCGGTGATAGTCGGCCACAAGCTCGGAAGGACCCCTGTTGGCAGCATCGCGCAGCGCCTCCGCCGCCAGTACCGCCCCTCGTCGCGTTTCCTTCGCCCGCTTCAAGGAACCTCTTGAGGTTCCCGGCCTCCTTGCCCTGCAGACCGAGTCTTTCGACTGGCTGCTGGGCAACGAGCGCTGGCGTGCCCGGGTGGATGCGGCGCGCGAGGCTGGTTTGAAGGAGGTTCCGGAGCAGTCCGGTCTCGAAGAGATCTTCGAGGAGATCAGCCCGATCGAGGACTTTACCGGGACCATGTCCCTCTCGTTCCGGGACCACCGGTTCGAGCCGCCCAAGTACTCCGTGGAGGAGTGCAAGGACAAGGACATGCACTACTCGGCCCCGATGTTCGTCACGGCCGAGTTCATCAACAACAGCACCGGCGAGATCAAGAGCCAGACGGTGTTCATGGGTGACTTCCCGCTGATGTCATCCCGGGGCACGTTCATCATCAACGGCACCGAACGTGTCGTGGTGTCGCAGCTCGTCCGTTCCCCCGGCGTGTACTTCGACCGCCAGGTGGACAAGACGTCCGACAAGGACATCTTCAGCTGCAAGGTGATCCCGTCCCGCGGCGCGTGGCTCGAGTTCGAGATCGACAAGCGGGACAGCGTCGGGGTGCGCATCGACCGCAAGCGCAAGCAGAGCGTGACCGTCCTGCTCAAGGCGCTGGGCTGGGACGACGCGCGGATCCTGGAGCGGTTCGGCGAGTACGAGTCGATGCGGGCCACCCTGGAGAAGGACCACACCACCGGCCAGGATGACGCGCTGCTGGACATCTACCGCAAGCTGCGCCCGGGCGAGCCCCCGACCAGGGAGTCCGCGCAGGCGCTGCTGGAGAACCTGTACTTCAACCCGAAGCGCTATGACCTGGCCAAGGTCGGCCGGTACAAGATCAACAAGAAGCTCGGCCTCGGCCTGCCGATCCGGCAGGGCACGCTGACCGAGGACGACATCGTGGCCACCATCGAGTACCTGGTCCGGCTGCACGCCGGCGAGGACGAGATGAAGGCGGGCGACGTCGTCATCCCGATCGAGACCGACGACATCGACCACTTCGGCAACCGCCGCCTGCGTACCGTGGGCGAGCTCATCCAGAACCAGGTCCGGCTGGGCCTGGCCCGGATGGAGCGGGTGGTCCGGGAGCGGATGACGACCCAGGACGTCGAGGCGATCACGCCGCAGACCCTGATCAACATCCGCCCGGTGGTCGCCGCGATCAAGGAGTTCTTCGGCACCAGCCAGCTCTCCCAGTTCATGGACCAGACCAACCCGCTGGCCGGCCTGACGCACAAGCGCCGGCTGTCCGCGCTCGGCCCGGGCGGCCTGTCCCGGGAGCGGGCCGGGTTCGAGGTCCGTGACGTGCACCCGTCGCACTACGGCCGGATGTGCCCGATCGAGACGCCGGAAGGCCCGAACATCGGCCTGATCGGCTCGCTGGCCTCGTACGCCCGGGTGAACGCGTTCGGCTTCGTCGAGACGCCGTACCGCAAGGTGAAGAACGGCAAGGTCAGCGGCCAGGTCGACTACCTCACCGCGGACGAGGAGGACCGGCACGTCATCGCCCAGGCGAACACGCCGCTGGGCCCGGACGGGGAGTTCGAGGAGAGCCGCGTCCTGGTCCGCCGCAAGGGCGGCGAGGTCGACTACATCGGCACCGCCGACGTGGACTACATGGACGTGTCGCCGCGCCAGATGGTGTCGGTGGCCACCGCCATGATCCCCTTCCTGGAGCACGACGACGCCAACCGGGCGCTGATGGGCTCCAACATGCAGCGCCAGTCGGTGCCGCTCCTGCGGAGCGAGGCGCCGCTGGTGGGCACCGGGATGGAGTACCGGGCCGCGACCGACGCGGGCGACGTGATCCTGGCCGATAAGGCCGGGGTGGTCGAGGAGTCCTGCGCGGACTACGTCACCGTGGGCAACGACGACGGGACCCGCAACACCTACCTGGTGGCCAAGTTCCGCCGGTCCAACCAGGGCACCTGCTTCAACCAGAAGCCGGTGGTCAGCGAGGGCCAGCGGATCGAGGCCGGCCAGGTCATCGCGGACGGCCCGTGCACCGACGAGGGCGAGATGGCGCTCGGCCGGAACCTGCTGGTCGCGTTCATGCCCTGGGAGGGGCACAACTACGAGGACGCGATCATCCTGTCCCAGCGGCTGGTCCAGGACGACGTGCTGTCCTCGATCCACATCGAGGAGCACGAGGTGGACGCCCGGGACACCAAGCTGGGCCCGGAGGAGATCACCCGGGACATCCCGAACGTCTCCGAAGAGGTGCTGGCGGACCTGGACGACCGCGGCATCATCCGGATCGGCGCCGAGGTGGTGACCGGGGACATCCTGGTCGGCAAGGTGACGCCCAAGGGCGAGACCGAGCTGACCCCGGAGGAGCGGCTGCTGCGGGCCATCTTCGGTGAGAAGGCGCGGGAAGTCCGCGACACCTCGCTGAAGGTGCCACACGGCGAGTCCGGCAAGGTGATCGGCGTCCGGGTGTTCACCCGGGAGGACGGCGACGAGCTGCCGCCCGGCGTGAACGAGCTGGTCCGGGTGTACGTGGCGGCCAAGCGGAAGATCACCGATGGGGACAAGCTGGCCGGCCGGCACGGGAACAAGGGCGTCATCGCCAAGATCCTGCCGATCGAGGACATGCCGTTCCTGCCCGACGGGACCGCGGTGGACATCGTGCTCAACCCGCTCGGTGTGCCCGGCCGGATGAACGTCGGCCAGGTGCTGGAGACCCACCTCGGCTGGGTGGCCAAGGCGGGCTGGCAGGTCGAACGGGGACGACGCCGACTGGAAGGACCGGCTCCGCCAGATCAGCGCGGACACGGCCCAGCCGGGCACCCCGGTGGCCACGCCGGTGTTCGACGGCGCCCGCGAGGAGGAGATCACCGGCCTGCTCGGCAGCACGCTGCCGAACCGGGACGGCGACCAGCTGGTCGGCGCCAGCGGCAAGGCCCAGCTGTTCGACGGCCGCACCGGGGAGCCGTTCAAGGACCCGATCTCGGTCGGTTACATCTACATCCTCAAGCTGCTGCACCTGGTGGATGACAAGATCCACGCGCGGTCAACGGGCCCGTACTCGATGATCACGCAGCAGCCGCTCGGTGGTAAGGCCCAGTTCGGTGGCCAGCGGTTCGGGGAGATGGAGGTGTGGGCCCTGGAGGCCTACGGCGCCGCCTACGCCCTGCAGGAACTGCTCACCATCAAGTCCGACGACGTGCTCGGCCGGGTCAAGGTCTACGAGGCCATTGTCAAGGGCGAGAACATCCCGGAGCCGGGCATCCCCGAGTCGTTCAAGGTGCTGATCAAGGAGATGCAGTCGCTGTGCCTCAACGTCGAGGTGCTGTCCAGCGACGGAGCGGCCATCGAGATGCGAGACACCGATGAGGATGTCTTCCGCGCTGCGGAAGAACTCGGCATCGACCTGTCCCGGCGCGAGCCGAGCAGCGTTGAAGAGGTGTGAGGGTGCTGACCGCCCGGGCCTGACCAGGGCCCGGGCGGCCGGCCAGCATCCTCATCCGAACTACCCCAGGGGATAACACACGTGCTTGACGTCAACTTCTTCGACGACCTGCGTATCGGCCTGGCCACCGCTGACGACATCCGGCAGTGGTCCCATGGCGAAGTCAAGAAGCCGGAAACCATCAACTACCGCACCCTCAAGCCGGAGAAGGACGGGCTCTTCTGCGAGAAGATCTTCGGCCCGACCCGGGACTGGGAGTGCTACTGCGGTAAGTACAAGCGGGTCCGCTTCAAGGGCATCATCTGTGAGCGGTGTGGCGTGGAAGTCACCCGGGCCAAGGTGCGCCGGGAGCGGATGGGCCACATCGAGCTGGCCGCGCCGGTCACGCACATCTGGTACTTCAAGGGCGTGCCCAGCCGGCTCGGCTACCTGCTCGACCTGGCGCCCAAGGACCTGGAAAAGGTCATCTACTTCGCCGCGTACATGATCACCTACGTGGACGACGAGTCCCGCGGCCGGGACCTGCCGAGCCTCGAGGCCAAGATCTCGGTGGAGCGCGGCCAGCTGGAGCAGCGCCGGGACAGCGACATCGAGGCCCGCCAGGCCAAGCTGGAGAAGGACCTGGCCGAGCTGGAAGCGGCCGGGGCCAAGGGCGACGCCCGGCGCAAGCTGCGGGAGAGCTGCGACCGCGAGTGCCGCCAGATCCGGGACCGCGCGCAGCGCGAGATCGACCGGCTGGACGAGGTCTGGACCCGGTTCAAGAACCTCAAGGTCCAGGACCTGGAGGGCGACGAGCTGCTGTACCGCGAGATGCGCGACCGGTTCGGCCGCTACTTCCGCGGTGGCATGGGCGCCCAGGCCATCCAGGAGCGGCTGGCCAGCTTCGACCTGGAAGGCGAGGCGGCCAACCTGCGCGAGACCATCCGCAGCGGCAAGGGCCAGCGCAAGGCGCGCGCGCTCAAGCGGCTCAAGGTGGTGTCCGCGTTCCTGTCCACCCGGAACAGCCCGCTGGGCATGGTGCTCGACTGCATCCCGGTGATCCCGCCGGACCTGCGGCCGATGGTTCAGCTGGACGGTGGCCGGTTCGCCACCTCCGACCTGAACGACCTGTACCGCCGGGTGATCAACCGGAACAACCGGCTCAAGCGGCTGCTCGACCTCGGCGCGCCCGAGATCATCGTGAACAACGAGAAGCGGATGCTGCAGGAGGCCGTGGACTCGCTGTTCGACAACGGCCGCCGCGGCCGGCCAGTGACCGGACCGGGCAACCGCCCGCTCAAGTCGCTGTCCGACATGCTCAAGGGCAAGCAGGGCCGGTTCCGGCAGAACCTGCTGGGCAAGCGGGTGGACTATTCCGGCCGTAGCGTCATCGTGGTCGGCCCGCAGCTCAAGCTGCACCAGTGCGGCCTGCCCAAGGAGATGGCGGTCGAGCTGTTCAAGCCGTTCGTGATGAAGCGGCTGGTCAACCTGAACCACGCGCAGAACATCAAGTCGGCCAAGCGGATGGTGGAGCGCGCCCGCCCGGTGGTCTGGGACGTGCTGGAAGAGGTCATCACCGAGCACCCGGTGCTGCTCAACCGGGCACCGACGCTGCACCGGCTGGGCATCCAGGCCTTCGAGCCGCAGCTGGTCGAGGGCAAGGCGATCCAGATCCACCCGCTGGTCTGCACCGCGTTCAACGCGGACTTCGACGGTGACCAGATGGCGGTGCACCTGCCGCTGTCCGCCGAGGCGCAGGCCGAGGCGCGGATCCTGATGCTGTCCACCAACAACATCCTCAAGCCGGCCGACGGCAAGCCGGTGACCATGCCCACCCAGGACATGGTGATCGGGATCTACTGCCTGACCCGGGAGGACCAGGAGGCGCCGGGCCACGGCCGGGCGTTCTCCTCGGCCGCCGAGGCGACCATGGCCTACGACCAGGGCGAGCTGGACCTGCAGGCGACGATCCAGGTCCGGCTGACCGACTCCACGCCGCCGCACGGGTTCACCCCGCCGGAGGGCTGGACGCCAGGCGCCCCGTTCCGGCTGACCACCACGCTGGGCCGGTGCTACTTCAACGAGACGCTGCCCGGCAGCTTCCCGTTCGTCAACTACGAGGTTGGCAAGAAGCAGCTGTCCACCATCGTCAACGAGCTGGCCGAGACCTACCCCAAGGTCGAGGTGGCGGCCGCGCTCGACGCGCTGAAGGACGCCGGGTTCCACTGGGCGACCCGGGCCGGCGTGACGATCGCGATCGAGGACGTGGTCGCGCCGCCGAACAAGGCCGAGATCCTCGAGGCCTACGAGAAGCGCGCGGACAAGGTGCAGCGGGAGTACGAGCGCGGCCTGATCACCGACGACGAGCGCCGCCAGGAGCTCATCGAGATCTGGACGCACGCGACCAACGACGTGGCCAAGGACATGGAGGCCGCATTCCCCGAGACCAACTCGGTGTGGATGATGGTCAACTCCGGCGCCCGTGGTAACCCGATGCAGGTCCGGCAGATCGCCGGCATGCGTGGCCTGGTCTCCAACCCCAAGGGCGAGACCATCCCGCGGCCGATCAAGTCCAGCTTCCGCGAGGGGCTGTCCGTGGTCGAGTACTTCATCTCGACGCACGGCGCCCGCAAGGGCCTGGCCGACACCGCGCTGCGCACCGCCGACTCCGGGTACCTCACCCGGCGCCTGGTGGACGTGGCGCAGGACGTCATCGTCCGGGAAGAGGACTGTGGCACGGACCGGTCGATCGTGATGAAGATCGCCGAGCCGGGGGCCGATGGGACGCTGCGCAAGCTGCCGAACATCGAGAACACCGGGACCGGCCGGAGCATCGCCGAAGAGGTCGAGGTGGACGGCCAGGTGGTGGCCACGGTGGACCAGGACACGACCGAGACGCTGATCGACACCCTGGTCAACGCCGGGGTGGACGCGATCAGGACGTTCAGCGTGCTGGTCTGCGAGGCCAAGATCGGTGTCTGCGCCAAGTGCTACGGACGGTCGCTGGCCACCGGCAAGCGGGTCGACGTCGGTGAGGCGGTCGGCATCGTGGCCGCCCAGTCGATCGGTGAGCCGGGTACCCAGCTGACCATGCGTACCTTCCACACCGGTGGTGTGGCCGGGCTGGACATCACCCACGGCCTGCCCCGGATCCAGGAGCTCTTCGAGGCCCGGATCCCCAAGGGCATGGCGCCGATCAGCGAGGTCGACGGCCGGGTCAAGATCGAGGAGACCGAGAAGACCCGGAAGATCATCGTGGTCCCGGACGACGGTAGCGAGGAGATCGCCTACCAGGTGCCGATGCGCTCGCGGCTCATCGTCGCGGACGGGGACCACGTGCACGTCGGCCAGCAGCTGATCCAGGGTGCGGTCAACCCGCACGAGGTGCTGCGCATCCTGGGCTCCCGCGAGGTGCAGCTGCACCTGGTGCACGAGGTCCAGGAGGTGTACCGGTCGCAGGGTGTGTCCATCCACGACAAGCACATCGAGATCATCATCCGGCAGATGCTCAAGCGGGTGAACGTGCTCGAGTCCGGTGACACCGACCTGCTCCCCGGCGAGCTGGTGGAGCGTCCCCGGTTCGAGGACGTCAACCGGTCCGTGGTGGAGCAGAGCGGCGTGCCGGCCTCCGGCCGGCCGGTGCTCATGGGCATCACCAAGGCGTCGCTGGCCACCGAGTCGTGGCTGTCCGCGGCTTCGTTCCAGGAGACGACCCGGGTGCTCACCGACGCGGCCATCCACGCCAAGTCGGACCCGCTGCTCGGCCTCAAGGAGAACGTGATCATCGGCAAGCTCATCCCGGCCGGTACCGGCATGCCGCGGTACCGGAGCATCCGGGTCGAGCCCACCGACGACGCGCGGTCATCGGTGTACCCGGCCACCGCCTACGAGGAGGCGCCGAGCTACGCGTTCGGCCAGGGCTCCGGCGAGGCGATCCCGCTCGAGGAGTACGACTTCGGTTCGTACAACCGGTAACGGGAGATAGCTGGTCGAGGCGCCCGGCGGCACTGCCGCCGGGCGCCTCGTTTTGTTTAGCTCCACCCTCTGGGGCAGGGGAGTAGAAAGCTTCACTCACGGGAGGAGTCAGCTCATGGCGACCGAGGACAAGGCGGCCAACAAGGTCACCGAGCTCAAGGGCAAGGCGAAGAAGGAGACCGGCAAGGCCATCGGCAACGAGCAGATGGAAGCCGAAGGCCGCGCCGACCAGGCCAAGGGCAACCTCAAGCAGGCCGGCGAAAAGGTCAAGGACGCCTTCAAGAAGTAACTGAACCAGGGAGCCCGGGTGCCATGGCTGGCCCCGGGTTTCTTCATATCTAACGCCAGCACCCGCAACTGGCCCACCCCGGCGCGCAGCCATCGCTGGCCGGGAGTGCGCCGCCGGTGATCATGAAGAGCGCGGTGAGTTGTGCCCCGCCGGCCGGGCACGACTCACCGGCACTAATGAATTTGCCGCCCGGGGGAGTGGCCGGCCACCCGCCCCCGGTGGGGAGACGCCGCCGAACCAGTGCGGAGCCAGGAGCGCGGTGACTTTGTGGTCGCCGGCGACCACTTTCTCACCGCGCTGAGGGGTCGCGGCTGCGGGCGCCGGCTGAGGCATTTGCGCCGGGCCGAGGGGCGGCCGTGGGTGTCAGCGGGCTGCGGGCGGCCGTGGGTGTCAGCGGGCTGCGGTAGCGGCCCAGGCCCCAGCCGCAGCCAAGCCCGTCTCCACCGCCGCATCGCTGAGCGCAGCCCGCCGCACCCCTTCATCCACCGCACCCAGCGCCACCATCGAACTGGCATGCAGCAGATCAACCGCGACCCCACCGCCGAGCACCACCGGACTCCCTGGATCAGACCGCTGCGCCGCGACGGTCAACCCAGCCTGGATCAGGTGGCGAGCGCCCAGCACCCGGGCGACGGTGCAGGCCCGGCGGTCCGGCCGCTGCCCAGTAAGCCCGATCAGCAGCCCAGGCACCGCCACCAGGCCCACGCCGTACCCGGCTCGCACCAACGAGATCAGCCAGGCCCCCGTGCTCTTTCCCCCCGGCTGCTGTGCGTGCCAGTCGACCAGCTTCATGGTGTGCCGACCTCGAACCAGTGACGGCGCAGGCCTGGCCGGTGTGGGTGGTCCGCCATGGCGTTCAGCCAGGCGGGCCAGCCCACCCGGCCAGGCCCCGCAGCGCTCATCCGCGGTTGGTCAAGGCCCATGCCAGCAGCCCGCCAGTTGCCGCCGCTATCCCGCCCGTCAGTGCCGGGTGATGCGACATCCAGAGCTGCGCACTGCGCTGGTGGGACCGGTCGTCGAAGATGCCGTGCGCGCCGTGGTCGCTGCCCGCCGGCCGGTCCACCGGGTCGAACAGGTTGTCCGGCCGGCTGCCCGTCGGCACCTGCTGGCTGGTCTGCTGCGGCATCGAAGCCGGTCTTGGCCAGGTACCGGTCGAGCAGCGCCGGGGCTGCCTTCTGCGCCAGCAGGGTGGCCGCGGTGCTGCCGCCCACCCAGTACTGCTTCCGCCGCGGGTGGTCGGCGGCGTACAGCACGCCGCGCGCGGCCACCTCCGGCTGGTAGATCGGCGGAACCGGCTGCGGGTGCCGGGGCAGCCGGGACAGCACCCAGGAGAACTGCGGCGTGTTCACCGCGGGCATCTGCACCACGGTCACGTGCACATTCGACCCCTCGTGCAGCAGTTCGCAGCGCAGCGACTCGGTGAACCCGTTGATCGCGTGCTTGGCCCCGCAGTAGGCCGACTGCAACGGGATGCTCCGTTCGCTCAGCGCGGAGCCGACCTGCACGATCGTGCCGGCGTCCCGCGGCCGCATCCGGCTCAGCGCGACCATGGTGCCGTGCACGAAGCCCAGGTAACTCACCTCGGTGACCCGCCGGAATTCGTCTGGGGTGATCTCCGCGAACGGTGCGAACACGGAGGTGAATGCCACGTTGATCCACACGTCGATGGGGCCGAACTGCGCCTCTATCTCCGTCGCCGCCTTCTCCACCTGGGCATGGTCGGCCACGTCAGTGGGCACGGCCAGGGCCTGCCCGCCCGCCTCGAGCACATCCTGGGCGGCGCCGTCCAGGCCAGGCCTGGCCGCGGGCGATCAGCCCGACGTTGGCGCCCCGGGCCCCGTACCGCCGCGCGGTGGCACGGGCGATGCCGGCACTGGCGCCGGTGATGACGACCGTCTGTGTCATGAGATGTCGCGTCCCTTCTGGAATACCCGCTGGGCCACCCGTGTTGCATCCCCTGGGAGCAGGGACTGGTGACCAGTTCCCGCTACCCCGCAGGCGTGGTTTCACCGTTGCGGGCAGGGAAAAAGGCGACCGAGTCCGGCCGTACCGGCCGTGATCTCCGTTCACTTTGCCTGTTGGCAAAAGGTTGGGTACGCTAAGGCATCGTGCCCGTGACAAGCGGGCGCGCGTGCGCTAGCGGACCGTAACGCCAGCGCCGGATGGCAGGGGCCACGGCCTCCGGCCCGAAGGCGCGGTGTGCCGAGTGACCAGGCGTGCGGGCCTTTTCCTCTCTCGACTCAAGGCTCCTGCGGGAGCTTGTGTCCCGTGGACATCGCGACACGCCCGACCACGGGGGTCGGAGAGGCAAGGAAAATGGCAGGTCAGAGGCGTCTAAAGCGCCCCGGATAGCCTGCGCCCCCGAGGCGCGGGAACGAGCAAGAGAAGACGTCGCGCCAACGGGCGCGCTAGGAAGACGGAGACGCGGTGCCCACGATCCAGCAGCTGGTCCGCAAGGGCCGCCAGGACAAGGTGGCCAAGACCACTACCCCGGCCCTGAAGGGCAGCCCCCAGCGCCGGGGCGTTTGCACGCGCGTCTACACCACGACGCCGAAGAAGCCCAACTCTGCGCTGCGCAAGGTGGCCAGAGTCAGGCTGACCAGCCAGATCGAGGTCACCGCCTACATTCCGGGGGTCGGCCACAACCTGCAGGAGCACTCCATCGTGCTGGTGCGCGGTGGCCGGGTGCGTGACCTGCCAGGCGTGCGCTACAAGATCATCCGGGGCGCCCTCGACACCCAGGGTGTGCGCAACCGTAAGCAGGCACGGAGCCGCTACGGCGCGAAGAAGGAGAAGAGCTGACATGCCGCGTAAGGGTCCCGCGACCAAACGGCAGCTCGTCACCGACCCGGTGTACGGGTCGCCGCTGGTGACCGCGCTGGTGAACAAGGTGCTGCGCAGCGGCAAGCGTTCACTGGCCGAGCGGATCGTCTACGGCGCGCTCGAGGGCGCCAAGGAGAAGACCGGCAACGACCCGGTGGTCACGCTCAAGCGCGCGCTGGACAACGTGAAGCCCACCCTGGAGGTGCGCAGCCGCCGGGTCGGCGGTGCCACCTACCAGGTGCCGGTGGAGGTGCGGGCGTCGCGCAGCACCACGCTGGCGCTGCGCTGGCTGGTCGCCTACTCCCGGTCGCGGCGTGAGAAGACGATGACCGAGCGGCTGATGAACGAGCTGCTCGATGCGAGTAACGGCCTCGGGGCGAGCGTGAAGCGCCGCGAGGACACCCACAAGATGGCCGAATCCAACAAGGCGTTCGCGCATTACCGCTGGTAACGCGCGGCACGTCGCGGCCGACGACTGACGAAGCAGCGAGGAATCAAGAAGTGGCGACCCAGACCGCCGTAGAGCTTGCCAAGGTCCGCAACATTGGGGTCATGGCGCACATCGACGCGGGTAAAACCACGACCACCGAGCGGATCCTGTTCTACACCGGCATCAACTACAAGATCGGTGAGGTCCATGAGGGCGCGGCCACCATGGACTGGATGGAGCAGGAGCAGGAGCGCGGGATCACCATCACATCCGCGGCGACGACCACGCACTGGCGCGATCACACCATCAACATCATCGACACCCCCGGCCACGTCGACTTCACGGTGGAAGTCGAGCGGTCGCTGCGGGTGCTCGACGGAGCGGTCGCCGTCTTCGACGGCGTGGCCGGTGTGGAGCCGCAGTCGGAGACCGTGTGGCGGCAGGCGGACCGGTACGGCGTGCCGCGCATCTGCTTCGTGAACAAGATGGACCGGGTCGGCGCGGAGTTCCACCGCTGTGTCGAGATGATCACCGACCGGCTTGGCGCCACGCCGCTGGTCATCCAGCTGCCGTGGGGCGTGGAGTCCGACTTCCGCGGGGTCATCGACCTGGTCCGGATGCGCGCCCTGCTCTGGCAGACCGAGGGCAAGGGCGACAAGTACGACGTGGTGGGCATCCCCGATGACCACCTCGAGGCGGCCCGGGAGTGGCGCGACAAGCTGCTCGAGACCATCGCCGAGAACGACGAAGAGATGATGGAGCTGTACCTCGAGGGCGTCGAGCCCGACGTGGACCAGCTCAACGCCGCCATCCGGCGGGCCACCATCGCAGGCGGGGTCACCCCGGTGCTGTGCGGCAGCGCGTTCAAGAACAAGGGCGTTCAGCCGATGCTGGACGCCATCGTGGACTACCTGCCCAGCCCGGTGGACATCCCGCCGGTCAAGGGGCATGAGGTGGGCGACGAAGACAAGGCCGTGCTGCGCAAGGCCGACCCGTCCGAGCCGTTCGCCGCGCTGGCCTTCAAGATCATGTCCGACCAGCACCTCGGCAAGCTGACCTACATCCGGGTCTACTCCGGCACCCTGGAGTCGGGCTCGAACGTGCTCAACACTGCTAAGGGGCGCCGGGAGCGGATCGGCAAGATCTACCAGATGCACGCCAACAAGCGCGAGGAGCGCCCGACGGCGGTCGCTGGGCAGATCGTGGCCGTGATGGGGCTCAAGGACACGTCCACCGGGGACACCCTGAGTGACCCGGCCAAGCAGGTGATCCTGGAGTCCATGACGTTCCCCGCGCCGGTGATCAACGTCGCGATCGAGCCGAAGACCAAGGGTGACCAGGACAAGCTGGGCACCGCGATCCAGCGGCTGGCCGAGGAGGATCCGACCTTCCAGGTCCGCACGGACGACGAGACCGGGCAGACGATCATCTCCGGGATGGGCGAGCTGCACCTCGAGGTCCTGGTGGACCGGATGCGCCGCGAGTTCCACGTCGAGGCCAACATCGGCCGCCCGCAGGTCGCCTACCGGGAGACCATCCGCAAGAAGGTCGAGAAGGTCGACTACACGCACAAGAAGCAGACCGGCGGCGCCGGTCAGTACGCGCGGGTGGTCATCAACCTGGAGCCGACCGGCGGCGACGGTGGCGGCTACGAGTTCGAGAACAAGATCACCGGAGGCCGCATCCCCCGGGAGTACATCCCGTCGGTGGACGCGGGCTGCCAGGAGGCCGCCGAGTTCGGCGTCCTGGCCGGCTACCCGATGGTGGACGTGCGGGTCACCCTCACCGACGGTGCCTACCACGAGGTGGACTCGTCTGAGCTGGCCTTCAAGATCGCCGGTTCGATGGCGTTCAAGAAGGCGGCCGGGCACGCGGACCCCGTGCTGCTCGAGCCGGTGATGGCCGTCGAGGTCAGGACGCCGGACGACTACATGGGCGACGTGATCGGCGACCTGAACAGCCGCGCGCGGCCAGATCCAGGCCATGGAGGAACGCTCCGGCGTCCGCGTGGTCAAGGCCAACGTGCCGCTGTCCGAGATGTTCGGCTACGTGGGTGACCTGCGCAGCCGGACGCAGGGCCGGGCGGACTACAGCATGCAGTTCGACTCGTATGCCGAGGTCCCGCCCAGCATCGCCAAGGAGATCATCGCCAAGGCCCGTGGTGAGTAACCACAGGTAACACAAACGTCAATCAGAAGAACCGGCGCAACGAGGAAGCGCCCTGGCCCCACCGCCGGTGGGGACGATCGCAACGAGGAGAAACCAGTGGGCAAGGCCAAGTTCGAGCGGACCAAGCCGCACGTGAACATCGGCACCATCGGGCACATCGACCACGGCAAGACCACGCTGACCGCGGCGATCACCAAGGTGCTGCACGATAAGTATCCCGACATCAACCCGTTCACTCCCTTCGACCAGATCGACAACGCGAAGGAAGAGAAGGAGCGCGGGATCACCATCTCGATCTCGCACGTCGAGTACCAGACCGACAAGCGGCACTACGCGCACGTGGACTGCCCCGGTCACGCGGACTACATCAAGAACATGATCACCGGTGCCGCGCAGATGGACGGCGCCATCCTGGTGGTCGCCGCCACCGACGGCCCGATGCCGCAGACCCGCGAGCACGTGCTGCTGGCCCGCCAGGTCGGCGTGCCGTACATCGTGGTCGCGCTGAACAAGGCCGACATGGTGGACGACGAGGAGATCCTGGAGCTGGTCGAGCTCGAGGTACGCGAGCTGCTCACCACCTACGAGTTCCCCGGCGACGACGTCCCGGTGATCCGCGTCTCCGCGCTCAAGGCGCTGGAGGGCGACGCCGAGTGGGGCGCCAAGGTCATCGAGCTCATGGAGGCCTGTGACGACAGCATCCCCGAGCCGGTCCGGGACACCGAGAAGCCGTTCCTGATGCCGGTCGAGGACGTGTTCTCGATCACCGGCCGCGGCACCGTGGTGACCGGCCGGATCGAGCGCGGCAAGGTGCACACCTCCGAGGAAGTCGAGATCATCGGCATCAAGGAGAAGGCGCAGAAGACCACGGTCACCGGCGTGGAGATGTTCCACAAGATCCTCGACGAGGGCCAGGCTGGTGACAACGCCGGCCTGCTGCTGCGCGGCATCAAGCGCGAGGATGTGGAGCGCGGCCAGGTCGTCATCAAGCCGGGCACCAACACCCCGCACACCGAGTTCGAGGGCCAGGTCTACATCCTGTCCAAGGATGAGGGCGGACGGCACACCCCGTTCTTCAACAACTACCGTCCGCAGTTCTACTTCCGGACCACGGACGTGACGGGCGTCGTCCACCTGCCCGAGGGCACCGAGATGGTCATGCCCGGCGACAACACCGAGATGCGGATCGAGCTGATCCAGCCCATCGCCATGGAGGAAGGGCTGAAGTTCGCCATCCGCGAGGGCGGCCGCACCGTCGGCGCCGGCCGGGTCACGAAGATTATCAAGTAGCAGGATCCGCCGCCCCCGGCCACCGGCCGGGGGCGGCGAGCACTGCGCGCAGAACGCAGAACCGGCCTACGGAACGAAGGAATCGAAGGCACATGGCGGGACAAAAGATCCGCATCCGGCTCAAGGCCTATGACCACGAGGTCATCGACAGCTCGGCGCGGAAGATCGTCGACACGGTGACGCGCACCGGCGCGCGGGTTGCCGGGCCTGTCCCGCTGCCCACCGAGAAGAACATCTACTGCGTCATCCGCTCCCCGCACAAGTACAAGGACTCGCGGGAGCACTTCGAGATGCGCACGCACAAGCGCCTGATCGACATCATCGACCCCACGCCGAAGACCGTCGAACTCGCTGATGCGGCTGGACCTGCCCGCCGGCGTTGACATCGAGATCAAGCTCTGAGGAACCCACCGAAATGAGTCAGCTTTTCGCATCTCGGATTGGCCTCGGATGCCGCAGGCGCCGGGCCGAACGCCGCAGCGCGGGTTTTGCTGCGGTGTCCCGGCGCCGAGGACCCGCCTCCCGAAGCCAGCGAAGCGCCCGCGAGGGAGGCCAGAAGATATGACCAAGCACATCAAGGGCGTGCTCGGCACGAAGCTCGGCATGAGCCAGGTCTTCGACGCCGAGGGACGCATGGTTCCCGTCACGGTTGTCGAGGCGGGTCCCTGCGTGGTGACCGCGGTGCGCACTCCGGACGCCCACGGGTACTCCGCGGTGCAGCTGGGCTACGGCGAGATCGACCCGCGCCGGGTGCACCGAGCCGGTGGCCGGCCACTTCGCCAAGGCCGCGGTGACGCCGCGCCGGTACCTGGCCGAGCTCAGGACCGATGACGCCACCGACTACACCCTCGGCCAGGAAGTCACCGCCGAGACGTTCGCCGCGGGCGACCTGGTCGACGTGACCGGCCGGAGCAAGGGCAAGGGCACCGCGGGCGTGATGAAGCGGCACGGATTCAAGGGCCTGAGCGCCTCGCACGGCACCCAGCGCAAGCACCGCTCGCCCGGGTCGATCGGTGGCTGCGCCACCCCGGGCCGGGTGTTCAAGGGCGTGCGGATGGCTGGCCGGATGGGCGGCGCCCGCACCACCACGCCGAACCTGACCGTGCACGCGGTGGACGCCGAGCGCGGCCTGTTGCTGATCCGCGGGGCCGTGCCCGGTCCCAAGGGCGGGCTGATCCTGGTCCGCAGCGCGATCCGGGCCGCCCAATCGGCCACGAAGGAGGCCCGGTGAGCACGAAAGTCAGCGTCGTCTCCCCGTCCGGCGCTAGAGCGGCCAGGACGTGGAGCTGCCCGACGAGATCTTCAGCGCGCCGGTCAACGTGCCGCTGATGCACCAGGTGGTCGTGGCCCAGGAGGCCGCGGCCCGGCAGGGCACGCACGCCACCAAGACCCGCGGCCTGGTCCGCGGCGGCGGCCGGAAGCCGTACCGGCAGAAGGGCACCGGCCGGGCCCGCCAGGGCAGCGTCCGGGCGCCGCAGTACGCCGGCGGCGGCACCGTGCACGGCCCGCAGCCCCGGTCCTACGTGCAGCGGACCCCGAAGAAGATGAAGGCCGCCGCGCTCCGTGGTGCGCTGTCCGACCGGGCCAGCAACGGCCGGGTGGCGGTGGTCAGCGGCTTCGTGTCCGGGGACGCGCCCAAGACCGGCGAGGCGCTGGACGTGCTGCGCGCCGCGATCGGGCTGACCGGCGCGAAGCTGCGCGGCACCGTGCTGGTCGTGGCGCAGTCCGAGGACGAGCTGACCTGGAAGAGCCTGCGTAACGTGCCAGGCGTCCGGCTGCTGGCGGCAGGCCAGCTGAACACCTACGACGTCCTGGTCAGTGAGCACGTGGTGTTCACCCAGGCCGCGCTGGAGGAGTTCACCGGCCGCGGCCCGACGGCCAAGAAAGAGGATGAGCAGTGAGCGCGACCCGGATCCACAATCCCCGCGACATCCTGCTGCGGCCGATCATCTCGGAGAAGACCTACCGGCTCGCGGACGACGGCAAGTACACCTTCCTGGTTCCGCAGGACGCCAACCGGACCCAGGTCCGGCAAGCGGTCGAGGAGATCTTCGGGGTCAAGGTCACCGGGGTGAACACGCTCAACCGGCCGGGCAAGCGGCGCCGCACCCGGTACGGCTGGGGCCAGCGGCCGTCCACCAAGCGGGCCATCGTCAGCCTGGCCGAGGGTGAGCGGATCGACGTCTTCGGCGGACCGGTCAGCTAGCGCGGCCAGATAGAGGAGCTTGAGCACACATGGCTATCCGCAAGTACAAGCCGACGACCCCGGGACGGCGGGGCGCGAGCGGCGCGGACTTCTCCGAGCTCACCCGCACTGAGCCGGAGAAGTCGCTGGTCCGCCCGCTGTCCTCGAAGGGCGGCCGGAACGTGCACGGCCGGATCACCGCGCGGCACCAGGGTGGCGGCCACAAGCGCGCGTTCCGGCTGATCGACTTCCGGCGCAACGACAAGGACGGCATCCCGGCCAAGGTCGCGCACATCGAGTACGACCCCAACCGGACCTCCCGGATCGCGCTGCTGCACTACGCCGACGGCGAGAAGCGGTACATCCTCTGCCCGCAGGGGCTGGCCCAGGGCGACGTGGTGGAGAACGGCCCGGGCTCGGACATCCGGCCCGGGAACTGCCTGCCGCTGCGGAACATCCCGACCGGCACCGTGGTGCACGCCATCGAGCTGCGGCCGGGCGGCGGGGCCAAGATCGCCCGGTCGGCCGGCTCCGGCGTCCAGCTGCTGGCCAAGGACGGCGGGTTCGCCCAGCTGCGGATGCCCTCCGGCGAGATCCGGCGGGTCGACGCGGCCTGCCGGGCCACGCGTCGGTGAGGTCGGCAACGCGGAGCAGGGCAACATCAAGCTCGGCAAGGCGGGCCGAAACCGGTGGAAGGGACACCGCCCGTCGGTGCGCGGTGTCGCGATGAACCCGGTTGACCACCCGCTCGGCGGTGGCGAGGGCAAGAGCTCCGGCGGCCGGCACCCGGTCAGCCCGTGGGGCAAGCCCGAGGGCCGGACCAGGCAGGCAAACAAGCCCAGCGACCGGCTGATCGTCCGCAGGCGCAGCAAGAAGAAGCGGTAGGAGCACTCAGCGATGCCTCGTAGCCTTAAGAAGGGCCCGTTCGTCAACGACCACCTGATCAAGAAGGTGGACGCGCAGAACGACGCCGGAACCCGGAACCTGATCAAGACGTGGTCCCGCCGTTCCATGATCGTTCCTGCCATGCTGGGCCACACGATCGCGGTGCACGACGGCCGCAAGCATGTGCCGGTGTTCATCACCGAGGCCATGGTCGGCCACAAGCTCGGCGAGTTCGCGCCGACCCGCACGTTCCGCAGCCACGTCAGGGATGACCGCCGCAGCCGCCGCTAGGCCGCTCCTGCGCAGACCAGAGAGAGCGAGTAGAGAGATGGAAGCAAGGGCAAAGGCGCGGTACGTACGCGTCACGCCGCGGAAGGCCCGCCGTGTGGTGGACCTGATCCGTGGCATGCCTGCCACCGACGCCCAGGCGGTGCTCCAGTTCGCGCCGCAGTCGGCCAGCGACCCGGTGGGCAAGGTGCTGGCCAGCGCCATCGCCAACGCCGAGCACGGCCAGCAGGTGGACGCCGACTCGCTCGTGGTCAGCCGGGCGTGGGTGGACGAGGGCCCGACGCTGAAGCGGTTCCGGCCGCGTGCCCAGGGCCGCGGCTACCGGATCAACAAGCGGACCAGCCACATCACGGTGATCGTGTCCGATGAAGCCCAGGGGAGGTCCCGCTAGTGGGGCAGAAAGTGAACCCGCACGGGTTCCGGCTGGGCATCACCACCGACTTCAAGAGCCGGTGGTATGCCGACAAGCTGTACAAGGACTACGTCGCGGAAGACGTGGCCATCCGCCGGATGCTGCAGCGCGGCATGGAGCGCGCGGGCATCTCCAAGGTGGAGATCGAGCGCACCAGGGACCGGGTCCGGGTGGACATCCACACCGCGCGGCCGGGCATCGTCATCGGCCGCCGCGGCGCCGAGGCCGACCGGATCCGCAGTGACCTGGAGAAGCTGACCAGCAAGCAGATCCAGCTGAACATCCTCGAGGTGAAGAACCCGGAGACCGACGCGCAGCTCGTCGCGCAGGGCGTGGCCGAGCAGCTGTCCAGCCGGGTGTCCTTCCGCCGGGCCATGCGCAAGGCCATGCAGACCACGATGAAGAGCCCGGGCGCCAAGGGCATCCGGGTGCAGTGCTCGGGCCGCCTCGGCGGCGCGGAGATGTCCCGGTCGGAGTTCTACCGCGAGGGCCGGGTGCCGCTGCACACGCTGCGCGCGGACATCGACTACGGCTTCTACGAGGCCCGGACCACGTTCGGCCGGATCGGCGTGAAGGTCTGGATCTACCGCGGCGAGGCGCCGCAGACCCGGGCCGAGCGCGAGGCGGCCGCGGCCGCACTGCGGGCCGGCCAGCGCCGGGACCGGCCGACCGGGCCGCAGCGGCGGCGGCGCCCGGAGGGCGCCGACCGCGGTGACCGGGCGCCGGGCGGCGACCGTGGCGACCGCGGCGGGGCGGACCAGGCGCCCGCCGGCGGCCAGCGCGGCCCCGCCAGGCCGCGGCGGCGCCGGCCGCGACCAGCGGTGAGGAGGGCTGAGTCATGCTTATCCCGCGCAGGGTCAAGCACCGCAAGCAGCACCGGCCGGACCGGCACGGGCAGGCCAAGGGCGGCACCCGGGTGGCCTTCGGTGAGTACGGCATCCAGGCGCTGGAGCACGCGTACGTGACCAACCGGCAGATCGAGTCCGCCCGTATCGCCATGACCCGGCACATCCGCCGTGGCGGCAAGGTGTGGATCACCATCTACCCGGACCGCCCGCTGACCAAGAAGCCGGCCGAGACCCGGATGGGCTCCGGCAAGGGCTCACCGGAGTGGTGGGTGGCCAACGTCAAGCCGGGCCGGGTGATGTTCGAGCTGTCCGGTGTGGCCGAGCCGGTGGCCCGGGAGGCACTCCGCCGGGCCATGCACAAGCTGCCAATGAAATGCAAGTTCGTCAAGCGCGAAGTGGGTGAGGCGCTGATGGCTGGACTGGCCGCCGCTGACCTCCGGAACTCCACCGAGGAAGAACTCGACAGCAAGCTGGCCGAGGCCAAGACGGAGCTGTTCAACCTCCGGTTCCAGGCCGCGACCGGCCAGCTGGAGAGCCACGGGCGGCTGCGCGCCGTCAAGAAGGAGATCGCCCGCATCTACACCGTGAAGCGGGAACGCGAGCTCGGCATCGTGACCCTGGTGGAGGAGGCGGAAGAGAGTGAGTGACGTGCAGCAGGACGCGGCCCAGGTCCGCGGCTACCGCAAGGTCCGCGAGGGCTACGTGGTCCGGGACAAGATGGACAAGACCGTGGTGGTCGAGGTCGAGGACCGGGTCAAGCACCCGAAGTACGGCAAGATCATCCGGCGGACCAAGAAGTACATCGCGCACGACGGTGAGAACGCGTGCGGGGTCGGCGACCGGGTCCGGCTGATGGAAACCAGGCCGCTGTCCGCGACGAAGCGCTGGCGCGTCGCGGAGATCCTGGAGAAGGCCAAGTAATAACCACCCGCGGGGCGCGGGCCCCGCGAGACCCCGGCGTCAGGAAGCAGGAGTTGACGTGATCCAGCAGGAGTCGCGGCTTAAGGTCGCCGACAACACCGGAGCCAAGGAGATCTTGTGTATCCGCGTGCTCGGCGGCTCTGGCCGGCGATACGCGGGCATCGGTGATGTCATCGTGGCGACAGTGAAGGATGCCCTTCCCGGAGCCGGGGTGAAGAAGGGCGATGTCGTCAAGGCGGTCGTGGTGCGCACCCGCAAGGAGCGCCGCCGCGGTGACGGCTCGTACATCCGGTTTGACGAGAACGCCGCCGTGCTGATCCGGGACGGCGGGGACCCGCGCGGCACCCGCATCTTCGGCCCGGTCGGCCGTGAGCTGCGCGAGAAGCGGTTCATGCGGATCATCTCGCTCGCGCCGGAGGTGCTGTGATGGCGTCCTCTCTGAGCAGGAAGGCCGCGATGGCCAAGAAGAACAGCGCGGCGGCGAAGCCCGCCCGTATGAAGATCAAGAAGGGCGACCACGTGGTCGTCATCGCGGGCAAGGACGTGGGCCGCGAGGGCACGGTCATCCTGGCCGACCCGGAGCGGCAGCGCGTCCTGGTCCAGGGCGTCAACATGGTCCGCAAGAACAAGAAGGTGGACTACCAGGGACAGCGTGGTGCCAAGTCGGGCGGCATCGTGACCACCGAGGCGCCGATCCACGTGAGCAACGTGCAGCTGATCGACCCGGACAGCAAGAAGCCGGCCCGGGCCGGGTTCCGCTACGAAGAAGACGGCAGCAAGGTCCGGATCTCCCGCCCGGGCGGTAAGGACTTCTGATGACGACCACGACTGAGCAGGCACCAGCCCGGCAGCAGTACCCCACGCCGCGGCTCAAGGAGCGCTACCGGCAGGAGATCGCGCCGGCCATGCGCGAGGAGTTCGGCTACGCCAACGTGATGAAGATCCCCACGGTGACCAAGATCGTGGTGAACATGGGCGTCGGCGAGGCAGCCCGGGACGCCAAGCTGATCGAAGGCGCGATCCGGGACCTCACGGTGATCACCGGGCAGAAGCCCGCGGTGGCCCGGGCCCGGAAGTCGATCGCCCAGTTCAAGCTGCGCGAGGGCATGCCGATCGGGGCGCACGTGACGCTGCGCGGCGACCGGATGTGGGAGTTCCTGGACCGGCTGCTGTCGCTGGCCCTGCCCCGTATCCGGGACTTCCGCGGGCTGTCCGACCGGCAGTTCGACGGCCGGGGCAACTACACGTTCGGGCTGAATGAGCAGCTGATGTTTCATGAGATCGACGCGGACCGGGTGGACCGGCAGCGCGGCATGGACGTGACCGTGGTGACCACCGCGTCGAATGACGAAGAGGGCCGAGCACTGCTGCGGCGGCTCGGATTCCCGTTCAAGGAGAGCTGAGCAGTGGCGAAAAAGGCGCTAGTCGTCAAGGCGAACCGGACGCCCAAGTTCAAGGTGCGCGGGTACACCCGGTGCTCGCGCTGCGGGCGGCCGCGCGCCGTGTACCGCAGGTTCGGCCTGTGCCGGATCTGCTTCCGCTCGATGGCCCACCGCGGTGAGCTGCCGGGCATCACGAAATCCAGCTGGTAGCCGAAAGCCGGCGCCAGCTACAGACCAACCTGGGTGCGGAGCAGACCGCGCCCACTGACCACGCCGCAGGTCCCGCACGGGAAACCGCGGCGAGGAGGGCCACCAGGCCATGACGATGACCGACCCGATCGCAGACATGCTGGCTCGTCTGCGCAATGCCAATTCGGCGTACCACGACACAGTGGGCATGCCCAGCTCCACGATCAAGGTCCGGATCGCGGAGATCCTGAAGCAGGAGGGCTACATAGCCGGGCTTCACGGTGGAAGACGCCGAGGTGGGCAAGAGCCTCGTGCTGGCGCTCAAGTTCGGGCCGACCCGGGAGCGCTCCATCGCGGGCATCAAGCGGGTGTCCAAGCCGGGCCTGCGGGTGTACGCGAAGAAGGACAACCTGCCCCGGGTGCTCGGCGGCCTCGGCGTAGCCATCATCTCCACCTCGGCCGGCCTGATGACCGACAAGCAGGCGAACAAGCGCGGCGTGGGCGGGGAAGTCCTCGCCTACGTCTGGTAGGGAGACCGCGATGTCACGAATCGGACGGCTCCCGGTGGAGATCCCCGGGGGCGTCAACGTCACGATCGACGGCCGGGCGGTCAGCGTCAGGGGGCCCAAGGGCAGCCTGGCGCTGGAGCTCACCCCGCCGATCGAGATCTCCCGGGAAGACAGCACGCTGAAGGTGTCCCGGCCCAACGACGAGGGCAAGGTGCGGGCGCTGCATGGGCTGTCCCGCACCCTGGTGCAGAACATGGTCACCGGGGTCACCCAGGGCTACAGCAAGACGCTGGAGATCGTCGGGGTTGGCTACCGGGTCCAGGCGCGAGGCTCGAACCTGGAGTTCTCGCTGGGCTTCAGCCACCCGGTCATGGTGACCCCGCCGGACGGCATCACGTTCCGCGTCGAGACGCCGACCCGGCTGGTCGTCGAGGGCATCGACAAGCAGCTGGTGGGCGAGGTCGCGGCCAACATACGCAAGCTGCGCAAGCCCGACCCGTACAAGGGCAAGGGCATCCGGTACCAGGGCGAGCAGATCCGCCGCAAGGTCGGGAAGGCTGGTAAGTAAGCAATGACTGGCACGAAGACCAGGGCGCACGGCCGCACGGCCGCGCGCAACCGGCGGCACCTGCGGGTGCGCAAGAAGGTGCTGGGCAGCGCCGAACGGCCACGGCTGATCGTCAACCGGTCGGCCCGGCACACCATGGTCCAGCTGATCGACGACGGCTCGGGCCGGACACTCGCATCGGCATCTACCCTGGAAGAGACGGTCCGGAGGGCCGACGGCGACAAGACGGCCAAGGCGCGCCAGGTGGGCAAGCTGCTCGCCGAGCGGGCTACCGCGGCGGGCGTCGGCGCGGCCGTGTTCGACCGGGCCGGCTGGGCCTACCACGGGCGGATCGCCGCCCTGGCCGACGCGGCCCGCGAAGGCGGGTTGTCCCTGTGAGCTGCGCGGGCTGCACCGTGCGCGGTGCGATACACGAGAGAAGGAACATCTGATGGCAGGAGGACCGCGGCGTGGCGGCGGCGGCGAGCGGCGTGACCGCCGTGACGACCGCCGCGGCGGTGCCGCCGACAAGGGCACGGCCTACCTGGAGCGGGTGGTCACCATCAACCGGGTGGCCAAGGTGGTCCAGGGCGGCCGGCGGTTCAGCTTCACCGCGCTGGTCATCGTGGGCGACGGCAACGGCATGGTCGGCGTCGGCTACGGCAAGGCCAAGGAGGTGCCCGCGGCCATCGCCAAGGGCGTCGAAGCGGCCAAGAAGTCGTTCTTCCGGGTGCCCCGGATCGCGGGTACTATCCCGCACACGGTGCAGGGCGAGGAGTCTGCGGGCGTGGTGCTGCTGAAGCCGGCCAGCCCGGGGACCGGCGTCATCGCCGGCGGCCCGGTGCGCGCCGTGCTGGAGTGCGCGGGCGTGCACGACGTGCTGTCCCGGTCGCTCGGCTCGTCCAACCCGATCAACGTCGTGCACGCGACCGTGGCCGCACTGAAGAGCCTGAAGCGGCCCGAGGAGATCGCTGCCCGGCGCGGGCTCCCGATCGAGGACGTGGCCCCGGCGGCCATGCTGCGCGCTCGCGCGGCAGCGGCCGGCGCGGGTGCCGCGTCCGGCAACAGCTGAGCGGAGCAGGGTGATGGCACAGCTGAAAGTAACCCAGACCCGGTCGGAGATCGGGGGCACCAAAGAGCAGCGTGCTTCGTTGCGCTCATTGGGGCTGAAGCGGATCGGCCAGTCGGTCGTCAAGGACGACCGGCCCGAGTTCCGCGGCATGATCAACGCGGTGCGGCACCTCGTCACCGTCGAGGAGGTCGACTGACATGCTGAGGATCCACCATCTCCGCCCGGCCCCGGGCTCGCGCACCGAGCGCACCCGGGTCGGCCGCGGTGAGGCGTCCAAGGGCAAGACCGCGGGCCGCGGTACCAAGGGGACCAAGGCGCGCGGGCAGGTGCACCTGGGTTTCGAGGGCGGCCAGATGCCGCTGCAGCGCCGGGTGCCGAAGCTGAAGGGCTTCTCCAATTCCCGGTTCAAGACCACCTATCAGGTGATCAACACCGGCCGGCTCACTGAGCTGTACCCGCAGGGTGGCGACGTGACCCCGGAGGACCTGGCGGCCAAGGGCGCGGTGCGGCCCGGCCAGCTGGTCAAGGTGCTGGGCGAAGGTGACGTGGGGGCGGCGCTGCGGGTGACCGCGCACGCGTTCTCCGGCTCCGCCCGGGAGAAGATCACCGCGGCTGGAGGGACGGTCACTGAGCTGTGATGCGCGGGCCGGCCGGGCGACCATCCCGGCCGGCCGTCGCGGTAAACGCTGCGCAGCGTCAATGGCCCACCAGCGCACAGTCATCGTCACTGAGCGCAGGGGGCTGTTACAGTGCTGCGGACGCGTTACACTGCGGCGCACCGGCGGCCGGCGCCACCCCCGGGCAGGCACGGCCCGACCCCGTTGACCGATCTACTTGAGGACGGCGCATGCTGACCGCGTTCCTCCGGGCCTTCCGGACGCCTGACCTGCGCAAAAAGCTGCTGTTCACGCTCGGAATCCTGGCCGTGTTCCGGCTGGGCGCCGCGATACCGACCCCGGGTATCTCCGAGAAGGCGGTGCAGTTCTGCACCGGCCTGGAGAGCAAGCAGCAGCGCGGCAGGCGTGTACCAGCTGGTCAACTTGTTCAGCGGCGGCGCGCTGCTCCGGCTGTCCGTCTTCGCCCTGGGCATTATGCCGTACATCACGGCCAGCATCATCCTGCAGCTGCTCGCCGTGGTCATCCCGCGGCTGGAGACGCTGCGCCAGGAGGGCCAGGCCGGCCAGGCGAAGATCACCCAGTACACCCGGTACCTGACCGTCGGGCTGGCCATCCTGCAGTCCACCGGCATCGTCGCCTACACCCGGTCCGGCAACCTGTTCTCCGGCTGCAACGAGCCGCTGATCCCGAACCCGACGGTGTTCACCATCACCACCATGGTGATCACCATGACGGCGGGCACCGCGGTCATCATGTGGCTGGGTGAGCTGATCACCGACCGTGGCGTCGGCAACGGCATGTCCGTGCTCATCTTCACCACCGTCATCTCCCAGATGGCGGGCTACATGGTGGACGTGTACAACTCCAAGCACATCATCGTGCTGGCGGTCGTGGCGGTGGTCGCGGTGGCCATCGTCGGCTTCGTGGTCTTCATGGAACAGGCCCAGCGCCGCATCCCGGTGCAGTACGCCAAGCGCATGGTGGGCCGGAAGATGTACGGCGGGACATCCACCTACATTCCGCTCAAGGTGAACCAGGCCGGTGTCATTCCGGTCATCTTCGCCTCGTCGCTGCTATACATCCCGATCCTGGCGGCCGGGCTGTTCGGCAACAAGAACCATCCCTCGGGCTGGGTCAACTGGGTGGACAACTACCTCGGCAACGGGGTGACGGGTGACTCGGCCTTGTACATGGCGCTGTTCTTCGTGCTGATCGTCTTCTTCACCTACTTCTACGTATCCATCACCTTCAACCCGACGGAGGTGGCGGACAACATGAAGAAGTACGGCGGGTTCATCCCCGGTATCCGCCCTGGGCGGCCCACCGCCCAGTACCTGAACTACGTGCTCACCCGGCTCACCGCCCCCGGGTCGCTGTACCTGGGCCTGATCGCGCTCATCCCGATGGTCGCGTTCGCGCTGCTCGGGGTGGGGACTCAGTTCCCGTTCGGCGGGACCAGCATCCTGATCGCAGTGGGGGTGGGTCTGGACACGGTGAAGCAGATCGAGAGCCAGCTGCAGCAGCGTAACTATGAGGGCTTCCTGCGATAGTGCGCGTCGTCCTCGTCGGGCCCCCCGGTGCGGGCAAGGGGACACAGGCCCAGTTCATAGCGTCGCACCTGTCTATCCCGAAGATCTCGACAGGTGACATCTTCCGCAGCAACGTCAGCCAGGGCACCGCGCTGGGCCGCCGCGCACAGGCCTTCATGGAGCGCGGGGACCTGGTTCCTGACGAGGTGACCATCGCCATGGTGACCGACCGGCTGCAGGAGGACGACGCGCAGAGCGGGTTCCTGCTGGACGGCTTCCCGCGTAACGTGCCGCAGGCCGAGACGCTGAAGAAGCTGCTGTCCGCCTGGGACTCCCGGCTGGACGTGGTGCTGGAACTGGTGGTGGACGACGACGAGGTGGTCCGGCGGCTGTCCGGCCGCCGCACCTGCCGCCGGTGCGGGCGGATCTGGCACGTGCTGTTCGACCCGCCCGCGCACCGGGAGATCTGCGACGACTGCGGCGGCGAGCTGTTCCAGCGGGACGACGACCGGGAGGAGACGATCCGGCACCGGGTCGAGGTCTATCAGGAGCAGACCGCGCCGCTGGTCGCGTTCTACGCGGACGAGGGCATCCTGCTCGGCATCGACGCCACCGGCCCGGTGGAGGAGATCACCGAGCGCGCCCTCAGCGCACTGCGCCGGTTCATCCGCTGACCGCGAACCGCGGGTACGGTTGGAGCAGCGCCGGCAGAAGGGTGAATGCGGATGCCTAGCAATCCGAAGCTCCGCTGCTCCGACGCGGACCGGGAACGGACCGTGGCCCTGCTGCGCGAGCACCTGGCCGCGGGCCGGCTGACCGCCGACGAGTTCCACGAGCGGCTGGACGCGGCCTACGCGGCCAAGACCCTGGGCCAGCTGGACGAGCTGCTGGCCGACCTGCCTGCCATCGACCTCTACGAACTGCCCGACGCCACGCTGCGGCGCAACCGGCCCGGCTACGGCCAGCTGCCCTGGGGCCGCCGGTCCAGCTGACGGCGGCCAGCACCAGTGGGCGTTAAGCTGGATGGGAATTTTCCCGGCCGGTGCTCGGTTCGCAATGTCAGGCAGGGTCGCGTAGACTCTGCTCCGGCCTGTGAGTTGCCCTGTGCTGGATTCAGCGTTGCCTCACAGGTACGAAGTACCACGACCACGAAGTAGACATACCTGCCTGCACGCGTCAGCACTGGCGAGCGCAGCGGGCCTGACAGCGAAGCGCGGAGGACATGCCCAAGAAGGACGGCGCCATCGAGATCGAGGGCAGGATCGTCGAATCACTTCCCAATGCCTTCTTCCGGGTGGAGCTAGACAATGGGCACAAGGTTCTCGCCCACATCAGCGGGAAGATGCGGATGCACTACATCCGCATCCTGCCGGATGACCGGGTTGTCGTTGAGCTGAGCCCTTACGACCTGAGCCGCGGCCGGATTGTCTACCGGTACAAGTAACGAGCCGGGAGGAGGCTGCGATGAAGGTCAAGCCGAGTGTGAAGAAGATCTGCAGCAAGTGCCGGGTGATCCGGCGGCATGGCCGGGTCATGGTCATCTGCTCTGACCCGCGGCACAAGCAGCGTCAGGGCTGACGCCCTGAGCTAGGCGCACCCGCACCCTTACCGGCTCCGCCGGTAAGGGCACCCCCGGAGGAGGCCGGGGCCCTACCCGGGCAGGGGCAGGGGAGCGGGCGCGGACGACCTCCGCGACAAGAAGGAGAACTGCCCGTCCATGGCACGCCTCGTTGGCGTCGACCTCCCCCGCGAAAAGCGGCTCGAGGTCGCTCTTACCTACATCTACGGCATTGGGCACACCCGCGCGCTGCAGACGATCGCCGCCACCGGCGTGAGCGCCGACACCCGGGTGCACCAGCTCAGCGACGACGACCTGGTCCGGCTCAGGGACTGGATCGAAGCCACCTACAAGGTCGAAGGTGACCTGCGCCGCGAGGTGCAGGCCGACATCCGCCGCAAGATCGAGATTGGCTGCTACCAGGGCATCCGGCACCGCCGGGGGCTGCCGGTGCACGGTCAGCGGACACAGACCAACGCGCGCACCCGCAAGGGCCGCAAGAAGACAGTGGCCGGCAAGAAGAAGGCCGGGAAGAAGTAGTAGTAGTCCGCGCAGTCACTGCGACGCGGACCGAAGACCTCACCGAATAGGAAGCTGATGCCGCCAAGGAGCCGCACGGCCACCACCAAGAAGGTGCGCCGCAAAGAACGGAAGAACATCGCTCACGGGCACGCCCACATCAGGAGCACGTTCAACAACACCATCGTCTCGATCACCGACCCGGTGGGCAACGTCATATCCTGGGCGTCGTCCGGCCAGGTAGGTTTCAAGGGGTCCCGTAAGTCCACCCCGTTCGCCGCGCAGATGGCTGCTGAGGCCGCGGCCCGCCGGGCCATGGAGCACGGCATGCGCAAGGTCAACGTGTTCGTCAAGGGTCCGGGCTCCGGGCGGGAGACCGCTATCCGCTCCCTGCAGGCGACCGGCCTGGAAGTCGGGTCGATCCAGGACGTCACCCCGGTTCCGCACAATGGCTGCCGCCCGCCCAAGCGGCGCCGGGTCTGAGGGAGTTAACGAGAAGATGGCGCGATACACGGGCGCGGACTGCAAGCTCTGCCGCCGCGAGAAGATGAAGCTGTTCCTGAAGGGCGCGAAGTGCGACTCGCCCAAGTGCCCGATTGAGATCCGGCCCTACCCGCCGGGTGAGCACGGCCGCAACCGGCCCAAGGAGAGCGAGTACCTGCTGCAGATCCGGGAGAAGCAGAAGGCCCGCCGGGTCTACGGCATCCTGGAGCGGCAGTTCCGCGGCTATTACCAGGAAGCCTCCCGCAAGCGCGGCATGACCGGCGAGAACCTGCTGCAGATCCTGGAGAGCCGCCTGGACAACGTGGTGTACCGGGCCGGCTTCGCGAAGAGCCGGGACATGGCCCGCCAGCTGGTCCGGCACGGTCATTTCCTGGTCAACGGCAAGAAGGTGGACATTCCGTCCTACCGGGTGACCGAGAACGACATCATCGAGGTGCGGCCGAATTCGGTCGAGCTGACCCCGATGGTGGTGGCCCGCGCCGAGGCCGGTGAGCGGCCCGCGCCGGCCTGGATGGAAGTCATCCCGGACAAAATGCGCATCCTGATCCACCAGCTCCCGGCCCGGGCCCAGATCGACACCCAGGTCCAGGAGCAGCTCATCGTCGAGTACTACTCGAAGTAATACGCTCGTTGCGGGCCGCCGTGACTGCGGCGGCCCGGAGCGGGGGACGAGCCCGGGCCCACTGGTTCGGCCGGGCCGTCAGCGAAGATCGCGGCGTCATATAGCGGGCGTCGCGGAAAGGGGTACCAATGCTCATCGCCCAGCGTCCGACCCTGACCGAAGAGCAGGTCAGCGACTTCAGGTCCCGGTTCGTCGTCGAGCCGCTGGAGCCGGGTTTCGGCTACACGATCGGCAACTCGGTCCGCCGTACGCTGCTGTCCTCGATTCCTGGCGCCGCGGTGACCAGCATCCGGATCGAGGGCGTGCTGCACGAGTTCAGCACGGTCCCGGGGGTCCAGGAGGATGTCACCGACATCATCCTCAACCTCAAGGAACTGGTCGTCTCATCGGAGCAGGACGAGCCGGTGGTGATGTACCTGCGCAAGCAGGGGCCCGGTGAGGTCACCGCGGCCGACATCGCGCCGCCGGCCGGCGTCGAGGTGCACAACCCGTCGCTGCACATCGCCACGCTGAATGCCAAGGGCAAGCTGGAGATGGAGCTGACGGTCGAGCGCGGCCGCGGCTACGTGTCCGCCGCGCAGAACAAGCAGCCGGGCCAGGAGATCGGCCGGATTCCGATCGACTCGATCTACTCGCCGGTGATGCGGGTCACCTACAAGGTCGAGGCCACCCGTGTCGAGCAGCGGACCGACTTCGACAAGCTGATCCTGGACGTGGAGACTAAGCCGTCCATGCGGCCCCGGGACGCGGTGGCCAGCGCGGGCAAGACCCTGGTCGAGCTGTTCGGCCTGGCCCGTGAGCTGAACGTGGAGGCCGAGGGCATCGACATCGGGCCGTCGCCGACGGACGCGGCGCTGGCTGCGGACCTGGCGCTGCCCATCGAGGAGCTCAACCTCACCGTCCGGTCCTACAACTGCCTCAAGCGGGAGGGCATCCACACCGTCGGTGAACTGGTCGCCCGCAGCGAGCAGGACCTGCTGGACATCCGCAACTTCGGCGCCAAGTCGATCGAGGAAGTCAAGCAGAAGCTGACCGACATGGGTCTCGCGCTCAAGGACTCGCCGCCCGGATTCGACCCGGGCACCGCGGCGGACAGCTACGGCGCGGACGACGACGACAGCTACGTCGAGACCGAGCAGTACTGATCTGAGTAGTACTGGCCGGGCCGCTCCGGCCCGGCCAGCGAACCGAGGAGAACGTTCCGATGCCCACGCCCACCAAGGGCCGGCGGCTGGGTGGCAGCGCTGCCCACCAGCGGCACCTGCTGGCGAACTTGGCCACCGCCCTGTTCGAGCACGGCAAGATCACCACGACCGAGGCCAAGGCGCGGCGGCTGCGGCCGTACGCCGAGCGGCTGATCACCTTCGCCAAGCGGGGTGACCTGCACGCGCGGCGCCAGGTGCTCACCGTGGTGGCGGACAAGGGCGTGGTGCACACGCTGTTCACCGAGATCGGGCCGCAGTTCGCGGCCCGGGACGGTGGCTACACCCGGATCACCAAGATCGGCCCGCGGAAGGGCGACAACGCCCCGCTCGCGGTCATCGAGCTGATCCAGGAAGAGGCCGAGGCCAGGCCGTCGCGCCGCCGCCGGGCCCGGCGGTCGCAGCCCGCGGCCCGCCCGGCGGCCGCTGCGGCTGAAGCTGAGCTCGAGGCCGAAGACTCCGTCGAAGCGGCTGAGGACGCGGCCGAGGCGGAGGACGCCGTGGCCGCTGACGAAGCCGACGCCGAGGCGGACGAGGACGAGGCGGACGCGCGGACGAGGACGCGATGCCGACGACGCAGCCGACGCAGCCGACGCAGCCGACGCTGCGGCCGCTGACGACAAGCCAGCCGACAGCTAGCACCTACCCGCCGGGTCACGACGCGGCCGGCCGGGTCCGGCTCGATCTCGGCTATGACGGCGGGGAGTTCTCCGGCTGGGCGCGTCAGCCTGGCCGTCGTACCGTTCAGCAGGTGGTCGAGGAGGCCCTCGGCCACCTGTTGCGGCTTCCGGGCCCGGTCCCGCTCACCGTGGCGGGCCGGACCGACGCGGGCGTGCATGCCCGCGGCCAGGTAGCCCACGCCGACGTGCCCGGTGCGGCCTGGGCGGCGGTCGCACCCGGTGGCGCTGCGCAGGCTGCGTGGTCTGCTGCCGCCTGATGTCCGGGTGAGCCGGGCCGAACTGGCCCCGCCCGGGTTCGACGCCCGGTTCTCCGCGCTGTGCCGCCGGTACTCGTACCGGGTCTGTGACGAGCCAGCCGGGCCTGACCCGCTGCGCCGGCATGACACCCTGGCGTATCGCCGCCCGCTCGATGCTGCCGCCATGAACGAAGCCGCCGCGCTGCTGCTCGGCGAACACGACTTCGCCGCGTTCTGCCGCCGCCGGGAGGGCGCTAGCACCATCCGGGAACTGCTCGACCTGTCCTGGGCCCGGGCCGGGCCGGGGGTGCTGGCTGGCCGGGTGGTGGCCGACGCGTTCTGCCACTCGATGGTCCGCGCGCTGACCGGGGCGCTGCTCAAGGTGGGCGACGGGACCCGGCCGCCCGGCTGGCCGGCCCAGGTGCTGCGGGCCGGGGTGCGTGACCCGTCGGTGCCGGTCGTCCCGCCGCACGGGTTGTGCCTGGAAGAGGTGCGCTACCCGGAAGCCACCCAGCTGGCCGCGCGGGCCCGGGCGACCCGGCGGCTGCGGACCTAGGGCGTCGCGGGCTTGCCGAGCAGCATCCGGCTGGTCAGGCTGACGTTCGCGGTGCTGCCGACCAGGGCGCGGGAGAACGCGTCCAGCTGCGCCCGCTGCTCCGGGCCCTTCGGCGCTTTGAGGTTGGTGAACTCGGCCCAGGTCAGGATCAGGTAATGGCCCTTGATCTCGGCTTCTTCCAGGCCGGTGCCCTTCATCAGGTTGCGGGTCGGCCCCTTCGCGCCGGGCAGCTGCTTGATGAACGCGGTGCCGCCGGTCGCCTTGCCCGCCTGCTCCGAGTCGGTCACGTTGGCCAGGTTGAGCACGCCGATGGTGGCCATGATCTTCTGCCCGGTGGACAGGTAGCTGGCCCGCATCATCTGGGTGCAGCCGCCTTTGCGCAGTGCGCCCTGCAGCTTGCCGCCGAGCACCAGCTTGGCGCAGTTGGCGGCGGAGGCCCGCTGCACGGTCCGGACCGCGCTGGTGGCGCCCGCCGTGAACCGGGCCGGGAACAGCTCGGCCAGGGTCAGCGCCGTCGGGTCGTCCTGCCGGGTGGTGATGTGCTTCCACGGCCCGGGGGGCGCCGAACTGGCCGCCGCGGTGGGGTGCCGGGTGGCCGGGGCGGCACCGGTGCTGCTCGAGTGGCCCGTCCCGAACTGCAGATAGACCACGGTGATCAGGGCGCCGACCAGGACCAGCATGCCGGCTGGCAGCAGCCACATCCGGGCCCGGCTGACCGGCTTGCGCGGCTTGCGTGGCGTGCGTCCGCGGGCGGCCGACCGGGACCCCGGCGGCGGCGTGCCCGGCGGGCTGGCGTCGCGGGCGGCCCGGCGGCCGGGTTCGGCCGGTGCGCCGAAGCCGCCGGTGTCGAAGCCGCCGGTGTCGAAGCTGCCGGTGTCGAAGCTGCCGGTGTCGAAGCCGCCGGTGTCGAAGCTGCCGGTGTCGAAGCTGCCGGTGTCGAAGCCGCCGGTGTCGAAGCTGCCGGTGTCGAAGCTGCCGGTGTCGAAGCCGCCGGTGTCGAAGCTGCCGGTGTCGAAGCTGCCGGTGTCGAAGCCGCCGGTGTCGAAGCCGCCGGTGTCGAAGCCGCCGGTCCGGCGGGGCCACGGCCGGGTCCGCGGCCAGTGCGGCCGCCTCGCGGCTGCGGCGGGCGGCCAGCCGTCCGCCGGGCCGGGGTGAGCCGGGCGCACCGGGCTGGCCGGGCGGGGCTGGATCCGGCCGGCCGGGGTCCGATCGGCCAGGGTCCGGCCGGCCAGGGTCCGGCCAGCCAGGTCCGATCGGCCAGTTTCCGGCCGGCCAGGTCCGGCTGGCCAAGGTCCGGCCGGCCAGCGTCCGGGCGCTGGCCGGGAAAGACAGCCGGGCCGGTCAGCCCGGCCGGTTCCTCGGCCCCGGGCTGGCCGGTAAACCACGGTGGGCTGGCGGCCCCCGCATCCGCCGCCTCGAACGGGTCGCGTGCGCCGGCGTCCGCCGGGCTGGGTGCTTTGGCCGCCGGGCTGGTCCACTCGCCGGCCAGCTGGGCCTCGTCCAGCACGGCCCAGGTCTGGGTGGCCGTGGCATCGGCCGCCGGGTCGCTGACCGCCAGCTGCGAATAGCCGGGTTCGGCCAGATCGGGGCCCAGCCCCACGGTGTGGCTGGGATGCCCGGCCGCGGTGCGCAGCTCCGCCGAGTTCCACGGCGAGAACTGGCCTGGCGGGTACACCGGGTCAGGCGCTCCCGGGGCGGGCGGGAAGCCGCGGACCGGGCCGCGCCCGCCCGGGCCGGCCGTGCGGAACGCGCCCGAGCTCCACAGCGATCCGCCGGCCTGCGGGCCGGTACCGGCCCGGCTGGCCGGGCGGGTGCTGCCCTGGATCTCGTCGCCCGAGCGCTGCGCTGGCGGGCGGCGCCAGGCGTTCTCCCGGGACGCGGCCGCCTCGCGGCAGGCCGGCGGCGGTGCCGCGGACCGGGCCGCACGCCGCCCCCGGTCGTCCCGCCCGCGCAGCGGCTCGGCGCCGCTGGGCGGCCGGGGGTGCGGCCGCACGCCGGTGCGTCGCGCGGCTCCGCTCCGGGGATCCCGCCGGGGCCGTAGCACCCGGCTGGGGCGGCCGCGGCGGCTGCCCGGGACTGGCGTTCTGATAGCTGGGGCTGGCGGGTTGACGGGCCAGGTATCCAGGGGGCGGTGGGCCGGCCGGCGGGCGGCTGGACGCTACAGCAGGCCCCCAGGCATCGGCCGGAGGCTCCCGGTATCCAGGAGCCGCTTCGAGCCCGGCGGCGTCTCCAGGGCGCGCTGAGGCCGGTTTGGGCCGCTCCTGGCCGGTGTCCGAGGCCCAGACCGCGGTGCGGTGTGGCGCTGCTCCCGGCCCGGGTGTCCGGCGGGCTGCCGCCCTCATCACCCGGATAGCCCATGCGGCGAGCGTATTAGTTCTCCGCGGCGAAGCTGGGCCGGACCGGTATTTTGGCCGCTGCGGGCGGTGTGCGCTGATCACTTTGACCGTGCTACTACAGGCCGGTATCCTTCATGGACGTCCATGTGCGTCCGCATGCCCGCGGTGCTCGCTCAGTGCGGCTGGTTGCGCGGTTAGCGGATGCGTCGGACGCCCCACACCCGGTCAGCCTGCCCAGCAGGTTGCCCCCCGGGTGCGGAGGCCAAGGATCGGGTCCCACCACACGAAGGCTTACCACCGTGCGCACATTCAGCCCCAAGGCCGGCGACATCGAGCATCAGTGGCACGTCATTGACGCGTCCGATGTGGTTCTCGGCCGCCTGGCCAGCCACGCGGCGATCCTGCTGCGCGGCAAGCACAAGCCGATCTTTGCGCCGCACGTGGACACTGGCGACTTCGTGATCGTGGTGAACGCCGAGAAGGTCGCGCTGACCGGCCGCAAGCTGGAGCAGAAGCAGGCCTACCGGCACTCCGGCTATCCGGGCGGGCTGCGTTCGGTGGCCTACAGTGACCTGCTGGAGAAGCACCCGGAGCGGCTGATCGAGAAGGCGGTCCGGGGCATGCTGCCGAAGAACTCGCTGGGCCGCAGCATGCTGCGCAAGCTCAAGGTCTACGCCGGGCCGGAGCACCCGCACCAGGCGCAGCAGCCGGTGCCGTACGAGATCAAGCAGGTCGCCCAGACCGACCCCGCGGCGCACGCAGGCAGCCGCTGACCAGCGGTAGCCCCGCCGGGAACCGATAGAGGAAGTACGAGGAACGAACCGTGGCCGAGTCCACAGGCACGCAGACGCTCGAAGATGGCGCCAGCGTGGAAACGGCGGAAGACGCCGGGGAGCACGTGTCGGAGTACACCACCGAGACGGCCGCGGATGCCGGCGAACGGCCGGCCGGGCGCAAGCCGGTGGTCACCGGCAGCGCGCTCGGCACCGGGCGCCGCAAGGAGGCAATCGCCCGGGTGCGGATCGCGCCCGGCACCGGGCAGTGGCGGATCAACGACCGCCCGCTCGAGGAGTTCTTCCCGAACAAGGTGCACCAGCAGCTGATCAGCGAGCCGTTCGTCAGCCTGGGCGCGGAGAACCAGTTCGACGTGATCGCCCGGATCACCGGCGGCGGCGTCACCGGGCAGGCCGGCGCGCTGCGGCTGGGCATCGCCCGGGCGCTGACCCTGGTCAACCCGGAGAATAGGCTGACCCTGAAGCGGGCCGGCTTCCTCACCCGGGACGCCCGGGTCAAGGAACGCAAGAAGTACGGGCTGAAGAAGGCGCGGAAGGCACCTCAGTACTCCAAGCGCTGACCTCGCAGCCTGATTTTCCGTTAACCCCCCGCGAAGTCTGTTTGGCATGCCTGTGTTGACGGGCAGAGCCGACGGGCAGAGTTGACAAGCTGAGTTGACGAGCCGATCGAGGGGGAGCTGCCTAGCAATGGCCCGGCTGTTCGGAACTGACGGTGTTCGTGGCGTGGCTGGGCAGGATCTGACCAGCCAGCTGGCCCTGGATGTGTCCCGTGCGGCGGCCAGCGTGCTGCACGACTCGGGGGCTTTCCAGGCCAAGGAGGCAGCCGGGCGGCGGCCGCTGGCCGTGGTGGGCCGCGATCCGCGGGCGTCCGGCGAGTTCCTGGAGGCCGCGGTGGTGGCTGGCCTGGCCGGGTCCGGGGTGGACGTGCTCCGGCTCGGCGTGATCCCCACGCCCGCGGTGGCCTTCCTGACCCGGGACCTGGGCGCCGAGCTGGGAGTGATGCTGTCGGCCAGCCACAACCCGGCGCCGGACAACGGGATCAAGCTCTTCGGGCACGGCGGCTTCAAGCTGCCGGACGCGGTCGAGGACGAGATCGAGGCGCACATCGGCATGCCGTCACGCCGGGTGGACGAGCTGCCGGCGGGCTTCGGCCGGGTCAGTGACGCGGAACAGGAACGGGACCGGTACACCCAGCACCTGCTGTCCTCGCTGCCCGGCCACCCGGATAGCGGCGTGGCGGGCCAGCCGGGCGCCCCGCTGGCCGGGCTGACCGTGGTGGTGGACTGCGCGCACGGCGCCGCGTCCGAGTTCGCGCCGCGGATGCTCCAGCAGGCCGGCGCCAAGGTGATCGCGATCGGGGCCGAGCCGGACGGGCTGAACATCAACGACGGCTGCGGATCGACCCACCTGGACGTACTGCGCGCCGAGGTGACCCGGCACGGTGCGGATGCCGGCATCGCGCACGACGGTGACGCCGACCGCTGCCTGGCGGTGAGCGCGGACGGTGCGGTGATCGACGGCGACCAGATCCTGGCCGTGCTGGCCCTCGCGCTGGCGGGCCAGGGCCGGCTGGCCGGGAACACCGTGGTCACCACCGTCATGTCCAACCTCGGATTCCGCAACGCCATGCAGGATGCCGGCATCACCGTGGTGGAGACCGCGGTCGGCGACCGGTACGTGCTGGAGGCGATGCGGGCGGGCCAGTTCCGGCTCGGCGGGGAGCAGTCCGGGCACATCATCATGCTCGACCACGCCACCACCGGTGACGGCCTGCTCACCTCGCTGCACCTGCTGGCCACGGCGGCCCGGCAGGCGCTGCCACTGGCCGACTTGGCCGCGGTGATGACCCGGTACCCGCAGGTCCTGGTGAACGTCCCGGGGGTGGACAAGTCCCGGGTGGCCGCCTCGCCCGACCTGGCCGCCGCGGTGGCCGCCGCCGAGCAGGAACTCGGCACCTCGGGCCGGGTGCTGGTCCGGCCCAGCGGCACCGAGCCGGCGGTACGCGTCATGGTCGAGGCCATCGAAGCCGGCCAGGCCCACCTGATGGCCGACCGGCTGGCCGCCGCCGTCCGCGCGGCCGGCTGACCCATTTCCGATCAGCCGTGCGAATTTTTGCCCCTATAAGGGCAAAAATTCGCACCCTTAGCGACTCGTGCCCGAGTTATCCACAGAACGGGATTCTGGGCTGGTGCCGGGACGGGAGCCCGCTGAGGGTTGGCGGCATGACACGACTTCTTCCCGCGTCGGCCGACGGCCTGTTATCCGTGCAGGACGGGGTGCTGAGCAGGGCGCAGGCGCTGCGGGCCGGGGTAACCGACAAGTACCTGGTGGCCGCCTTGCGTAGCGGCCGATGGCAACGGCTGCACACCGGGGTGTACGCGTCGTTCAGTGGACCGCCACCGCGGGGAGCCCAGTTGTGGGCGGCCGTGCTCAGGGCCGGGCCGGAGGCTGTGCTCAGCCATCAGACGGCTGCGGAGTTACAAGGGATCGGCAACCAGGCAGCTGTGATCCACGTGACCGTGCCTCCGGGCCGTCAGGTCACCTCGGCTCGCGGGCTCGCCGTGCATCGTTGCGCCCGGCTCGGCCAGGCGCGCCATCCGGTGCAGTTGCCGCCCCGGACGCGGATTGAGGAGACGGTGCTGGATCTGGCCGAGGCGGCTGGCAGCCTAGACGATGCACTGGGATGGGTGCTACGCGGCTGCGGTAGCCGGCGGACTACGCCGGACCGGTTGGCGGCCGCGATGGCGCTGCGGGCCCGGATGCGGTGGCGCACCGAGCTGAGCGCGACGCTCGGCCTGGCCGCCGAAGGTGTGCACTCGCTGCTGGAGTTCCGTTACCTGAGCCGGGTAGAGCGGCCGCACGGGCTGCCCGCGGGGTCCGGCAGCACGCCGTGATCCGGGCCGGGCAACGGCAGTACCAGGACGTGACCTACCAGGAGTACGGGCTGGTGGTCGAGCTGGACGGGCAGGCGGCGCATCCAGCGCAGTCCCGCTGGCGCGACGTACGCCGGGACAACGCGAACACCGCGGTGGGCCAGGACACACTGCGGTATGGCTGGGCCGACGTGACCAGGTGGCCGTGCTTCGTCGCGGCCCAGGTGGCTGACGCGCTGGCCGCGCGGGGCTGGACCGGGACGCCGCGCCGCTGCGGGCCCAGCTGTGGCCTGCCCGGGACTGGCCCTGGCCGGACGTGACAGGCTGGGCTGGTGATCGTCGGCATCGGGGTGGACATGGTGGAAACCGGCCGGTTGTGGGCGGCGCTGCAGCGAACCCCCGCGCTGGCCGCCCGGCTGTTCGCGGAGAGCGAACGGGGCGGCCGGGCGGAGTCGCTGGCGGCCAGTTTCGCGGCCAAGGAGGCGGTGGCCAAGGCGCTCGGCGCGCCGCCCGGGCTGCGCTGGACCGACGTGATCGTGCAACGGGATACCGCGGGCCGCCCGATGCTGCTGGTCAGCGGCACGGTGGCCGCGGTGGCCAGGCAGTGCGGCGTGCGCTGCTGGCACTTGTCGCTGAGCCATGATTCGGGGATGAGCATCGCGATGGTGGTGGCCGAGGGATGAGAAACGCGCACGAGGTAGCCAAGGTCCGGGCGGCCGAGCAGAGCCTGATGGCGCAACTGCCGCCGGGCACGCTGATGCAGCGGGCCGCGGCTGGGCTGGCCGCGGTCTGCGCGGGGCTGACCGGCACGGTGCCCGGGTCCCGGGTGGTGGTGCTGGCGGGCAGCGGCGACAACGGCGGCGACGCGCTCTACGCGGGCGCCCGGCTGGCGGGCCGGGGCGCGGCGGTGCTCGCGGTCCGGGCGGCGGCCAAGATCCACGAGGCGGGGACCGCGGCGCTCCGGGCGGCAGGCGGCCGGGTAGCCGCGGCGGACGACCCGGCCGTGCCGGCCGCGATCGGCGCGGCCGACCTGATCCTGGACGGCCTGCTGGGCATCGGCGGCCGGGGTGGGCTGCGCGAGCCACAGGCGTCCCTGGCCGGGCTGGCCGCCCAGTCCCCGGCCGTCGTGGTGGCGGTGGACCTGCCCAGCGGGGTGGACGCGGACACCGGGGTGGTGGCCGGCGCGGCCATCCAGGCCGACGTGACGGTGGCGTTCGGCACGGTCAAGCCCGGGTTGCTGGTGGACCCCGGGGCGGCGCACGCCGGGGTGGTGGAACTCATCGACATCGGCCTGGCGCCGTTCCTCGGCCCGCCGGATGTCACCGCGCTGCAGGCCGCGGATGCCGGCGCGCTGCTGCGCCAGCCGCCGGCCGACTCGGACAAGTACCGCCGCGGGGTGGCCGGCCTGGTGGCCGGCAGCCAGCGGTACACCGGGGCGGCGGCGCTGGCCGTGGGCGGTGCGCTGCGCGGCGGCGCGGGGATGGTCCGGCTGGTGTCGGCCGAGCACGCGGTGGCCGTGGTGCGGGTGCTCTGGCCGGAAGCGGTGATCACGGTGACCGGGCCGGACCGGCCAGCCAGCCAGGACATTCAGGCCGCTGGCCGGGTCCAGGCCTGGGTGGCCGGTCCGGGCATGGGCACCGACGACGACGCCCGGGAGCGGCTGGCCGCGGTGCTGGCCAGCGATGTGCCGGTGCTGGTGGACGCGGACGGGCTGACGCTGCTGGCGGCCGACCGCGGGCTGCTGGACCGGGCCGCGCCGACGCTGCTCACCCCGCACGCGGGGGAACTGGGCCGGCTGCTCGGGGTGGACCCGGCCGACATCGAGGCACGCCGTCTGGAGTACGCCAGGCGGGCCGCGGCCGAACTCGGTGCCACGGTGCTGCTCAAGGGCTCCACCACGGTGATCGCGCCGCCCGACGGCGGCCCGGTGTGGGCCAACCTCACCGGGACGTCGTGGCTGGCCACCGCGGGGACCGGGGACGTGCTGTCCGGGCTGGCCGGCGCCCTGATCGCGCAGGGCCTGCCGGTCGGCCAGGCCGCGGCGGCCGCCGCCTACCTGCACGGCCTGGCCGCCCGGCTGGCCGCGGCCGGGGCGGGGCAGCGGCCCGGGCCGGCCGTGCTGTCGCCCGTGGCCCGGGAGCTGACCGCTGGACTGGCGGGCCGCGCGGGCAGCTGGGGCGCGGCGGCGCCGATCGCGGCGGCTGATGTGATCGGCGCGCTGCCGGACGCCATCCGGTCGGTCCGGGAGCAGGCGGCCTGAGCTGCCCGGCAGCCGCGGCAGGCTGGCAAACTGGGGCGTCATGGACAGTCCCGCGGAAGCAGTCGTTGACCTGGCCGCTATCTCCGGCAACGTGGCGGCCCTGCGCAGCCGGACTACCGGGCCGCAGCTGATGGCCGTGGTCAAGGCGGACGGGTACGGGCACGGCATGCTGCCCGCGGCCCGGGCGGCGCTGGCCGGCGGTGCCCAGTGGCTGGGTGTGGTGCACGTGGCCGAGGCGCTGGCGCTGCGCCAGGACGGCATCACCAGCCGGGTGCTGGCGCTGACCGGTGTGCCGGGCGCGGCCCACGAAGCGGCGGTCCGGGCCGGCATCGACCTGTCCGCGGACTCGGTGCCGCTGCTGACCGAGATCGCGGCGGCCGCCGCGGCGGCGGGGCGGCCCGCCCGGGTGCACCTGAAGGCCGACACCGGGATGGCCCGTGGCGGCGCGACCCCGGCCGACTGGCCCGCGCTGGTGGCCGCCGGGCTGACCGCACAGGCCGCCGGGACGGTCACGATTAGCGGGATATGGTCCCATCTGGCCTGTGCCGACATCCCGGGTCACCCGTCCATCGCCGCTCAGGTGGCCAGGTTCACCGAGGCTGTCGAACTGGCCGAGGCGGCGGGCGCCCAGCCGGAGGTGCGCCACCTGGCCAACACGGCGGCCACGCTGAACCTGCCGGAAACCTGGTTCGACCTGGTCCGGCCGGGCGGCGCGGTGTACGGGCTGGCCACCCTGCCGGGCGGTGCCCCGGGCTGGCTCCGGCCGGCCATGACCGTGCGCACCCGGCTGGTGCTGGCCAAGCAGGTCCCGGCCGGCACCCCGGTGTCCTACGGCCACCGCTACACCACCCAGGGTGAAAGCACCCTGGGGCTGATCCCGATCGGCTACGCGGAGGGGATCCCGCGGCGCGCGTCCGGGGTGGTCGAGGTGCAGGCGCGCGGCCGGCGCTGGCGCATCGCGGGCACCGTGTGCATGGACCTGTCCGTGCTCGACTTCGCGGCGGAACCCGCGATGGCCGGGGACGAGGTAGTGCTGTTCGGGCCGGGCGACGCGGGCGAGCCCACCGCCCAGGAGTGGGCGGACGCACTCGGCACGGTGTCCTACGAGATCGTCACCAACTTCGCCGGGCTGCTGCCCAGAACCTACTCTGGAGTAGCATATGACCAGGACCAGCAGCGTACGGTGGTGAGCGGGCCGCGAGCCTGACGTCGCCTGCGGCGGCGACGGCGGGATACCGGACCGGGCGTGCGGCAGGAGGTGCGATGGCGACCTGGCGGCGGATCACCGGTGTGGCCGGGCTGGCCGCGGGGGCGGTAGCCGCGGGTGCCGGGGCGGTGGTCGCGGCGGAGCGGATCGCCATCGGCCGGGCCCAGCTGCTGCGGGACAACTCAGCCGCGGAGAACTTCGGCGGCCTGCGCGGCCGGGCGCTGACCGTGCTGGCCGACGACGGTGTCCCGCTGCACGTGGAGATCGACGATCCGGCCCCGGACGCACCCGGCGCCAGCGCGTCCAGCGCGCTGAGCGGGCCGGGCGGGCCGTCCGCGCCGGTCACCGTGGTGTTCTGCCATGGTTACACGCTGAACCAGGACTGCTGGCATTTCCAGCGCCGTGACCTGCGCGGTCACCGGCTCGTGTTCTGGGACCAGCGGGACCACGGCCGGTCCGGCCGGTCTCCGGGAGGCAGCACGGCCAGCATCGACCAGCTGGGCGCCGACCTCGGCCGGGTGATCGCGGCGGTGGCGCCCGGCGACATGCCGGTGATCCTGGCCGGGCACTCGATGGGCGGCATGACCATCATGGCGCTGGCCAGCCAGCAGCCGGAGCTGTTCGGCACCAAGGTCATCGGGGCGGCGCTCATCTCCACCACGGCCAGCGGCCTGGACCGGGGCAGCCCCTGGATGCCCGGGCTGGCCCGGCCCGTGCTGCGCCGCGCGCTGCCGGTGGTGCTGCGCGGCGCGGCCACCGGGTACCGGGCGGTGCTGGTCGAGCACGGGCGGCGGGCGGCCAGCGACGTGTCGTTCCTGAGCACCCGGTTCATCGGCTTCGGCGACCCACGGGTGAATCCGGCCACGGTCGACTTCCTGGAGCAGATGATCAGGGAAACGCCGATCGAGGTGATCGCGGCGTTCGGCCAGGCCCTGTACGCCTGCGACCTGCGTGGCACGCTGCCCACGCTGGGCAGCGTGCCGGTGGTCGTCGTGGCCGGTGACAAGGACCGGCTGATCTCCCCGTCGCTGGGCGTGGAACTGGCGGCGGAGATCCCGGGCGCCGAGCTCGTCCTGGTACCGGGGGCCGGGCACGCCCTTATCCTGGAGGACCCAGAGGTGGTCACCGGGGCGATCACCCGGCTGATCGCGCGGGCCGAGGACGGCCGCGGTGCGCGGGAGCGCTCCGCCTGACGGCGCGTGGTGCTGGGACCCGAGCAGAGAAGGCAGGTGCTGATCCGTGGCGGCGACGCACGGGCCGGTGGCAGCGGGCCAGACGGCTGCCACCGGGGAGACGGCTGCCCCGGGAGAGCCGGCTGCCATCGGGGAGACGGCTGCCATCGGGGAGACGGCCGCCCCGGTGCGGGGTGACCGGGTCGAGGTACCCACCGCGGCGGACATGCACGAGCTGGGCAGGCGGCTGGCCGCCGTGCTCCGGGCCGGCGACCTGGTGGTGCTCAGCGGCCCGCTCGGCGCCGGGAAAACCACGCTGGTCCAGGGCATCGGGGACGGCCTGGGCGTACGCGGGCCGGTCACCTCGCCGACATTCGTGATCGCCCGGGTGCACCCGGCGCTGCGCGGCGGGCCGGGCCTGGTGCACGTGGACGCCTACCGGCTGGCCAGCGTGGCCGAAGTCGATGACCTGGACCTGGATGCCTCGCTGGAGGACTGCGTGACCGTGGTCGAGTGGGGCGAGGGCCTGGTCGAGGGGCTGGCCGCGGACCGGCTCGAGGTGCGCATCGCGCTGAGCCCGGTCGCGCGCCGACCGCGATTCGCGAACGGTCGGTATCGACCGGAATCGGCCAACGCTGGGAGTCCGCTGCGGAATCCGTGTGTTGTGGCCTACCCGTAACCCCCAAGGCCATATAGTTTCGCTCGTCCCTGCATTGCTGAAGCCGGCTCGCCCGTCCCGGGCCGGCGTCCGGCAGTGCGTTCCGCGTCGTTCTTGAACGGTCTGATCCCTTTTCCCGGAGGCGCGCCGTGGCTCAGCAGGGGCCGCAACCCCCGCGCTCCAGCAGGCTGTCCGCACCACGCAACAGCCCGCGCTGGAATGAAGCCGATTACCCGGACGACAGCGAGGAACTGCCCCCCTGGGCGGGCCTCGCGATAGACCCACGGTGGGCCGATGGCCGGGAACGGAACCGGCGCGCCGGCCCACCGCGCCCGGCAGCCCCGGGCGCCCGGACGCCCTGGCGCACCGGCGGCACCGTACGGAGAAGCACCGTACGGAGCACCGTAGAGGCGGACCCGGACGGCCCGGAGACGTACCAGGCGCCCGCGCCGCGGGTCCGGCCACGGGGCCGCCAGGCGGCGGCCCGGGCCCGCCGGACGCGCCGCTCGATGTACCTGTGGGGCGGTGTGCTGATCGTCGCCGCGGTCGTCGGCGGTGGGCTGTACCTGCTGCTCAGCGGCGGCAGCCAGCCGGTCAAGCAGCCCGACGCGATGGTGACGACGTTCCTGCCCGGGGAGTTCCAGACCACGCCGAACGCCTGCACCGCGGTCAGCGCGGCCACGCTCAACCAGTACCTGCCGGGCAAGCGGACGGTCGCCTCGCCCGCCTCGCTGGACGGCGGCGCGGCCAGCCTGTGCAGCTGGACCCTGGATGCCCGGCCGGTCTACCGGCTGCTGAACGTCCAGGCCCAGGCGTACTCACCCAACGGGCTGGCCAGTGGGGACGGCAGCGCGACCAACGCGGCCAGCGACGGGTACGCCCAGGCGCTGCAGCAGAAGACCACCCCGGCGAAGAAGACCCAGCTGCCGAAGGCCATCATCACCCCGATCGCCGGGCTGGGCAGCAAGGCGTTCTCCGCGTTCCAGAAGATCAGGGCGGGCGGCATCGTCACCGACCAGCTCACCGTGGTGGCCCGGGACCGCAACGTCCTGGTCACCGTGGTCTTCGAGGGGGACTCCGGCCGCGGCGGGTACCAACCGGTCCCGGTCGGCCAGCTGACGGCCGGGGCGATGGCCGCCGCGCGCGACGTGCTGGCCCAGCTGAAGAGCTGAGCCGCACGGGCGGGCTGGTCACATCTGCCCGCCAGGGTCACTAGGCTGTGCATCCGTGCTGCTGCTTGCGTTCGACACCGCGACGCCAGCCGTGACGGTGGCCCTGCATGACGGGACGCACGCGCTGGCCGAAGTCACCACTATTGATGCCCGCCGCCATGGCGAGCTGCTGGCGTCCGCCATCGACCAGGTGCTGACCCGGGCCGGGGCGAGCCGGCTCGACATCACCGCCGTCGCGGCCGGCACCGGGCCCGGCCCGTACACCGGGCTGCGTGCCGGGCTGGTCACCGCCCGGGTGCTGGGCAGCGCGCTGGGCGTCCCGGTGCACGGCATCTGCACGCTGGACGTGATCGCGGCCGACGCGGTGACCGCCGCGGCGGGCCGCGACTTCGTGGTGGCCACCGACGCCCGGCGCCGCGAGGTCTACTGGGCCCGCTACGACGCCACCGGGGCGCGGCTGTCCGGGCCCGCGGTCGGCACGCCGGCCGCGGTGGCCGCGGAGATCCCGGCCGGCACCCCGGTGGCCGGGGCCGGCGCGCTGCTCTACCCGGACCTGCTCGGCGGGCCCGGTGAGCCCGGCTACCCGGCGGCGGCCACGCTGGCCCGGCTGGCCGCGCAGCGGATCACCGCCGGGCTGCCCGGGCTGGGCGCCGATCCGGTGTACCTGCGCCGCCCGGACGCACGGGTACCCGGCCCGCCGAAGCGGGTGACGGTGCCGTGACCGGTGCCGTCACGCTGCGCGAAATGACCTACGCCGACCTGCCCGCCGTGCTGGAGCTGGAGCACGCGCTGTTCGGCGACGAGGCCTGGACCGAGGGGATGCTGGCCAGCGAGCTGGCCGGGGTGCCCAGCGGGCGGTACTACCTGGTCGCCGACCAGGCCGGGGAACTGGCCGGGCTACGCCGGCCTGCTGACCCCCGGCGGCGGCCAGGCCGACGTGCTCACGCTGGCCGTGGCCGAGACCCGCTGGGGCCAGGGCCTCGGCGCGGCACTGCTGGACGCGCTGCTCGGCGAGGCGGGCCGGCGGGGCTGCAGCGAGGTGTTCCTCGAGGTGCGGGTGGACAACCACCGGGCGCAGCGGCTGTATCAGCGGCGTGGTTTCGTGGAGATCGGCGTCCGGCGCGGCTACTACCAGCCCTCCGGCACCGACGCCCTGGTCATGCGGCTGACCCTGGACCGGCCGGGCGGCCAGGCTGGCCCCGGTCAGCCCGGCCGCGCCCGGCCCGGCCGCAGTGAGCCGGTGCGGCGGGCCGCGGGATGGGGCGCGCGGTGACCGGCCCGCTGGTGCTGGGCATCGAGACGTCGTGCGACGAGACCGGCGCCGGGCTGGTCCGCGGGCACGAGCTGCTGGCCGACTCGGTGGCGTCCAGCGTGGCCGAGCACGCCCGGTTCGGCGGCGTAGTGCCCGAGGTGGCCAGCCGGGCGCACCTGGAGGCCATGGTCCCGGCGGTGGACCGGGCGCTGGCCACCGCCGGGGTCAGGCTGGCCGACGTGGACGCGATCGCGGTGACCGCCGGGCCGGGGCTGACCGGCGCGCTGCTGGTCGGCGTGTGCGCGGCCAAGGCCTACGCGCTGGCCCTGGCCAAGCCGCTGTACGCGGTGAACCACCTGGCCGCGCACATCGCGGTGGACCAGCTGGAACACGGGCCGCTGCCGGTGCCCGCGATCGCGCTGCTGGTCTCCGGCGGGCACTCCTCGCTGCTGCTGGCCAAAGACGTGGCGGGCGACGTGCAGCCGCTCGGCGCGACCATCGACGACGCGGCGGGCGAAGCCTACGACAAGGTGGCCCGGGTGCTCGGGCTGCCGTTCCCGGGCGGCCCGCCGATCGACCTCCAGGCCCGGTCCGGGGATCCGGCCGCGATCGCCTTCCCCCGGGCCAAGTACCGGGACCAGACCTACGACTTCTCCTTCTCCGGGCTGAAGACCGCGGTGGCCCGCTGGGTGGAAGAACGCCGGGCGGCCGGGCTCAGCGTGCCGGTGGCCGACGTGGCCGCCTCGTTCCAGGAGGCGGTGGCGGACGTGCTCACCCGCAAGGCGGTGCAAGCCTGCCAGGAGCACGGCGTCGAGCACCTGGTCATCGGCGGGGGAGTGGCCGCGAACTCCCGGCTGCGCGCACTGGCCGCGGAGCGCTGCGCACGCGGCCGGGCTGCGGCTCCGGGTGCCCCGGCCCGGGCTGTGCACGGACAACGGGGCCATGGTGGCGGCGCTGGGCGCGGAACTGGCCGCGCGCGGCGCCCCGTCGTCCGCGCTGGACGTGGCGGCCGATTCCGCGCTGCCGGTGAGCACCGTGCTGGCCTGACCCAGCTGGCCTGACCCAGCTTGGCTGACCCAGCTTGACTGCCGGGCGCGCCCCGGCTACTGTTCGGGACTGGCACTCTCTAGGGTAGAGTGCTAATACGACGAAGCTGGTCTGGCACCCGCGACGACAGCTAGCCGAGGTCGTTCTCCTATAGCCGTTTTCCCCATCCTTTTCGGAGGAGGAGGTCAGATCGTGGCGACCGCTACCAAGGTTGTTCTCAAGCCACTCGAAGACCGGATCGTGGTCCGCACGCTAGAGGCCGAGCAGACCACTGCGTCCGGGCTGGTCATCCCGGACACCGCCAAGGAGAAGCCCCAGGAGGGCGAAGTCCTTGCCGTCGGCCCGGGCCGGTTCGACGACGCTGGCAGCAAGCGCGTCCCGATGGACGTCAAGGTCGGTGACATCGTGCTGTACAGCAAGTACGGCGGCACCGAGGTGAAGTACCACGGCGAGGAGTACCTGGTGCTCTCCGCCCGTGACGTGCTCGCCATCATCGAGAAGTAACACGCGGCTCAGGCGGCGGGCGCGTCCCGCGACCAGATGTCCGCTCGGACCACCGCCCCGGCGCTCCCTGGCGTCCGGGGCGGTAGTCCGTGGCAGGCCCGGTGACCGCCAGGCCGCGCAATGATCTAAACCACAGCAATTTGAGGTGCTCATGGCCAAGATGCTGGAGTTCGACGAGGAGGCACGGCGCGCGCTCGAGCGCGGCGTGAACCGGCTCGCGGACACCGTGAAGGTGACGCTCGGCCCGAAGGGCCGCAACGTCGTCATCGACAAGAAGTGGGGCGCTCCGACCATCACCAACGACGGCGTGACCATCGCGCGTGAGGTCGAGCTGGAGGACCCGTACGAGAATCTCGGTGCCCAGCTCGCCAAGGAGGTCGCGACCAAGACCAACGACGTCGCGGGTGACGGCACCACGACGGCGACCGTGCTGGCCCAGGCCATGGTGCGCGAGGGCCTGCGCTCGGTCACGGCCGGCGCCAAGCCGATCGCGCTGAAGCGGGGCATCGACGCCGCGGCCGCCGCGGTGTCGGAGCGGCTGCTCGAGATGGCCCGCGAGGTCGAGGAGCAGCAGGAGATCGCGCACGTGGCCACGATCTCGGCCGCAGGACGCCAAGATCGGCGAGCTGATCGCCGAGGCGTTCGACAAGGTCGGCAAGGACGGCGTCATCACCGTCGAGGAGTCGCCGACGATGGGCCTCGAGATCGAGTTCACCGAGGGAATGCAGTTCGACAAGGGCTACATCTCGCCGTACTTCGTCACCGACCCCGAGCGGATGGAGGCGGTCCTGGAGGACGCGTACGTCCTGCTGCACGCAGGCAAGATCTCCTCGTGGCGGATCTGCTCCCGCTGCTGGAGAAGGTCGCGCAGGCCAGAAGCCGCTCCTGGTCATCGCCGAGGACGTCGAGGGTGAGGCGCTGTCCACGCTGGTCGTGAACAAGATCCGCGGCCTGCTCGCGCGTGTGCGCGGTGAAGGCGCCCGGCTTCGGTGACCGGCGCAAGGCGATGCTGGAGGACATGGCCATCCTGACCGGCGGCGAGGTGGTCAGCGAGGAGGTCGGGCTCAAGCTCGAGCAGGTCGGCCTGGACACGCTGGGCACCGCGCGCCGGGTCGTGGTGACCAAGGACGCCACCACGATCGTGGACGGCGGCGGGCGACCAGCGCCATCCAGGACCGGGTCGCGCCAGCTCCGCGCGCGAGATCGAGGCGACCGATTCCGACTGGGACCGGGAGAAGCTGCAGGAGCGGGTGGCCAAGCTGTCCGGCGGGGTCAGCGTGCTCCGGGTGGGCGCGGCGACCGAGGTGGAGCTGAAGGAGAAGAAGCACCGCCTGGAGGACGCCATCTCGGCCACCCGGGCCGCGATCGAGGAAGGCATCATCCCCGGCGGCGGCAGTGCCCTGGTGCACATCGCGGCCACGCTGGATGACCTCGGCCGGACCGGCGACGAGGCGACCGGCGTCGGCGTGGTGCGCAGCGCGCTGGTCTCCCCGGCCCGCTGGATCGCGGAGAACGCGGGCGTGGAGGGCTACGGTCGTCGTCGGCCAAGGTCGCCGAGCTCGGCGTCGGCCAGGGCTTCAACGCGGCCACCGGCGAGTACGGCGACCTGGTGGCCCAGGGCGTCATCGACCCGGTCAAGGTGACCCGCTCCGCGGTGGTGAACGCGGCGTCCATCGCGGCCATGCTGCTCACCACCGAGGCGCTGGTGGTGGAGAAGCCGGAGGAGGAGGCACGAGGCCGCCGCGGGCGGCCACGGCCACTCGCACGGCCACGGCCACTCGCACTGAGGTAACGCGCACTGAGGTAACGCGCGCTGAGATAACGCAGCGCAGCGGCCAGGCAGGCCCCTCCCGGCACACCGGGGCCGGGCCTTCCCCGCGTTCCCCGCGTGACATATCCGGCGTCCCGCGCTTGCGCCGCAGATGGCGTGCTGCTTCGCTATCTAAGCCCCGAAAGGGACGTCATGAAGAAATTCAATTACGCTGAGTAGCGAATTGACTACTGATAGTTATTTCATGTTCGGAACGTGACCGCGCGGAACATCAATGTGACCTTTCCGTTGCCATCTTTGAGGAGGGCACCCCCCGCTTTCCTGGGCATCATGCTTTTGTGGGCGACGGATGCATCATCCAGGCCGTGGCGGGCGACTCCCGGGGGGGACGGTCAGCCACAGGTGACCAGTGGCGGGCCGGGGCACCCGGCGGCGCGCTGGCCGCCGAGGGAACGATCGAGGGAACGGCTGGCGCCGGGAGCACCCGCGAGGCCGCCCGGGGCGACGTCGCAGCCGCCCAGGCGGCCAGCTTCGGGGATCTGACCAGCCTCGCGGTACGCGGGCAGCCAGCGGCGGTGGCCGCCCTGCTGGAGCGCATCCGCCCGATGGTGGTCCGGTACTGCCGGGCCCGGCTGGGCCGGATCACCGGTCACTACTACGTGGCCGACGATGTAGCGCAGGAAGTCTGCCTGGCCGTGCTGTCCGCGCTGCCCCGCTACCGGGACATGGGCCGGCCGTTCGCGTCGTTCGTGTTCGGCATCGCGTCACACAAGGTGGCCGACGCGGCGCGGAACGCGTCCCGGCTCGCGGTGCCGTTCGAGGACCTGCCCGACGGGCCGGACGAACGGCCCGGCCCGGAAGAGACCGTGGTGGCCTGTATTGAGGCACAGCGGGCCAGAGCGCTCCTCGCCCAGCTCCCAGAACACTTGCGTGAGCTGCTAATACTACGCGTCGTAACGGGACTGTCGGCCGAGGAAACGGGTAACGTACTGGGCATGTCAGCAGGAGCGGTGAGGGTGGCCCAGCACCGGGCACTGGCCCGGCTCCGGGCACTCGCGGTCGCGGAGTCGATTGCGTGATCACGGGCCGCGGGCCCGGCGCGCCCGGCATGACACCCGGCCTGGAGTTCACCCGCCGCCGGGCGGGCGAGGCCGCCCCGGCGGCGGTGGCCGCCGATCTCGGCGAGATCCGGCGGGCCGAGCAGGCCATCGAACTGCTGGCCGCGCGGGCCGCCGCCCCGCCCGGGCTCCATGACGATCCGGCCTTCGTCCTGCTTACCGCGCTGGCCGCGGACGTTGACGCGCCAGGAGATGGCGCCCCGCGGGATGAAGGGGTGTGGGGTGGCCGGCGGGCGGCGTCGCGGAGCCTGGCCGGCTGGCTGCGGGCCGCGGTGGCCGGCGCGGTGGTGGCGGGCCTGGCCGGCACCACCAGCCTGATCGCGGCGAGCATGCTGGCCCGGCTGACCCGGGGGGCCGGCGTCCGGACCAGGCGGCTGGACCGCGGCTGGGCGGCCCGCCCGGCGTCGGCTGCGCTGACCGGCCGGGCCGCGGCGGGCCTCTACACTGGGTGGATCCCGCTGCCAGCCCTCCGGAAGGTGTCATGAGCGACGTCGCTAAGTTCGCCCCGCCGGCCCTGACCTTCGACGACGTGCTGCTGCTGCCGGCCCATTCGGTGGTGCTGCCCAGCGAGGCGGACACCACCGCCCGGCTGACCCGCCGGATCACGCTGAACGTGCCGCTGGTCTCCTCGGCCATGGACACGGTGACCGAGGCCCGGATGGCCATCGCCATGGCCCGCATCGGCGGGGTGGGCGTGCTGCACCGCAACCTCTCGGTGGACGAGCAGGCGCAGCAGGTGGACACCGTGAAGCGGTCCGAGGCAGGCATGATCACCAACCCGGTGACCTGCGGCCCGGACGCCACGGTGGCCGATGTCGACCAGCTGTGCGCCCGGTACCGGATCTCCGGCGTGCCGGTGACCAGCCCGGACGGCGTGCTGGTCGGCATCGTGACCAACCGGGACATCCGGTTCGTCACCGACCACAGCCGCCGGGTGGCCGCGTAATGACCTCCATGCCGCTGGTCACCGCGCCGGTCGGGGTCTCCAGGGACGCCGCGCTGGCCCTGCTCAAGCAGCACAAGGTGGAGAAACTGCCACTGATCGACGACGGTGGCCGGCTGCGCGGGCTGATCACGGTCAAGGACTTCACCAAGAGCGAGAAGTTCCCGCACGCCACCAAGGACAGCGCGGGGCGGCTGGTGGCCGGGGCCGCGGTGGGCGTGGGCGAGGACGCCAAGGGCCGGGCCCAGGCGCTGGCCGAGGCCGGGGCCGACTTCCTGGTGGTGGACACGGCGCACGGCCACTCGCAGGCCGTGCTGGACATGGTCGCGCAGCTCAAGGCCAACCTGCACGTCGAGATCATCGGCGGGAACATCGCCAGCCGGGCCGGTGCCCAGGCGCTCATCGACGCCGGGGCGGACGCGGTCAAGGTCGGCGTCGGGCCGGGTTCCATCTGCACCACCCGGGTCGTCGCCGGCGTCGGTGTACCCCAGGTCGACCGCCATCTACGAGGCGGCGCAGGCGGCCCGCGCGGCCGGTGTCCCGGTGATCGGGGACGGCGGGCTGCAGCACTCCGGGGACATCGCCAAGGCCATCGCCGCCGGGGCGGACACGGTCATGCTGGGCAGCCTGCTGGCCGGCTGCGAGGAGGGGCCGGGCGAGATGGTCTTCATCCACGGCAAGCAGTACAAGCTGTACCGCGGGATGGGCTCGCTGGGCGCGATGCGCAACCCCGAGCGCGGCCGGTCCTACTCCAAGGACCGGTACTTCCAGGACGACGTGCTGCGCGAGGACAAGCTGGTGCCGCAGGGCGTGGAAGGCCAGGTGCCGTACCGCGGCCCGCTGGCCGCGGTGGCCAACCAGCTGGCCGGCGGCCTGCGCGCGGCGATGGGCTACTGTCGGCGCGCGGACCATCGCCGACCTGCAGCAGGCCCAGTTCACCCAGATCACCGCGGCCGGCCTGGCGGAAAGCCACCCGCACGACGTCGAGATGACGGCTGAGGCCCCGAACTACGCGCGCCGGGGGCGCTAGTGCCCGTCACCCCCATAACCATCATGCTTAACGCCCGTGCCGCGGGCTGGAGTTGCGTATGACGACGGTTGAGATTGGCCGGGGCAAGAGCGGCCGCCGGGCCTACCCGCTGGATGAGATCGGCATCGTGCCGTCGCGGCGGACCAGGGACCCGGAAGAGGTCTCGGTGGCCTGGCAGATCGACGCGTACCGGTTCGAGATGCCGCTGGTCGCCTCGCCGATGGACAGCGTGGTGTCACCCGCCTTCGCCGCCCAGCTGGGCCGGCTGGGCGGGCTGGCCGTGCTCGACCTGGAAGGGCTGTGGACCCGGTTCGCGGACCCGGAGCCGATCCTGGCCGAGATCGCCGAGCTGGACCAGGACACCGCGACCCGGCGGCTGCAGGAGATCTACTCCGAGCCGATCAAGGAAGAGCTGATCGGCCAGCGCATCGAGGAGATCCGCTCGGCCGGGGTGACCACCGCGGCCCGGCTGTCCCCGCAGCGCACCGTCCGGTACTACAAGGCGGTCATCGACGCGGGCGCGGACATCTTCGTGATCCGCGGCACCACGGTGTCCGCCGAGCACGTGTCCGGGCAGGCCGAACCGCTCAACCTGAAGCAGTTCATCTACGAGCTCGATGTGCCGGTGATCGTCGGTGGCTGCGCCACCTACACCGCGGCGCTGCACCTGATGCGCACCGGGGCGGCCGGTGTGCTGGTCGGCTTCGGCGGCGGGTCCGGGCACACCACGGCGGCCGTGCTCGGCGTGACCGTGCCGATGGCCACCGCCATCGCGGACGTGGCCGCGGCCCGCCGGGAGTACCTGGACGAGTCGGGCGGCCGGTACGTGCACGTGATCGCGGACGGCGGGATGACCCGCAGCGGCGACATCGCCAAGGCGCTGGCCTGCGGCAGCGACGCGGTCATGGTGGGCTCGCCGTTCGCCCGGGCGGCCGAGGCGCCGGGCCGCGGCTACCACTGGGGCAGCGAGTCACACCACCCGGACCTGCCCCGGGGCACCCGGGTCGAGGTCGGCACGGTGGGCACCCTGGAGCAGATCCTGCACGGCCCGTCGGTGCTGGCCGACGGCTCGCTCAACCTGATCGGCGCGCTCCGCCGCACGATGGCCACCTCGGGGTATTCCGACCTCAAGGAGTTCCAGCGGGTCGAAGTGGCCGTCACGCCGAACGCCCCGCCGCGCCGATGACGGGCGGATGCTAGCGTTCACCGGGTGAGGCCCGGGCCGGTGGTTGCAGGGAGGGACGAGACAGCGCGACTGGATCCTGACGGGCGATCCGCGGCGCTCGGCGCGCTCGGCGCGGACGAGCTGCAGGTCCTCGTCGTGGGCGGCGGCGTGGTCGGCGCCGGGGTGGCCCTGGACGCGGTCACCCGGGGCCTGTCGGTTGGCCTGGTCGAGGCGCGGGACTTCGCCTCCGGCACCTCGTCCCGGTCCAGCAAGCTGATCCACGGCGGGCTGCGCTACCTGGAGCAGCTCAACGTCAGCCTGGTCCGCGAGGCGCTCACCGAGCGCGCGCTGCTGCTGCAGCGGATCGCGCCGCACCTGGTCCGGCCGGTGCCGTTCCTGTTCCCGCTCACCCATCACGTCTGGGAGCGGGCCTACATCGGGGCCGGCATCACCGCCTACGACGCGCTGGGCTTCTCGCTGGGCCAGCCGCGCGGGCTGCCCGGCCACCAGCAGCTGACCCGGCGCGGCGCGCTGAAGCTGGCCCCCGCGCTGAAGCGGACCGCGGTCACCGGCGCGCTGCAGTACTGGGACGCCCAGGTGGACGACGCCCGGTACGTGCTGGACCTGATCCGCACCGCGGCCAGCTACGGCGCGCGGATCGCGTCCCGGACCCAGGTCACCGGGTTCCTCCGGGAAGGCGAGCGGGTCACCGGGGTACGCGCGGTGGACCTGGAAACCGGCCAGCAAGCTGCAGATCCGGGCGCAGCAGGTGGTCAACGCCACCGGGGTGTGGACCGACGACATCCAGGCCATGGTGGGCGGCCGCGGGGTGATCAACATCCGGTCGTCCAAGGGCGTGCACCTGGTCGTGCCGCGGGACCGCATCCAGTCGCGCACCGGCATCATCATGCGCACCCCGTCCAGCGTGCTGTTCATCATCCCGTGGGGCCGGCACTGGATCGTCGGCACCACGGACACCGAGTGGACCCTGGACAAGGCCCATCCGGCGGCCAGCCGGGCCGACATCGACTACGTGCTGGCCCAGGTCAACCGGGTGCTCGCGGTCCCGCTGACCCGGGAGGACGTGGCCGGGGTGTACGCCGGGCTGCGCCCGCTGCTGGCCGGCGAGTCGGACATGACGTCCCGGCTGTCCCGGGAGCACGTGGTGGCCCACCCGGTGCCCGGGCTGGTCATGATCGCCGGCGGCAAGTACACCACCTACCGGCTGATGGCCCGGGACGCGGTGGACGCGGTGGCGCACGGGCTGGACTGGCGGGTCCCGCCGTCCTGCACCGCTGAGGTGCCGCTGGCCGGGGCGGACGGCTACCTGCCGCTGTGGAACGCGCGGCACCGGCTGGCCGCCTCGTCCGGGCTGCACGTGGCCCGGATCGAGCACCTGCTCGGCCGGTACGGCTCGCTGGCCACCGAGATCCTGGACATGATCGCGGCCGAGCCGGGGCTGGGCCGGCCGCTGGCCGGGGCCGAGGACTACCTGCGGGCCGAGATCGGCTACGCGGCCTCGCACGAGGGCGCCCGGCACCTGGAGGACGTGCTGGCCCGGCGGACGCACATCTCGATCGAGACCTGGGACCGCGGCCTGTCCGCGGCGGCCGAGGCGGCCGACCTGATGGCCAAGCCGCTGCGCTGGGATGGCCGCCAGGTGGCCCGGGAGATCGGCCACTACGAGGCCACCATCGCGGCCGAGCGGGCGTCCCAGGAAGCGCCCACCGACCAGGCCGCCGACGCGCTGCTGCTGGACGCCCCGGAAATCGTCCCGGTCATCAGTCTAGTCCGGGGGGACGACCCCCCTGGACCCCCCGATCGCCGCTTCGCGCCGAGCGCAGTGTTAGTCGGGGGGACGACCCCCCGGGCCCCCCGATCGCCGCTTCGCGCCGAGCGCCGACTCGGCGAGCACCCGCCTGCGGCGGGCCCCGCCTCGGCCGGCGCAGCGCTGCAAGCACCGGCGACTAAACTCTCCACATGTCTTCCCGGCCACGTGCGTTCTCCGGCATCCAGCCGACCGCCGACTCCTTCCACCTCGGCAACTACCTGGGCGCGGTGCGCCAGTGGGTCGCCTTGCAGGACACCCACGACGCCTTCTACTGCGTGGTGGACCTGCACGCGATCACCGTGCCGCAGGACCCGGCCCAGTTGCGGCAGCGGACCCGGGTGGCCGCGGCCCAGCTGTTCGCGGCCGGGCTGGACCCGGAGCGGTGCGTGGTTTTCGTGCAGAGCCACGTCGCGCAGCACACCGAGCTGGCCTGGGTACTCGGCTGCCAGGCCGGGTTCGGCGAGCTGAGCCGGATGACCCAGTTCAAGGACAAGTCGGCCAAGGGCGGCGCGCAGCAGGCCAGCCTGGGCCTGTTCAGTTACCCGGTGCTGCAGGCGGCGGACATCCTGCTGTACCAGACCGATCAGGTGCCAGTCGGCGAGGACCAGCGGCAGCACCTGGAGCTGAGCCGGGACCTGGCGGCCCGGTTCAACCACCGGTACGGCCAGACGTTCACCGTGCCCGCGGCGTACATCATGCGCGAGGTGGCGAAGATCACCGACCTGCAGGAGCCGACGGCCAAGATGAGCAAGTCGTCCTCGTCGGTGGCGGGCATCATCGACGTGCTGGACGAGCCGGACGCGATCCGGAAGAAGATCGCCCGGGCGGTGACCGATACCGAGGGCAGCATCCGCGCCGACGAGGCCGCCAAACCCGGGGTGACCAACCTGCTGCGCATTTACGCCGCGCTGTCCGGCGCGTCCGTCGCCGACCTGGCAGCCAGGTACGCGGGCATGGGTTACGGCCAGTTCAAGAAGGACCTGGCTGAGGTGGTGGTGGGCGCGCTGGCGCCGGTCCGGGAGCGGACCGAGAAGATGCTGGCCGACGAGGCCGGGCTGGACCGGCTGCTGGCCTACGGGGCGTCCCGGGCCCGGCCGGTCGCGACGGCGACCATGACCACGGTCAGGGACCGGGTGGGCTTCCTCCCCGCCGCTGGCGCCTGACGGTCAGCGCGACCCCGGCGGCTACCAGCCGCGGCGACCAGCAGGCCGCCGCCGGCCGCGACTGGGATGGCCGGGAAGCCGGACGCCTTGGCCAGCTTGCCACGTGGTGGCGCCGCGGCCGCCGCCCGTGCCGTGGCCCGGGCCGAGCCGGGTGCGCTCGGCCTGAGCGGTGGCCGGGTGAGCCGGGCCGGGTACGGCGACCGGCCCGGGCAGCGGCGGGACCAGGGTGCCGACCGGCCTGACGTGGCCGTCCATGGCGAAGCCCCAGGTCAGCAGCTTGGCCGCGTAGGTCATCTCGGTCAGCGGCACGCAGTGCATGATCGTCACGATGAGCGTGTGGCCGCCGCGCCGGGCCCAGCCGATGAAGGTAGCCTCCGACGCGGTGGTCCAGCCGATCTTGCCGCCGATGTCACCTGGGTAGCTGCCCAGCATCAGGTTCTGGTTCCACAGCTTGACCGAGTGCCTGGCGTGCAGCGGGAAGGTGCTGACCCGGGATTCCCTCGATCTTCAGGAACCCGGGCATGGTGAGCGCCTGCCGGGCGAACAGGGCCAGGTCGTAGGACGACGTGTACTGGCCCTTGGCGGGCAGCCCGTTCGGGTCTTGGCCACGCGTGTCATAGGCCTGCAGGTGATGCGCCTCGGCGTTCATCATGGCCACGCCCTTGGCGTAGGACCCGGTGGCCTGGGCCAGCGCGATGGCGGCGTCGTTGGCCGAGATCAGCAGCAGCGCCTTGAACAGGTCGTGCACCTGGTAGCGGCGGCCCTGGATCAGGCCGACCTTGCTCGGCTCCACGACGGCCGCCTGGTGCGAGGTGAGCACGGACTGGGCCGGGTTCAGCACCGGCATCAGCGTGTCGGTGGTGAGGATCTTCAGCGTGCTGGCGGGCGCCAGGTGGCCGTGCGGGTCCTTGGCCGCCAGCACCTGGCCGGTGGTCGCGTCGGCCACCAGATACGCGTCGAGCGGGCACCGAGGGCAGCTTCCGGGCCCCGTGCGCCGGGTAGTTGACCACGATCCCGTGCCCGCCGAGCTGCGCGCCGCCCTGGCGTCGTGGGAGTCCCGGCCAGGGCTCGGTGTGGCGGCTGACCGCCGCCACGCTGAGGACCGCTGCTGACGCGGCCAGCAGGGCGGTCCGGCCGCCCCGTCTCCGCTGTATCACCCTCGTCAAGTTTCTCACGTTCGGTAGTTAATAATGTTAAAATTGTCACGCTGCGTGGTAGTCCCCGCTGAGCCGTGGCTGGCCCGGGCGGCTGGGCTTGTGACTCTCCGGTAGCCGCCCCTTAACCTTGGCTCATGGGACGTGAGTCGGAGTCCGGGCTGCCGATCGAGCCCGTGTACGGACCCGGTCAGCCAGCAGGCTTCGACCCGGCGGAAAAACTCGGACAACCTGGGGCATACCCGTTCACCCGCGGAGTGTACCCAGGGATGTACACCGGCCGGCCCTGGACCATGCGGCAATATGCCGGGTTCGCCACCGCCGAGGACTCGAACCGGCGCTACCACGAGCTGATCGAGGCGGGCACCACCGGCCTGTCGGTGGCGTTCGACCTGCCCACCCAGATGGGCTACGACTCGGACGCGCCGCTGGCCCACGGGGAGGTGGGCAAGGTCGGCGTGGCCATCGACTCCATCGAGGACATGCGCACGCTGCTCCGCGGCATCCCGCTGGACACCGTGTCCACCTCGATGACCATCAACGCCCCGGCCGCCCTGCTGCTGCTGCTCTACCAGCTGGTGGCCGAGGAGCAGGGCGTGCCGCCGGCCGCGCTGACCGGCACCATCCAGAACGACATCCTGAAGGAGTACATCGCCCGCGGCACCTACATCTACCCGCCGGAGCCGTCGCTGCGCCTGGTGGCCGACACGTTCCGCTACTGCCAGGCCGAGATCCCGCGCTGGAACACCATCTCGATCTCCGGGTACCACATGGCCGAGGCCGGGGCCACGCCGGTCCAGGAAATCGCGTTCACGCTGGCCAACGCCAAGGAGTATGTCCGCGCCGCGCTGCGCTCGGGGCTAGCCGTGGACGAGTTCGGGCCGCGGCTGTCGTTCTTCTTCGTGGCCCGGACCACGCTGCTCGAGGAGGTGGCCAAATTCCGCGCGGCCCGGCGGCTGTGGGCGCGGATCATGCGGGACGAGTTCGGCGCGGCCGATCCCCGGTCGCAGATGCTGCGCTTCCACACCCAGACGGCCGGTGTCCAGCTCACCGCGCAGCAGCCGGAGGTGAACCTGGCCCGGGTCACCATCCAGGCGCTGGCCGCGGTGCTCGGCGGCACCCAGTCGCTGCACACCAACGCCTACGACGAGGCGATCGCGCTGCCCAGCCAGAAGGCGGCCCGGCTCGCGCTGCGCACCCAGCAGGTGCTGGCGCACGAGACCGATCTCACCGCCACGGTGGACCCGTTCGCCGGCTCCTACGCGATCGAGTCGATGACCGATGACGTGGCCGACGCGGCCGGGCAGCTGATCACCAGGGTGGAGGAACTGGGCGGCGCGGTGGCCGCCATCGAGCAGGGCTTCCAGAAGGCCGAGATCGAGCGCTCCGCCTACCAGGTGACCCGCGAGATCGACGCCGGCCAGCGGGTGGTGGTCGGGGTGAACAAGTTCACCGTGGCCACCGAGGAGCCGTACCAGCCGCTCCGGGTGGACCCCGCGATCGAGCAGCAGCAGGCCCGCCCGGCTGGCCGGGCTGCGCGCGGCGCGGGATGCCGATGAGCACCGCCGCCGCATCGATGAGGTGAAGAAGGCCGCCGCGGGGGGCGACAACGTACTGGTGCCGATCCGGGAGGCGCTGCGCAGCCGGGCCACGGTGGGTGAGGTATGCGACGCGCTGCGCGATGTCTGGGGCATCTATCACCCACCTGACCTGAACTGACCTACACTGGCGGTCGAGCCGGGCTGGGCCCGGCACGGCCGCCGCCTCCGGTGCCGCATGACAGCCCGGTTACCTAAAGCCGTCGGGTCCGCAGCTCGCCCGCGTGGCGAGCCTGGCGGCGGTGACAAAGGAGGTCAGCCGTGGCCATCTGGTGGAATCCCTCCCAGGGCACGACCCTCGGCGTGGAGTGGGAGCTCCAGCTGATCGATGCGGCCAGCAAGCTGCTGCGCCAGGACGCGCGCGAGGTGATCACCGAGCTGCGCGGCCTGGGCGCGGCCGGGGCCAGGCCGAAGATCCACGATGAGCTGATGCAATCCACCGTGGAGGTGGTCACCGGGGTGTGCTGCACGGTGTCCGAGGCCTTAGCCGACCTGGTCGCGACAATTGCTCAACTCCAGCGGATCACGGATATGCGCGGTACGATGCTCACCTGCGCCGGAACACATCCCGTCAGCGATTGGCGGGATGCAAAGATGGCGCCCATTCAGCGCTATGCGGAACTCGTCGAGCAGATGCAGTGGCTTGCCCGCAGGATTCAGACCTTTGGTGTGCATGTCCACGTGGGGCTACGGGACGGCAGCAAGGCGATTCCGATCGTCAACGCTCTTGCCGCTTATCTGCCGCATTTCCTGGCGCTGACCGCGTCGAGCCCGTTCTGGGGTGGGCACGACACTGGGCTCGCCTCGAGCAGGGCGATCATCTTCGGTGGGTTGCCGACCGCAGGACCGCCGCATCTGCTGGCGGACTGGAGTGAGTTCGAGGAGTACATGGACACGCTGCTGCGGGCCGGCACGATCCGGAGCATCAAGGAAGTGTGGTGGGACGTCCGGCCACACCCTGACTTCGGCACGGTGGAAATCAGGATGTTCGACGGGGTACCCACGCTGCACGAGGTGGGCATGGTCGCGGCGCTGTCGCAGAGCCTGGTGCACCTGTTCGATGCCCAGCTCGACCGGGGGTACCGGCTGCCCAGCCAGCCGCCGTGGGTCGTCAGGGACAACAAGTGGCGGGCGACGAGGTACGGCCTCGACGCCATCGTGATCACCAACGCGGAGGGGGCGACTGCCCCATTGCGCGACGAGTTGTATGAGCTCTTTCGTATGCTGCAACCAGTGGCCGAGCGACTAGGTTGCGCGTCTGAGTTGCAGGTGGTCAACGAGGTGCTGGAACGGGGAGCCTCCTACGAGCGTCAGCGTGCGGTCATGGCCGCAGGCGGGCGGCTGACGAACGTGGTGGATGCGCTGGTAACGGAGTTCGCCGAGGACAGGTTCGTCGGCCCAGAGGAGACTTCGCATGTCGCACAATGAGCTCCGGCGGGACCTGGCGGCCTTCCTGGCCGGGCACGAAGCTGAACTCATCGAGTTCCGCCGCGACCTGCACATGCATCCTGAGCTGGCGCATGGCGAAGTCCGCACCACGGCCAAGATCGTAGACCGGCTCAGGTCGGTCGGGCTGGAGCCGCGGATCCTGTCCTCCGGCACCGGCCTGTGGGCCGACATCGGCGACCCCAGCGTCCCGGCGGTGGCGCTGCGCGCGGACATCGATGCGCTGGCGCTGATGGATGAGAAGAACGTGCCGTACGCCTCCCGGGTGCCCGGCCTGTGCCATGCCTGCGGGCATGACGCGCACACCACCATCCTGCTCGGCGCCGGGATATTCCTGGCCCAGCAGGCCGCGCGCGGGCTGCTGCCCGGCCGGGTCCGGCTGCTCTTCCAGCCCGCCGAAGAAGTCGTCGAAGGTGCCCTGGTGGCGATGCGTGATGGCGCGATCAACGACGTGGAGCGCCTCTTCGCGCTGCACTGCGATCCGCGCTTCGAAGTGGGCACGGTCGGCCTGCGCCGCGGGCCGATAACCGGCGCCTGCGACAAGATCATGGTCCGGCTGTCCGGCCCGGGCGGGCACACCGCCCGGCCGCACCTGACCGCCGACCTGGTGTACGCGCTGGGAAAGATCGTGACCGAGCTGCCCGCGGCGCTGTCCCGGCGCGTTGACCCCCGGTCCAGCCTGAGCCTGGTCTGGGGCAAGATGAGCGCTGGCTCGGCGCTCAACGCCATCCCGGAGGTCGGCATGGCGGCGGGCACCGTGCGCTGCCTGGACGAGGACGCCTGGCACCAGGCACCGGACCTGCTCAAGGCGCTGCTGAACTCGGTGGCCAACGCCTACGGGGTGGTGGCCGAACTGGAGTACATCCGCGGCGTCCCGCCGGCCGTCAACGACGCGGGCTGTGTGGACATCCTGGAGGAGGCGGTGGAGGAGGCGATCGGCCCGAACGCCGCCACCCCGGCCCAGCAGAGCCTGGGTGGTGAGGACGTCGCCTGGTACTTCGAGTCGATCCCGGGCGCGCTGGCCCGGCTCGGCACCCGGGGCACCGGGACGCCGACCGATCTGGACATCCACCAGGCCAACTTCGACATCGACGAGAAGGCGCTCGGCGTCGGGGTCAAGGTGCTGGCCACCGCGGCCCTGATCGCCCTGGGCAACGGGGCGCTGCCGGAGACAGTAGGGGTGTCCCAGGCCAGCTGAGCTGGCTGGCACATTTCATCGCGGTGCCGCCACGATATTCCCGCCGGCCCGATGACCGAGATACCCCCGAGATCTGCCCGCGGCTGCGGCACCGCATTCGCCGGGAACGCAATCGCGGGGCTATTCGCGTGGCATCCCGGTAAATCCGTTGCCGGGCGGGTGTCACCGACCGTAACGTCCCCGGTATGCCACGCGTACCCTGGGCCGAGCTGCCCAGCCAGATCCGGCCCAGGGTGAGCACGCGCGGGCCTGGCTACGCGAGCGGACCGGCTGGAACTGACACCGGTTCAGCGGCCGTGGCCGGCGGCCCGGGCCGGGCCAGCGGCCCGGGCTGCCCGCCGCGCACGATGGCCAGCCAGCCGAGCAGCCCGATCGGGTAGCTGAAGTAGCCGAACCGGGTGGCCGGGGACAGCGTGAACAGCAGGGTCAGCGCGAGAGCCAGCCACCGCGCCGCGGCCACCGGGTCGGCCGGCGGCCGGACCAGCAGCGAGGCCGCCACGGTCAGCATGGCCGCGATCAGCAGGGTGATCGCGGCCAGCCCGCCCGCCGGGCCCAGCGTGGCCAGCAGGTGACCCGGCAGCGGGCTGGCCGCCGGGGTCTTGACCGCGGCGAGCCCCAGCGGGAACAGCACGGTGTTCTGCACCAGCGCGGCCGGATGGGCCACGGCGGCCGGGGCCAGCGGCACGCTCAGCCCGGCCGCGGCGGCCACCGCGGCGGCGGCGAACCGGACGGCGGTGCGCACGTCATCGCGCACCGCCAGCATGGCCGCGAGCACCGGCAGCGCCGGCCACGCCGTGGCCTTCATGGCGCAAGCCAGCCCTAGTGCCAGCGCGGCCGGCCAGACCGGCCACCGGCCGGCCCGCGGCCCGGGTCCGGGCCACCGGCCCGGCACCCGGCTGAGCAGGGCCAGCGCCAGGCAGACGAGCGCGAGCACCGGCGGGTCGGTCACCCCGACCGCGAGCGGGAACGCCACCAGCGGTGAGGCCACCGCGAACACGCCCCAGTACACCGCGTCGGGCCGGGCCAGCCGGCAGGCCAGTACGAACAGCAGGCCGCTGACCAGGCACAGCCAGATCCTCGGGTCACCGGCCACGCCCGCCATGCCGAACGCCCCGGGCAGCCCGAACACGGTCATGGCGGGCAGGTACGGGTCGTAGGCGATCGCGCTGGCCAGATGGCCGGCCGCCAGATACGGCGTGCCGTGCTGCAGCAGCAGCGCCGCGGACCGGGCGACCACCCGCACATCGGGGGTGGCCGGGGCCCGCCAGGCCAGCCAGATCAGCGGCCCGGCCACCGCGCCTGCCGCGCTGGCCAGCAGGGCGGCCGCCCGGCCCGCCCCGCGCCGCCGGCTGAGCAGCAGGGCGGCCGTGTAGCCGGCCACCGCCCAGACCGCCCAGCCGCGGTCCTGGCCTGGCCCGCTGAACAGCGCGACCATGGCCGCGTACCCGGCGAAGACCGCGTAGCAGGCCGTGCTGACCGTCCACGGCGGCCGGGCCGGCCGGGCCAGCGGCGGGCCAGCGGGCCGCCGCTGGGCGGTGACCGGCCCGGCGCCCGGGATAGACCAGATCACGGTGGTTATGGCCGCTCCTCCCGCGGGCCGGGGTCCATGGAACAGCAGGGTAGTGCGGCGGCCCAGCCCGGGATGAGCCCGGTCCCGCGCTGCCATACAGTGGGCTGGCATGAGCGCCATCCGGCGCTCACCGGACGTCCCCGAGACGGAGCGCGGCGGAAGTGGCTGACCAGGGCACGGTCAATCCAAGCACGGGTGACCAGGGCACGGGCAGCGGCCGGCAGGTCTTCCGGACCCCCGGGTCAGTGGTGCTGTGCTGGGCCTGGCTGGTCGTCGCGGTGCTCATCCTGGGCTCGGTGGCGCTGCGCGGGCACAATCACGCCGGGGCGGTGGCCGCGCTGGTCGTCATCGCGATCACCGGGTGCATGTACGCGTGCGCCTGGCAGCCCCGGATCGTGGCCGACGCGGACGGCATCACCGTGCAGAACCCGCTGCGCTGGCACATCCTGCCCTGGGCCGTGGTGACCCAGGTGGACCTGGTGCAGACGGTCCAGGTGCATCACACCGGGTCGCCGGGGGAGTCCCGGGACCGCATCGTGCACAGCTGGGCGGTGCAGTCGTCGGCCGCGTCCCGGACCCGGGCCGAGTTGCGGGCCAAGCGCAACGCCCGGCTCGCCGACCGCACCGCGCCCCGCGCCGCGCCGCGGGCATCCCCGGGTACGGGCAGCCACCCGACCCGGCGCCGCGGCCCGGCAGGGATCGGCCGCGGAGTTCGTCACCAGGCAGCTCAACGAGCGGCTCGAGGCGGCGCAGCCGCGGGCGGCGGCCGCCGCAGCCGGGCAGCGGGCCGGCCCGGATCAGGTGGCCCGAGTGCGCTGGGCCTGGTGGCAGATCGCCGCCATCGTCTTCCCGCTGCCGCCCTGGCTCGTGGCCGCCCCTGCGCCGTCGTGGCCGCCGCCTGACCTGGCCCCGGCCCGGGTTGACTTGAAGTGCACTTCAAGTCGGAGCATGGGCCGCATGACCTCAACCACCGGCTACGCCCCAGCCAGCTACGCCGACCTGCCCCGGCTGATGTCCCTGATGACCGGGGACGCCAAGCACGACCAGGCGGCCACCTCCACCCTGGACGTGCTCTGGGTGCTCTACGACCGGGTGCTCCGGGTCACCCCGGAGACCGTGGCCGACGACACCAGGGACCGGTTCCTGCTGTCCAAGGGGCATGGCCCGATGGCCTACTACGCGGTGCTCGCGGCCAAGGGCTTCCTGGACCCGGCTGAGCTGCCCGGCTTCGGCTCGTTCGGCTCGGTGCTCGGGCTGCACCCGGACCACTTGCTGGTGCCGGGGGCGGAGATCTCCAGCGGCTCGCTCGGCCACGGGCTGCCGCTCGCCGTGGGGCTGGCGCTGGGCCTGCGCGCGCTGCGGCTGACCCGGCCCGACGGGACCAGCCCGCGGGTGTTCGTGCTGGCCGGCGACGCCGAACTGGACGAGGGCTCGAACCACGAGGCGATCGCGTTCGCCGGCCGGCCGGCCTGGACGCGCTGCACGTGGTTGTGGTGGACAACGCCTCAGCCAGCTACGGCTGGCCGGGCGGGATCGAGGCCCGGTTCGCCGTCGAGGGCTGGTCGGCGGTGCGCGCCGACGGGCGGAACCACGCCGCGCTGGAACCGCGCTCACCGCGCCACATCCGGGCCGCCCGCACCTGGTCGTCGCGGCCGTCGAGCCCAAGCACCGGTAAGGGGACCCGCGATGGAGACCATGCGTGAGCGTTTTTCCGCGGTGGCCAGCAGCCTGCTGGCCGAGCACCCGCGGCTGGCCGTGGTGCTGGCCGACATCTCCGCGGACAGCTTCGAGCCGGCCCGCAGGCGCTACCCGGACCGGGTGATCAACCTGGGCATCCGGGAGCAGTTGCTGATCAGCGTGACCGGCGGGCTGGCCCTGGCCGGCCTGCGCCCGGTCGCGCACACCTTCGCCAGCTTCCTGATCGAGCGGCCGTTCGAGCAGATCAAGCTGGACCTGAATCACCAGGGCGCCGGCGCCGTGCTGGTCAGCGCGGGTGCCTCGTACGACTTCGCGGACAACGGCCGGACCCACCAGTCACCCGGCGACGTGGCCCTGCTCGGCACGCTGCCTGGCTGGACGGTGCACGTCCCAGGCCACCCCGATGAGGCAGCAACGCCAGCTCCGGGCGGCGGCCACCGGCCAGGACCTGGTGTACCTGCGGCTGTCCACGGCGGCCAACTCGGTGCCGCTGGCCGCCGCGCCGGGGCAGCTGACCGTGCTGCGCACCGGCCGCCAGGGCACCGTGCTGGTGGTCGGGCCGCTGGCCGACGCGGTGCTCGACGCCACCCTGGATCTGGACGTGACCGTGCTGTACGCGGCCACCATCCGGCCGCTGGACGTGGCCACGCTGCGTGACACGCTGCGCGCCCCGGCCGTGGTGCTGGTCGAGCCGTACCTGGCGGGCACCTCGCTGCCCGCTGTGTCGGACGCGCTGCGGGACATCCCGCACCGGATCCTCGGGCTCGGCGTGGGCCGGGCCGAGCTGCGCCGCTACGGCACCGCGGCGGAACACCAGGCCGCGCACGGCCTGGATGCGCGGTCGCTGCGCGAGTCGATCACCGGATTCCTGGGCGGCTGAGTCCCCCGCCGGTCTCAGCTACCCCAGCGACGCGCACGGCCGGCTGCGCAGGCTGTCCACATAGTCGGCGGGCGCCCCGGCCGCTTCCGCGGCGTCGGCCACGATGCCCAGGTAGCGGGCGGACGGCAGGCCGCCTTCCCAGTCGTTCAGCACGTAGAGCCAGGCCACCACGCTGCCGTCCAGGGTCTCCACCCGGACCCTGATCTTGTGGAAATAGCCCAGGTTGACGCCGTCCCAGCGGTCCAGCACCTTCTCGTCCGGCTCGGAAAGCTCGTACAGCACGACGAAAACCCGCTCACCCGGCTCCTCCACCACGGTGGCCAGCGCGCCTTCCCAGCTGATGTCCTCGCCGCCGAAGGTGAGCCGCCAGCCTTCCAGCCAGCCGTTGCCGCGCAGCGGCGAATGCGGGCAGCGCTCCGCCATCAGCCGGGGATCCATGTTGGTGGCATACGCCGCGTACAGCTCCACGGCTCACCAGCGTAACGTGTGCGACGCGTTTTGGCTGCTAGCCGGACTTGTATAACGCTCCGGGCGTAGCCCGGTATGGGGGATCTCTGCGGTGCGGGGAGGGCCGCGTTCAGCCGGCCTGGGCCGCTGAGGAGAATGAAGCAACGTGAGCCAGCCGCGGGAGAGAATCGTCATCCTGGGAGGCGGGCCCGGAGGTTACGAGGCGGCCCTGGTGGCGGCCCAGCTCGGGGCGCGGGTCACCGTCGTGGACAGCGACGGGCTGGGCGGCGCGTGTGTGCTGACCGACTGCGTCCCGTCCAAGACGCTCATCGCCACCTCGACCACGATGTCGGTGGTGCACGGCGCAGAGGACCTCGGCATCCGGGTCGGCCGGCTGGGCGGCGATGGGCCGCCCGGCGCCGGTTCGCCCGGCGGGCTCGGCCGCCGCATGGCCAGCGTGGCCGCGCCCCGGCTGTACGCAAGGGTCAAGGCGCTGGCCAAGGCGCAGTCCGCGGACGTGGCGCTGCGGCTGGCCGCCGAGGGCGTGGAGATCATCGAGGGCCGTGGCCGGCTGGACGGTCCTGGTGCGGTGCTGGCCGGCGGACAGCGGATCGAGGCCGGTTCGGTGCTGATCGCGACCGGTGCGCTGCCCCGGGTGCTGCCCGGCGCGGAACCGGATGGCGAGCGGATCCTGACCTGGCGGCAGCTCTATGACCTGCCTGAGCTGCCCCCGGCGCTGGTCGTGGTCGGGTCCGGGGTGACCGGGGCCGAGTTCGCCAGCGCTTACCAGGCGCTGGGCTCGCAGGTCACCCTGGTGTCCTCCCGGGAGCGGGTGCTGCCGCACGAGGACGCCGACGCGGCGGTGGTGCTCGAGGACGTGTTCCGGCGCCGCGGGATGACCGTGCTCAGCCGGTCCCGCGCCGCCGCGGTCAAGCGGTCCGGGGACGGCGTGCTGGTCACCCTGGAAGACGGCCGGACGGTGCGCGGCTCGCACTGCCTGCTCACCGTGGGCATGGTGCCGGCCACCCGCGACCTCGGCCTGGCCGAGGCCGGGATCACCCTGGACGGGCAGGGGTTCGTCCAGGTTGAACCGGGTGTCCCGGACCAGCGCGCGGGGGGTGTACGCGGCCGGCGACTGCACCGGGGTGCTGATGCTCGCGTCGGTGGCCGCCATGCAGGGCCGGATCGCCATGTGGCACACGCTGGGCGAGGCGGTGCAGCCGATCCGGCTGGACCACGTGGCCGCGACCATCTTCACCGACCCGGAGATCGCCACGGTCGGGGTGACGGCGGCCGCGGTGGAGTCGGGCGCGGTGGACGCGACCGCGGTCAAGCTGCCACTGGCCACCAACGCGCGGGCCAAGATGCAGGGCTTCCGGGACGGATTCGTCAAGCTGTTCGCCCGGCGCGGCACCGGGATCGTGCTCGGCGGGGTGGTGGTCGCGCCACGGGCCAGCGAGCTGATCCTGGCCGTCTCGCTGGCCGTGGAGCAGTCGCTGACCGTGGACCAGATGGCGCACACGTTCGCCGTCTACCCTTCGCTGTCCGGCAGCCTGACCGAGGCGGCCCGCAGGCTGATGCGCCCGGCGAGCGACACCCTCTAATCGGCCAAGCGACCCTGGCCCCGGCCAGATCGGTTTGACTGAGGCTCTGTTGCCGCCGGTATCCGGAAGCACGGAACAACTGGCCCGCATTAGCCTGGCCTTTGAGCGCAGGCGGAGCAGCAAGGAGTTGCCGGGCACATGACGAACGAACGCGGCACGCGTTCACCAGCCGGATCAAGCGGCGCGACTTCGATCTCCCCGGGTAGAGCGGCGCGTTCGATCTAGTGTCCGCAGGAAGCGCCGTACCGGTGGCCAGGGCCCGCACGCTCGCTCAGGTGTACCGGCACTTCGGTGCGGTCGACGCCGCCGGAACGTCACCGCTGTACCAGCGGGTCGCCGTCGCCCTGAGTGAGTCCGGCGAGGCGCTGCGCGCCATCGAGGCGGCGCCGGCCCGCAAGCGGCACCCCACGGTGATCCTCGCCGCGCTGCACGACCTGGCCCTCGCCGGACGCGCCCCGGCGCTGGCCGCGGCCTATGCCGCTGCGGACGGCGACGCTGCCGCGGGCGCGGCGATCGACACGCTGCTGCGGATGACCGACTCGGTCGTGGCCATCGCCGTGCGCCGGAAGACGCGGGCCAACGAGACCGGACGCTGCGCCGTGCTGTACCCGGCCATTGCCGAGGCGGCGCGCCGGGCAGGCGCGAACGCGGTTGGGCTGATCGACGTGGGTTGTTCGGCTGGGCTCAATCTCAATGTCGATCGCGTTGGCATCACGTACAGCGACGGGCAATCGCTGGGCGACCCGTCATCTCCCGTGCGGCTGTCGTCTTCGATCGTGGCCGACCGGCCCATCCCGGCGCGGGCGATGCCCGAGGTCGTCGCCCGGATCGGCGTTGACCTCGATCCGGTTGACGTGACCGACGCGGATGACGCCCGATGGTTGCGCGCCTGCCTGTGGCCGGATCAGCCGGAGCGGGCCGCGGGGCTCGAAGCGGAGATGGCGCTGGCGGCGACGGCCCCTCCGCTGCTGCTGCACGGTGACGCCGTCGAGGTGCTGCCCGACGCCTTCGCCCGGGTGCCCGCGGACGCCCTGCCCGTCGTCACCACGACGTGGGCGCTGTCGCACTTCCCGCTCGAGAGCCGGCTGCGCTTCCTGCACCGCCTCGACGAAGCGGCGGCCGGCCGGGCGGTGACGTGGGTGTCAGCGGAGGGAGTCGGAGTCGCGCCGGCCATACCGACCCTTGGCGATCGCCGCGCCTCCGGCCACAGCATCATCGGCCTGGCGGTGTTCGACCGGTCGGCGCTGCGCGCCGAGGCCATTGGCCGCTGCTGGTCGCGGGGCCGATTCCTGATGTGCCTGGCCGGCTCCTAGTGTCAGCGAGCATGCCAACCTGACAGGGCACCAGCCTGCCCCCGGCACGCTGGGGCTTACCGCTGCGGCCAGCATTACCGCTCCGCTCCCCGGCCGCGCGGCGGAGTCCGCTGACCGGGCCGGACGATGCCGTGTTCGTAGGCGTGCACGGCGATCTGGACGCGGTCGCGCAGATCGAGTTTGGCCAGGATACGGGCGATGTGGCTCTTGACGGTGGCCTCGCTGAGGTAGAGCCTGGCGGCGATCTCGGCGTTCGACAGGCCCTGGGCGACCAGCCGCACCACGCCGATTTCGCGTTCGCTGAGCCGCCCGGCCGCGGTGGCTGCCGTAGTAGTGCCGGGTGCCGGGCCGCTGCAGAAGTCCTCGATCAGCCGCCGGGTGATGGCCGGGGCGAGCAGGGTTTCGCCGGCCGCCACCGCGCGCACCGCACCGGTCAGCTGCTCACGGTTGGCGTCCTTGAGCAGGAAGCCGCTCGCGCCGGCCTTCAGCGCCTGGTAGACGTACTCGTCCAGGTTGAAGGTGGTCAGCATCAGGATCCGCGCCCGGCACCCGTCCTGGATGAGCCGGGTGGTGGCCTCGATGCCGTTCATCCGGGGCATGCGGACGTCCATCAAGATCACGTCGGGGTCCAGCAGCCGTGCCTGAGTCAGCGCCTGGCGGCCGTCGCCGGCCTCCCCGGCGACGGCCAGGTCCGGCTCGGCTTCCAGCAGCATCCGCAGGCCCTCGCGGACGAGGTCCTGGTCATCGGCGATCAGGACCCTGATCATGACAACCCGTCGCCTTGCGCCGGGCGGTCGCCTAGCGGCAGCCGGGCGTGCACCGCGAACCCGCCGCCGGGCCGCGGCCCGGCGTGCAGTTCGCCGCCGAATATGGCGGCCCGCTCGCGCATCCCGGCCAGCCCGTGCCCGGCGGCCGGGACCCGGTCACCAGGCTCCCTCGCTCCCGTCGTCGGTGATCTCGATCGTGACCGCTTCAGCCGCGCAGCCGATCGTCACCTCTGCGCGGGCCCGGTCGGCGTGTTTGAGGATGTTGGTCAGTGCCTCCTGGACGATGCGGTACACCGACACGTCCACGGCCGCGGGCAGCGCCGCGTGGTCACCGTTGATAACCAGGTGCACCGGCAACCCGGCCGCGCGGACGCTGGCGGCCAGCGCGTCCAGTTCGCCGATGCCCGGCCGCGGGGCGAGCCCGGTCTCCTCATCGGTGTCGCGCAGGACGCCGAGCAGGCGGCGGGTCTCGGTCAGGGCCTGCCGTCCGCTGTGCTCGATCTTCTCCAGGGCCGCCCCGGCGGCCTTTCCCGATGCCCGGGCCCCGGCCGCCTGGAGCACGATCACGCTGAGGTGATGGGCGACGATGTCGTGCAGTTCCCGGGCGATCCGGGCGCGCTCGGCGTCCGCGGCCTGCTCGGCCTGCCGCTGCAGCTCCGCGTTCCGGCCGGCCAGCGCCGCGGACTGCCTGCGGGCCCGGACGACCACGCCGACCAGACAGAAACCCAGGATCGGGGAGGACAGACAGACCCGAGCGGGCGCTGAGGATCACGACTGCGCTGATGGCCAGGCCGGCCGCCGCGCGGCGCAGGCTGGCGTGTGCCCCCAGCGCGTAGCTGCCCGCGAACAGCACGAGCAACTCCAAGACCTGTGGCGGGTGCCTGGTGATCAGGCATTGCAGCGCTATGCCCGCCGATATCGCCAGCAACATCAGCAGCGGCGCGCGGCGGCGCAGCGCCAGCGCCGCGCCGATGAGCAGGGGCAGCAACACCAGCAGCCACGGCGGCCCGGCGATCCGGCTACCGGCCAGGCCGACCGGATCCCAGGCGGCGACGGCGATCAGGCCAGCCCCGCCGATCGCTATCCCGGCATCGGTGATCATGCCCGGGTCGCCGCCCGCGAAGCGCCGAACTGGCTGCATGCACCGAACGTAGCGCCCGGCCAGGCCGGGTGCATCAGTCCGTGCGGCGATCCCGGATTCATCCTTGCGGATGAACCGGTTCGTCCGGGCGGGCGCAGACAGGCGAGCCGATGTTCGGCGACCGTGGCACCAGCCCAACGACTCAGCAAGGAAGAGACGGATGACGGCAATTTCCGAACATGGCGACAGTCCGCAGCCGCGGGCCGGCGAGCCCGCTGCGGGCCAGGCTGGCGACTGGGCGGTCGAGGTGCACGGGCTCACCAAGCGGTTCGGCGCCCGGGCCGCCGTCGACAACGTGGACCTGCTCGTCCCACGGGGCTCGGCGTTCGGCTACCTCGGGCCGAACGGGGCGGGCAAGACCACGCTGATCCGGGTCCTGCTCGGGCCTGACCAGGGCCGACAGCGGCACGATGTCGCTGCTCGGCGTCCCCGTTCCCGGCCCAGCGCCGCCGCGCCCTGGCCCGGGTGGGTGCGATTGTCGACGAGCCCCGGTTCCACGGCCACCTGACCGGACGGCAGAACCTGAAGATACTGGCCGCTGCCCGGGGCGGAGACGCCGGGACCCAGATCGGCCCGGCGCTGGACCGGACACGGCTGACCCAGCGGGCCGACGACAAGGTCTCCGCCTATTCCATGGGCATGCGCCAGCGGCTTGGCCTGGCCGCCTGCCTGCTGGCCGACCCGCTGCTGCTCATCCTCGATGAGCCGATGAACGGACTGGATCCGGCCGGCATGCACGAGATGCGGGACATGCTGCGCAGCCTGACCGGCGAGGGACGGACCATCGTGCTGTCGTCACACCTGCTCGATGAGGTGGAACGCACCTGCGACCAGGTGGCCATCGTCGACCACGGCAAGGTCATCCGCCAGGGTCCCATCGGCGAGCTGACCGAAGGAGCCGGCGTCGCCGTCGAGGTGCAGTGTTCCGATCCGCCCGCGGCGGCACGCGCCCTCGGCCAGCCCGCGATCGCATCCCGCGTCACCCTCACCGAGGGCGGGCTGACCGTCACGCTGGCCGCCGGGCCCGCCCAGCGAGCAGGCCGCCGACATCAACCGCCGCCTGGTCGAGGCCGGGATCTCCGTCTACGGCCTGCGCCAGACGCACGCCCGGCTGGAGGACTGGTTCCTGTCCGTGACAAGCCGCTTCGGAGGAGAACAGTGACCGAGCACAGCCTCGCCATCGGCGGGCGCGGCTCATGGGTGCCGCCATGGCCCCTGATCAGCGCCAAATTCCTGGAACTAGGTAAACGCCGCGTCCTCATGACCGTCACAGTGGCGTTCACCATCGCCCTGCCGGTCATCTTCTACGGCATCCGGCTGACCTACCACCTGAGCGACCCGGCTCGCTACGCGCCAGCCGGCGCCCCGGACGCTTTCGCGACGGCCGGCACCGTCATGGACGAGTTCGGGTTCATCATCGCCACCGCGCTCGGCGCCACAGCCGGGACCGCCGACCTGACCGACGGCATGTTCCGCCACCTGGTGATCACCGGCCGGTCCAGGCTCGCGCTCTACCTGGCCCGCATCCCGGCCGGGCTGTCCATCCTGCTCCCCCTGGCGGCCGCCGGCTTCGCCGTGGCATGCCTGGTGACCGCGTTCCTCGGCAGCCCGGAGCCGGCCAGCGCGGTCACCGTGTCGCCGGGCGACATGATCCGTTCCGGGCTGTGGCTCGAGCTCGATCTGCTCATCGGGTTCACGGTCGGGCTCGGCCTCGGCTCGCTCATGGGCCAGCGGACCGTGCCGGTCATTCTGCTCATCGTGCTGGAGATCATCATCACCCCCGCACTGGCCGATCACGCGCTGCCCCACTTCATCAACGGCGAGCGCCTCGTCATCGGCGTCGCCATGGACCAGCTGAAACCGGCCGCGCTGGCCGGAGGCACCACGATCGGGCCAGGCGGCGGCCCGCGCGTGCCGCACCTACCGCCCATGCCCACCTGGGCCATGATCACCGTCATCGCCGGCTGGATCGTCGGCTGGTCGGCCATCGGCGCGTGGAAGATGGCCACCCGCGACGCCTGACCGCCAGGAACAGGAAAGGAAAACGCGGATGACCATCGCGATGACAATCGGCACGCATAACCTCAGTGTGATCCCCATCATCCTCGCCGTGATAATCATCGGCGTCGCCATCTCCTTCCTAGCGCGGCGCAGAAGGAAACCACCGAACGGTCATGACACATGACCCGGCAAACTGTTCCCGTGGCGGGTCAGTGGGTGGGGTGGCCCAGGTCGGGGTCACTGGGCACCGGCAGCTCGTGCTGGCGGAGCCGGGTGGCGCGGATGTCGTCGGCGTAGACGCTGACCGTGAAGATGCTGCCGCACAGGATGAGGGCGACCATGGTCAGGATGACCCAGAGCGGGGCGGGCAGCAGGATGTCCAGCACGACGGCCAGGACCACGCAGATCGGGATGATCACGGCCAGGTGCCGGAGCACCGTGCGGAGCCGCCAGCCGGGGTCGGTGAGCTGGTGCCGGACCCAGTGCACGTTCTGCTCGGGCAGCCGGAATCCCCAGGCGAACCGCAGCCAGCCCAGCGGGCCCGGATCGCCCGGCAGCCGGGTCAACGGGAACTCCGGGCCGGGACAACCGGCAGCGCAGCGTGCGGGGGGCGCATGCTGTCTAGTCTGTCAGTCCTTGAGCTGGCAGATGACCCCGCCCGCGGGCACCGTCTGGCCGACCTGCACGGCCAGCCCGGTCACCGTGCCGTCCTTGTGCGCGGTCAGCGGCTGCTCCATCTTCATCGCCTCGAGCACTACCACGGTGTCGCCCGCCGACACGTGATCGCCTTCGGCCGCGACGATCTTGGTGATCGTGCCCTGCATCGGGCTGGCCAGTTGGTCGCCGCTGGCCCGGCCGGCGGCACCGCCCGCCGCGCGGCGGCCGCCGCGCCGTGGCCGGGCCGCCCCGGCCGCGGCCGGGGCGGCGGCGCTCAGCCCGGCGGGCAGCACTACCTCCAGCCGCTGGCCAGCCACCTCGACGGTGATCCGCTCGCGCGGCGCGGCCTCGGTGCCGCCGGCCGGCGGCCCGCTGTACGGCTCGATCTCGCCGCTGAATTCGGTTTCGATCCACCGGGTATGCACGTGGAACGGGGCCGCGGTGAACGCCTCGTCGCGGACCACCGCCCGGTGGAACGGGAGCACCGTGGGCATGCCGCCGACCACGCACTCGTCCAGGGCGCGGCGGGCCCGCTGCAGCGCCTCGGCCCGGCTGGCCCCGGTAATGATGATCTTCGCGAGCAGCGAATCGAAGGCCTGCGGCACGGTCATGCCGGCCGCGTAGCCGGCGTCCACCCGGACACCCGGGCCGGACGGCCAGTTCAGCTCGGTGATGATGCCGGGGGCAGGCAGGAAACCACGCCCAGGGTCCTCCGCGTTGATCCGGAACTCGATGGAATGACCGCGCGCCGCCGGGTCCGGGTAATCGAGCGGCTGCCCGTCCGCGAGGCGGAACATCTCGCGGACCAGGTCGATCCCGGTGACCTCTTCAGACACTGGGTGCTCGACCTGCAGCCGGGTGTTCACCTCCAGGAAGGACACGGTGCCGTCCGGCCCGACGAGGAACTCACAGGTGCCCGCGCCGATGTAGCCGGCCTCGCGCAGGATCGCCTTGGACGAGGCGTACAGCTGCTCGAGCTGGCCACCGGACAGGAACGGGGCCGGGGCCTCTTCGACCAGCTTCTGGTGCCGGCGCTGCAGCGAGCAGTCCCGGGTGGACACCACGACCACGTTGCCCTGGCGGTCGGCCAGGCACTGCGTCTCCACGTGCCGGGGCCGGTCCAGGTAGCGCTCCACGAAGCACTCACCGCGGCCGAACGCGGCTACCGCCTCACGGACGGCCGACTCGTACGCCGCACCGATCTCGCTGGGCTGGCGGACCACCTTGAGGCCCCGGCCGCCACCACCGAACGCCGCCTTGATCGCGATGGGCAGGCCGTGCCGGGCGACGAACGCGTCGACCTCGTCCGCCCCGCTGACCGGCCCGTCGGTGCCGGGGGCCATCGGCGCGCCGACCCGGCCGGCGATGTCCCGCGCCGCCACCTTGTCACCGAGCGCCTCGATCGCGGCCGGCGGGGGGCCGATCCAGGTCAGCCCGGCGTCGATGACGGTGCGGGCGAAGCCGGCGTTCTCGGCCAGGAAGCCGTAACCCGGGTGCACCGCGTCCGCCCCGGCGTCGGCCGCCACCTTCAGGATCTTCTCGATGCTCAGGTAGCTGTCCGCCGGGCTGGTTCCGCCCAGCGCGTAGGCCTCGTCCGCCATCGACACGTGCAGCGCGTCGAGGTCCGGGTCGGCGTACACCGCCACGCTGCCCAGCCCGGCGTCCCGGCAGGCCCGCACCACGCGGACCGCGATCTCACCACGGTTCGCGATGAGCACTTTGCGCACGAAAACACTCCTCCCGACGCCGAGGAGTCTAAGTGAGCGGGCAGCACGCCGTCTCCCGGGGACCAGTCCCAGGTCGTCCGGGCGCTAGCCGGCCCGGGCGCCCTCGTGGCGGAGCAGCCACCGCTTGCGGTCCAGCCCGTAGTAGTAGCCGGTCAGGCTGCCGTTGCTGCCGACCGCGCGGTGGCAGGGCACCACCGGGGCAATCAGGTTGAGCGCGCAGGCGGCACCCGCCGCCCGCGGCGCGTGCGGGCTGCCCGCCTCGGTGGCCAGTTCGGTATAGGTGACCGTGCTGCCCGGGGGGACCGCCCGCAACGCGGCCCACAGCCGCTGGCGGCCCGGCGAGCCCGGCTGGTGCACCGGGATGGCGTCCATGGCGCGCAGCTCGCCGGCGAAGTAGCCGCGCAGCGGCTTGGCCAGCCAGGGCAGCTCGTCGGCCGCCACCCGGCTGAGCGGGAAATCGCGCAGCGACCGGTGCAGCCGGGTGTGCAGCTCGTCCGGGTGGGCGGTGAACCCGCCGCCGATCAGCCGGTCGCCGTGCGCGAGCAGGCTGAGCGGGCCGATCGGGGTGTCCAGCACGGTGGCCAGGATCGGGTCAGGCATGGTCAGACTCCCAGGTCCACAGGTGAATGGCGGCGTAGCCGCGCCAGGGCCGCCACCGGGCGGCGTGCCCCGGCGCGGCGCCCAGCCGGGCCATGGCCCGGCGCAGGCCCAGGTCCCCGGCTGGGAACGCGTCCGGGTCGGCACCGGATCGCATCATGATGTAGCCGATGGTCCACGGCCCGATGCCCGGCAGCCCGGCCAGCCGGGCGGTGGTTTCCGCCGGGTCGGCGCCGGGGTCCAGGCTGAGCCGCCCGGTCGCGGCCGCGGTGGCCAGCGTGCGCAGCGTACGCTGCCGGCTGGTGGTCAGGCCGAGCCCGGACAGGTCGGCGTCGGCCAGCTCGGCCGGGCTGGGAAACAGCGCGGTCAGCCCGGCCGGGCCGCCGGGCGGGGCGGGCGGCCCGTGCCGCGCGGCCAGCCGGCCCGCGAACGTGCGGGCCGCGGCCACCGAGACCTGCTGGCCCAGCACCGCCCGGACGGCCAGCTCGAACCCGTCGTAGCTGCCGGGCACGCGCAGCCCGGGCCGGGCCCGGACCAGCGGGGCGAGCAGCCCGTCCGCGGCCAGCGCGGCGTCGATGGCGACCGGGTCGGCGTCCGCGTCCAGCAGGCGGCGGCACCCGGCCGTCAGCTGGCTGATCGCGCCGGGCGGGCTGAGCCCGGCCCGGAGCAGCACCTGCCCCTGGCCGGGCCGCGGGATAAGCTCGATGACCGCGGCGCCGCCTGGCGTGCGTACCGTCCTGGTGTAGCTGTCCCCGGTCACCTGCTCCACCCCGGGGATGGCCCGTGGTCTCAGGAAGCCGAGCAGCCCGGCCGCGTCGAACGGTTCCCGGCAGGCGAGCGGCATCGACACCGGGGTGCCCTGGTCGGCGTCGAGCGTCATGCCCCGATTCAACTGCACCCCACCGACATTCACCGCGGGAAATCGGGCCGGGCGGCCGGTTAGCGGGGCAGCGCGGACCGCCGCCAGGCGCCTGGGCCGTGCCGCAGCGGCGCACCGATCAGCGCGGCCCGGTCCGGCCAGCCAGACCCGCGCGCCGGCTGCGGCGAGTGGGCGGCATGGGCGTTAAGTATGCTGCGGGCTTGCTGTGCGGACAGCACCGCGGTGAGCGCGGCTAGCTGCTCGGCGGTTGGGTTGCCCCGCACCACACGCAGCGCCTGCCCGTCCCGCTCGCCGGGCATAACCGCCCGCTCCCGATGCTGAACTGGCGGCGGACCCGCTCCCAGAACGCGTCCCGCAGCCACTCCCGCGCCTCCTGGTACGGGCGCAGCGACAGGCCAAGCTCCTTCTCCGCCTCGACCAGCAGCTCCTTGTCGATCACCGGCGGCAGGATCGGGCCGGGCAGCAGGTCCCGGATGTTGTCCTCGCCGCGGGTCAGGATCCATTTCTGGGCCACGTGCTCACCGGCCTCCTCGACCCGCTGCCGGTCCGGCCCCAGCCGGCTGACGCCGGGCGGGTGCGCGAGCGGCCGCGGCGGCCCGGGCCGGGGCAGGTGCCGCTTGTCGAACAACTGGGCCGGGGAGGGCACCGCGGCGTGCGGCAGCGGCGGCACCGGCTCGGCCGGCACCGGCTCGGGCACCGCCACCCGGGTGAAGTACGGCTCGAGGAACGCGCGGTCCAGCACCTCCACCGTGTCCGACTCCCAGACCAGCCGCTCGGCCTGGTTGGTGCCGAACGGCGGCTCGACGCCCCACAGGTGCACCCGGACCCCGTACGCCTGCGCGGCCTCCACCGCGGGCACCATGTCCTCGTCCCCGGCCACCAGCACCGCGTCGGTGACAGCCCGGTGCCGGGCCAGCGCCTCCATGTCCGCCCGGATCTGCGCGTCCACGCCTTTCTGCTGGCCGCGCGCGTTCAGGTTGCCCAGCCGCAGCTTGACCCGGGCCATCTGGGCGATCACCCGCTGGTCGATGGTGGGCACCCGGTCCCGGGCCGCGTCGTACCAGTAGACCCGGAGCAGTTCGCCGCGGACCAGGCCGTCGGCGTGCCGGGTCAGCGCCTGGATCAGCTTGTCGGTGTCCACCCGGTACTCGCGCCGCGAGGCCACGCTGAACAGCAGCTCACCGGCGGCGGCATAGATGTAGCCGACATCGATCATGATCGCGTAGCGGGCCAGGGTAGGCAGTGGCGCGAGCGCCGGGAGGGGGGCGACGATGTCGGTCATGGCTCTCCCGACTCTACTGCCGGACCCGCACCGGCCGGGGCGGAAGGGCGGCCCAAGTTCGGCATTCTGTAACTGATCGATTACAGGGGGATGTTGCCGTGCTTCCTCGGCAGCATCTGCTGGCGCTTGCCGCGCAGCGCGCGCAGCGCCCGGGTGACCTGGCCGCGGGTCTCGGCCGGGCGGATCACCGCGTCCACGTAGCCGCGTTCGGCGGCGATGTACGGGTTGGCCAGATGGTCCTCGTACTCGGTGACCCGCTGCGCGCGCAGCGCGTCCGGGTCCTCGGCGGCGGCCAGTTCCCGGCGGTACAGGATGTTCACCGCGCCCTGCGCGCCCATCACCGCGATCTGTGCGGTCGGCCAGGCCAGGTTGACATCCCCGCCGAGGTGCTTGGAACCCATCACGTCGTAGGCGCCGCCGTACGCCTTGCGGGTGATCACTGTGATCTTGGGCACAGTGGCCTCCGCGTAGGCGTAGATCAGCTTGGCCCCGCGCCGGATGATGCCGCCCCACTCCTGGCCGGTGCCGGGCAGGAAGCCGGGCACGTCCACGAACGTGAGCACCGGGATGCTGAAACAGTCGCAGGTCCGGACGAACCGGGCCGCCTTCTCCGCCGCGTCGATGTCCAGCGTGCCCGCGAAGTGCATCGGCTGGTTGGCCACCACGCCGACGCTCATCCCGTCCACCCGGCCGAAGCCGACCACGATGTTCTGCGCGAACAGCGCGTGGATCTCCAGGAACTCGCCGTCGTCCAGCACCCGGGTGATCACGTCGTGCATGTCGTAGGGCTGGTTGGGCGAGTCCGGGATCAGCGTGTCGAGTTCCTCGTCGGACGCGGTGATGTCCAGCGCGGCGGCCGGATCGCCGTCCGCCGCCCCTGCTGGTGCCAGGGCGGGTGGGTCGTCCAGGTTGTTGGACGGCAGGTAGGACAGCAGATCCCGGGCGAAGTCGAGGCAGTCGTCCTCGTCCGCCGCCTGGTAGTGCGCGACGCCCGACTTCGCGTTGTGCGCGTGCGCGCCGCCGAGTTCCTCGAAGCTGACCTCCTCGCCGGTCACCGTCTTGATCACGTCCGGGCCGGTGATGAACATGTGCGAGGTGCCCTCCACCATGAGGGTGAAGTCGGTGATCGCGGGGGAGTACACCGCCCCGCCGGACACGGGCCCATGATCAGCGAAACCTGCGGGATCACCCCGGAGGCGACCACGTTCCGGTAGAAGATCTCGGCGAACAGGCCGAGCGCGACCACGCCCTCCTGGATCCGGGCCCCGCCGCCGTCGTTGATGCCGATCAGCGGGCAGCCGGTCTTCAGCGCGTGATCCATCAGCTTGACGATCTTCTCGCCGTAGACCTCGCCCAGCGACCCGCCGAACACCGTGAAGTCCTGGCTGAACACGCAGACCGGGCGGCCGTCCACGGTGCCGTAGCCGGTGACCACCCCGTCGCCGTAGGGCCGGTTGGCATCGATGCCGAACGCGGTGGCCCGGTGCCGGGCCAGCTCGTCGAACTCGGTGAACGAGCCAGGATCGAGCAGCCGCTCGATCCGCTCCCGGGCGGTCATCTTGCCCTTGGCGTGCTGCTGTTCCACCGCCCGCTGCGACCCGGCGTGGATCGCCTCGTCCCGGCGCCGCTGCAGATCGGCAATTTTCCCGGCCGTGGTGTGCGGGGCGGCTGGCGGCTCCCCCTGGTCCGGCCCGGGCAGGTGCTGAACGTCGCTGGTCATGCCGACAGGGTAACGGCCGGCTGAATCATGGCTGCCCGATGCACGGCGGCGGCCGCCGCGGGTTCACAGCCAGGACACACAGGGCCACTAGGCTGGCCCGGTGAGCCAGGATGCCGCGCCCGCGCCCACTGCCACACCGACCCGGGACACCGACCGGCAGCAGTTGCCCGCGCCGCTGCGCCGCGATGTGCGGCTGCTCGGCGGCATCCTGGGCGAGGTGCTGCGCGAAGCCGGTGGCCAGGACCTGCTGGACGACACCGAGCGGCTGCGGCGCGCGGTGATCGGGGCCCGCCGCGGGCAGCCGGGCGGCCCGGGCGACGGCCCGGAGGCGGATCCGGCCGGGGACGAGATCGCCGCGCTGGTGGCCAGCTGGCCGCTGGACCGGGCCGAGCTGGTGGCCCGCGCGTTCACCGTCTACTTCCACCTGTCCAACCTGGCCGAGGAACTGCACCGGGTCCGCGCGCTGCGGCAGCGTGACTCCGGTGTCGCGCCGGTGCGTGAATCGCTGGCCGCCGCGGTCCGCGAGTTCCGCCGTGATCAGGGTGCGGAACATCTCGACGACCTGCTCGGCCGGCTCCGGGTGCACCCGGTGCTCACCGCGCACCCCACCGAGGCGCGGCGGCGGGCGGTGGCCACCGCGCTGCGCCGGATCAGCGACCTCGTCACCGACGCCGATGACACCCGGCACGGCGCGTCCGAGCAGGCGGCCATCCGGCGCCGGCTGCATGAGGAGATCGACCTGCTGTGGCGCACCTCGCCGCTGCGGGCCAAGGCGATGACGCCCATCGACGAGGTGCGCACCGTGATGGCCGCGTTCGACGAAACGCTGTTCCAGGTGGCACCGCGGGTGTACCGGGCGCTGGACGACGCGCGGCACGGGGACGCGCCGAGCCCGGCGTTCCTCCGGTTCGGCAGCTGGGTCGGCGCGGACCGGGACGGCAACCCGTTCGTCACCGCCCAGATGACCCGGGAGACCGCGGTCATCCAGGCCGAGCACGTGCTGCGCGCGCTGGAGAACGCGGCCACCCGGATCGGCCGCGCGCTCACCGTGCAGGCCGACGCGGCGCCGCCGGCCGAGGCGTTCAGCGTGGCCCTGGAGTCGGCTGAGACGGCACACCCCGAGCTGCTGGCCGAGCTGGCCGCCCGGTCCCCGGGCGAGCCGTACCGGACGTTCCTGCTCTACCTGGCCCAGCGGCTGGCCGCCACCCGGCTCCGGCACGCCGACCTGGCTTACCGCAGCGCCGCGGAATTCCGCCACGACCTGCTGCTGGTCCAGCAGTCGCTGGCGGCGGCCGGTGCCACCCGGCAGGCGTTCGGTGAACTGCAGCAGTTGATCTGGCAGGTGGAGACGTTCGGCTTCCACCTGGCCGACCTGGAGATCCGGCAGCACAGCGCGGTGCACACCCGGGCGCTGGCCGAGGTCCGGGCGGGCGGCGCGCTGTCCGAGCAGGCGTCCGAAGTGCTGGCCACGTTCCGCGCGGTGAGCTGGATCCAGGACCGGTTCGGCGTCGCCGCCTGCCGGCGCTATGTGGTCAGCTTCACCCGGTCGGCGGACGACATCGCGGCCGTGTACGAACTGGCCGCCCGGGCCACCCGGAGCGGCCCGCCGCCGGTGCTGGACGTGGTGCCGCTGTTCGAGAGCGGCGCGGACCTCAGCCACGCCACCACGGTGCTCAGTGAGATGGTGCGGCTCGAGCCGGTCCGGGAGCGGCTGGCCGCCAACGGGCGGCAGCTCGAGGTGATGCTCGGCTACTCCGACTCGGCCAAGGAACTCGGCCCGGTCAGCGCCACCCTGCGGCTGTTCGATGTGCAGGGGCAACTGGCCCGCTGGGCGGCGGATAACGATGTGCGGCTGACCCTGTTCCACGGCCGGGGCGGCGCGCTGGGCCGGGGCGGTGGGCCGGCTGGGCGGGCCGTGCTGGCCCAGGCGCCCGGGTCGGTGGACGGCCGGTTCAAGGTCACCGAGCAGGGTGAGGTGATCTTCGCCCGGTACGGCAACCCGGTCATCGCGCAGCGCCACCTGGAGCAGGTCACCTCGGCGGTGCTGCTGGCCTCGTCGCCGGTGGTGGGCGAGCGGAACGCGGCCGCGGCGGAGCGGTTCCGCGGCGCGGCCGACCGGATGGCGGCCGCCGCGCTGGCCTGCTACCGGACACTGGTCGAGACACCCGGGTTCGCCGAGTGGTTCGCCAAGATCAGCCCGCTGGAGGAGATCAGCGGGCTGCGCATCGGGTCCCGGCCGGCCCGCCGCGGCATCGGCGTGGTCGGCCTGGACGACCTGCGGGCCATCCCGTGGGTGTTCGCCTGGGCGCAGACCCGGCTGAACCTGCCCGGCTGGTACGGCCTGGGCAGCGGGCTGGCCGCGGTGGTCAGCGGCCCCGGCGGGCTGGCCGGGGCGCGGCAGGCCTACCAGGGCTGGCCGCTGCTCGCGGTATTGCTTGACGGGGCGGAGATGAGCCTGGCCAAGACCGACCGGCGGATCGCCGTCCGGCACCTGGCGCTGGGCGGCCGGGACGACCTGAGTGAGCAGGTGCTGGCCGAGTACGACCTGACCCGGCGGCTGGTGCTGGAGGTGACCGGGCACGACCGGCTGCTGGCCGACCGGCAGGTGCTGTCCCGCGCGGTTGCGCTCCGCGACCCGTACGTGGACGCGCTGTCCTACCTGCAGCTCCGGGCGCTCAACGAACTCCGCGCGCTGCCTGCCGGGCCGAGGCCGAGGCCGGGGCTGGGGCTGGGGCCGAGGCCGGGGCCGGGGCCGACCCGGCGCGCCGCGAGCAACTGCACCGCCTGCTGCTGCTCGCGGTCAGCGGCATCGCGGCCGGCCTGCAGAACACCGGCTGACCGCCGGTCACCGGTCACCGGTCACCGGTCGCCGGTCGCCGGGTCGCCGGTCGCCGGTCGCCGGTCAGCGGTCACCCGTCAGCGGTCACCGGTCAGCGGTGCGAATTTTTGCCCCTATGAGGGCAAAAATTCGCATCCCTAGCGCGTGCGGTCAGGACGCGGAGGCGGCGGCGAGTTCGGCGCGGCGCTGTGCGTGCGCGGCTGCGCACGGGTACTCGGCGTCGGTGCCCTGGCCGGCCAGCAGCTGGCTGATGGCGGTCCGGCACGCCTCGTTAACCGGGGTGTAGACCACCATCCGGGTGCCGGGCACGGACAGCACCCCGAAGCTGGTCGAGGTCATGGCCAGCCGGTCGAACGCCGGGTGCCGGAAGATCTTGATGTAGGTGACCGCGCTGGCCACGTCGTGCTCGGCCCACAGCTTGGCGAAGTGCGGGCTGATCGCCTCCAGCCGCTCGATGAACCCGGTCCAGTTGGGCTCGCCGACGTGACGGCCGTAGTTGCCGCGGAACTGGGCGACCAGCCGGCCCAGCTGCTCGTGCCGGCTCACGTACGGGTGGCAGCACTCCGGGTAGGTGAAGTTCAGCCACAGGATGTTGCGCTCGCCGGGGGCGGCGCCGGTCACCCCGGGCCAGAGCGCGGCGTACGCCTCGTTCCAGCCGAGCAGGTCGTAGCGCTCGTTCAGCACGCAGGCGGGCATCGGGACCAGGCCGTCCATGATGGCCTGGACGTTCGGCGGGACCTGGGGGCACGGTACGGCGGCCGGGTCGGCCACGGCGTCCGGCACGTCGGCCAGCCGGAACAGGTGCTCCCGCTCGGCCTGGTCCAGCTTGAGCGTCTCGGCTACCGCGCCGAGTACCTGCGCGCTGGCGTTGATCGGGCGGCCCTGCTCCAGCCAGGTGTACCAGGTGACGCCGACCCCGGCCAGCTGGGCCACTTCCTCGCGGCGCAGCCCGGGGGTACGGCGGCGCAGCCCGGGCGGCAGCCCGGCCTGCTCCGGGCTGATCCGCTCCCGGCGGCTGCGCAGGAAGGCGGCCAGCTCAGCCCGCCGCGGGCCCGCTTCGGCGGTCGTCATGGTGCTCATGCTCCCATCGTGCCGGTGCCCCGGCGGCTTTGCCAGGTGGTGCTGGTACCAGGATAACTGGGCTCTTGGTACCTGGATAACGGGCACGGCAAGCTGGCTGACATGACAGACATGGCAACCGTAACCCGGTCGCAGACCCGGGTAATCCGCCGGGCTGAGCGACGCGGGGGCCGCGCGGTCGCGCCGGGCGTGCTGCTGGCCATCGTGCTCACCGGGCAGTTCATGGCGGTGCTGGACGCCTCCGTGGTGAACGTCGCGGCCCCGTCCATCCATGCCGACCTGCACGCCACCGGCGCCGGGCTGCAACTGGTGATCGCCGGATACGTGATCACCTACGCGGTGGGGCTGGTCACCGGTGCCCGGCTGGGTGACATCCTCGGGCACCGCCGGATGTTCCTGGCCGGCCTGGCCCTGTTCACCCTGGCCTCGCTGGGCTGCGGGCTGGCCCCGTCCACCGGCCTGCTGGTCGCGCTGCGGTTCGTCCAGGGGGCCGGTTCCGCGGCGATGATCCCGCAGGTGCTCAGCCTGATCCAGCGCAGCTATACCGGCACCGCACGGGCCCGCGCCATGCGGCTGTACGCGGCGGTGATCGCGGGCGGCGCGGTGGCCGGGCAGATCCTCGGCGGCCTGCTGGTCACCGCGGACCTATTCGGCAGCACCTGGCGCTCGGTGTTCCTGATCAACGTCCCGATCGGCGCCGCCCTGCTCATCCTGGGCGCGCGCTGGCTGCCGCACGGCGCCGCGGACCGCGGCCGTGGCCTGGATCCCGTGGGACTGGCCCTGCTCACCCCGGCCGTGCTGGCGCTGGTGCTGCCGCTGGTGCTCGGCCAGCCGGAACACTGGCCGGTGTGGGGCTGGGCCTGCCTGGCCAGCAGCGCCGTGCTGTTCGCCCTGTTCACCCTGGTGGAGCGGCGGGTGGCGGCGGGCGGCGGGGCACCGCTGATCCCAGGCCGGGTGCTCCAGCTGCCCGCGGTCACGCTGGGCATCGCCGGCCTGTTCGTCACGATGGCCGTGTTCGGCGGGTTCTTCTTCGTCCTGGCCCTGCACCTGCAGGGCGGGCTGGGCGACTCGCCGCTGCGGGCCGGCCTCACCTTCGCCCCGGCCGCGGCCGCGTTCGCCCTGGTCAGCCTGAACTGGCAGCGGCTGCCCGCGCAGTGGTTCGGTGGCCTGGTCATCACCGGCTTCGCCGGGTACGCGGCAGGCCTGCTGCTGCTCGCCGTGCTGCTGCACGGCGGCGGCCATGGCGGGGTGGCGCTGTACTGGGTGCTGGCGCTGACCGGGGCCGGGATGGCCGCGGCGTTCGGGCCGCTGATGACGGCGGTGCTGCTCCGGGTGCCGGTGGCCGAGGCGGCCGACGCCACCGGCGTGATCGTCACCGTCAACCAGCTGGCGCTGGTGATCGGGGTGGCCACGTTCGGCACGCTGTACCTGAACCTGGCCGGGCAGCTGCCCGCGGGCGGCACGCACGCGGCGTTCCGGCTGTTGTCCGCGCACGCGGTGACGGTGACCTGCGTGGCCCTGGTCGCCGCGGCGATGGGCGGCGGCGTGCTGGCCGCGATCCGCGCCGCCACCACCCGCCGCCAGGTGCAGTAGCCTCCGGGGCCTGCGCTGATGATGTTGACTTAGGTGCCGTGTCAGCAACACCTGAGTCAACATCATCTTTTTCGCCGCTGGACGCCGCGGAACTGCGCCGGAGCCTGGTGAGCGGCCGGCGGGCTGTGGCAGGACGTCCGGGTGGTGCCGCAAACCGGGTCAACCAACGCTGATTTGCTCGAAGAAGCCCGGGCTGGGGCGGCCGAAGGGCTCGTCCTGGTGGCCGAGGAGCAGACCGCCGGGCGGGGCCGGCTGGGCCGGGCCTGGTCGGCGCCACCGCGGGCCGGGCTCATCTTCTCCGTGCTGCTCCGGCCGGCGCCGTGCCACCCGCCCGGCTCGGCTGGCTGCCGCTGCTGACCGGGGTGGCGGTGGCCACCGCGGTGCGGGACCAGGCCCGCGTGCCGGCCAGCCTGAAATGGCCGAACGACGTGCTGGTGGGGGAGCGGAAGCTGGCCGGGATCCTGGCCGAGGCCCATGCCGACGCGGTGGTGGTCGGGGTCGGGCTGAACGTGACGCTGAGCCGGCCGAGCTGCCGGTGCCGACCGCGACGTCGCTGCTCATCGAGGGTGCGGCCAGCACGGACCGGGCCGCGCTGCTGGCCGCGATCCTGACCGGGCTGGGCCGCCGGTACCAGGCCTGGCGGGCCGACCCGGACCGAGCCGGCCTGCGCGCCGACTACCTGCACTGGTGCGCGACGATCGGCCGGCCGGTCCGGGTCGAGCTGCCCGGCGGCGCGGTGCTCACTGGCACCGCCGGGGACGTGGACGACGCGGGCCGGCTGGTGCTGCGGACGGCCGATGGCCTGGTCCCGGTGGGCGCCGGGGATGTCGTGCACGTCCGCTGATTTCCGCCCCCGTGTCGAGGTGCTCAGGTTGCCCAGTTCCGTGCCACCATGTGCGCTATGCGCAAGGAGGATCTGCTCTCCGAAGGGGAGCGGAGCGTGCTGCTGCTGCACCCGCACTGGAAGACGGTGCTGCGGCCGATCCTGCTGCTTGTTCTCGTGCTGGCCGCAGTCGGCGCGCTGGTCGGCTACCGCCGCCACGTCCCGCCGCCGGCCTTCCTCGGCTCCGGCGTGCTGGCCGTCATCATCGTGCTGATCGGCGTGGCCATCCCGGTGCTGCGCTGGCAGACCACCACGTACGAGCTGACCACCCGCCGGCTCCGGCTGCGCCGCGGCATCCTGTCCCGGTCCGGCCGCGACTTCCCGCTGATCCGGATCAGCGACGTGTCGTTCTCGCACGGGCTGATCGACCGGCTGCTCGGCTGCGGCCAGCTCATCGTGGAGTCGGCCGGTGAGCACGGCCAGCTGGTGCTGACCGAGATCCCGCACGTGGAGATGGTCCAGGCCACCCTGTTCCAGCTGGTCGAGGACGAGCAGCAGCGGCTGGCCCGGGACGAACCCTAGGCCGCCGGGCGGCCGCACCGCCGCGGCAGGTTAGCCTTCGCTCATGGATGGGGTACAGGTACGCCGCCACGTCATCGGCCACGGCCGGGTGGCCGAAATCATCCTGGACAGACCTTCGGTACTTAACGCTCTCAACACGCTGATGCTGGTCCGGCTGGCCCAGGTGTGCGCCGAACTCAAGCCTGACGGCGATGTGCGTGCCGTGGTGCTGTCCGCCACCGGGGACCGGGCGTTCTGCGTCGGGGCCGATCTCAAGGAACGCAACGCGATGAACGACGCGCAGCTGCTGGCCCAGCGGGCGGTGTTCCGGGCCGCGTTCGGCGAGCTGCTCGGGCTGCCCCAGCCGGTGGTCGCCGCGGTGCACGGGTTCGCCCTGGGCGGTGGCTGTGAGCTGGCGCTCAGCTGCGACATCATCGTGGCCGACGAGTCCGCCGAGTTCGGCCTGCCGGAAACCACGATGGGCCTGGTGCCGGGCTGCGGCGGCACTCAGCTGTCGGTCCGCCGGCTGGGCGCCGGCCGGGCCGCCGAGCTGGTGCTGACCGGTCGCCGGGTCAAGGCGGCCGAGGCGGAGCGGATCGGCCTGGCCGACCGGCTGGTGCCGGCCGGGACGGCGGACGCCGTCGCGCTGGAGATGGCCGGCGCCATCGCGGCCAACTCGCCGGTCGCGGTGCGCGCGGCCAAGCGGGCCATGCGGAACGGCTGGGCGGCCGGGCTGCCCGCCGCGCTGGACATCGAGGACGCCGCCTGGCGCACCGCCGCGCTGTCCGCGGACCGGCGCGAGGGCATCGCCGCGTTCAACGAGAAGCGGGCCCCGCAATGGCCGGGGGAGTGAGTCCCGTGAGCGCCGTCCGGCACCGGCCCAGCGAGCCCGGGCCGTCAGGCCTGTGTGAGTGGCCGGTGCATGGGTTGCGCCGGACGGCGCGAGCACCTGCGGAGATACTGTGAGTGATCTGCCGGCGCGCATCTCGCTGCGCGAAGTGGGCCCCCGGGACGGCCTGCAGAACGAGGACCCGGTGCCGACCGCGGCCAAGGTCGGGCTGATCAACACGCTGGCCGGGACCGGGATCTCCCGGATCGAGGCGGTGTCCTACGTCCGGCCCGAGGCGATACCGCAGATGGCCGACGCGGAACAGGTATGGAATGGCATCACCCGGGCGCCCGGGGTGCGCTACTCGGCGCTGGCGCCCAACCTGCGCGGCGCCCGGCGCGCGCTGGACGCCGGGTTCACCGAGGTGGAGGTGGTGGTGTCGGCCTCCGACACGCACAACCGGCGGAACGTGAACCGGGGCACGGCCGAGTCGCTGGACGACATCGCGGTGATCATCGACGAGGCGCACCGCCGTGGCGCGACCTGCCAGGTGGTGGTGGCCACCGCGTGGGGCTGCCCGTACGAGGGTGACGTGCCGCCCGCCCGGGTGCTCGGCATGGCCGGCCGGGCGGTGGCCGACGGGGCCGACTCCATCTCGTTCGGCGACACCACCGGGATGGCCACTCCGCGCCGGGTGACCGAGCTGGTCGGCGGGTTCCGCTCCCGGCACCCGGAGGTGCCGCTGAACCTGCACTTCCATAACACCCGGGGCACCGGGCTGGCCAACGTGCTGGCCGCGCTGGAACTCGGCGTGGCCGACTTCGACGCGTCGGTGGGCGGCCTGGGCGGCTGCCCGTACGCGCCCGGCGCGTCCGGGAACATCGCCACTGAGGAACTGGTGTACATGGTGGAGGACATGGGTGTCGCTACCGGGGTGGACCTGGACGCGATGATCGGCGCGGCCGAGGAGGCTGAACGCATCGTCGGGCGGCAGCTGCCGTCCCAGGTGCTGCGGGCCGGCCCGCGCACCCGGACGGTGGCCCGGTGACCGCCCAGGAGCAGGCGGCCCAGGAGCAGGCGGGCCAGCCGCCCGCGGCCGGGCCAGCGCAGGCCGCGCACCCGGAACTGGCCGAGCTGCGCGCGTCCGTCGAGCGCGGCGGGGCGGCCAAGTACCATGCGGCGGCCGCAGCGGCGGGCAAGATGTTCGCCCGGGACCGGATCGCCGCCCTGCTCGACGCGGGCTCATTCACCGAGGACGGGCGTTATGCCAATGTGGCCGCCGAGGGGCTGCCCGCGGATGGCGTGGTGACCGGCACCGGCCTGGTCGATGGCCGGCCGGTAGCGGTGATGGCCAACGACTCCACGGTCAAGGCGGGCTCGTGGGGGGCGCGCACCGTGGAGAAGATCATCCGGATCATCGAGAAGGCGTATTCCGCTGGGCTGCCGATGATCTACCTGGTCGACTCGGCGGGCGCGCGGATCACCGACCAGGTGGACATGTTCCCCGGCCGCCGCGGCGCCGGGAAGATCTTCCACACCCAGGTCCGCGCGTCCGGCTCGATCCCGCAGCTGTGCGCGCTGTTCGGGCCGTCCGCCGCGGGCGGCGCGTACATCCCGGCGTTCTGCGACTACGTGGCGATGGTGGACGGCAACGCGTCGATGTACCTGGGCAGCCCGCGGATGGTCGAGATGGTGGTCCGGGAGCGGACCACGCTGGAGGAGATGGGCGGCGCCCGGATGCACTGCACCGTGTCCGGCTGCGGCCACTACCTGGCCGCCGATGAGCCGGACGCGCTGGCCGCGGTCCGCCGCTACCTGTCCTACCTGCCCGGGAACTGGCAGCAGCCGCCGCCCGCCGCCGCGGCCGCCGGGCCCGAGCCGGGCATCGACCTGGCCGCGCTGGTCCCGGTCAGCGAGCGGCAGGCGTTCGACATGCGCCGGTATGTCCGCGGGCTGGTGGACGCCGGGTCGTTCTTCGAGATCCACGCGCTGTGGGCGCGCGAGCTGACCATCGGCTTCGCCCGGCTGGACGGCCAGGTGACCGGGGTGGTGGCCAACAACCCGATGTTCAAGGGCGGGGTGCTGTTCGTCGACTCGGCGGACAAGGCGACCCGGTTCATCCAGCTGTGCGACACGTTTCAACGTGCCGCTGCTGTTCCTGGCCGACGTGCCCGGCTTCATGGTCGGCACGGCGGTGGAGAAGCAGGGCATCATCCGGCACGGGGCCAAGATGATCAGCGCGGTGGCCGAGGCCACCGTGCCGAAGATCTGCGTGGTGGTGCGCAAGGCCTACGGCGCCGGGCTGTACGCGATGGCCGGCCCGGGGTTCGAGCCGGACGCCACGCTGGCCCTGCCCACCGCGAAGATCGCGGTGATGGGGGCCGAGGCGGCGGTCAACGCGGTCTACTACAACAAGCTGGCCGCCATCGCCGACCCGGCCGCCCGGGAGCAGGAGACCGCCCGGCTCCGGGCCGAGTACGACGCGGACATCGACGTGCTCCGGCTGGCCAGCGAGCTGGTCGTGGACGACGTGGTGCAGCCCGCCGAACTGCGCGGCGAGCTGATCCGCCGGTTTGCCGCCGCTTCGCGGAAGGATCGCGCGTTTTCCCGCCGCCGGCATGGGATCACCCCGGTCTGACCGGCCTGCGTGACGGCCCGGCTGGCCGGCCCGCGGCGCGCGCGCAGATGTTCCTGGACGGAGCGCATGGAAGTAGTCGCTGGTAGCAATACCATCAGTGCATGACCTGTGTGCTGCTCGCTGAGGATGACTCGTCAATCTCGGAGCCACTGGCCCGGGCGCTGCGCCGCGAGGGTTACGACGTCGATGTCTCGGCAGATGGGCCGGGGACGCTGGAGGCCGCGCAGGCCGGCGGCATCGACCTGATCGTGCTGGATATCGGGCTGCCCCGGCTGGACGGGCTGGAGGTGTGCCTGCGGCTGCGGTCCGACGGGCAGACCGTGCCGGTGCTGATCCTCACCGCGCGGGCGGACGAGGTCAACACGGTGATCGGCCTGGACGCCGGCGCCGACGACTATGTGACCAAGCCGTTCCGGCTGGCCGAACTGCTGGCCCGGGTCCGCGCGCTGCTCCGCCGGGGCACCCCGGAGACCAGCGTGGTGCAGGGCGTGCGGGTCGATGCCGACGCCCGGCGGGCCTGGATCGGGGACACCGAACTCGAGCTCACCACAAAAGAGTTTGACCTGCTGAGCGTGCTGGTGAGTGACGCGGGGAAGGTGGTCACCCGTGAACAGATCATGCGCGAGGTGTGGGACAGCAAATGGTGGGGATCCACCAAGACGCTGGACATGCACATCTCGTGGCTGCGCCGCAAGCTGGGCGACGACGCGCACAACCCGCGGTACATCACCACGGTGCGTGGCGTGGGTTTCCGCTTCGAGCGGGGTGACTGACCGCTTCCTGGTGCCTGCCAGGCCTGCCCAGGCCCAGGCCGGGCCGGGACGCTGAGTCATGCGCCGCCGCCTGCTGGTTTCCACCCTGGTGGTGGCGGTCACGGCTGTCCTGCTGCTGGGTATCCCGCTCGCCTTCGTGCTCAGCCGGCTGCAGATCAGCGCGGCCGAACAGCAGGTCAAGCGGGACGCGACCACGGTGGCCAAGACACTGCAGGACCGGGTCAACGCGGGCCTGCCGGCTGACGTCGCGGAAGCGGCGGCGGCCATTTCGCTGCCCGACCGGTACATCAGCATCCGGCAGGACGGGCTGCCCGAGTTCACCAGCGGCGATACGCCGGGCCAGGGCGCGATCGTCAAGCTGGCGGAGACCCGGGACTTCAAGGTCACCGTGGCCGCCGACGACTCGGTCGAGTACGGGCGGCTGACCGGTGCGCTCGCGCTGATCGGCGGGCTCGCGCTGGCCGCGCTGGTGGTGGCGGTGGCGCTGGCCATGCTGCAGGCCCGGCGGCTGACCCGGCCGCTGGAAGAGCTGGCCAGCGCGGCCGACCGGCTCGGCCTGGGTGACGCGCGCCCGCTGGGCCGCCGGTACGGCGTGCCCGAGCTGGACCGGCTGGCCGAGGGGCTGGACGGCTCGGCGCGGCGGATCACCGACCTGCTGTCCGCGGAGCGGGACTTCGCCGCGGACGCCTCGCATCAGCTGCGTACCCCGCTGACCGCGCTGTCCATGCGGCTGGAAGAGATGATCGCCGCCGCCGGGGACTCCGAAGTGGTCCGGGAGGAAGGCGCGGCGGCGCTGGCCCAGACCGAGCGGCTGGCCGACGTGGTCAGCCAGCTGCTCGGCCGGACCCGGCGGGCCAGCCGCGGGGTGCCCTCGCTGATCGCCATCGACGACGTGATCGCACAGCAGGTCATCGAGTGGGATCCGGCGTTCCGCCGGGCTAACCGCAAGCTCGAGGTGGCCGGCGAGAAAGGGCTGTCCGCCTACATCACCCCGGGGGCGCTGGGCCAGGTCATCGCCACCCTGCTGGACAACGCGCTGGTGCACGGGGCGGGCACGGTCACCATCCGGACCTCACGCACGCCCAAGTCGGTGGTGGTAGAGGTGCGCGACGAGGGCAGGGGCGTGCCGCACGAACTGGTGCCGCGCATCTTCGAGCGCAACGTCAGCGGCACACCGGGCGGCACCGGCCTGGGCCTGGCACTGGCCCGCGACGTGGCCACCGCGGACGGCGCCAACGTGGTGCTGGTCCGGCCGCGGCCCGCGGTGTTCGCCGTGTTCCTGCCCCGCGGGGTGCGCGGCCCGGAGGAACCGCCGGTGGTCAGCGGCCCCGCGTAGTGTTAGCCCGGGGGGACGACCCCCCGGAGCCCCCCGATCGCCGCTTCGCGCCGAACGCCGGCTCGGCGGGAGCCCGCCTGCGGCGGGTCCCGCCTCGCCGGCGCAGGTCAGCTGGCGCGGGCGAGGGCGGCGTGGCGCTGGCTGCCGGCGATCGCGTGCCAGGCCAGGTAGATGAGCGCGGTGATGACGAAGCCGGCTTCGAAGGTCAGGTCGCCGACCGACGGGACGTGCTTCGGGACCACCCCGACGTACTCGGTCTGGTTGGAGAACAGCCAGATGGAGACGACCACGCCGATCAGCATGGACACCGGCCCGGCCCAGTTGGTGTAGCTCTTGTCGAACAGCAGCCGCTCCAGCTGGCGCGGATCCTGGCCGCGGTGCAGGAACTGGTCGCAGAACATCACGGCCAGCCACGGCGCGATCCAGTACGCGATGACCAGCAGGAAGTTCTCGTACTTGGTGCCCGCGTCGTGCAGCCCGGTGAGCGCGACGATGAACCCGATCACGCCGAACACCACGGCCACGATGGCCCGGCGCAGCGCCAGCGGCAGCCGGATGCCCAGCGCGGTGAAGGACAGCGCGCCGGAGTAGATGTTCAGCACGTTGGCAGCGACCGCGCCGACCGCGATGGCCAGCAGGGTGAGGTCGGCCAGCGCGGTGGGCAGGTGCCCGGTGAACGCCCCGGTCGGGTTGCCGTTGATCGCGCCGATGCCGGTCACCGTGGCCGACGCGGCCCCGGCCGCTTCGAGCAGCACGCAGGACACGAACACGCCCAGGCCGGACCACCAGGCGATGGCCAGCTTGCTGGTGTCCGGCTTGAAGTAGCGGGTGTAGTCCGACGCGTACGGGTTCCAGCCGACCGCGTAGCCGAACGCCGCGCCCAGGGTGAGCAGGAAGCCGCCGATCCCGCCGCCGTGCGACGGCGCGCCCGGGCTGGACTTGGTGAAGATCCAGATCGTGGCGACCAGGAAGATGAGAGCCAGCAGCGGGAACGCGTACCGCTCGAACGCGTGCACCAGGTTGTGCCCGAAGAACGCGATCACGATCTGCGCCGCCACGATGATCACCAGGCACAGCCACTTGGGCAGGTGGGTCAGCGTGTTCAGCGCGAAAGTGCCGCTGACGCTGTTCACCGCGAACCAGCCGATGCCCGCGGTGATCGCGTTCAGCCCGGCGGGCAGGACGTTCCCCCAGTAGCCGAAGCCGAGCCGGGAGATCACCATCTGCGGCACGCCGTGCGACGGGCCCTCCGCACCGAGCAGGCCCTGGGTGACCGAGCCGAGCCCGGTGCCGATCACGATGGCCAGCAGCGCCTGCCAGAAGTTCAGCCCGAAGAACGCCACCCCGATCACGCCGACGAAGACGGTGGCGAACTCGAAGTTGGGCGAGGTCCAGGTCCAGAACAGCTGCAATGGCTTGCCGTGCCGCTCGTTCAGCGGGATGAACTCGGCGCCGCCGGGCTCGACCGCCACGACTTTGGTGCCGTACTCACCCTCGCGGATGATGACGCCAGGCGGTGGCTCGGCCTCGAGGAGTGGGCTCTGCTGCTGCTCAGGTGCCGACATCGGCGTGCTCCTAACGGCCTCGTACCTGTCGGTCACCCGCGACCGGGCCGACATCCCAGGTGGACGCGCTGATGATAAATCGTGCGATGATCGGGAATTGTTTCCAGTGCGTTAAATATCCCGTGGCCGTGCCGTAGAGACAAGCACTGTTTCGGAGCGTGGCCGGCGTCCGGGTCCTGGTTGGCGGCGCGTGCGGGCGGGGCTGCTGCCTCGTAGGCTACGGCGGGTGAGCGATGATCAGGACGCCAGGTCCCCCTTCCCCGTCGTGGGCATGGTCGGTGCCGGGCAGCTGGCCCGGATGACGTACCAGGCGTCCATCCCGCTCGGGATCCGGTTCCGGGTGCTGGCCGATACTGCCGCGGACAGCGCCGCCCAGGTCTGCCCGGACGTGCGGCTGGGTGACTATCACAACCTGGACGAGCTGCTCGAGTTCGCGGCCGGCTGCGACGTGGTCACATTCGATCACGAGCACGTGCCGGGGGAGCACCTGGCCGCGCTGGAGGCGGCCGGGGTGCCGCTGGCCCCGGGCGGCGCCGCGCTCCGCTACACCCAGGACAAGCTGGCCATGCGCCAGGAGCTGACCCGGCTCGGCGTGCCCTGCCCCCGGTTCGCCGCGGTGACGGACGTGACCGATGTCGCCCAGTTCGCCCGGGAGGCCGGCTGGCCGGTCGTGCTCAAGGCGGTCAGCGGCGGTTACGACGGCCGTGGCGTGTGGGTATGCGACGACGCTCTTGCCGCCGGGGAGGTGCTGGCGCACGGCATCGCGCTGCTGGCCGAGGAGTACGTGCCGTTCCGCTGCGAGCTGGCCGCGCTGGTGGCCCGGTCGCCGCACCGGCAGGGCGCGGCCTACCCGGTGGTGCAGACCGTGCAGCGGGACGGGGTCTGCCACGAGGTGCTGGCGCCCGCCCCCGGGGTGTCCGCCGCCGTGGCCGAGGACGCGCAGCGGCTCGCCCTGCAGATCGCCGACGCGCTGGGGGTGACCGGGCTGCTGGCCGTGGAGCTGTTCGACACCGGCCTGGGCCTGCTGGTCAACGAGCTGGCCATGCGGCCGCACAACAGCGGGCACTGGACCATCGAGGGGGCCCGTACCTCGCAGTTCGAGCAGCACCTCCGGGCCGTGCTCGACCTGCCGCTCGGCGCGCCGCAGCCAGCCGCCGGGCAGACTGTGATGGTCAACGTGTTCGGCGGTCAGGACCCGGACCTGTACTCCCGGTACATCCATGTGATGGCGGGCGATCCCGGGGTGAAGGTGCACATCTACGGCAAGGCGGTCCGGCCCGGCCGGAAGATCGGCCACGTCACGGTGACCGGCAGCGGGGCCGGCCAGGAGAACCTCCGCGCGCTGCGAGACCGGGCGCTGCGCGCGGCCAGCTACCTGGCGACGGGTAAGGAGTCGGGGGAGTGAACGTGCCAAAGGGAGGCGCGCCAAAGGGGGGCGCCGCCGACTGGACTGACGAGCGAGGAACGAGCGAGGAGGGAAGGAGGCGGGTCCAAGCCCCCCGGAGGCGCAAGGCCAACAGAGCGCCCCTGGTCGGGGTGGTGATGGGCAGCGACTCGGACTGGCCGGTGATGGAGGCGGCGGCCGCCGCGCTGGACGAGTTCGGCGTGCCGTACGAGGCGGATGTGGTGTCCGCGCACCGGATGCCGCACGAGATGATCAGCTACGGCACGGCGGCGGCCGGCCGCGGCCTGCGGGTGATCATCGCGGGGGCAGGCGGGGCGGCGCACCTGCCCGGCATGCTGGCCGCGGTGACCCCGCTGCCGGTCATCGGGGTCCCGGTGCCGCTGAAGCACCTGGACGGGCTCGATTCGCTGCTTTCTATCGTGCAGATGCCGGCCGGGGTCCCGGTGGCTACCGTGGCGGTCGGCGCGGCGCGGAACGCGGGCCTGCTCGCGGTGCGCATCCTGGGCGCCGGCGACCCGGCGCTGCGTGACCGGATGGCCGTGTTCCAGCAGGGCCTGCGGCAGGCGGCCGAGGCCAAGGGGGCGGCGCTGCGGGACCGGCTTGGCGGCGCGGGAGAGCCCGGCGCGGGCTGATCCGGGCCTTCGGCTCTGGCCGCTCCGGTGCCACCCCTACTATCGAGTAATGATCTCTGACTTCCCTGCCTTCGCGCTGCCGGAGGAGCACGAGGCGCTCCGCGAGTCGGTCCGCGAGCTGGCCGATGACAAGATCGCGCCGCGGGCGGCCGAGGTGGACGAGTCCGGGGAGTTCCCCTGGGATGTGTTCGAGGCGCTGGCCAAGGCGGACTTCGCCGCGGTGCACATCCCGGAAGCCTACGGCGGCCCGGGCGCGGACGCCATCGCCACCGCCATCGTGATCGAGGAGGTGGCCCGGGCCTGCGCGGCGTCCTCGCTGATCCCGGCGGTGAACAAGCTGGGCACCGTGCCGCTGCTGCTGGCCGGCTCGGAGGAGCTCAAGCAGCGGTTCCTGCCCCCGGTGGCCCGCGGCGAGGCGATGTTCTCCTATGCGCTGTCCGAGCCTGAGGCCGGCTCCGACGCCGCGGCCATGACCACCCGCGCCGTGCGTAACGGTGACAGCTACGTGCTGAACGGGGTCAAGCGGTGGATCACGAATGCCGGGGTGTCGCAGTTCTACACCGTGATGGCGGTGACCGACCCGGAGGCCGGCGCCAACGGCATCTCCGCGTTCGTGGTGGACAAGGACGACCCGGGATTCTCCTTTGGCGCCCCGGAGCACAAGCTCGGCATCAAGGGGTCACCGACCCGGGAGCTGTACTTCGACGACTGCGCGATTCCGGCGGACCGGATCATCGGCGCCGAGGGCACCGGCTTCAAGACCGCGCTGGCCACCCTGGACCACACCCGGGTCACCGTCGCCGCGCAGGCGATCGGCATCGCCCAGGGCGCCCTCGACTATGCGGCCGGCTATGTCCAGCAGCGCCACCAGTTCGGCCAGGCCATCGCGGAATTCCAGGGCGTCCAGTTCATGCTGGCCGATATGGCTATGAAGGTTGCGGCGGCCCGGCAGCTCACCTATGCGGCGGCGGCCAAGTCCGACCGGGCCATGGCCGGGTACCGGAGCGCGGACCTGACGTTCTTCTCCTCGGCCTGCAAGTGCTTCGCCTCGGACGTGGCCATGGAGGTGACCACCGACGCGGTCCAGTTGCTCGGCGGCTACGGGTACGTCAAGGACTACCCGGTCGAGCGGATGATGCGCGACGCGAAGATCACCCAGATCTACGAGGGCACCAACCAGATTCAGCGCGTGGTCATGGCCCGGCAGCTCCTGAAGGGCTGAGATCAGACCGCTGACCTGCGGTTTCTCGAACCTATCTCGCATGGGCACTGTTGCGTTGGCTGATCGCGGAGGGCGAGAGACTGGTGAAGTGACATCATCGGGCTCGGTTTCAGTCTTCGCTGGCTTCCGGTTTCCGCGCGAGGTGATCTCGATCGCGGTCCGCTGGTACCTGCGCTACGGCCTGTCCTACCGAGATGTCGAGGAGTTGCTGGCCGAGCGCGGCATCACCGTCGATCACGTCACCATCTACCGGTGGGTCAGGCGCTTCACCCCCGAGTTCGTCGAGGCGGCGAGGCCGGGTCGCCACACTCCCGGTGACCGCTGGTTCGTCGATGAGACTTACCTGAAGGTCGCCGGCCAGTGGACCTATCTCTATCGGGCGGTCGATCAGCATGGCCAGATCATCGACGTCTTGCTGTCGGCGAGGCGCGACCTGGCGGCTGCACGGCGGTTCTTTACCCAGGCACTGCGCGCCGGCGTGAGCCCGGCTGAGGTCATCACCGATCGCGCCCCGGTCTATCCGCGGGTTCTCGATGAACTGATCCCCTCGGCGCTGCACACCGTCGAGCAGTACGCGAACAATCCGATTGAGGCAGATCACGGGCGGCTGAAGGCCCGGCTCCGGCCGATGCGCGGACTCAAACGGCAGCGGTCAGCACGGATCCTGGCAGCCGGGCACGCCTTCGTCCAGAATGTGCGCCGCGGCCACTACGACATCGCTACCGACGTAACCGGTCACCACAGGCTCCGGAGAACTTTCGACGACCTTGCGCTGACCATCTGAACCCGCAGCACCCAGCTCACGATCCGACGCCGCACAGGGATCGCCCAACGCAACAGTGCCTTGAGCTGGGCGTTGGCTCGCTCACCAGGAGCGCGGAGCCTGGCGTGGGCGCGGTTGGCGTCCTTTTGCGAGGCTGGCTTATTCCGCCCCCGGTAGGGAGTAATCACCGGGGCGCCGGCGCCTGTGTAGCCCTTGTCAGCCAGCACGGTTAATCCGGCGGCGGCCAGCTCCCGCAGGACGCCCCAGATGCGGGCTGCGGTCAGGTCGTGGGCACTGCCAGGCAGCGGGCCAGATACCCACAAGATCTTCCCGTCTGGGCTGGCGATGACCTGGAGGTTCATCCCGTGCTTCTTGTGCTTGCCCGAGTAGAACGGCCGGTCGGCGGCGAGACGGTCCACGGGGATGAGCGTCCCGTCGATGACCACGTAGGCATGCCCGTCATTCCTGGCCGCCCGCAGCGCGCTGCGCAGCCGGGGCGCGCGGCCGGCGAGCAGGCGAACGGCCTCGCTCACATACCGCCAGGCGGTCGCGGTGCTCAGCCCGAACCCGGCTGCCAGATCGGCGAACGTCTCCCCTTTTCGCAGGTAGGCGAGCACGAGCAGGGCCTGGCGCCCCGGGCTGAGCTTGCGCCAGCACGAGCCGTTCTGCCTGCGGTGACGGCGGATCACGCCAGTGACGTAGGTGAGGGTTGCGCGGGACAACGGCAGCGCGGCACGGTAGAAAAGCATCGAGGCCCCTGGGCAGGCGAAGGGTTGTGGTGATCGCTTCATCTACCAGGGGCTTCGCTTTGCCCGGGGTTCAGCCGGACTGAAGGTCTGTCGGCGAGAACTGAGGGGTCTTCAGTCTTCTTGAGCGGTTCTGGTCCTTGGGTTCGCGGGGGACCGGGCGGGGTCCTGCTGCCCGGCTGCGGTCTGGAGCAGCTGCCGGGCGCTGGATGCGTAGCGGATGGCGGTGGCGGGGTCGAGGTCGAAGGTGATTGCCAGGTGCAGGGGGTCGGCTCCGGTAGCGAGGGCTTCCTCGAGCTGGCGGTCGACGCGCAGGGCCTCGATGGTCGCGGCGTGGCCGCGCAGGGCGGAGTTGACCCAGGTTCTGCTGGCCGGCCCGGTGCCCAGGGCAGTCTGGGTGTTGATGAGCAGGTGCGGGTTGGCGGTTCCCGGCCATCTAGCGCGGCGGGCCTCGAGCCAGGCGCGGAGCAGGCGCGCGGTCAGGTCGTCCAGGGGACGGGGCCGCGCCCAGGAGCAGGCGGCCGCTGCCTGGGTCGGCGTCGGCGAGGCGGAGGGCGCAGATGGCGCTGCTGCGGGCGGCGTGAACGCCGGCCAGGGCCAGGATGAGCCGGGCGGCCGGCGTGACGGCGGCGGCGACGGCGGCGGCGATGTCTTCCTGGCCCAGCGGCTGCAGCACGGTGGCGGATGGCCGGCGGCCGACCTTGATGCCGCGGGCGGGGTTGCGGAAGACCACGCCGGCCGAGAGGCAGAACCTGAACAGCGAGCGGAGGGCCACCAGGGCGTTATGGCGCTGCGGTCCGTGCAGGCCGCGCACGCAGTCCTGGATGTCGTCGCGGGTGACCTCCCGGAGGTGGTGATAGCGCGCCGACCAGTCCAGCAGCGCGGGCAGCGCCTTGTCCAGGTGACTGTGGACGGTGGCGATGCTTCTGGGACGGCTGCGGGGGCCGCCGTCTTTGAGGGTGCGCAGCCAGCGCTCGGCGTCGCGGCGGATCCCGCCGGCCACGCCGTCGAGCTTGCGGTCCAGCCAGGCGTCGAAGGCGGGGCGCCGGTCGTCGTCCAGCATGCCCGCCTGACGCAGGACCTCGGCGACGTGCCCGGCGCACAGGTGCCGTGCCCTCAGCGCGGGCAGTGCCCTCGACCACGCGACGCCCTGGCCTTCGTGGTGGCCGTCCAGCGTGATGGACAGTCCCTGGCGGACCCGGCGCCGGATCTCGCCGGACCACCCGCGGGCCCCGGCGAGGTGGTCGGCGACGCAGATCGCGGCGGCCAGGGACGGGCTGGCCGGCGGCGCCGGCCCGGCCGGGCATGCGGCCACGGCAGTTGCGGCTGAACCCAGCCGGCTTGCGGGGGCAGGGCCCTGCGCGGGCGGCGCGGCGCGGCTCCCGTGCGCGGTGCCATCCGGTCGAAGAACAGCTGGTGATGGCCGGCCTTCAGGCCGGCCGCGACCAGGGCGGCCACCGCCGGGGGCGCGGTCCCTTCCCAGGCACGGCCGCCGGACAGCTGGACCCAGCACAGCCGGCAGTACCCGTTCTTCACCCGCAGCGCCCGGCCGCACCCGGTGCACTCGCGCTCGTCCCGGTTGCCGTCGCGGAACGAGCGGCAGGCCCGGCACCGTATCTGCTCCATCACTCCCCAGGCCAGGCAGTCGGTGCAGCTGCGGGGCCGGTCACGGGCCGGGTTCCTGGACCTGCCCACCTCAGGGCGGCGGCGGCAGGGACCGGCCGTCGCGGCGCCTGGGCGTGACCGCGGTCCCGCCGGCCGCCGGGGCCGCGGCCTGCTGGGGCTGCTCCTCGCCGGCGGGCCCGGCGACCTTGCCGGGCTCGGGCAGCAGCAGTTCCTCGATTCCGCAGCCCAGGACGGCGCAGATGACGTCGAGCTCGCCGAGCTTGACGCTAGCGGGGCTGCCTGACCACAGGCCGGACATCTTCCCGGCGCTGACGGACAGGCCGCGGGCGGCGAGCATCCGCTGCATCTCGCTGGCCGTCCAGATGCCGCGGTGGGCGGCGGCCAGCCGCAGGTTCCACTTCATCGTTCGCCCTTTCTCCGCAGGTGAGGTCAGCAGCCCGGCCCCGGCTTCGGCGCAGTACAGGCCGGCCGCGCCAGCCCGCAGCGCGGCCGCCGGCATCGCGCACTGCCCGGCTGCCGGGAGGCCGGCGGTCACGGCAGCAGCCCGCTCAGCTTCCCGGCGGCGCGCTGCTGGCCGGAGATCCAGGCGTCCTCGACATGGGTGCGGTGGACGTGGATGTAATTCATGGTGGTGACGACCCAGGAGTGGCCGAGTACTTCCTGGATCGCGGCGAGGTCCATCCCGTTCGCATACAGCTGGCTGGCGCAGTAGTGCCGAAGGAGGTGCGGGGTGAGGCGTCCCCGCCAGTCCGGCAGGTGAGCCGCGGCGGCCCCGGCGAGCGCGGCCCGCAGCGCCTCGCCGCCGACCCGGGCGCAGGTCCCGTCGGGATTCCTGCGCTCTGAGGGCAGCAGCGGTGCCCCTGGCCGCGTGTGGTCGTCGTCGAAGTGCCCCCACACGTCCTGCACGAACCACTCCAGGGTCGCCCGCGCGTTGTTGATGAGCGGGACCATCCGCTCGCGGGGGCCGGACCCGCGGGCGCCCTTGCCCATCCGGACGTGGATCTTCCCGAACCGGCCCAGGTCCCACTTGACGTCGTCCAGGTCCAGCTGGCACGCCTCGTTTACCCGCAGCCCCACCTCGGCCATCAGCTTCGCGGCCGCGTAGTTCCGGGCGGCCGGGGCGAACTTGCGGCATTCGGTGAGCTCGCCACGCCAGCCGGCGAACAGCATCCCGACCTGGGCCTCGCCAGGCGGGATCCGCAGCGCGGCGTCCCGGCTGCCCCGCGGCCGGTTCACCTCATCGACCGGGCACGCCACGACGTGTCCTGTCATCTGGTGGATCTCGACTTTGTGCCGCAGTTCCAGGAACAGGAAATAGGTCTTCAGCGCCTGCGCCCGGGCCAGCCTGGTGCCCCTGGCCGCGCCGCGCAGCACCTGCCCGAAGTAGGCGTCTGCGTCGGCGGGCTGCATCGTCCACAGCGGCCGGCCAAGCCACGCCCTGACCTGCTCCAGGTGGATCACCTCGCCGGCGATGGTGCTGTCGGCCAGGCCTGCGGCGGCCCGCGCCAGGACAAGCCCGGCCAGCGTGTCGGTCTCGAACGCGGCGAGCTCGTCAGGCCCGGCCGGGGCCCGTGCCTCGCGCAGATCGTGAACGACCGCAAGCGCCACCCGCACCACCTGGTTTCATGTGACCCGAAAGAACAACAGGTGTGACGATAGACCCTCAGGAAACATGAAGTACGCTCAACCACAGAACTTGCCAGCGGTAACGCAGGAACACCCAGGTCTAGGGCCGGTACGGGACAGAAGCCACCCCGGGAACTCAAGGATTGTTGGGTATTGCGTCTGCGCGGCGACACGCCGCCGTGATCAAAACGCGACACACCGATCCACACAGAGCAGGATGATCCACGGATGGCCCGGGCACCTGCACGAACGGCTTATCTCACCGGCATTGGGCCGAACCCAGAGATTTCGGTGTAGAAGATACCCAACGTGGCGAGGATCACTACGCCGAGTGCGACGATAGCTGGGTCGGTGACCTCGGGGTCGCGACAGATATTCTTAGTAGCTCCGGAGGCAGTAAGCTCGGTACCGCACCATCGTTTCGGATAGGAGCGCGACACGAGAAGTGCCAATCCGATAAGGAGCACAACGAAGGCAAGGATCCGCAAGAGCCGTTGGGCGGGACTCGTGAAGTCCACATGGCGGACTCTGCCTCGTGAGTCTGCATAGATCCATGGCCCGCCCGCGCTATCCGCGGCGAGGCGGACAACCCACATATGCCCGAACTTGCGGGTTACGGCCCTTTCCCCGAAGAACGGTGCCCAAGCAACTCCACTCAGCTGATCACGGACTACACCTTTGATGTCTTCCCGGCTGAGCGGCTTTCTAAATGTGACCGTTTCAGAGTCTATTTCGCCGACCGCGGGCGGGACCTGCTGTGTTTCGCCCATCTATCATCGCCTCTCTCCAGGTGCATGCCGACGTCGCTCCCGGCCGCGGCAGCACGTCCTGGGGGCGCTACAGAGTCTGAATGGCCAGGGTCTGCGATCACGGTGGTTCGGGTTCGAGGCTGAGTCTGGTCTGGCGTAGGAAGCCGTCGATCAGCGCGGGCCGGTACTGGATACGCTTGAGCCGGTTCTTCACGATGGCGGCCAGCTGGTCCGGGGTGCTGCAGCCTCCGAGATTGCCGAGGCTGTTTTTCATGTTCGCCCAGGCGCCCTCGACCGGGTTGAGGTCAGGGGCATAAGCCGGGAGCTGCACGACGGTCAGCCAGTCCGGGTGCGCGCCGGTGAAGGTGCGCATCACGGTGCTGAGGTGGGTGTTCAGGTTGTCCCAGACGAGGATGACCGGGGCTTGGAGCTGATTATGCGCGGCGGTGACCAGGCTCGCGTAGTCCGCTTCGGACATGCTGCGGCGTTCGCCTTTGCGGCCGCGGTGGATGCGGATCCGGTAGAAGAACCGGCCCCGGCTGCCGGGCCTGAGGCAGACCATGCCTGCCGCGGAGACCCGCCCGGATCCTTTTCCGGACACCATGGCCACGGGGGTGCGGCCGCGGCGGGCCCAGGTGCGGGCTTTGGGTGGCCGCAGCGTCTGCCCGGCCTCGTCCTCGAAGCAGAGGTACGCCCCGGTCGCCGCCGCTAGCCTCGAAGCTTGACCCAGGTCACGTCCCGCCAGGTGGCGATCGCTTTCTCGTCGCGTTCGGCGGCGCGGTGGACGGGGACCTGCGGGGTGAACCCGATCCGGTGCAGCAGATAGGACGTGCCGCGCAGCGTGTAGCGGACATGAAAGAGCCGCCCGATCAGCGTGGTGACCCGTTCCAGCGTCCACCGCTGGTCTTCGGCCCACCCCCAGGCGGCCGGGCCCTGATCCAGCGCGGCACGCAGCCGGGCCAGCTGCGCCGCAGATAGCCGGCACACCGCCCCGCCCGCGCCCCTGGACGCCAGCGCCGCGGTGCCCCCGGCCCGCCAGCGCCGCCGCCACTGATACGCAGATTTCGTGCTCACCCGCAGCTCATGCGCCACCTGCACCGGCTTCATGTCCTGCTCGTACATCGCCACGGCCGCCAGCCGCACCCGCTCACGCCGCGCCCTCCCCGCAGCGGACAGGCCACCACCATCGGGATATCTCATACATCCCGGCATAGAACCACCGCGCCCCGGGATCACGCAGGCACGCCGACTGTGATCAGGCAGACACAGACCCCAGCAATTCAATCCCTGTAGCTGTACGAGCGCGTCTATGGCCATGAACCCTCTCCAGCGCCGGTGGAGAAGGCGACTACCTGCTCTGCCGAGCCCCGGTGTGCAGCTGGACCCCACCGGAGCGTAGCTAGCCTCGCCAATTAGGAGGACCGATCTCCCAAATTGATACCTCCCGAATCTGTTGGATAAGCGTTGATGTCAGCAAGGTGGTTGAGTCATCCACCGCTCGTTGACGCTTGATCATTGGCCGGCCGCCGTCACTCCAGCCGGGCGGACAAGAATCCCAGCACACCCGCTTGCGGCAGCCTGGTTCCGCACATCCGGCTGGTGATGCCGCCGACCATTCCCTGGCTGCGCAGGATCGGGCTGCCGAGCACCGCACCGGTTGCAGACTGCGGCTTCTCTTCGGTGGAGGTCCCAGTCACGATGTTCTTCCAGGCGTCGTAGTCCTTCTCTGCTCTGGTCAGGTCCGTCCTGACCTGCTCGGTGTCAAGGAGCTGACGAAGGCCACCGAGCAGGTATGTCCCGCGCAGCCCGAGGAAGCGTGAGATCAACTCGGTGGCCACAGCGGCAAGGGCGGCGGCAACGCCGAAGATAAAGGCCAGCCCGATGGCTAGATCAATGATCCCTGAACTCAGCATGACGCCCTCCTGAGCCGGACCGATGTGGTGAATGAGATACGCGGAAACTGCTTCAGGCCTCCGGACCGGCGGATGTGGGGGCGCCGGGCCCGACTTCTTGGCGCCGGCGGTGTCAGCGTGAGGCGTCGACCACCGGCCAGACCACTTCCGGATGCCGGATATCGCTGTGGGCTCCGCTGAACTGCGACTGATCGGCCTTGATGACGGCGTTGGAGTCGAGCAGGTAGAACAGGCCCGGCTGGAAGCCGTACTCAGTTCCCTGCGCCGCGAGCGGGATCTGGATCCCGCCCGGTGGCGGCTGCTGGTAGCCGTCGTGGCCCATGCCTCCCCACTGGTAGGTGAGGTCGGCGGCGGCTTCGGTGTCCTGGTGGGCCAGCATGCTGGCGGCTGGGTACCACCAGCCCACGGCCCGGTCGGCGGCGCTGAACGTGCACAGCAGTGGGCCGTTGACGTTGTGGATGAAGCCCGACAGCGCGCCCGGGCCGAGGACCAGCGGGTCGGGCACCGGGGCTGCGAACGCGAAGTGGGAGAACGCGCCCTGGATCAGATGCAGGGTCTTGACCGGGCTGTTCGCGCCGGTCGCCGCCGGCGGCAGGCCCGACAGCGAGTAGGAGATGAGCCGGGCGCCGAAGCTGTGCCCCATCAGGTGGACGCGGATCCCGGGGTCGGCCGCGGCGAGTTTCCCCAGCATCGGCCCGAGGCCGCTTTGCCCGATGACGCCGGCCCGGTTCTTCATCTCGTAGTAGGACATGCTGCGCAGCACCTCTTCGGCGCCGTTCCACAGGCCGCTGAACGGGTTCGGCAGGCCCTGCGCGCTGGAGCCGGGCGTCTTCGACATGGCGGCGGCGTTGCCGAATACGGCCGCGGTGTCGCCGGTGATGGCGGCCGCCTGACCGGCGTCCTCAGGCGCGAGCGTGGGAGTAGTGACCAGGCCGGACGCCAGCGTGTGGAACTGCTCCAGCGCGGCCGGGTCCTGCGGCCGCTGGTCCAGTAGCTGGCCGAGCGTAGCGACGTTCTGCTGCTGCGCCGGGAACGCCGGCGCGATGGCGGCGGCTATCTGCTGGCCCGTGGACGGGATCGGCTGAGCCGTGGCCGGGTCGTCGTTGGGGAACAGCAGCGACGGCCAGATGATGCCGACCGCGCAGCTCGAGCCCAGCTTGTCCGGGATCATCCCGGCCAGCAGCGTGAACATCGCCTGGTACAGGTTGCGGGCCGAGTCGACGCCGTTGTTCCAGCCGTGCGACAGCACGTACACGTCCTGGATGCCGCCTGCCTGCACGGCCGCCGGGAGCCCGCCGTCGGAGCTCAGCGTGCCGTCGGCGTTGAAGTCCAGCTCGTAGTAGGTCAGCCCCGCAATATCAGTCATATCGCCCTCCCCGGTGGTGTGTGATCAGACGTTGGACAGCACGCGCATCAGGTTGACCAGCCCGGCGCCCTGGAAGAACTCGTGGCGGCCCAGCGTCGTGGCGTTGTTCATGAACAGCTGCTTGACCTCGTCGGGCTGGCCGATGTACTCGTCCCGCACCGACAGGAAGGCGGCGATCGCTCCGGACACGTGCGGCGCGGCCATCGAGGTGCCGCTGTCCTCGATGTAGCGGGCGATGCCCTCCTCTGTGCTCTGCAGCGGGGTGACGCCCTCGATGAGCGCGCCGGTGGCCGCCGACGTGATGCGCTCACCCGGCGCGATCAGGTCCGGCTTCAGCCGCCCGTCCAGCGTCGGGCCCTTGGACGAGGTGTAGGTCACGCCGTAGGTGTGCGGCATGTAGCGGTGCGTCGAGCCGACGGTGATCGCGTGCAGCGAGTTGCCCGGGTCGGTGATGGTTGACAGCCGGCCGTGCACGTCGGAGCTGCCGCCGGTGATCGTCCCGCCCGCCCCATCGTTGCCGGCCGAGACCACCGCCACCACCCCGGTCCCGACGAGCAGGTTCAGCTCGCGGCACAGCGGGCTCTGCCCGGCGGCGAACTCGTCGGGATACCACTCGCAGCCGATGGACAGGTTTACCCCGTGGACGAGCAGCTGGCGGCCGTCCGAGTTGAACGTCCGGACCTGGGCGAGCGCGGCGATGACCACGCTGCTGGCCGTGATGCCGTTGGCGTCGAGCACCTTAAGGCTGACCAGGTGAGCCTTTGGCGCCATCCCGCTCAGGGTCCGCCCGGGGTCGAGGGTCCGGCTGACCCAGGACGGCAGGTCGCCGCTGGTGGGCTGGTTCGCCGCGATGAGAACCTTGCTCGGGTCGGTGGGAGCGGCGCCGGCGATGATGCCAGCCACGTGCGTGCCGTGCCCGATCGGGTCGGTCAGGGCCGTCGATGGGTCATCGGGCACCGTGCCAGCCGCCGAGAGCAGGCCGGTGAAGTCACGGTGCAGGTGCGCCACGGAATCATCGGTAAGGGTGCCCCCGGCGAAGTGCGGGTGATCCTTGTCGATGCCGGAGTCGATGACCGCCCACACGACGCCGATTCCCGCCGTCCCGTAGGTGCGGGTTGCGGCGTCGGCCTTGATGGTGGTCGCCGAGCGGTCGATGTGGGCCCGCACGACGTAGTCGGGCCAGATCCGGTAGATGGTGCGGCTCAGTGGCGGTGCGGCCGTCGGCCGGGCCGTGTCCTGGTCAGCCAGCTTCGTCACCTCGCCCGGCGTGAGCAGGCACCGCATGTAATTCGCGGAGATCGGTATGGGATCAGGCGGCTGCTGCGGGTCCTGTGCGAAGGCGGCGCGGAAAACGTCCCTGAATTGGCCGCGAATGTCGGCGGTGGGTGCACCGGTTGACAGGCTGAGCTCGACAAGGACCGCCTGCCGGCCGTTGATGGTGTAGACGAGCCTTTCTCGCGTCGCGTCGTCCACCGCCGAAGTCAGCAAGGGGCTCATCACAGGCCGCTGAACGGGCGGCTGGTTCGTGCCAGCAGCTGGCTGGGCGGCTTCTGCTGGCTGGTCCGATCCCGGGGACGTCATGGTTTCCCCGGCTCTGGCAGCGCAGTGGCCAAATGGCGTCTGGTCATGTCCCCCTCCGCATGAATCTGAATGCAGCTCCCCGCCGGAAATCATCCTCCGCTTGCGCCTTATCCACCAGCCACGGAGGGTGGCGCACCGCGGCTGTGGGGCTGTGGTCCGTCCGGCTGGCGCGGGTCGGCCGTTGATGGCTGAGCTGATGCACACTGGCACGCCGCCACCAGTGGCGGTTTGGGCTTCCCCTCGTAACGTGGACACATCGCCTTAAAGGGGGATGGCGATGGGAGAGACGCGCAGGAAGTTCGATCATGATTTCCGGGAGGGCGCGGTCCGGCTGGTCCGCGAGACCGGGAAGCCGATCGCTCAGGTGGCCCGGGATCTGGGGATCAACGAAGGCACCCTGGGCAACTGGGTGAACGCCGACAAGCGGCGCCGCGGTGAGGGTGACGGGGTGCTGGATACCGATGAGCGGGCGGAGCTGGCCCGGCTGCGGCGGGAGAACGCCGAGCTGGCGATGGAGCGCGATGTCCTCAAACGCAGCGTGGCCCTCTGGGTGAAAGACGCGATGGGGCGGTAGCCGTGGCCGCGCTGATCGCCGCCCGGAGGGCGCAGGACGGCATCCCGCATGCGGTGGCCTGCCGGGCGCTGGGGGTGTCCCGGTCGTGGTTCTACAAGCACAAGGATCGGCGGCTGCCGCCGCGGGAGCAGCGCCGGGAACGGCTGAAAGCTGAGGTCGCGTGCCTGTTCGCACTCCATGAGGGCAAGTACGGTTCACCGCGCATCACCGCTGATCTGCGGGATGCGGGCTGGCGGGTGAGCGAGAACACCGTGGCGGCGCTGATGCGCGAGCAGGGCCTGGCGGCCCGGGCGAAGAAGAAACGCAAGGGCACCACCCGGCCGGCCAGAGGCCGGTGGCGGGCGCCGGACCTGGTGAAGCGGGACTTCCCCGCCACCGGGATCAACCAGAAGTGGTACGGCGACGGCACCGAGGTCGCTACGGATGAGGGCAAGCTCTACCTGGCCTCGGTCCTGGACATGGCCTCCCGCAGGATCGTTGGGTTCGCGCTCGGCGACCACCATGACGCGCAGCTGGCCTATGGCGCCCTGGCCATGGCCGTGACGGTGCGCGGCGGTCAGGTTCCCGGCGTCATCATGCACACCGATCAGGGCAGCGAGTACACCGCCGGGACGGTCCGCGCAGCCTGCGGGCGGCTGGGCATCCGCCAGTCCATGGGCCGGCCTGGGTCTGCGCTCGACAATGCGGTCATCGAGTCCTGGCACTCCACGCTGGAATTTGAGCTGCGCTCCGTGGAGCACTTTGCTACCAAGGCCGCGGATGATGCCACCCGTGAAGTACGAGAAAACCCTCCAGGCCGGGAAAGCGGCCTGACATGACTCCCGCTTCTCCGCTCCTGAGTATCGGCCGGTGCTCGGCAGCATCCAGGTCGTTCCTCCACAGCCGGCTGCCTGACGGCACCCCGGCTGCGGGGGCTCCACCTGGACACCGCCTGCGCTCCGGCGGTTACATGGCAGCTATCAGACGCGGGACCAAAGGCAAGATCAGCCCACACGATGTGTCCACGCTTTCAGGGGAACCCCGGTTTCCAGGCTGTCGGGAATGTGAGAGGTTACAGCGACCAGACGTGGAAGCCTGGGCCGCCGCCTGGCAGGACCAGTTCGTTGTGTGCAATAGTGGCGCCGCCGCCGCCATGCAAGTTGAACGGATCAGCGCGGGCGATGGTTGCTGGCAGGCGGATGGGGGGGCCGTCGGCGCGCGTGGCAAGCACCAGCAAGCGATCAGTGGGGGTCTCGCGCAGGAACGCGATCGCGTCGGCGCTGGCATAGGCCCAGCGCAGCCCACCGTGGCGCAAGGCTGGCTGATCACGGCGCAGCGCAATCAGCTCGCGGTACGTCCCAGCAAGAGGGCTAGCGAACCGGGCCGAGTCGGCCCATGGCATCGGGGCCCGCGCCCCCTCGCGGTCCTCGGCCTGCAAGCCCAGCTCGTCACCCATGTAAAGCATCGGCGTGCCAAGGTAGGTGAACAGCAGCCCAGCTGCGACTGCGGCGCGCTCATCGGAGCCGACAACAGATCGAATGCGGGCGTGGTCGTGCGATCCGACCAAGTTTACGTTGGCCGCCGCGCTGCGCCAGGGCACGCTAGCGGCGAACTCTCGCATGGTCCGGACGATCTGGGTTCCGCTGCGGGGCGGGAGGGACGATGCCTCATCGGCGGCCTGGACCTGGTGGCCAGGCTGGCCGAGCCATGAGCAAACCGGCGAGATGAAGCCAGCGAAGTTCATGTTGGCATGCCAGCCATCGCCGAGCAGGTCTGCGGTGGCGTCGTAGGCATGTTCGGCGACCAGCAGCGCGTCGGGGCGCTCTGCGGTGAGGGTGGCGCGTATTGCCGTGGCGATCTCATGATTGAAGTCGTCGGCCGCCCAGCGGCCGGTCATATTGGCCACGTCGATGCGCCAGCCGTCGAGAGCGTATGGCGCGCGCAGCCAGCGCGCCACCACGCTTCCGGGGCCCTCGACTAGCCCGCGCCGCAGCCCGGCGGAGGCGAAATTGAACTTGGGCGTGCTGGGGTCGGCGTACCAGGTGATGTAGTCGTCGGGGTAGCTGTGGAAGTAGTAGTAGCCTGCCTCTTCCGAAGCGGGGTCCGCCTGCGCGGCGCGGAACCACTCATGCGTACTGCCGGAGTGATTCGTGGTCAGGTCGCCGAGCAGCCGCATTCCGCGCCGATGCAGGGCGGCGGAGAGGGACGCAAGCGCGGCGTCCCCGCCCAGCAGCGGGTTGACGTGATCAAAGGTGGTGGCGTTGTAGCGGTGGCTGGACGGAGCTTGGAAGAAGGGAGTGAGGTAGATGACGTTGACGCCGAGTTCCTGGAGATAGTCGAGGCGATCCTCGACGCCGCGCAAATCCCCGCCGTACAACTGCAACGGCGCTTGGGGGCCGCTGATCACCGGGTCATCCCATCCGGCAGGGATTGCCCAAAGAGGCGAGCCTCCGGTGAGGACGGGTGCGCCGGCGGATCGGGCGAAGCGGTCGGGGAAGATCTCGTAAATCACTGCGTCAGCGGCCCAGGCTGGCGGCGGCGGGAACGTCGTCACCCGAAAGTCGGCGTTGTCGGTGACGTCGTGGTCCCACACGCCGCTGCCGTTCAGCCAGACTGGCCCGCTGGACTTCCGGTCCAGGCGGAAGCGGTACTTGGTTACCGGGTTGTGAACCGGCAGGTCGGCGCGCCACCATATATCGTGTGCGTCATCGCGGTTGACGACGGCGGGCAGCATGCCCGGGTCTTCATCACAGACAACCCTCAGGTGAACCGAGGAGGCACCCCAGGTGCGCGGCACGCGCACAAATACTGGAATGATCTGGTCAAGCGACGGCTCTGCGCAAGGAACATGCTGCGCCGAGCCATCGTGATGCGGTTGGTTGACCATGATCTCCTCTTCCGGACGTACAGTATGCGGAGCCGCATGCAGGCGTGCTGGCCTGCCGCGCATCGTCCCAGCCGCGATTGGCCCCGCACAAGCCTCCGCGAAGCCGCTGCCGCCCTACCCAGTCCTGAGCTGTGTCAACGATCTTGGCAGTTTCTCCGGGTTGTTGATCATGCAGCGGTTGCTGCGGTCTGGAATTCGGTGAGTGCCTCGGCGGGGGTGCGGTAGCCAAGGGCTGAGTGCAGCCGTTTGCGGTTGTAGAAGACCTCGATGTAGTCGGCCACGGCGAACCTGGCCCGGGCCCGGTCGGGGAAGGCCTGCCGGTAGTACATCTCGTTCTTCAGGGCGCCGAAGAAGCTCTCGGCCGCGGCGTTGTCCCAGCAGACCCCGGTCCGGCCCACGCTGGTGCGGATGCCGTGAGCGGCGCAGAACCGGGCGAACTCGCCACAGGTGTAGTTGCGCGCCCCTGTCGCTGTGGAAAATCGCCCCGGGCTGGACATGGCCGTGGGTGATGGCCATCTGCAGGGCGTCGGTGACCAGGCTGGTGCGCATGTGCTCCGCCAGCTGCCAGCCGGCCACCATCCGGGCGGCCAGATCGATCACCGTGGCCAGGTACAGCCACCCCTCACCGGTCCGCAGGTAGGTGATGTCACCCACCATGCGCTGGCCGGGAGCGGCGGCGGTGAAGTCCCGGCCGATCAGGTCCGGGCTGGCCACCGGCTGCTCGCCGGGCAGCGTGGTGCGCTTGTAAGCCCGCGGCTGGCAGGCCCGCAGGCCCAGTTCCCGCATCAGGTCCGCGACCAGGCCCACACTGCACGGGTGCCCGTCCCGGTTCAGCGCCGCCGCGACACGGCGGCAGCCATAGGCGCCCCGCCCAGCCCCGAACGCCGCCTCGACCAGGACCGCCAGCTCGCGGCGCCGGGCCGCCGTGGCGGTCTCGGCCCGGTTGCGCCAGGCATAGAACGACGAGCGGGGCACGCCCAGCAGCCGGCACATCCAGGCGATCTTGTAGTTAGCCTTCTCCGCGTCGATCACCGCGCACCGCTCAGCTACGGCTGCGTCCGCGCGAAGAAGGCCGCTGCTTTTTTCAGGAACTCGTTCTCCATCCGCAGCCTGCGGTTCTCCTCTTCGAGCTCCTTCACGCGCGCACGCTCCACAGGCGACAGGGGCTGGTCAGGTTCAGGATTCTCCCGCCGCCACGCGTTCACCCAGTTCCCCAGGGTCCCGTCATGGATCCCCAGATCCCGGGCCACCTCAGCGATGGGCCTGCCCGTCGAGATCACCATCTGCACGGCCTCAGCCTTGAACTGCGGGCTGAACTTCCGGCGATGCTCAGGCATGAAACAGATCCTCTCAGTTGAGCCGAGAGTCACTGTCCAAGATCTTTAATACACCTCATCCAGGCCATGCTTCTGGGGTGCTTGTAGGGTCCGTATGGGCGATCGCGGGGTCACTGGTCAGATTTGTTCGCGTCCTCAGCCTCGGTGACCAGTCGTGGGGTCAGCCCTAGCGTGCCCGGGCGTGCCTTACTAGGCCCGGCCTCTGCCCCCGGATCCGGGTTCCTGTCCCTAGCACACCTGACGATGGCGCCCGGCGGTCAGCCCTCCCCCACCCGCCCGAGGGCCGGGACGTGCGAGCTTGAGCGATGGTGAGGCATGGACGATCTCATGCCGACGGCGGCCGAGTTTGCTATGTCGGCTGCAGGGATGACGCGGCGATGGTGCTGGCCACCTGTGGATAGCGGCCGTCGCTGCGGGTAGCATCCGGTGTCGTGGCAAAGCTTGGTGCGGTCCGCCGGTTCAATGTCGGGATCCCGTTGCGTGAGGGCATCACGCTCTATGCTGACCTGGCCTTGCCTAAGCTGCTGCCCGCACCGGCGGTGGTGATGCGCACGCCCTATGGCAAGACGGGTGAATGGCAATCGGAGCGCGGCGCGGTTTTCACTAGAGGCGGGTATGCGTTTGTTTTGGTCGATGTCCGCGGCCGTGGTGACTCCGACGGCGTTTTCCAGCCGTACCGTAACGATGGCCGGGACGGGGCTGAGGTCATCGCGTGGGTAGCGGCGCAAGAATGGTGTACCGGCGACGTCGCGACCTATGGGCTCAGCTATGCCAGCCGCATCCAGTGGCTGACCGCGCTTGAGCACCCTCCCGCGCTGCGCGCGATGGTGTGCCTGGTGACGCCCAGCGATCCGTTCGTGGAGTTCCCGACGGGGCTTCCCTCCCCGATGCGCATCAACTGGCTCCGGTTCACCGATGGCCGGATGCCCCAGTTCCGGGATGATGTCGACTGGATGGCCGTGTACCGTCACCGTCCGTTGCTGACGATGGATGAGGCGGCTGGGTTCGTCTCGCCCAACTGGCGTGCGGAGTTGCAGCACCGCACCCTGGATGAGTGGTGGGAGCCGGTTCGTTACCAGCACCGCATCACCGAGGTTGACGTGCCAGTGCTGCACATCTCCGGTTGGTATGACGATCAGGAGATCGGCACGCCGGCCAACTTCACTGCCATGGCCGCCGCCGGCCGGGCAGGCCAGCGGCTGCTAATGGGCCCGTGGGGCCACGACGTGAACACCACGCAAACGCTGGGTGAGGTCGAACTTCGGCCCGGACGCGCTGGTGGACCTTGACGCCTGCATGCTGGCTTTCCTGGATGAGCATGTCAAAGGCATCCAGCCGGAACCGCCGCCCGCGCCGGTGCGGATCTTCGTCATGGGCGCCAACGAATGGCGCGACGCGCAGACCTGGCCGCCCGTCGGCGCCACGTCTGCCGTCTTCCATTTCTCCAGCAATGGGCACGCCAACAGTCGGTTCGGTGACGGCCCGCTGGTTTCCCAGCCGGTCGCCAGCGATCAGCCACCGGATGAGTGGACGCATGACCCTGGCCTGCCGGTGCCCTTCATCACTGACGCGAACAGCGCGCAAAACGCCGGCCGGATGACTATCACGGCATCGAGAGCCGGGGCGACGTCCTGGTTTTCACCAGCAATCCGCTGTCAGAGCCGCTCGAGATCATCGGAGCGGTCAAAGTGATCGCGCACGTTGATACCTCGGCCGCCGACACGGACATCACAGCCAAGCTCGTGGATGTGCACCCGGATGACTTCGCGCAACGGCTGTGCGATGGAATGGTGCGGCTGCGCTACCGGGACGGATTTGACCGGGAGCGGCCAGTCGTCCCAGGTGAGACGTACGAGGTGGAGATCCCCATGTGGGACACCTGCGTGCGATTGCTCGCCGGCCACCGTCTCCGCGTAGAGATCGCGTCGTCGGCCTTCCCGAAATACGACGTCAACCTCGGGACCGGCGCCGACATCATCACCGAAACCAAAGGCATTCCCGCTAGGAACCGGCTGTGGCACACGCCATCCCGTCCCTCGCGGCTCATCGTGAACTAAGGGCTCCTGGATGCGGCACGCGGCTCCGCTGTGCCCGGCCCCACATGCTGCCTGGTGGCGTCCGCCTGTACGTCACGGAATGTGATCAAGCCTGGAGCTGGCTGCGCGCCTTTGACACAAAGGTTTCATTCAGGCTCGTGTCTCACGAGAGTTTGACAGAGAGGGCTCAGCGTGATCGGACCGGAGACACCGTTAGATCCACAGTCCCTCCAGGGTTCACGATCTACTTCGAAGGGTGAATCCGAACCCATGACAACCGCCACGATCACTTACACAGACTGTTGGACGCTGCCATGGCGCTGACTGTACGGACTCTTTACGCGGCGGGCAATAGGAAGATACGGTAGATTCGACGTGCCACCCGGTGCGCGCCGTGAGGTGCACTGATACATGCGCTCCCTCGGGCTCTAGGCTTTTGCGCGGGTGGCTCGTTGCCGGCCAAGCAGATTATTTCTGCCAGCTGCCAAAGGCCACAGGGGTATGGATTGAGGGGGTTGAATGGCTGAGCGAAGGCTTGTCAGAGCGGGCGGGACTGAGTTTTACGTCGAAGTGGCTGACGCTGGTGGCCCCGCGGCAATTCGCAGCGATAGCGCACTGTCGTTTGACGGCGTTCGGGAGACGGTTGAGGGCATCGCGATCGAGCTGAGCCGGGCATGGGAGAAGGTCCAGCCCAGCGAGGCTAGCGTCGAGTTTGCGCTGAAGCTCATCGCCAAGGCAGGCAAGCTGACCGGCCTGCTTGTCGAGGGCGGCGGCGAAGCCAGCCTCACGGTGACCCTGGCGTGGAAGCAGCCCGGGCCGGCCGACGGGGAATGATCGAGTGTGGCGGATACCGAGGTCCAGGATGGGCAGTTGCGGCGGTTTGTGGTCCGCATTGATGAGCCCGGTAACAACGTAACCCGGGGCAGCGGAGTGCTCGTCGCGCCCGGCTGGGTGCTCAGCTGCGCGCATGTTGTCGAAGGCCTGGATCGTGTCAGCGTGGTTCCTGACCGTGGTGCCGCGGCGGAAGGTGATGCGCCGCTGGCTGTAACGGGCTGGGTGCGGGCCCGCTCGGACACGCGGCCGGACGTAAGCGCGACGGCGTTCTGGCCATTCCCTGATCTGGCGGCGATCGAGCTTGAGGACTGGTCCGATCACCTCTTCGCTCCGCTCGTCTTGGCCGAGCCGCTGCGCACCGGGGAATCGCATGCCTGGGGATTCGGGCGGCGGGAGGCCGGGGTAGCGGCTGTGGGGTCACCGGCATCGTTTGTCTACGTCGGCCTGGAAGGTGACGGGTTCTTGTCGCTGAAGGCCGGTGATGCCCCGCCCGGGCTCAGCGGCGCCCCGCTGGTATGCCCTGCCCGGCGTGGCGTGGTCGGGGTGATGTCGGTCAGCCGGAACCCAAGCGATGCCCGAGGGGGCTGGGCTTCTCCGGCAGCGGCGCTGGCCGGGGACCAGGGCGCACGCGGCGAGCTGGCCGGCCTTGGGGCGCGGATCGTTGCCCGCAACCAAGGCGAGGCCTGGCGCCACCGGGACACGTGGAGCCGTGTTCTTCCCGTTACCGGCGCGGACCGGACCGTCAATATGCCCTGGGAGGGCCTAGGGGCCCGGCTGCCTGCGCCGTCGATGATGCTGCACGCCGAGTTCTGCCTGGTCCACTACCTCTTCCGCGACGCTGACCTGAATGCCGGCGTGTCCTGGTGCCGAAGCCAGTCACCGGTCGAGATCAGCTACATCGACGCGCAGGGCGGGGCGGGCAAGACGCGGTTCGCGATCGAGCTCTGCCAGCAAATGCGCCGCCGGGGATGGGTGGCCGGGATGCTGCCCAGGCAGGACCATGGCATCAGCGAGATACAGCAGCCGCGGCTGGTCGCGGTTGACTACGTCGAGGAGCGCGATTCGGCTGCGCTGGCTGAGCAGATCTCCGCGCTGGTCCGGTCGGCGACGGCGATGACCCCAGTGCGGGTCCTGCTGCTCAGCCGGCCTACCCGGGGTCAGCGACCGGGTGCCCGTCTGGACATACTGCGCGAGCAGGAGGCAGCCAGCGACCCCGCGATCGAGGCCCTGGACGACGCCGAGGACCGCTCGGCCGCTGTACCATCGTTGACCGTTCCCGAGCGTGGCATCTTGTTCGATTCCGCGCTGCTCGCCTTCGGCCGAAGATGGCATGGCGCTGAGTGGACTCCGCAGATCAGCGGACAGGTTGATCTGTCCGCAGACCGGTACGACAAACCACTCGATGTCCTGCTGGAGGCTTTCGATGCCGCGCTGTCGGGGCCAGAGTGGCACTCTGGCGGCCGCCCTCCAGTCGAGCGGGCACTCAACCACGAGGAAAAACACTGGCGGCGGGCACGCCTCCTGGGAGTTGACGCTCTGGTACAGCGCCGTTGCGCCGCGCTCGCCACCCTCGCCGGTGCCCGGGATGAGCAGGAAGCCGCAGCTTTGTTCCGCCTCGTCCCGGAGCTGGCCGGTGAGCAGGCCGCTGCGGCTCGCGGACGCATGGATCGGTGGCTGGGAGACCTCTACGACGGCCCTGACCGGTGGAATCCCCTGCGGCCCAACCGGCTCGCCGAAGCACTCGTCACTCGGGCAGTGCAGCAGGAAGACGATGGCGGACGGGGCCTGCTCGCCGCGGTGCTCGCGCTGCGATCCGACCGGCAAGTCGAGCGGGCACTGGACGTGCTCGCTCGGCTCGCCGAGGACATGGCCCCTGCTATCGCTGCCGCGCTGACTGAGCGGCACAGCGCCCTCGTGGACCGCTGCGCCCGCCAGGTTCGTGGAACGTCACAGCGGCCAGGGCGGATCGGACTACTAGAGGGCCTGGCCCGGCTGCACGCTGCAGTCCTAACTGACCAGCGGGTGGCCGATCTTCTCATCTCGGTCCAATCCCCATTGCGCGCCTCCGCTGACATCCTTGGCGATCTGGCGCGGGACCACGGCCTCATCGCAGAGGCCACCGGACTCTACCGGCAAGGGCTGGCCATCGCCAAGCGGCTGGCGGAGGTCGAGCCAGAGAACACCGGCTCCCAGCGCGACCTGTCGATCTCCTACGACCGGCTCGGCTACCTGGCCCGGCGCGCCGGCCACGCTGACGAAGCCACCGGGCTCTACCAGCAAGGGCTGGACATTAGCCAGCAACTGACCGAGCTCAAGCCAAAGAACGCCGACTTCCGGCGTGACCTATCGCGCTTCTACGCCCGGCTCGCCAACCTGGCCCACCGCGCCGGCCACATTAGCAAGGCCACCGACCTCTACCAGCAAGGGCTGGACATCAGCCAGCGGCTGATCGAGCTCGAGCCAGAGAACACCGGCTCCCGGCGCGACCTGTCCATCTCCTACGGCCGGCTCGCCGACCTGGCCCGCGATCACGGTGCCCCCGGCAAGGCCGCCGGGCTCTACGACCGAGGGCTAGCCATCGCCGAGCGGCTGGCCGCGCTCGAGCCAGACAACACCGGCTTCCAGTGTGACCTGCCGGTCTTCTACGACCGGCTCGCCGACCATGCCCACCGCACCGGCCACACTGACGAAGCAACCCGGCTTTACCGGAAGGGGCTGGCCATCGCCGAGCGGCTGACCGAGCTCGAGCCAGACAACACCGGCTTCCAGCGCGACCTGTCCATCTCTTACGACCGGCTCGCCGACCTGGCCCGCGATAACGGTGATACCGGCAAGGCCACACACCTTTACCAACTGGCGCTGGCCATTCGCAGGCGGCTGACCGAGCTCGAGCCAGACAGCACCGGCTTCCAGCGCGACCTGTCCATCTCTTACAACCGGCTCGCCGACCTGGCCCGCGATAACGGTGATACCGGCAAGGCCACACACCTTTACCAACTGGCGCTGGCCATCCGCAGGCGGCTGGTCGAGCTCAAGCCGGACGACACCGGCTTCCAGCGTGACCTGCCGGTCTCCTACGACCGGCTCGCCGACCTGGCCCGCGATAGCGGGGCCACCGGCAAGGCCGCCGGACTCTACCGCCGAGGGCTGGCCATCCGCAAACAGCTGGCCGCGCTCAAGCCAGACGACACCGACTTTCAGCGTGACCTGTCGGTCTCCTACGACCGGCTAGCCGACCTGGCCCAGCGCGCCGGCCAAACCGACAAGGCAACCCGGCTTTACCGGAAGGCGCTGGCCATCGCCGAGCGGCTGGCCATGTTCGACCCGGACAACGTTGACTTCCAGCGTGACCTATCGCTCTCCGCCGACCGGCTCGCCGATCTCGCCGTTGGCCATGCCGGCCGGGCCGACGTCGCACGCAAATACCGGCACGCATTCGACCTTTGCGAGCGGCTCTTCGGGGCCCATTAACCCCGAAAACCAAGGCCATTCACGGCAGCGTCTAAAAGGCCGCTAGATGATCAGCATCTCGCTCTCGATGCTTGCTCGGCGGCAGTCGCCGTGCGGCGATTCATGATGCTCTTGGCATGAGCTGGCTGACGAGCACAGATTGATTGTTATGCACGGCGTCAGCCATTAGTCCATCTTGACGCCTAACGATACAGAACGGCGGCTCCGCGCGCGGTTATCCAGCGGGCTCGCCTCGCTGTCGGCCCGGTTATAGCCCGACGCGCGATCGGCCCGACTGCATGTCTATGCGGTCCCGCCCTCGGGACGAACGTCCGGTCATGCCGCGCCTGGCGTGCACCCGCAGGGCTTGCTGCCTTGTCACCCTTCCGCGGGTCAGACGGTCCCCGCCGAGGGTCATGGGGCCTGCGGGGGTAGTCGTGGCTTCTTCTCAGGTGATCTGCGTAAGTAGGCTGGCGGGATGCGCGTAGTGATCGCGGGCGGGCACGGGAAGGTCGCGCTTGCGCTGGAGCGTCTGCTGGCCGGGCGTGGTGACCAGGCTGTCGGGCTGATCAGGGACCCGGCCCAGGCCGCCGATGTGCAGGAGGCCGGCGCCGAAGCCGTTGTCTGCGATCTGGAGGCAGCATCAGCCGGTGATGTCGCGATCGTGCTCTCCGGTGCTGACGCGGTGGTCTTCGCGGCCGGTGCTGGCCCGGGCAGTGGCATCGCTCGCAAGGACTCCGTTGACCGGGCTGGCTCGGTGCTGATGGCCGACGCCGCCCAGCAGGCGGGGGTACGCAGGTTCGTCCAGGTCTCGTCTATGGGAGCGGGCAGCCCGCCGCAGCCCGGCCGCGACGAAGTCTGGGCTGCCTACATCACGGCGAAGGCCGCCGCCGAGGCCGACCTGCGCTCCCGGGACCTGGACTGGACAATCCTGCGCCCCGGACACCTCACCGACGATCCTGCGGCCGGCCGGGTCCGGCTCGCCGCCCCGCCGGTCCCAGCCGGCGCGGTCTCCCGCGCCGACGTCGCCGCGGTCATCGCGGCCCTGCTCCACGAGCCTGGTACCAGCCACCAGACACTCGAACTGGTGGCCGGAGACACCCCCGTCGCCGAAGCCGTGCACAGCATCTCCTGACTACAACCCAGCACCGCCCCACCCGCGCCGCACCAGCCTCCGACCTTGCCGAATAGCGCGCGTTGCCTGTTCGCATGTTTATGCGCCGACACGCATGTTCGCCCGGGCTCTTGAAGGCTGCCCGCAGTTTCGCTGAGCCCAGCGGCCTGAGCCCTCCGGCGACCCAGATCGCCGATTACGCGCCGGTGGGGGCGTGCCCAGCGCACAGTGGGGCGGTATGCAGATTGCCCTGTTCGGCGCACCCTGCGAGAGGCCTGCTGCGGAATGCAGCCGACAGCCTCACTGTCACGCGCCTGCCGGCTTCTAGACCGAGCCGTGCGGCCCGGATAGCCGGCCTGTCCACGGAGCTCGCCGGTGCGGCCATCCGCGACGACCTCCAGGACGTCGGCCGGCGTGCTCGCGAGATCCTCATCGACTGCGGGCAGTTGCTTGCCGACACGAGCCTCATCCCTGCGGGCCAGCCTGCGCCGAAGGCAGGCGACGCGAAGGCGTGGCTCGACCTGTTCCTCGTCGCCCGCGCATCAGGGAGTCACCGGGACGCGCTGCGCCGGTTCATCCGCGCGGCCTGGGAGCTGGCCCAGACCGTGACCCACGGCGACATCGATCGGGTCGAGGCCTTCGCGGCCGCGCGGGCGACCGTATTGGCTGTCCGGACCCTCCAGGCGCTCGCAGGCGCGGATCCGGACCGCCCACAGCAGGGCGCGTGCTGAATCCGTGCTGACCCGGCGCCACCATACAGCTCATCTACCTGCGGAAACTGCCGTCCGGTCCACGACCACCCAGATCTACGAGGGCACCAACCAGATCCAGCGCGTCGTGATGGCCCGCCAGTTGCTGAAATAGCCCGGTGACCTAACGCTGGATGGCCCGGGCTGTTGCCCGCCACTAGGCCCCGACGGGATCGGTGCGCTGGCCGGGGGCGCTACCGCGACTGGCCTCGGGCGCCCGCTGGGCGCCGGGGAGCCACAGGGAGAGCAGCACGGCGACGGCGGAGAAGCCCACGGACCACCAGAACGCCACGTGGAACGCCGCGGCCAGCGTGGCCGGGTGCGCGGCGATGGCGCCCTCGAGGATCACCGCCAGGACGGCGGTGCCGAACGAGCCGCCGATCTGCTGCGCGGTCCTGGTGAGCACGCTGGAGTGCGGGATCTGCTGCTTGTCCAGGCCGATGTAGCCGGCGACCATCACCGGCATGGTGACGGCCCCGAGGCCGAACCCGCGGATGACCATCCACAGGGCGAGCAGCCACTCGCTGGTGTGCGGCCCGGCCAGGGCGAACGGGACGGTCGCGGCGGCGACGATGGCGAAGCCGGCCAGCGGCGATGACGCGCGAGCCGAACCGGTCGATGTTGCCCCCGGCGACGGTGCGGGACAAGAGGGTGCCGATGCCCTGCGGGACGAGCATGACCCCGGCGGCGAGCGCGGTGGCGCCGCGCACGTCCTGGTAGTACAGCGGCATCAGGAGCATCGCGCCGTACAGGGAGAAGCCGGAGAAGAACAGCACCGCGCTGGAGGAGGCGACCGGCCGCCTGGCGAGCAGCCGGACCTCGACGAGAGGGTGGCTCTTGCGCAGCGCGTAGCCGGTGAAGGCCGCGAGCAGCGCGGCGCCGGCCGAGAGCGGGATGATGACGTCCGGGTGGGCGAACCCGGCGGCGGTGCCCGCGTTGGCCAGGCCCAGCAGGACGACCGAGGTGCCCGGCGCGATGAGGAAGAGCCCGGGCACGTCGAGCCTCGGCTTGCCGGCCGCGGGGCCCGGGCGGGCGGGCGCGTCGATGTTCAGGTAACGCCAGGCGAGCAGGATGCCGATGACGCAGAACGGCACGTTCACCCAGAACATGAACCGCCAGCTCAGGTGGGTCAGGATGGCGCCGCCGATCAGCGGGCCGAGGATCGGGCCGAGCAGCGCCGGCAGCGCGACGTAGGTGACGAGCCGCCCGAGCGACTTGCCGCCCGCGGCCTGGAAGATGAGCGTGGTCATCAGCGGGAGCATGAGGCCGCCGCCGATGCCCTGGACGACCCGCCAGCCGATGAGCGAGCCGACGTCCCACGCGAGGCTGGACCCGACCGAGCCGACGAGGAAGACGGCGAGGGAGAACATCCACAGCCGCTTGCCGCCGAACCGCTGCAGGCCCCAGGTGCTGAGCGGCACCGCGATGCCGAGCGCCAGCAGGTAGCCGGTGCTCACCCACTGGATCGTCGTGACCGGGGTGTCCAGCTTCACCGAGAGCGTGTGCAGGGCGACGCTGACGATCGTGGTGTCGAAGATGACGGCCATCCCGCCGACGATGAGGATCAGGGCGGTCCTGACCACCGCGGGGTCCAGCTTCTCGGCCGCGGGCTTCGCTGGTGTCGCTGCCATGCCGCCCTCTCTCTATAAGAGATGAATCCTTCTCTTATAGAGTAGGGCGGGCCTATTAAGGAATGCAAGCCTCTCTTAATTCTCCCGGGCCGCTATGCTGGTTGCCATGACCGAGCAGGCACAACGGACCCGGCAACGGCGGCGCGGGGAGGAACTGGAGGCCGCGCTGCTGGAGGCCGCGTGGCAGGAGCTCGTCGAGGCCGGCTTCGCCAGGCTGACGATGGAGTCGGTCGCGGCCCGCGGCGAAGACGGGCGTGGCGGTGCTGTACCGGCGCTGGCCCAACAAGGACGACCTGGTGCTCGCCGCCATCCGCCACTACGGCACGACGCACCCCGTCGACATCCCCGACACCGGGAGCCTGCGCGGCGACATGATCGCGCTGCTCAGCAGCGCCAGCAGCAGCGCGGGTCAGCTTCGCCGCCATCGTCAGCGCCGCGTTCTCCGGCCTGCTGGCCAGCACCGGCCTCACCCCGGCCCAGGTGCGCGAGAAGGTCATGGCCGACCGCCCGCTGTGGTCAGACCAGATCTTCGCCCGGGCGCACGAGCGCGGCGAGATCGACCTCGACCGCATCCCCCCGGCCGTCCTGACCATGCCGTTCGACCTGATGCGCCACGACATGCTGATGACCTACCAGCCGATCCCGCCGGAGCGGGTCCTCGCGATCGTGGACGACCTGTTCATGCCCCTCGTCGCCATCAACCGCCCCAGGTAGGCCAGAAAGTTGTATGCGGCGCACCTCACCTTTTAGTAATCATTTATGCACTTAGAGTGATTGGGCCGGCCCAGGGACTTATGCCGGACCGGCGGTGCGCCTCAGAATGGTGCACAGGGCTCCGGCACCTAATGTTCATCTCAATTCTTCGTTTTGGACATGATCCGCTGGGAGGCCGTTTACTCGGGGAGGGGGGCTATGGACCGGGAACCGGCTGCCCAGGAAAGCTGGGGGGATGGCCGTGTGGGACCGGGATCGGTCCAGCGGGCCGCTCATGACCTGCGCCAGCCCGTCGCCGCGGTGCTCGCAGTGGTATCGGCGGCACTGGCGGATCCACAACTGCCCGATCGGGTCCGGCGCGGCCTCGAGCAGATCGAGGCCCAGGCGCAGTGGATTTCGAAGATCATTCAGGACATGCTGGCCGGGCCAGCTGGCGGTGCCCGGCGCGGAACCAGTCGACATCGCGAGGCTGGTGCGGGACGCGGTCAATTCCGAGCAGCTGACCTACGCCCGGCTGATCAGTCTGCACCAGCCAGCTGCGGAGCCACGGTACGTAATGGCGGCGACGGAAACACGGCTGCGGCGGGCGCTGGCCAATGTCCTGGCCAATGCGACGCATGCGGCTGGACCGCACGGCCATGTTCAGATCACCGAGCGGTTCAATGGCGACACGGAAGTTATCGAGATCATCGACGACGGGCCAGGTTTCGGGTTCGCCGCGGCGGGCGGCGGGACCGGGATCGGGCTGCGGATCACCCGGGAAATGCTCGCGGAATGCGGCGGCCGGATGGAGGTTGGCCGGCTCACCTCGGGCCAGACCCTGGTCCGGCTGTTACTTCCGGTCATGACGGCCGGTGGCCAGGCGGGGGGAGGCAGATGAGGATCGTGCTCGGCGACGGCCAGCGACTATTCATCGACGCCATGGCCGCGGCGCTGACCGGGAATGGGGTGACGGTGACGGCGGTGGCCACCTCCCCAGCGGAGGTGCTGGCGGCGGTAGGCCGGCACCGGCCCGACATCTGCCTGCTGGCCACCCAGCTCAACGGGTACGACAGCTTCGACCTGCTGGACATGATTTGCCGTCGGCATCCCCAGGTCAAGGTGGTAATGCTGGCTGACAATTATGATCCTTCGGCCAGCCCGGATGTGCTCGGCGGTGCGGTAGCCGGACTGATCAGGAAAGACCAGCATCTCACCGAGATCATGCGCATCCTGGCTGATGTGCTCGCTGGTGAGCGGTCGGTAGGTACCGATCTCGCGCAGTCCCGCGGCAGCGAGCTGAGCCCGCCGGCGCCGAGCGACGGCAACTGGCTCTTGCGGCTGCTCACCCTGCGCGAGCAGGAAGTGCTGATGCTGATCATGGAAGGCCAGTCGACCAAGCAGATCTCCCGGTCGCTCGCTATTTCCATGAGCACGGCGCGGACCCATATCCAGAGCGTTCTCGTCAAACTCGGCGCGCACTCCCGGTTGGAGGCGACAAGCATGGTGGCCCGCTTCTGCCTGGTTGGAGTTACCGGCGAGTACTCGCTTGGCCCGCCGGTGAGGCAAGCAGCCGCCAGTGGGTGAGCGCCCCGATGATGCGGCAGCCAGCCGCGCTGACAGCGCTGAAACTCCCGGAGCCTCCAGTCCGGCAACTCCTCGTCGTGGACGACTACGTCCCGTTCGCGGAGGCCCTGGCCTGCCGGCTGGACATCGAGCCCGGGCTGTCCGCGTCGGCCAGCACGACGGTCGAGCAGACCCGCGCGGCACTCCGGGACAAGCCACTTCGACGTCATCCTGCTCGATATCGACCTGGACGGCCGCGACGGCATCGAGTTGGCCGCCGAGGCGCGGTCTGACCATCCTGATGTGCGGATCGTGGTCGTTACCGCGGGCCGGGATGAGAGCCGGATCTTTGACGCGGTGCGGATGGGGGTGTCCGGATGGGTACTCAAGGACGAGCCCATTGACCACCTGCTGTCCGTGGTCTGGGGCTCGCTGCGCGGCGAGACCTGGATACCGCCCCGGCTGCTCACTCACGTGCTGGCCGACCTGACCGCGCCCAGCACGAACGTGCCGAGCAGGAAGCATTGCTGGCCAGGCTGAGCTCGCGGGAGAAACAGATCCTCGGTTACCTGGCCACCGGCATGAGTGCGGAGGCCATCGCGGGTCAGCTGTTCGTGTCGCGGAATACGGTGCGAACCCACGTCTACAACATGATGCGCAAGCTCGACGTCCACTCGGCGCTGGCCGCGGTGGCCCTGGCCCGGCGGGCGGGCCTGCCACTGCCCGGCCCAGCCCGGCTCGAATTACCCGGAGTCGCCAGCCAGTGGAGGTGACACCGACCAGAACTCCCGCCAGCGGCTCACCGCCTGACTGCGCTCGCTCACCCCGAAGCGCTGGTAGATGCTGCAGATGTGGTTCTTTACCGTCTTCTCGGTGATGACCAGCCGAGCCGCGATCTGCCGGTTGGACAGACCCTCGGCGATGAGCCCCATGATCTCGAGTTCGCGGGGCCGCAGGCCCAGCGGATGGGACACCACCCGGCCCAGGCCAGCCCGGGGTGAGCCCGCCGGGCCCAGTTCACTCTCCGCGGCCGGGGACGCCCGCTGCCGCGCCGCGCCGAGCACGACCCGGATCAGCTCGCTCGGTTCGAACTCCCCCCCGCGAAGCACGCAGCCGCTGGCGCCGGCGGCCACCGCCCCCATCACCAGGGGAGCATCCTCCAGGCAGGTCAGCATCACGATCCGGGTGAGCGGACTGATGTGCCGGATGGTGGCCGAGCCCGCGGGCAGCGGCATCCGGCTGTCGAGCAGGAGCACGTCAGGGTGGTGCTCGCGGACCAGCGCGACAGCGTCTTCGCCCGTGCCCGCCTCGGCGATGACCTCGATGTCCGCCGCTTGGCCGAGCGCGGTGCGCAACCCGGTGCGCAGCACCGGGTTGCTGTCGGCAATGATCACCCGCGCCCGGGTGACCGGCGGCCCGGCTGGCAGTTGCTTCCGGGACGGGGGCGGGGCATGAATCTCGACCTGGAGCCGGGTTCCCCGGCCGGGCCAGGACTCGACGTTCAGCCGTCCGCCTAGCCGCCCGGCCCGCTCGTTCATCCCGTTCAGCCCGCCGCAGCCGATTTCCCGCAGCTCGGCCAGGTCAGCTGGCGGCCGGAAGCCGGCCCCATCGTCGGCGACGGCCAGCAGCAGCCGCTCGTCTACCCGGCGCAGGCAGACGCGTACCTGGCCGGCCCGGGCATGCTGTTCCACGTTGCGCAGGGCCTCACGGAGGGCAGCCAGGATCTCACCGCGGGCCCGGGCTGACGCCCGGCTCTCCGGCGCCAGTTCCAGGCTGACGTTGACGCCGGTGAATATGCCCCAGGCCGTCGCGACGCTGCGCACCTCCTCGGTGAGTGCTTCCTCGCGCAGGTCATTGATGACCGACCGGGCATCCGAGACCGCACGGCGGGCGAGCCGGGTAAGTTCGCGCAGCCGCTGGTCAAGGGCGCGCAGATCGGCCGCCCGCGCGGGCCGACGCCAGGGACGCGGCCAGCATGGACACGCCGACCAGGCTCTTGCTGACGGCGTCGTCGATCTCCCGCGCGATGCGCGCGCGCTCGGCCGCGACCGCGGCCTGTACCTCCGCAGAGCCCCCGGGGCAGCCGGGTGCTGGCCGCCATTCAGGCTGATTGGCTCGTCCTGCTGCTGGCCCCGCTACCCATGCCTGACCAGGGATATTGTCTCGCGTCGCCTCTCTCATGCTGAGCCCCCCAAGACAAGGCAGTCCCACCCGGCCTTTCACGTCCCGTAGAGCAGGCCCCCGTCTACGTCTGGCGCATTAGGCGAACCTCAGGCTAACACTTGGTAATGAATTAGTTAACAGAAGGCCGCGAAAAGTCTTTCGATTGGTTAAGAAACGGTTAAGATGAGTATTCCTGAGTAATCCCGCCGAGAAGGTCATTTGAACGTGACGATCTCGGCCAGCCAACTCCCGCTGCCCGTTCCGCTGCCGGTGAACGTGCCGGTGGCGGCCGGGATCTGATAGGCGCGCCCTAGCGCGTTAGCGCCGACCGTGTAGGTCTGCTCGCTGGTCCAGCCCGCGTTCCAGGTCAGCGTGGTCCCGCCGAACGTGCCGACGGCCGCGAAGACGAACTCGCCGGAGCGGCTGATGGTCCCGGTGGAACCTGAGGAGAATGTGCTGCCCGTGCCGCTGGCCGCCGATTCCTGATCCGCGGTGGCTGACCCCGGACACCTCGTCCGCGGTGATCCGGTAGGTCGCGGCGGTTGGGAACGTCAGGGTGATCACGTTGTTCACGGCCAGCCCGTGCTGGGCGACGCCGGAGAGGACCACGAGGCGGTCACCGTTCCCGTCGGAGATGTCGCTGGCCACCGCGAGCGTGTCGCCCTGGCTGTCCGTGCCGCTGACCGTCCCGGTGGCTGGCGTGCCGGTGAGCTCGGCCGTGACGACCATCAAGTCGCCGGCCGCCACGCCACCGGTGCGCCAGACGGTCACGCTGCCCGAGGTGTGTGAGTTCGTCGAGTAGTTCGTGGCTATCTGATTGACGAACTTGGCCGCGCTCGCCTGCTGGGCGCTGACGCTGACGTTCTTGGTTGCGGTGGCGGTGAGGCCGTTGCCGTCGGTCACGGTGACGGTGACGGTGTAGCTGCCCGCGGACTGGTAGGTGTGTGTCGCGGTGGCGCCGGGCTGCGGCCCGGTCTTGGTGCCGTCGCCGAAGTCGAACGAGTAGCTGCTGATCGGCGTGCTGCCCGCGGTCGAGCCGGACGCGTCCGCGGTCACCTGCAACGGCGCCGTGCCGCTGGCCGGGCTCACCGACAGCGCAGCCGTCGGGCCATTCTGCTGCTGGGCGCTGACGCTGACGTTCCTGGTTGCGGTGGCGGTGAGGCCGTTGCCGTCGGTCACGGTGACGGTGACGGTGTAGCTGCCCGCGGACTGGTAGGTGTGTGTCGCGGTCGGCGCCGGACTGAGGTCCGGTCGTGGTGCCGTCGCCGAAGTCGAACGAGTAGCTGCTGATGGGCGCGCTGCCCGCGCGTCGAGCCCGACGCGTCCGCGGTCACCTGACAGCGGCGCCGTGCCACTGGCCGGGCTCACCGTCAGCGCGGCCGTCGGGCCGTTCTGCGTGCCGCCGGACTGGAACTCGTAGGCGCCCCGGTCGTCGTACGACCCGCGGACCACTGCCCGTGTTGGGCACGGCCGGGTCGTCGACCCGGGGGTTGCCCAGGATGTCAGTGCGCCTGCTCACCGGACGCGGCGGAGTTCGCCGAGTCGATGGCCGGAGACCCCTGGGTCAGCTGGAAGTTCCCGGCCGCGGCGTTGGCGAACTTCGGGTTCTCGAAGATGCCGTCGGCCTCCTGCCCGGTGGCCGACTGCAGGGTGCTCAGCGAGTTGTACGAGGTCCCCGCCCAGGTGTATTCGGTGCCGGCCCCGCTTTGCCAGACCAGGTTGTAATCGGCCGTGGTGGATGCGGGGGCTGAGTCGTAGACGCCTATGTTCCCGATCCGCCGATTGCAGTTGTTCGTGTAGTACGGCTGGCCGGTGGCCGGGTTGACACCTATCGGCGTGGGGTTGATGACCGCGCCGGTCGCGTTGTTCATCGAGACGTTGTTCTCGATGTCGTAGTTGCCGCTGGTCCCCTCGACGTTGATTCCGTCCGTGCAGTTGAAGTAGACGGTGTTCCCGATGATCCGGCCCCCGGTGACGTCGAAGTCGTCGATGCCGTGGTCACCGTTGCCGTAGGTGACGTTGCCGGCCACGAGAGCGTTGTTCCCGCCCGTGTAGATATTGATGCCGGTGTCCTCGTTCGCGTACGTCACGTTGCCGATGATGGAGTTTCCCGGTGCTACGTCGTCGATGCCGTTGGCGTTCCGCTCGTACTGATAGGCGTTGTGGTACGACGTGTTGCCCTGCACGGTGACGCCGGTTGTCGATCCGGTCAGCAGAATCCCGTGGCCAGCATTGTCGTGCGTGACGTTGCCGTTGATTAGCCCGCCGTTCAGGCTGCTGAGGTAGATGCCGGACGCGGACTGCCCGGATACTGGCTGGCCGGCGTCGGACACCGTGTTGCCTGGCAGGGTCACATTGCTGCTGCTGTTGACGTAGATGCCGTAAGAGGAGGTGCCGGTGATGGTGAAGCCCGGAGATCGTGATGTTGCTCCTGCTGGAGATCGAGAAGCCTCGGCTGCCGCCGCTGATCAGCACGTCCGGGCTGGCCGTGAACGTGACGCCCGAGTTCGCCGGGTTTACCGACGTGCCGGCGTATGTCCCGGCGCTGACCTGCACCGTATCTCCGGACAGCGCCGTTCTTCGCCGCCGCGGCGATCGTGCAGAACGGTTGCCCGGATGTGCCGGGGCCGGTATCCGAGCACGACGGATTCGTGTTGTCAACGACGTATGTGCTGGCCGCGGAGGCCAAATCGCCGGTCAGCGCCGTGCCTACGAGCACTGTCGCACCCAGGACAATACACAGGTAACTTCGCATACCAGGCAGCCCCCCCAGAGCCAGACACAAATCAATTCTGCCGGGGGCAGCGCGCACTGACGCGTTTGTCACTGGCCGCCAGCAAAAACGTTAAGATCCAGTATATTAGTCTTCTATTCTGAAAACAAGCTCCTTTGCGGGCCGGAACGGTACGGGCCGGGCGACGCGGATCAGGTACAGAAAGGTGTCGGCGAGCCATCGGACGGTTCGGGTAATTGTCGGGTTCCGCAGGTAACTGAGATCCAGGGCTACCCGGTGCGGGACGAGCTCGGTCAGGTAGAAGTTTTCGACGTCCTCGACCTGGCCGAGAACCCTTTCGTCCCGCGCCAGCACCTGGCTGGGCCCGGTCATGCCCGGGCGGTGGCGGAAGACGAAGCTGAGCTCGGCCGGATAACGCGTGGCCAGGGCGATGGTCTCCGGCCGGGGCCCGACCAGGGTCATGTCGCCCAGCAGTACATTCACCAGTTGGGGCAGTTCATCGATGCTCGTCTTGCGCAGCAGTGCCCCGAGCCGGGTAACCCGGCCGTCACCAGGTGCGGTCACTTCCGGCCCCGTCGCGTCGGCCCGCATGCTGCGGAACTTGAACAGGGTGAACGGGACACCGCCCGCGCCCACCCGAAGCTGACGGTAGATGGCGGAACCGCCCGTGCTCCGCCGGGCCGCTACCGCCAGGGCCAGGAAGAACGGCCACACCAGGCCCAGCACGGCGATGGCCACGGTGACGTCGAGCAGTCGCCGGGCCAGGCTTGGCCGGATTCCCGGGGCGGCTGCCGGGACCACCGGGGCCCGCGTGCTGGCCGGCGTCCCGAGTGGCCGGCGTTCCGGTGGTTTGGCCGCTGCTCCGCTGCGGCGCGGTGATTATTGCGTACGGACAACATCAGACCCCCCGGGTGTGGTGAGCACGCTGTCGTGGTGCTGGCTGTTCGTGGTCAGCCGCCGGGTGACCAGCGGATCGCAGCGGGCATTCAGGCAGGCGCCGGTGGCCAGGTCGAATTCCAGGTTGTGACCCAGGCAGCGGATCACCCCATCGCTGACCGCGCTGCCAATAGCGAGGTCCTCGCCCGCGTGCGGGCAGTAACGAGCGATCTCATAGCGGCCGCCGGGGGCGTCAACCACGATTTTCTCGTCGTGTGACCGGCTCTGTTCATAGTCCGCGATGGCATGCAGGGCTTGCGGCTCAGCGTGCTTAAGGAAACCGATGAGGTAGTCGTTGTAGATGTCCGGGTCACGCCACGCTGAGAAGCGCAACGACAGGAACAGGTCCTCCCACCCGATCTGGCCGAAGATCACTGGTGCCAGCCAGCGTGAGTCCAGCCGGAAGCCGTAGTCGGGCTGACCGGCCCGGCCATTCAGGTCGACCCGGACGCCGTCCGGCCGGAGGTCAACGTCCCACCGCCCTTCGACCTCCCCGGTCAGTTCGAAGCGAACCGTCATGTCGATGCGATCGAGGAAGTACGGGCTCATCTCGCCCAGCCGCCGGAAGTGCTCGACGAACGCGTCACGAAGATCCGCGCCGGGCGGCGGGAAGTCCGCACGTACCGCCTCGATCGTGTGACGGCGGGTGCGGGCGTAGCCGTCCAGGTACTCGTCGGTGTCACCGAAGTCGAAGTCGTGCCAGTGTTCGTCGGCTACGTGCCGCCGCCGCAGCGGGTCGTACTGGTCACCGGGCAGCCACAGGCCCACGTCCTGCCCGGGCAGCCGGCCGGACAGGAAATCGGCGGCCTGTTTCTGATCGGGGAACAGGCCGGGTGGCTTCAGCCAGCGGTTGTGCCGCTGGAGCTCGGGGTCGAGGAAGCACATCGGCCCGGCGAAGGGAACGACCAGTTCCGGCCGCACCATCCGGGCCAGCCGCGCCACCGCCCGGAACTTCCCGGCCCGCTTGGCCGCACCGATGTCCCGGATCTGCTCCGGTGGGTACTCGTAGCAGATCGGATGCCAGGTGGCGCTGGCCATCTGCACGGCCAGCACATCCAGCCGGCCACCGCACTCCAGGGCCGCGCGGCGGACCTGGCCAACGGTGAGCCGGGCGTCGTTGCCGTGCAGCAGGGCGGCGCCGCCGGCCGACACCAGGACGGCCGCGTCGTGGCACATCGGCGACTGCTCGGTGATGAACGTCAGCCAGTCGCCGCGCTCGTTGAGCTGGAACTTCTCCCAGGCAGGCACCTCGGTGACGTTGGCCACGCCGGCCGCCGCGAGGCGGTCGCGGAAGTTCGGCGATGGGTAGCGCGGAATGAGCACGGTCGTGGTCACCGGCAGGCTGGTCAGCACGGACAGGTCCATGTGGTCCAGGTGCTCGTGCGAGACCGTGACGTAGCCGCAGTCCAGCAGGGCGGACCGGTCGAGATGAGCATTGGCCGGGAACTGGTGCCAGGCGGCTTGGAAGGCGCCCCGCTCGGAGAGCCATGGGTCCATCAGCAACCCCAGGTCGGCGCCGTCGACCCGCAGCCCGGCGTGGCCGAGATAGGTGATCCGGACCGAGTCGCCGCTCATCCGGTACCCGCCGGCAGGAAGATGTCGGCGAACACGGTCGCGATCGTCGCCAGATCCCTGCCCAGCCCGGACTCGACCGAGTGCGGGCTCATGTGGGTGAACAGCACGTGGCCCGCGCGGCGCTGCTGTTCCAGCTGATCCCACAGCGCGTTCGGCCGCATCCCCGGGTTCATCAGCTGGTACATCGCGCCGTCGTACTCCTGGTGCCAGGTCCAGATGTCGACGGCGCGCGCGCCGTAGGCGAGCGGGATGTCCACGAACAGCCGCATGTCCGCCGCGGCCTGGGCCGAGGTGCTGCCGGTAGCGGCCCGGGTGGGCGAGCGCCTTGCGCGCCTGCAGCTGGACCAGGCCCGGCCAGCCGCGACGGCGGACCTGCTGCCAGGCCGCGACCTGCGCCGCATCGGAGGTCGTGCCCCAGCTGGCGTACGTGCTGTCGGACAGCAGTCCGGTGCTGAGATCGAGCACGTCGATCGCGTGCATGCGCAGGTAGCTGGTGACCTCCGGGAGCGCGAGCTGCCGGGAAGCGGGCCTGCGCCGCCGCGGTGCAGGCCAGCGCGGGGCGAGGCGAGGCTGGTGGCCCGGCAGGCAGCCCAGTTCCGGCACCACCATGTCGACGAGGATCAGCTTGTGCGGCGCGGCCGCGTGCAGGGCCTGCGCGGTGTCGGACAGGAACTGCCTGATCTCGCCGGCGCTGTTCATGCCGTCGTTGTAGCCAAGCTCATCCGCGATCTTGATGCCGGCGACGCCAGGCAGTCTGGCCAGCGTGCGCCACCCGGCTGACCGCCGCGCGGAACGAGGCCTTTCCCTGCTGCCATCGCTTCACCATGTCGGCCTCGATCCATACCCGCAGGTGATCCCGGGCCGCGACGTCCACCGCAGTCCGGTAGACGGCCAGCGGCGCGAGCGGAGAAGCCGCCGGGACGGCCCGGGTGGGCGGCGCCGGGGAGGGGCTGACCCGGCTGGGTTCCGGCGCCGCCGCACCCGGCCGCCGCGACCGCCGCCAGGGCGGTTCCGGCCACGGCGGCGACGGCGGACCGGGCGGCCCGGTGCCGAAGATCGGCCGGTCATGATGGAGCCTCCAGCGCGCTCGCGGCCTTGTGCCGGGGCACGTGCACCAGCTTGCGGACGGCGAAATAGCAGACGAGGAGCGCGGCGCTGCTGGTCAGGTAGGCGGCGGCCGAGGCGACCGCGGCGCCGACCGCGTGGTAGTGCGGGATGAGGGCCAGGTCGAGGCCGACGGTGACGACAACGGACACGCCGAGGGCGATGGAGTTGGCTCCCGGTCGGCCCACGCCGTACAGGTAGGCGCTGACCAGGCCGGCCACTCCCTCGCCGACGAGCCCGAACAGCAGGATGTAGGCGGGCAGCATGGCGCCGGCGAATTCGGGGCCGTAGACCAGGGGCAGCAGCGGAACCGCCCGCGGCCAGCGGAATCGCGGCCAGCACGGTCAGCACGAAGGCGCGCGGCATCAGCGCGGCGACGTCCCGGCCGGCCGCGGCACGATCACGCACGGCCAGCCGCGGGTAGAGCACGTAGGTGACGGCCAGCCCGGGCAGCCGGAGCAGTTCGGCGTACTTGGAGGCGACCGCGTACACCCCCAGGGTGCCCGGACCGACCAGCGCGCCGAGGATCACCACGTCCAGCCGCAGGTTGATGAGCGAAAGCATGCCGCCCACCTGGCCACGCAGACCGTAGCGGCAGATTTCCGCACCCAGCCGGCGGTCCGGCCGCTGCCAGCCGCGCAGGAAGCCGCGCCGCACGAGCCGGACCGCGATCCCGGCGGTGACCAGCACGTCCGCCCCGACCAGCGCCGTCATGAGCAGGGCGGTGCCGTGCAGGAAGGGCAGCAGCGCCAGGTACACCGGCAGGAACGCGGCCTCCTCGGCGCCGATCGCGATGTTGGCCGCGCGCATGTCGTTCTCGCCTTGCAGGAAGGCCTTGCCCGCGGCCACCCACAACTGGGAGAACACCGGGACGGCGGCGGCCAGCACGACGCCCATGTGCCACGGGCGGAAGAACAGCGAGTGCAGCACCGGGCTCAGGATCAGCCAGCAGGCACTGGCGGCCAGCGCGCCGGCCAGCGTCAGCGCGAACAAGGTGGACCGCAGCCGGGGCAAAGTCGCGTACTCCTGGCTGGCCAGGAAATAGGGTGCGGCGCTCGGCAGGCCGCAGGAAACGAGCACGCCGACCAGGCCGGGAAGCACCCGGAGCAGGGTCAGCTCACCGAGCAGCTTGGGCCCGCCAGCGTGCGCGACCAGGATGGTGGCGGCGGTCAGCGCGAGCAGGGCGACGATCCGGGCGGCCACGTTGGCTGTCAGGACAGGTGGCACGTATCTGGCCAGCCGGGCCGTGATCCGGTTCATCGGCCCCGGCTCCCCGCCGCCGGACGGCCTGCGCCGGTGCTGTTCCTGCCAGCCCCACAGGTCGAGTGCGGCGACGACGCCGAGCAGCGCCCACAGGTGCCGGAAGTGCAGCACCTGATAGAACATCGCGGACAGGAACATGCCGATCACGGCGGCGCCGAGCAGTTCGGGGCGGGGGAAGACGTCGGCGTACTCGGGCCGCAGTGGACGGGTGGCGATCCGGCGGCACCGGGCGGCGACGATGACGAGCAGGCAGATCAAGGCGGCGCCGCCGAGGACACCACGCTCCAGCGGGGCGGCCGTGTAGTCGTCGTGGGCCATCTTGACGTAGCCGTACTGATGCGCCTGGAACGCGCCCTTGGTCCCGCCCGGTCCGATGCCGAACGGGGTGTCGCCGGTGAAGTACAGCCGCTCCGTTTCAGACAGGATCGTGCTCCGGGAACCGCTGCTCTCGGCCTGGCGGCCGATCGAGTCCTTCAGCAGTGCTGAGCCGGCCTGGGCCTGCTGCGCGATGTGCTGCACCTGCACGTGCGGGGCGATGGCCACCGCGGCCAGGACCACACCGCTGGCGATGATGACGGCGGGCGCCGCACCGCGGCGCCGGGCCAGCGTGAACAGGGCGCCGAGCACGGTGGTGATCACCAGCACCAGCGCACCGCCGTTCGAGCCGGTGAGCACGATGGCGGTCACGATGATCGCGCAGCAGAACCACCTGAGGGCCCGCCGCCGTGGGTACCGCGCGGCCCGCAGGACGAGTAGCGAGCAGATGAAGTAGTTGGCCGCCAGATTCGGGTCGGCCAGGGTGAACGCGGCCCGGACACCGTTCCTGGCGGTCTCCCCGGACAGCACGTCGATGTGCCCGAACACCCCGATGATCATGAGAGCGGCCCAGCATGTGACGCTGATCGCCCAGGCCCGGGTGACGGTTCTGAGCAGTTCGGGATCACGGCCGAGGTTGGCGATCGTGATCGCCCAGGCCAGCAGGAACGCGTCCTGGATCAGGGTGACCAGGCCGCCGCCGACGCTCACGTAGGCATGCGAGTAGGCGACCGTGCTGGCCAGCGCCCCAGCGAGGATCGACAGGCCGATGGGGAAAATGTAGGGGAACCGCATGGGCTGGCGGCGGCTGGAGAACCAGAGCGCGCTGACGAAGATGGCCGCGGCCAGGAACACGTCGGACGGCGCGGTGTTGCCGAGGCCCGCCGGGACCAGGAACGGCAGCGAGGCGATCGCCGCGACCAGCACCACCTTGACCACGTCGCGCCGGCCACCGCGAACCGGGCGGGCCGGCGGAATCCGCGCGGCCGGTTCCGCTGCTGGCGCCCGGAGCAGCGGCGGAGCCGGGGGAGTGGTCAGCGCGGTCACCGGGGCACCTCGCTGACCAGACGGAGCAGCAGATCGCGGTGCTGGGCGGCGAAACCGGGATGGTCGGCGGTGGCCGCGACCTCAGCCAGCCCGGCGAGCAGCACGTCGCGGCACAGCTCCGGCCGGCGCCCAGCCGGGCCAGGGCACGGCTGACGAAGCCGCGGATGAGAGTGCCGAACCAGCCCTGCCCGGTGATCGCGTACTCGATCCCCGCGCCCCAGCCGCTGGCCCGCAGCCCGGGATGCCCGGCCACCGGCCGGCCCGGCCGGGTATGCCGGTCCAGGTACAGGGCGTAACTCAGGGCGAACCGGGCGACGTCGCGGAGCGGCTCCGCGGCCAGTTCACCGGCCGCCCAGTCGACGACACCGGTGACGGTGCCGCCGGTCAGCAGCAGATTGCCCGCCCAGAAATCGCCATGCACGACGGTCCGCGGGGTGCGGGCGGACGCCAGGCGCGCAGCCAGCGGCCCGAGCCGCTCGGCGAGCGCGGCGGCTCGCTGGTCGCCGGGCCAGCGTGCGGCGATCCGCAGGGCCACCCCCTCGAGCAGCGCGACCGGCGCGGTCCCAGCCGAGCTGTCGGCGTGCAGCGCGGTGAGCCAGGCGCCGGCCGCGGCAAAGTCGGCGCGGACCGCGGCGGGCCGGGCCAGATGGCGGAAGGCGTGGTAACCCGCCCGCATCGGCACGCCAGGCAGCACGGAGCTGGCGACGGCCAGCAATCCGTCCGCGTCGAGCTGGCCGGCCGGCCGGGGCAGCGTCGGGCCGACCCGGCGCAGCTCACGGCGGGCCAGCCGGGCCAGGAAGTCCGCCTCCCGCGCGAGCAGGCTGGCCGCGGCCGGTGTGGTGGCCACCTTCACCGCCAGGCAGGGCGTAACCCCGCCGGGCGCCGTCACCAGCACGGTGACGCAGGCGTTGGGGTCGCGGGAAGCGTCGAGCAGGACGGCCTGGCTGCCCGGGGTGCTCAGCAGCGCGCGCAGGTCCGCCGCGGGCGGCGGTGCACCGGGCTGGGGCAGGCGGCACGAGGTGGCCGGGGAGGTCATGGTGTCCGCCCGACGACGACTCGCCCGGCGGCCAGCGCTGCCGCGGCCCCGGGCCGGCGGCGCAGCACCGCGATCGCCGCGTGGATCGGGGCATGGGCCCAGGTGACGCCGGGCGGCGGGGCCACCAGTGAACGGCAGGCCCAGCGCAACGCGTCGGCCGTGTCCTCGACCAGCACGATGGCCCGGCGCAGCGACGGGAGCGCGACATACTCCCGGTCCACCACGATCGCGCCGGAAGCGGCGATCCGGCGAGCCCGCAGCCGCCCGCCGGGCCGGTGATCCAGCAGCACGACCGGGGTCCCGGCGGGCAGGGCGCGCAGCTGCGCGGCGGTCCGGCGGACAGCCCGCAGCCCGGTCGGGATGCCGACAGCCACCGCCCCGGACGGCGCGAGCAGCCGCCAGCGCTGTCCCGGAGTGGTCCATGGTGCAGTCACGGTTCTCCTTAGTGCAGAACTGCGAACGGGCGCATTCTGGCGACCGGCCGGACGAGCCCGCCCCGGACCAGCACGCCGAGAACTTCGTTCACGCCCTGGTCGTCGAAATGCGCGGCGTCGGTGGGGGCGGCGTCGTCGTAGCGGAAGCGCCGGGTGGCGCGCTGCCGCGGGTCCGGCTGGGAGATCCCGCGACGGGCGAAATCGCTGACCACGGTGCCCGCCCCATGGCAGGCGGAATAGAGCGCGTCGGCTGATCCGCCGGCCACGCACAGGTAGGACGAGGTCTGGTGGGTCCCCGGGACCAGCACCGCCTGGCCGGTCTCGGCGAAGGTGGTGCCCGGCGGCATGAGTTCGGCCGGGTAGGCCCGGCATGAGTTGTGCCGGTGTACCACGGCCCGCTCGCCGCCGACCTCCTCCTCGTAAATCGAGTTGTGCGGAGAATCCACCACCAGCTGACCCGGCGGGCCGCCGAACACATCGGCGGCGATCTGCCGCAGCCCGGCATACACGGCTATCCGGAACGCGAAGCCGTAGTTCATCGCGGCGGCGTTGGCCAGCATCAGCCGCCGGCCTTCGTCGCTGTCCAGCGGGACCGGCGGGCAGCCGCCCGCGAAGTAGAGCCGGTAGCGCTGCCTGAGCTGGGCCAGTGACCGGGCCGACCTTGTGTGGTACAGCGGTTTCACGACCGACATGGCCGCGCGGATCTGCTTGGGGTAATGCTTCCGGCGGCCGAACATCGCCCCGACCGCCCCGGGGAACACCCCGCCGCCAGCGTGATACTGCAGGGTCAGCTGCCCCGCGGCCACTCCCAGCTTGGCCGCGATATCCGGCTCGAAGACCTCCTCGACCTCCTGCAGCTCGATGAAGTGATTGGTCGGGCCGACCATGCCGAATCTCAGCCGGGCGAGGTGCAGTACCAGGCCGGGCAGTTCGCGCCGGAGCCGGTCGGCGCCGTCGTACCGGTCGAGGTCGAGGCACCCGGACTCTTCCACCCGGTGCAAGATCGACGCCTCAGCGCCGAATCGCTGCGCCGCGAACGCGCCGCCATCGCGCGCACAGCTGAGCACGTCCTGGGCGGACAGCTGAGTGCTCAGGCCCGGCGGGTACGGGTACCGCTCACGGACCCGGCGGTAGAACTCGTCGATCCCGGCCGGGTCCGGGAGCGCCGAGTTCAGCGCGATCAGCGCCATGCCGCAATTCACCGAGGCGCTGGTCAGAGTGGGCCGGATGGAGCTGCGGGTCGCCACCGCTACCGACGAGGGCAGCTCCATGTTGGACTTGTGATGGAAGTCCGGCAGCACGACCGGCGGCGCGGCCAGGTCGGCGCCAGCTACCGTGCCACGCAGGTCGGCCAGCGCCCCCCGGGCGGCCGGTATCTGTTCGCTGTCGAACACCCGGGGGCCGGGGTGGCCATCGTTGCCCGCTTCCCGGGTGATCAGGGTGACATCCATGCGAGTCCTCCGGGCCATCACGCAGTTCGGGCGACAGGAACGTAGCGGCGTTGGCGGGGCGGGCGGCTGGGCCCGCTTCGGTAGGCGGCGTCCAGCACCGCGCCGAGCGCGTCGGGAGTGAACCGGTTACCGATCAGCCGTTGTCCGGCCGCGGCCATCCGGGCTGCCTCGGCGGGCTCGTCGAGCATGTACCTGATGGCCGCGGCCAGCTGCTGTGGCTGCTCCGGGCTGGCCAGCAGCCCGGTCTCGCCAGGCAGCACGACGTCCGGGACGGCGTTCACCGCGGTGGCCACGACCGGCAGGCCGGCCGTCATCGCCTCGGCCACCGCGCAGGGCAGACCTTCGTACCGGCTGGCCATGACGAACACGTCCAGCCCGGGCAGCAGACCGGGCACGTCGTCGCGATGGCCGACGCACCGGAAGCGATCCCGCAGGCCCCGGCGGTCCACCCGGCGCTCCATGTCGCGGCGCAGCGGGCCGTCGCCGATCCAGACCGCGTACACGTCTGGCCGGTCCAGGGCGGCCAGGGCATCCACGAATGATTCCGGGGCTTTCTGGTAATCGACCCGGCCCACCGTGCCCACCACGCTGCAGCCCACCGGGACCGCGAGCCGCCCGCGGGCGATGGCCCGGTCGGCCGGGCTGGCCGGGCTGGCCGGCCAGCTGATCGCCGGGTTGATGACCCGCACCCGGTCGGGCGCGGCGATGCCCCGCCGCACCGCCTCGGCCGCGACCGCCCCGCCCACGGCCAGGAACACATCGGTCCGCCGGCCCAGGTAGCGCTCGATAGCGACGTACCCGGCCCGGCGGCCGCGGGACTGGAACTCGTGGAAGGGGAAGCCGTGGAACGTGTGCACCACGTGCGGCGTGCCCGCCCGCTCCGCAGCCAGCCGCCCGAGGGCACCCGCCTTGGCGCTGTGCGTGTGCACCACGTCGTAGCCCACGCCCAGCAGATGGTCGGTGAGCAGGCGCAGCGCCCGGGTGTCCCGGCGCGGCGATATCGGCGAGACGAGCCCGGGTATGCGGACCACGCGCAGGCCCGCGTCGGTGGCGTGGCCGAGCAGGCGGTCGCCGCTGCCGTCGGCGTCGGCGGCGCCGTCGGTACCGCCGGCGATGATGGTCACGTGGTAGCCCTGCGGGTCCACCGCGAGCGCCCCGCGCAGGGCCACCCCGCCCGCGCCGGCCTGCAGGCGGGTGACCACGACGGCCACGGCCAGCCGGCTCACCGGGCACCTGCCAGCTGGAGCAGCTCGCCGATGGGGGTAACCGAGCCGGCGGCAACCCGGATCTCCAGGCAAGGCAGCCGGGCGGCCAGCGCGGCGGCCACGCCGCCCACATCGGGGTGCGCGGGACCCAGCCCGGTGGCCAGCGCGAGGGTGGCTGCGAACGGCCAGAACCGGCGGAGCTCGCCGGCCATGTACGTGCCGGCGACCAGTTCGCGCGCGGCCTGCGCCGCGGGCAGCGGGCGGATACCTGGCTCTTCCCCGGCGCCCGCGCGGCGCAGCACCACCAGGCGGTCCGGGTCCAGGGCGGGCACCCGCCCGGTCAGCGCGACCTCGGTCCGGCCGTGCGGCGCACTCGCACCGCCCGCACCGCCCGGGCGGCCAGCACGGCCCAGCAGGCCCGTGTCGTCCGGGGCGGCCGCCACCCGGAGCGGCTCCACCAGTCCGTAGGCGGTGTGCCCGTCGCACGCGCAGACGTTGTCCGCGGTCGCGATCTCGCCGTGCGGCAGCCCAGCGGCCAGCAGGGTGGATTTCCCGACCCCGCTGGGCCCGGCGATCATGGTGACCCCGCCGGCGCCGGACGTCACCGAGACGTGCAGCGGGACCCGGCCGCGCAGCGACGCCCACCACAGCGCCGGGTAGTGCAGCAGGGTCTGCGTGGCCAGCAGCCGGAACCGCGACGCCAGCAGCACGTTGGCGGCGCGGGTGGCCGGCCTGGGCCGGTACCGCGCGATGACCTGAACCATGCTGCCTCGGGGTTCGACACACAGGTCGAACCCTGAGGAGCACGCGTCCGTGATGAGGACGGAGTGGGGATTCGCCCAGACATCACGGCCGATCAGGGTGCAGCCGTCCCGGCTGAATGGCCGGCTGCTGGCCTGCACCTCCAGGTGCACGGCCGGGTCGGTGGCCGTCGCTCCGGCCAGCTCACCGCCGGTACCAGCGGTCAGCAGGGTGAGCAGCCGCGGCACGGCGCAGTCGACGCCGACGCGTTCGCCGGCTGTTGTCAGCGCCTGCATCAGAAGTCGTCCGGATACGGGGCGCCGACGCTGACTGGAGTCTCCGGACGGTCCGACGGGGCGTACTCCGGCACCAGTTGCCGCATTAGTTCTTTGGCGCGAGCCGAATTTCCTTCGTCCGCCGCCTCGTACAGGTCGTCCAGGAGCAACTCGAAATCGGCCACCGGCTCGGAGCTCCGGGTCGCCCAGATCTTGGAATGCGCGCTGCGCACCCGTTCCTCGGTATCCGAGAACACCTTTTCCGACAGCTTCTCGCCGGGCCGCAATCCGGTGTACCTGATCTCGATCTCCGGCAGCCTCAGCTGCCGTGCGTAGTTGCGGACCAGGCTCACGATGGGCACCGGCTCGCCCATGTCGAGGACGAATGTCTCGGCGTACTCGGCCATCGCCGCGGTCTCCAGCACGAGCCCGACGGCTTCCTCGACCGTCATGAAGAACCGGGTGACGTCCGGATGGGTTACGGTGACCGGCTCGTCGCGGGCGATCTGGTCGGCCAGCACGGACAGGAACGACCCCCGGCTGCCCAGGACGTTGCCGAAGCGGACCGAGGCCAGCGTGACCGGCCCCCCGGCCTCCCGCTGGACGACCAACTCGGCCAGCCGCTTGGACGCGCCGAGCACTGAGGCCGGGTCGGCTGCCTTATCGGTAGAGATGAGCACGAAGCGGCTGCTGTCGTGCTGGACGGCGGCCTGGACCACGTTCTGCGTGCCGCGCACGTTCGACTTGACGGCCTCGCAGGCGTGCCGCTCGAGCAGCGGCAGGTGCTTGTGGGCCGCGGCATGGAACACCAGCTCGGGCCGGATCGCCGCGAACACCTGATCGATCCGCCGCTGGTCCCGGATATCCGCGATGATGATCTCGTCGCTGTCCAGCAGGCCATTCCCGGTGATCTCGAGCTGGAGCCGATGCAGGTTGGATTCGTCATGGTCGAGCAGGTACAGCCGAGCTGGCCCGAAACCGCGGATCTGGCGGCAGAGTTCGCTGCCGATCGACCCGCCGGCCCCGGTGACCAGAACCCGCCGGCCCGAGATCAGGGTGGCGGCCTTCTGGCTCACCACATGCACCTCATGCCGCCCCAGCAGCGATTCCACCCGCAGCTGACGCAGGTCCGACAGGCGGGCGTCGCGTTCCACCGCGGCCAGGAACGATGGCAGGTAGCGCACGTGCAGTCCGCCGGCCCGGGCGGTGTCCACGATCTCCGCGAACCGCCGCGCGGGCAGCGACGGGATCGCGATCACGCAGGCCTCGGCGCGCTGCGCCCGGGCCACCTCGGGAAGAGCCTGGATCGGCCGGTAGACCGGCAGGCCGGGGGTGCGGGTCAGGCCGTGCGCGTCATCGAGGAATCCAATGGGCACGAGCCCGTAGTTCGGGCTGCGCCGCAGCGCTTTGGCCAGCGTGCGGCCGGCCTCGCCCGCGCCGACGATAAGCGTCCGCAGTCCCTCTGCATCGGCCGCGTGCCGGATGCCTGGCAAGCTCATGGACCTCCGCTCCCCCTGGTTGAGTCATCTGGTCAGACCGCTATCGCGCACCCGGTAATGGCGAGCAGGGCATGAGCGACGCGCTCAATCTCGGCTTCGGTGAGGCCGGGGTACATCGGGAGCGAGATCAGCTCATCGGCGACCTGGTCGGTGACCGGTACCGACCGGCATTCCCCAGGGCCGAGGATCCGCCGGTAGCCGGACAGCTGGTGGACCGGGATGAAGTGCACGGACGTGCCGACGCCCTGGCGGGCGAGCGACTCGATGACCTGATCACGTGGCGCCGCGCAGCGGGCGGTGGCCCGTACCTGATACAGATGCCAGGCGTGGCGGCCCTGGGCTGGCCGCTGCGGCAAGGCCAGCCCGGGCACCTCAGCCAGGGCCGTGTCGTAGCTGGCGGCGAGCTCGGCCCGGCGCGACTGCCAGCCGGGCAGGTAGGCCAGCTGGGCCCGGCCGATCGCCGCCTGGACATCGGTGAGGTTCGCTTTCAGGCCAGGCTCGGCGACGTCATAACGCCAGCCGGCACCGGGGAGATAGCGCCGCCAGGCGTCCTGGCTCATCCCGTGCAGCCGCGCCACCCGAGCCTGGTCAGCCAGCTCATCGTCATCGGTGGCGATGGCACCGCCCTCCCCGATGGGCAGATTCTTGGTCGCGTAGAAGCTGAAGCAGGCCGCATGCGCCGTGCCGCCGACCGGGATCCCACGCAGCTGCGCACCAATCCCGTGCGCCGCGTCCTGAACGACCCGGTGCGCGGGCAGCCCGGCGGCCGCGGCTAGTTCCGGCACGTCCGCTGGGTGGCCGGCCATGTGCTGGACGACCATGGCGTCCGGCAGGCCCACCCGGCGGACCGCTGCGGCCACCGTGGCCGGCGTGGGCAGCAGTGTTCCGGCGTGCACATCTACCAGGGCCGGGCGCAGGCGGCTTGCACGATGGCGGCCACGGCGCCACAGAACGTGAGGCTCGGGGTGAGCACGACGGCCCCGGGCGGGAGATGCAGGGCACGCAGCGCGATCTCGATCGCCGCCGTGCCCGAGGCGACCGCGACCACGTGCCGGGCACCGAGGTAACTGGCCAGCTCGCGCTCGAACGCCAGGGTCTCCGGGCCCATCGTGATCCATCCGGAACCCAGCACGCGCAACGCCGCCAGCTGTGCTTCCGGCACGATCTCCACCCGGGCGAACGGCACCGCGGTGACCGGGCCGCTCACTGACCGGAACCCTCTGCACCGCGTCCCGCCGGGTGGGCCGCATCGTCGGCCAGGCCCGGTCTCCCGGGCTGGCCGCCGTGCCCGCCACCGGCGCAGCCGGGGGACGCCGATGACGCCGGCAATGGGCCAGCCCGAGGACTCGGCCAGGTCGTGCAGCGCGGTGATCAGGGATACCCGGGCCACCGGGCCGGACAGCACGACGATGCCGACGTGCGCCGTCTCGGCCACCCGCTTCATCTGAGTCAGTGGGTAGATGTGCAGCGTCGCGTGATCGGTGGCCAGCGCGCGTGGCTGCACCAGCAGACCCGGGCCAGGGCCAGCCGAGGCTCCCGCACCGGGGCCGGTCCACTGCTGATGCCCCGTGCTGCCGCCGTCCAGGCCCGGGTGACCAAGCGCACCATCCGCCGCGGCGGACCGCACGGACTTGGTCAGCGCGGCGGCCAGCGGGCCGAGGTCCCGCTTCCCGTCGAACATCGACCAGGGCGATGCTGCGCAGGCCCGTGTGCGCGGCCACCAGCCGGAGCCGTAGCGCCATCTCACGCACGGCCGGGGTGCCCGCCCCGGTCAAGTCCTCCGCGCTCAGCTGGCCGAGCGTGGGCACTCCGAGCCGACGGCTGACTCGCCGGGCACCCGGCACCGTGGGCCGCAGGATCTCGGCCACCGAGACGATGAGGATCCCGGCAGCCAGCCCGAGCAGCGCGGCCAGCCCCAGCTTCTGCGCGGACGCCTTGGACTCCGGCCGGGCAGGCAGCGCGGGCTCGTCGATGACGGTGGCCAGGCCCAGGGTGCCCGCCTGGATCAGCAACCGGCTCCGGTCACCGGTGAAGTTCGCGATGACCTCGTCGATGCCAGCCAGCTCGGCTTGCAGTTGCTGGTTCTGCGGTGCCGCCGCCGCCTTCGTCGCCAAGTCGGCTCGTTCCTGGGAGAGCCGGACGATTTCGTGGTCGTTGGCGGCCAGCGCGGCTCGCAGCCCACTCTGCCCCACGTTGTTGATGGAGGTGACGACCTCGTCGGAGAGCACCCGGGCCACCTGCTGGGCGACCTGCGGGCTGCGGTCGGTGACGGTGAGGTCGATGACTTGCGAGCTGCCGAGCCCGCTGACCGCGATGTCGTTGCCGGTGAAGCTGCTCAGGTTGCGCTTCGCCCCGGCCGCCTGCAGCGCCAGGGTGACCGCCGACCGGCCGGTGGCGATGGCCTGAACCTGGTTGGCCACCGCGTCCGCCGCCGCGCTGGTCTGCGGGACCTCGTTCCCGGTGATGATCCGGGCCGACGCGGCGTACACCGCCGGCTGCTTCGCGGTCAGATAGGAGATCGCAATCAGGGGCAGCACAACGCAGACCACCAGCACAGCCCAGTACTGCCGCAGCAGGCGTGCGGCAACCTCGTCAATCTCCACCTGGTCCCCCACTCGTGAACCCGGCGGTATCCCCGCCGTGGCATTGGACAAGGCTAGGAACGGCAGCAGTGCGCACGGATCGCCCACCGTCATGAGTTTCGGCTACGTAAATCGCCTGACCCGGTGCCGGGCGGCCAGCGGCGGACGACGGCCAACGCCCAGCGGGCGAGAAGGGCGCGAGAAGGGCGCCAGCACGCAGGCATACGTCCGCCGGGCCGGTCACCGCTAACTGAGTGATCAAGCAGTTTGCAATATTTCCATCAGGTTCCGCCCGCCATGCTGGGGTGACCGGCTGGAACGCACCAGCCGGCCGCAAGCGGCCCCGCTGCGCAGAGAGGTGAGGCGGCATGACCAGGCGATTGCGGCAAATTGCACGGCGAATTGCCGATGCAATTTCCGATTTAGGAAACCCGCTGAAACCCCGATTCGGGGGTTAACGCGCTATCCGGTTCTTGATCTTTGACAACACCGCACAGGCCAGATTCCATCCATTCTGAATATGGCTTGTCTGCACTGTCCAGGTGCCAAGGAGAGGGGCCTGACATGTACTGGTGGATGGGACTGCGATGGCCGGCTGCCCGGCGCCCGCAGCGCGCAAGCTGACCGCATCGCGGCCCGCGGCCGTTCCCGTGCTGACGTTCGCGGCTGAGCCGGACGGCGGCCCGCCGCCGGTGCTGCGGGTCGGCGCCAGCGGTGAATATGCCCAGGGCCCGGCGGGTGGCCCGGCGATGCTCGTGCTGCGCCGCCGCGCCGACGTGCTGCGCACACTGACCGACAGCGCCCGCTTCGGCATGGCCGGGGTGACTCCCTCCGGCGCGCTGCGTGGCTGCCCGCTGACCGGCGCGGAGATGCAGTCGCCGGACGGTGGCCTGCTCAATATGGATCCACCGCGGCTGCGCAGCTACCGGCAGCGGATCAACGGGCTGTTCACCCGCAGTGCGGCCGAGAAGACCCGGCCGGCCGTGCACGCGCTGGCCACCGGGCTGGCCGCGAGCCTGGCCAGCCAGCCGGCCGCCGACGTGCTGGCCGGCTTCGCCGAGCCGTTCACCGCGGCGGCGGTCTGCCAGGCCATGGGCATCCCGAGCCACGACTGGGACGAGGTGCTGGAGTACTCCCGGATCGCGTTCGCGGTGGTACCCAGTTTGGCCGAGGTGGCCGCCGTCGCTGCGGCCTGGGCCGATCTGTACGACTACTACGGGCAGATGGTGGCCGGGAAGCGGGCCCGGCCGGACGGGGCATTGATCTCCCAGCTGATCCACGCGCTGGACGGGTTCAGCACCAGCCAGATCGTGCACGTCATCGGTACGGTCAGCAACGGGTTCGGCGCCGTGCTCCCAGTCCTCGCCGTGGCCCTCACCGAACTGGCCCAGCGGCCGGACGTCGTCGCATCGTGCCTGAGTGGCGAACGGACCTGGGCCTCGGTGGCGGCGCGACTGGTGGCCCGCCGGGCCATGTTCCCGGTGGCGCTGCCCCGGGTCGTGCTGGCGGACAGCTGGCTGGAGGGCGGGCTGGTCACCGCGGGCTCGGTGCTGCTGCCGTCGCTGATCGCCGCCGCACATGACCCCAGCGGCCCGCCGTCGCCGAGCATCCCGTTCGGGGCGGGCCCGCATTTCTGCCCCGGCGCCGGGCTCACCCGGGTCTGGCTGGCTACCGCGCTGGCCGCCTTCTTCGCCGCCTACCCGGCGGCCCGGCTGGCGGGCCGCCTGGACTGGCAGCCCGGCACATTGTCGGTGCCCCGGGAGATAATGCTGTCACTGCGCTGACGGCGGGTGGCTGCGGCGACGGCGCGGCAGCGCTGACGGCGTGGCGGTGCTGACGGCGGGTGGCGGGTACTGGCGTTCAGCATCGTCCGGCCCGGGCCAGCACGTCCTCAGCCTGGGCGGCCAGGGCGGCCACCAGATCGGCGGCCGGGGGCAGGTCGGTGATGAGGTCGACGCATTCGCCCGCCCAGACCGGCAGCGGGGTCAGCTCGCCGCGCGCCACGGCGTCCCGGTACGCCTGGCGGGCCGCGGGGTCCGCGGCCAGCTCGGCTTCCCGGCCACGCCACTCGTCGAGGAACGGGTGGCCAAGGGTGCGGCCGGGGTATGCCGCGGGCCACCGGGAGCCGCGGGCGATGTCCAGGACGGTGCTCCGCTCGGTGCTCTCGCCGCGCCCGGTCACGATCGCCTTCTTGATCTCCGGGTCGGCCAGCGACTCGGCGGTGGCCTGGAACCGGGTCCCGATGAGCGCCCCGGCGGCGCCCAGCGCCAGGGCGGCGGCCAGCCCCCGGCCGTCGGCGATCCCGCCCGCGGCCAGCACCGGGGTGGGCGCGGCCAGGTCGACGACGACCGGCACGAACGGCAGCGTGGACCGGCCGCGGCGGGCGCCGTGCCCGCCGGCCTCGGTGCCCTGGGCCACGATCACGTCGGCCCGCAGATCGATCGCCTGCCTGGCTTCGGCCAGGTCGGTGACCTGGAGGATCAGTGGCACCCCGGCCCGGCGGATGGCCGGCACGAACGGAGCCGGGTCGCCGAAGGACAGCATCACCGCCCGCGGGCCGTGCGCCAGGGCGCGCTCGACCGGGCCGGCGTCCACCGCCCAGCTCTGGAACCCGACCCCCCACGGCTGGCTGGTCCGCCCGGCCAGAATCGGCAGCTCGCGGTCCAGCCAGGCCAGATCCCCGCGGCCGGCGCCGAGCAGTCCCAGTCCGCCGCCGTTGCAGACCGCCGCGGCCAGCTCCCCGCCGGCCGTGCCGCCCAGCGGCGCCAGCGCGATCGGGTGCCGCACGCCGAACAACTCAGTGAATGCGGTACACAGCGCCATGCCGCCATCATGACGCGGTCCAGCCGCGCGATCCCGGCCGGCCCGCCGCGATCCCGGCCGGCCCGCTTCAGGATCCCAGCCGGGCCGCTTCAGGATCCCAGCCGGGCCGCCATGGCGTGCTGGACCAGGGTCATCAGCGCCGTTTTGACCGATTTCCGCTGCCGCGCGTCGCACTGGACGACCGGCACGTCGGGGCTGACCGACAGTGCTTCGGCCACGTCGGCGGCGGCGTGCGGGAACTCGCCGTGAAATCCGTTGATGCCGACCAGGAACGGCAGGCCGGACGTCTCGAAGTAGTCGACCGCGGGGAAGGAGTCGGCCAGGCGGCGGGTGTCCACCAGCACCACCGCGCCGATGGCGCCCTGGATGAGGTCATCCCACATGAACCAGAAGCGCTGCTGTCCCGGCGTGCCGAACAGGTACAGCGCGAGCCCGGCGTCCAGGGTGACCCGGCCGAAGTCCATGGCCACCGTGGTGGCCGTCTTGTCCGGGACCAGGCGCAGGTCGTCCACGCTGGCGCTGGCCGTGGTCAGCACCGCCTCGGTGGTCAGCGGGGTGATCTCCGAGACAGCCCCGACGAACGTGGTCTTGCCCACGCCGAACCCGCCCGCCACAACGATCTTGACCGACATCATCGGGTCGTCGGCCGGGCTGCCCTGCCGGGGCTGCGCTGATGCGATATCCACTGTGTCCCCTCCCAGCCGGGGCAGTCCGGGCATGCTGCGCGGCACCGGGATTACCTGCCCTCCGGTGACTGGAGTCCGTTGCGGGCCGGTGGCGTGAACGCTTGCCCGACCCGCTCCACGAGGAGTGCCATCTCGTACGCGACCAGGCCCATGTCACAGTCCGACGAGCAGAGCACGGCCAGGCTGGACCCGTCACTGATCGCCATCACGAGCAGCAGGCCCTGCCGCATCTCGACCACCGTCTGGGTGACCGGGCCGCCTTCGAATACCCGGGACGCGCCCTGGGTCAGGCTGATCAGCCCCGAGGTCACCGCGGCCAACTGGTCCGCCCGGTCCTGCGGGAACCCGGCCGAGAAGGCCAGTGGCAGGCCATCGGCCGACACCACGATGGCGTGGGCGACCGAGGGTACCCGCTCGGCGAAGTTCGTGATCAGCCAGTTCAGGTCGTGCGCCGGAGCAGCCAGCGGGCTCACGGGTTCTCCTCTCGGGTTGGCGTACTGCCGTCGTCCTCAGGTGCCGCCGTGCGCGCCTTCCTGATGCCCTGCTGGAAGCTGGCCAGGCGGTCTCTGGTCTGCGCGGCGGTCCGCACCGGCGGCAGCGTGTGGGACAGCGGCGAGGGACCCGCCTGCACCCGGCACCAGGTTCGCCTTGGGCACCCGTTTGGGCAGGCCAGCTACGGTGGTGCCGGCGATGACCGGCGCGAAGGCCACCTCGGCGGCCTGCCACCCGGCGTCGGCCGGCGAGGTCCACGAGGCCGGCTCCGGGCTGGCCGCGGCGGCTGCCCGGTCCCGGCCCGCCCGGTCCCGCCCCGCCCGGTCCCGGCCCGCCCGGTTCCCGTCCGGCCAGTCCGCGCCCGGCCGGTCCGTGCCGTTCCGGTCGGAGGCCAAGGTGGCCCCGGTGGTCCCGGTGACCCCGGTGGTCCCGGTGGCCCCGGTGGTGGCCGGGCGGCCGCGCCGGAACCAGTCGGACTCCACCGATTCGTAGATCGGCAGCCGGTGCTCGGGCCCGCCGTTCGGGGCCGGTGGCACGATCACGCTGTGCGCCGGGGAGGCGGCACCGGGACTGCCTGCCTCCCCGGCCGCTGGGGAATGGCCGTTGCCGGCGCCCGGGCGGGCGGTCTCCGGATCGTCGGCCGCGGCGCCTGCCGCGTCCAGGAGGTCCGCGGCATCCAGGGTGCCCGCGCGGTCCCTGGTGTCCGCGGCGCGGTCCCTGGTGTCCGCGCGGTCCAGGGTGTCAGCGGCCGGCGCGGAGAGGACGGCTTTGGGATCCGGGCTGGCCCCGGGCACGGTGGGGGCGGTGGCACCGTCGCTGCCTTCCGGGCCGGGCTCGAAGTGCAGTGGGCGCATCGGCGGCAGCCCGGACCCGGCCGGTACCCGCTCGCCCGGGTCCCTGACGGCCAGCCCGTTCTCCATCCAGCGGGCCGTGCTGCCCGCCGCCGGTGGCTGGAACGGGCGCAGGCCCAGCGCGGACGGGGCGTTGTCCCGGGTGATCACTTCATCGGGCAGCCAGACCAGCGCGGTCAGCCCGCCGGCCGGACCCGGCCGGAGCCGGACCCGGATGCCGTGCCGGGCGGCCAGCCGGGCCACCACGAACAGGCCCATCCGGCGGGACACCGCGACATCGACGACCGGCGGGTTGTCCAGCCGCCAGTTGGCGTGCGCCATCTCTTCGGCGCCCATACCCACACCCTGGTCGGTGATGTCGACCAGCGCGCCGCCGCTGCTCAGCACGTAGCCGGACACCTTCACCGGGGTCTCCGCGGCGGAGAACGCGGTCGCGTTCTCGGCCAGTTCGGACAGCAGGTGCACGACGTCGCTGACCGCCTGGCCACGCACCGAGATGCCCGGCTGGATGTTCGGGATGACCCGCTCGTAGTGCTCGATCTCGGACACCGCGGCGCGCAGCACGTCCACCAGCGCCACCGGCTCGGTCCATCGCCTGGACAGATCGTGGCCCGCCAGGACCAGCAGGTTCTCCGAGTTGCGCCGCATCCGGGTGGCCAGGTGGTCCATCTGGAACAGGTTGGCCAGCCGCTCGGAATCCTGCTCGCCCTGCTCCAGGTCGTCGATCAGCCGGATCTGCCGTTCGACCAGCGACTGGCTGCGCCGGGACAGGTTCACGAACATCGCGTTGACGTTGCCGCGCAGCGCGGCCTCGTTGGCAGCCAGCCGGACCGCCTCCTGGTGCACCTGGTCGAAGGCCCGGGCCACCTCACCGATCTCGTCGATGGAGTCCACGTCGATCGGCTCGATGTCCGGCGGCGTGTCCGCGCCCCCGGCTTTCGCTCATCCGGCGGACCGTCTCCGGCAGCCGGACCCCGGCCACCTCCAGCGCGCCAGACCGCAGCCGGGCCAGCGGCCGGGTCATGGACCGGCCCACCGCCACGGTGAAGATCAGCGCCAGGACCAGGATGAGCAGCACGCCGAGGCCTTCCAGCAGCGCGCTGGTGATGGCCCGGTCACGCAGCCCGCCGACCTGGCCGATGATCGAGGACATGAAGGACTGCTCGACCTGGTGCAGGCTGGTCACCAGGTAGGTGGACCCGCTGGCGGCATTGGTGAACGACGGGTCTTCCGTCGAGGAGCCGCCGTCCAGGGCCAGCGTGATGGCCTGCTGAACCTGGGCCTGGGCATGGTCGGCCTGGGCCGAGGACAGCGCGCTGTCGTACAGCTGGCGCTGCGCGGAGGTGGCGATCAGGCCGAACTGGGCCAGGTCAGCGGCCTGCTGGGCCTGTGCGGCGTTGATCGCGCTGAGCTGGCCCGGGCCGAGCTTGGCCGCGCCGACCAGGTCCGCGGTGAGCGCGGAGGTGAGGATGGCCTGTTCCTGCGACACCTCTTCCTTGGCCGCCGAGATGAGCCCGACGACCCGGACCGTGTCGGCCAGCGCCGCGTCGTTGCTGCCCGCCGCGATCTCGTCCTCCAGCGCGATCAGCTGGCTGATCGTGGCCGCGTACTCCTGGATCACGGTCAGCGAGGGGATCTGCGAGCTGGCCGCGACGCTGCGCAGCGCGGGCAGCCCGTCGATCGCGGTGATGGCGCCGCGGGCTTCCTGCTGGGCCAGCGCCGGGTAGGCCGGGCCGATGCCGCCGGCCAGGCTGCGTACCCGGGCCGCCAGCACGTTGGTGCTGCGGTGATCCTGGGCGAGCACGGCCAGCTCGGGCGCGGCGCGTGCCGTGCGCCGCGCCGCGGCCGCCCTGGCCGCCCATCGTGATGTACCGGATGGTGTCCTCGCGCTCGACCTGCAGCGCCTGCACCAGGTTGGTGATCCCGCTGCCCAGCCGGGAGAACTGCTCCACCCGCTGGTAGGCCAGCGCGCTGCGGGCCGAGGAGAGCACGCTGAACCCGCCCAGCAGCACCGCCGCCAACGTGGGCAGCAGGACCAGCAGCAGCAGCCGGGACCGCACCCGCCAGTTCTTCAGCGGCGAGCGGAAGGCCGGCCGGGGCATCCCGCCGACCGCGAGCGGCCCGCCGCCCGGCCCGCCACCGCCTGCTCCCGGCTCACCGGCCGCGGTACCCGGCCGCGGCTCGCCGGGCCGCGGCTCACCAGGCCGCGGCCCGCCGGATCCAGCCGGCCGGGTCCAGCCATGCCGGGCCCGGCGCTGATCCCGCCGGGCTGGGTCGCCTGGGCCGCCGCCCAGCCCGGGTGGGCGGCCACCGCCAGCTCGGTGCTGGCGGCCGGTTGCGTGCCGGTGGCCAGCTCCGGAGGCCGGTAGCCGGCACCGGGAACCGCGCTGCTGTCTGTCCTGTCTCGCCTGGACCGCACAGTATCTGCACCTCTCACCCGGGAAACGGCAAGCACCTGACCGGGCCGCGGCTACTGATGCGGACCCGGAATAGCGGCACGATTTCCGGATCGCCATTCCGACGCGCCGCCGTCTCAACAGAGTCAGGAGCTAACTGTAACGTCCGGACGGCCGGTACGCGTCAATTGTTACCACTGTTGTCAAAAAAACCTATCGGGCGTCTGGGCACGGTGTAAACCGTGCTTTTCGGGCACGCTGGCCAGGCCGAGCGGTTAGCCTATCTAGAAGCGAGCCTGCGACCTTTACTATAGCGCCTCGTAAATTGGCACTACTACGTTAATTCGGGAAAAGTCGCTGGCGTTTGCGTAACTGCCCTGGGGACTATAGAGGAGGCCTCATGGAGAGTATTCGGGCCCGCGCATGCGCGGGGTCCCGCAGCAAGAAACCGGCGCGGCTGAGCCGGGCAGGCCTGATCATGGCGCCGGCTGCGCTGGCCCTGCTCGCGGCGGGCTGCCACGCGGCCCCGGCCGGGCCGGGGCAGGCCGTTAACCAGCAGATCACGGTGGCCACGGTGCCCGGCTTCGCCGACGCGCCGCTGCAGGTGGCGGTCAAGGACAGGCTGTTCGCCCGGCATCACGTGGACGTCAACGTGCAGACCTACCCCACGCTGCAGCGGGCCTACGCCGCGCTGGGCAGCGGCCAGGCCGAGGTCATCAGCGGCGACTACGCCGGGCTGCTGTACGCGCAGTCCCATCCCTCGGGCGCCCGGCTCCGGCTCATCGCCGACGGGTACGACGCGACCCCGGCGTGATGGAGGTGCTGACCCTGCCCGGCTCGCCGGTCACCACCCCGGCAGCAACTGGAGGGCAAGGCGGTGGGCACCCCGCTGCCGGAACTGGCCCCGTTCTCCGCGGATGCGCCGTACAACATCGAGACGCTGGCTACCGAGGCCGTGCTGCAGAGCGACGGGGTGAGCCCGTCCAGCGTGGTGTGGAAGGCCATGCCGCCCGGCGACATGATCGCCGCTCTGCGCGATCACCAGGTCAGCGCGATCGTCGCCGCGCAGCCCTACATCCTGCAGGCGGAAACCCAGCTCGGCGCGGTGGAGCTGGTCGACGTGTGCAGCGGGGTCACCGCCAGCCTGCCGCTGTCCGGGTACTTCACCACGGCCGGGTTCGCCCGCGACTACCCGACCGCGCTGCACGCCTTCCAGGCCGCGCTCACCGCGGCCAAGGCCAGCACTGCCCAGCTCGGCACCGTGCGGTCGGTGCTGAGCACCCTGCCCGGGATGACCGCGCAGGAAGCCGACCTGGTCACGGTGGGCCAGTACCCGACCTTCCTGAGCGTCGGGCAGGTGCAGCGGGTGGCTGACCTGATGTACGGCACCGGGATGATCACCAACACGATCTCGGTGCGCCCCATGCTGTTCCGGTAGCCGCCGCCCAGGGGTGGGGCTGGCTGGCGAATTGGCCGGCGCGGGTCCTCGTGGCCCGCGCCGGCCATTTCTTTGCTTAACGCCAGTGCCCGGCCAGTGCCGTCAGCTGATGAAGCCGAAGTGCTCGAAGTCGAAGTTCGACAGCGGCTGGCCGACCTTACCCGCGGTGTATCCGGTCAGCTTGTCGCTGTACGCGTCGAGCACGTCGATGTATGCCGGGATGATGTAGCCGCCCTGGGTGAAGTCGAACTTCTGCATCTGGTAGACGATCTCTTTGCGCAGCGCCGGGTCAGCGGTCGCATTCGCCTGGTTGTACAGGCTGGTGTAGTGCGCATTGTCGGTGTGCGTCTCGTTGAACGGCGAGCCCTTCAGCATCGACTCCGCGACCTGGGCCAGATAGGGGTAGTAGTTGTAGTAATCCTGGGAGAAGGTCCACTTGAGGTAGTTGGGCCCGAAGAAGGTGCCGGACGGGACGTTGCTCAGCTTGATCGTGACGCCGGCCGCCTTGGCCTGGGCGGCCAGCACGGTGGCCATGGCCACCGTGCCGGAGGCCACCGCCGAGGTGGTCAGGGTCACCGTCAGGTTCTCCTGGCCCGCCTTCTTCAGCAGGAACTTGGCCTGCGGCACGTCACCCTGGGCGGCCCGGATCAGTGAGTGGTCGAAGTCCGGGTCGTACGGGGAGAAGAGGTCGTTGGCCACCGTCCCGTAGCCGTCCAGCGCCGAGTCGATCAACTGCGGGCGGTCCACCAGCAGCCGCAGCGCCTGGCGGACGTTCACGTCGCTGAACGGCGCCTGATCGACCCGCATGGTGAACGGGATGATCTCCCCGGAGTGCGACACCTCGGTCTTGATCCCGCTGGTGCTGGCCAGCGCGGCGATCTGCGGGCCGTCCAGCGCGCCGGCCCCGTCGATGACGCCGGTGGTCAGCGCATCCTGCAGGCTGGTGTTGTCGCTGAAGTCGATGATGGTCAGCGTGTCCACGTAGGGCAGCCCGGACTTCCAGTAGTTCGGGTTCCGGGTGAACACGCTGCGCTGGCCGGGGGTGAAGCTCTGGTAGACGAACGCCCCGGTGCCGGCCGGGTGCGCCGGGTTGAAGCCGGCTGGCGCGATGTACAGGTTGTACCAGAACGCGGCCAGCTGCTCGACGAAGCTGGAGAACGGTTTGGTCAGCTTGACCAGGACGGTGTGCTTGTCCAGCGCCTTGGTGCCGCCCATGTCGATCGGGCCCAGGCCGAACTTCCCGGTGAAGTTGTTGCTGACCACCCGCTGGAAGGTGAACAGCACGTCGTCCGCGGTGAACGCCTTGCCGTTGGAGAACGTGACGTCCGGCCGGAGCGCGATGACCCACTCGGCCAGCGACCCGTGGTACGCGGTGATCGACTCGGCCAGCACGTACTCCACCTGGGCCTGCGCGTTGAGCTGGACCAGCGGCTGGTACAGCGACTGCAGCCGGGACGTGTCGATGTAGGTCAGGCTCTTGTGCGGGTCGATGGTGTCCGAGCTGGACCCTCCGGTCAGGCCCAGCTTCAGGTTGCCGCCGCGCCGCGGCCGGCGGCTGGCCGAGGCCAGCTGCTTCTGGCCACCGGGACTGGACCCGCCGCAGGCGGCCAGTAAACCCGCTGACCCGGCCAACGCGCCGGTGGCGGCAATCCCGCGGAGGAACTGGCGTCGTCCCAGCTCCCCGGCCAGCCGTGGCGTACTGCTCTCGATCCGATCGATCCACGGGATCTACCTCCACGAGACTCTTCCTGTTTGGTGGGGTGGTGTGTGCAGGTCTGCGGGTGTCGGCTAGCCAGACACCAGGAGCACCTTCCCGACGTGCTGGCGCCGTTCCAGGAAGCGGTGCGCCGCCGCGGCGTCACTGACCGGGAACGTGGCGGCGATGGGCACGGTGATGGCGCCACGCCGGATGAGATCCAGCGACGTGGCCAGATCACCGGGCGGGGCCACCCGGAAGCCGACGATCCGCCAGCCGTTCCGGAACAGCGGGATCAGGTCGAGCGGCACCACCTCGCCGGCGTGCGCGCCGCAGGTGACCAGGGTGCCTTCTTCGCGGAGCACGGACAGGTGCGCGCCGAACAGCTCGCCGCCGACGGTGTCCAGCACCGCGTCGAAGTGGCGGCCGCCGGAGGCGTCCAGCAGCTGGGTGGTGATGTCCGCCGTCTCTCCCGGACCACGACCAGGTCCGCGCCCAGCGCGGCCACCTGTTCCGCCTTGGCCGCCGTGCCGACCGTGGCCAGCACGGTGGCCCCGGCCAGCTTGGCGCACTGCACCAGGGCGCCGGCCACGCCACCGGAGGCCGACGGGACCAGGACCAGGTCCCCCGGCCGGACCAGGGCCAGCCGGTTCACCATGTGCCAGGCGGTGCTCACCACGCACTGCCCGGCCGCCACGGCCAGCGGGTCGTCCCCCGGCTCGAGCGGGACCACCACCTCGGCCGGCACGCAGACCAGCTCGCCGTACCCGCCCCACCGGGTGGTGCCGAAGATCTCGAAGTCCGCGCACAGATCCGGCCGCCATCTGGCGCACTGCGCGCACCGGCCGCAGCTGTACTGCTGCAGGGCGGTCACCAGGTCGCCGGTGCGGACGCCCGCGGCCTGGCTGCCCACCGCCACCACGGTGCCGGTGAACTCGGCGCCGAGCACCATGGGCAGCTCGAACGGCCACCGCGAGGTGCCGGCCCGGGAGTCGAGGTCGGAGTGGTTGACCCCGCACGCCTGCACCTGCACCAGGACGTCCCCGGGGCCGGTCTCCGGGTCCGGGATGTCCGCGTAGCACATGGCCTCCGCGGGCCCGTATTCGTAGAACGCCGCCGCTTTCACCGGGCCGCGCCCGACGGCTCCGGCATAACACCGGTTTCATTTGCCACTGGATGAGCGTGCCGCTCAAGAATGAAGTCAGACACAGGCTGCCCCAGCTCCCACTGATGTGACACCGAATTACTAAGCCAATTCGCAGATAAAAGGCGATCGATCCAGGCCAGGCAGCCTGAGCTGGCGGACGGCGAGGCTGCTCGGTGGTCGGGTCGTGCTGCCACGACAATATCTCCGCGAAGCATGGGATATAGGCGGAACCTGGCAAATAGCTCCCTTCCTGGGAATCGGGTGGGATCCTTGGTCGGCAGTCCGCTATAACCGCATAGTAAGCCCACTACTAATACGATCCGCAATAGTGCTCGAAGGAATGATCTAGGACCATCGCGTTGTCCTGGCGTAGCCGCCCGGTTACGGTAGGGCTTGGGCTAGCCAGCCGCCGGCGCCGAAGGGGCGCGCCGCCGACTGGACTGAGGAGCGAGGGTGCGAGGAACGAGCGACCGGGCGACGAGGGAAGGCGGCGGGTCCAAGCGCCCCGGAGGCGCAAAGCAATAGGGCAGGAGGGATCGACGTGGCACCTGCCCGGGCAGCTCGCCCGCCGCACCCGGTGCGCCACCTCGTGGGCCAGCGGGCCGCGGTCGGGGTCTTCACCTTATGCGTCGTGTCCGTGCTGGTGTTCCTGGCCACCCAGGTGCTGCCGGGCAATGCCGCGGTGGCCGTGCTGGGCCGTACTGCGGCCGGCAACCCGGCCGCGGTACGCCGGCTGGAGGCCGCGCTGCACCTCAACCGGGGGCTGCTGGACCAGTACTGGATCTGGTTCTCCGGCCTGCTCACCGGGCATCTCGGGCACTCGCTGGCCAACGGGCAGCCGGTCTGGGGTTACGTCGCGCCGCGGCTGGTCAATTCGGCGGTGCTGATGCTGGTCACCGGCGTGATCGGCGCGCTGCTCGGCGTCGCGCTGGGCATCGCCGCCGCGCTCCGCAAGGACGGCTGGTTCGACCACGTCACCGCGGTCGGTGCGCTGGCCGTGACCTCGCTGCCGGAGTTCGTGGTCGCGATCGGCCTGGTCATCCTGTTGTCCACGGTGCTGCTGCACCTGCTGCCCGCGGTGTCCGTGCTGCCGCCGGGCAGCTACGCCTGGAACGCGCCGCGGCTGCTCATCCTGCCGGTGGCCACCCTGGTCGTCGTGATCGTGCCGTACATCCAGCGGATGACCCGGGCCGCCATGATCGAGGCGCTGGAATCCGACTACGTGGAGATGGCCCAGCTCAAGGGCGTGCCGCGGTGGCGGATCGTGGCGCTGCACGCGCTGCCCAACGCGACCGCGCCGATCATCCAGGTCATCGGCCTGACCTTCCTGTACCTGGCGGGCGGGGTGGTCATCGTGGAGTACGTCTTCGCCTTTCCCGGCATCGGCCAGGGCCTGGTGTACGCGGTAGATGACCGGGACATCCCGGTCATCCAGTTCATCGTCGTGGTGCTGGCCGCGTTCTACGTGTGCATGAACATCGTGACCGACGTGATCGCCCTGCTGGCCACGCCGCGGCACCGGATCCCGCGGTGAGCGCGGTGCGAGCGGCGCCTGGCGGCGCCGGGGACCGCCGCCGATCTGCCGCGGCTGCGCCGCCACCCGTGGCTGGCCGTCCTGGGCCAGGCGGCCCGCACCCCGCGCGGCGCGGCGGGCCTGGGCCTGGCCTGCCTGGTGACCGCGGTCGCGGTCATCGGCCCGGCGCTGGCACCGCACTCCGCGCAGGCGCTGCTCACCTTCCCGTTCGCCAAGCCGTCCGGGGCGTACCCGTTCGGCGCCGACTTCCTCGGCCGCGACGTGCTGTCCCGGGTGCTGGACGGCGGCTGGGTGCTGCTGCTGATGGCGGTCAGCGCCACCGCGCTCGGCATCGCCGCCGGGACGGCCGCCGGGATCAGTGCCGCGTACCTGCGCGGGCACACCGACGGGCTGATCATGCGCACGGTGGACGTCATCCTGGCCTTCCCGCAGCTGGTATTCGCCCTGCTGCTGCTCAGCATCCTGGGCCCGCAACCGTGGCTGATCGTGCTCGCGGTCGGCCTGACCCACGCTCCCGCGGTGGCCCGGGTGATTCGCGCCGCGACGCTGGACATCGCCGAGCGCGACTACGTGAAGGCGGCTGAGTTGCAGGGCATGCGGCCGGCCGCGGTGATGGCCAAGGAGATCCTGCCCAGCCTCAGCACCCCGCTGATGGTGGAGGCCGGACTGCGCCTGACGTATTCGATCATCATCATGTCCGGGCTGGCCTTCCTCGGTTTCGGCCAGCAGCCGCCGGCCGCCAACTGGGGGATGATGATCAACGAGAACCGGGCCGGCCTGGCCCTCAACCCATGGGCGGTGATCATCCCGGCCGCCATGATCGCGTTGCTCACCATCGGCACCAACCTGCTGACCGACGCGATCGGCCAGGCCGCCATCGGCGTAGACCGCCGCCCAGCCGGAGGCCGGCCGACGCCTGGCTCGACGAGCTGGGCTTTGTTGAACGAGCCAAGGGCGCGCCGCCGACGGACTGAGGGAGCGGGCGGGGAGGACGGCGACGAGGCGGTCGCGCCCCGACTGGGAGCGAGCACGAGCGCGAGGAGGAGCGGGTCCAGCGCCCCGGAGGCTCAAGGGGCAGAGCACGAGCGAGAGTTCGGCGGGTCCAGGCCCCGGAGGCTCAGGTACTGGAGATCAGGAGCGGGCGGCACGGGCCGCCGGTGGTCAGCGGGATCTCGTTCGCGGTGCGGCCCGGCGCAGTGCTCGGCCTGGTCGGCGAGTCCGGGTCCGGGAAGACCACGGTCGCCCTGGCCCTGCTCGGGCATACCCGGCGCGGCCTGTCCGTGGCCGGCGGCGAGATCTGGCTGGACGGCGCCGACCTGCTCCGGCTCAAGCCGGCCCGGCTGCGCGCGCTGCGCGGGGCCACGGTCAGCTACGTGCCGCAGGACCCGGCGGCGGCGCTGAACCCGGCCCTGCGGGTCGGCTACCAGCTCCGCGAGGTGCTCCGGGTGCACCCGGGGAGCGGCGCGGACCCGGCGGCCCGGATCCGCGAGGTGCTCCGCGAGGCGTCGCTGGACGCGACCCCGGACCTGCTCCGGCGCTACCCGCATCAGCTGTCCGGCGGCCAGCAGCAGCGTGTCGGGCTGGCCATGGCCTTCGCCTGCCGGCCCGCGCTGATCGTCCTGGACGAGCCCACCACCGGCCTCGACGTGTCCACCCAGCGGCACATCCTGGACACCATCCGGCAGCTCTGCCGCGGCTACGGGGTGGCCGCCGTGTACGTCAGCCACGACCTGGCCGTGGTCAGCGAGCTAGCCGATGAGGTGGCCGTGATGTACGCCGGGCGCATCGTGGAGGCCGGCCCGGCAGCCGGGCTGTTCGCCGGGCCGCTGCACCCGTACACCCGCGGGCTGCTGGCCGCCGTCCCGGAACCGGGCAGCGACCAGCCGCCGGCCGGGATACCCGGGCAGCAGCCGCCGCCCGGCCGCCGCGGTCCGGGCTGCGCGTTCGCCGCCCGCTGCGAACTCGCGGCCGGAGCAGTGCCGCCAGCACGAGCCGGAGCTGGTGCCGCTGTCCGGCGCGCGGCCCACGCCGTGCGCTGCTGGCGGGCCGCCGAGGTGAGCTCGGCGCGCCAGCGACCGGGCACGTGCCGCGGCCCCGGGCAGCCGCGGCCGGACCCGGGCCTGCCGCGCTGCTCTCGGTCCGCGGCGTGTCGGCCCGCTACCGCGGCGTGCCCGCGCTGTCCGGCATCGACCTGGACCTGCCCGCGCAGCGGCTGCGTCGCCGTGGTCGGCGAGTCCGGCTCGGGCAAGACCACGCTGGCCCGCTGCATCACCGGGCTGCAGCAGGACTGGGCCGGCGAGGTCGACGCTGCGCGGCGTGCCACTGGCCCATGCCGCCCGGCACCGCCCGAAGCAGGTGCTCAAGCAGATCCAGTACGTGTTCCAGAACCCCTATACCTCGCTCAACCCGACGGAAGACCGTCGGCCAGATCGTGGCCGAGCCGGTGCAGCGCTTCCTCGGCCTGCCCCGCGGCGAGCAGGCGGACCGGGTGGCCCAGGTGCTGCACGATGTGGCGCTGGGCGGCAGTTTCCTGGCCCGCTATCCCGGATCAGCTGTCCGGCGGCGAGCGGCAGCGGGTCGCTATCGCGCGCGCCCTGGCCGCCGAGCCGGACGTGCTGATCTGCGACGAGGTCACCTCCGCGCTGGACGTCTCGGTGCAGGCGGTCATCGTGGAGCTGCTCCGGGCCGCGGCGGCCCAGCGCCAGCTGGCCATGATCTTCATCACGCACAACCTGGCCCTGGTGCGCAGCGTGGCACAGACCGCGGTGGTGCTGCGGCACGGTCAGCTCGTCGAGGCCGGGCCAGCCGAACAGATCCTGGCCCAGCCGGGCAGCGGGTACACCGCGCAGCTGCTGGCCGACGCGCCGCGGCTGGCCCGGCCCTGCGCCGAAGGGGGCGCCGCCGACTGGACTGAGGAGCGAGGGAGCGAGGAACGAGCGACCGGGCGACGAGGGAAGTCGGCGGGTCAAGCCCCCCGGAGGCGCAAGGAAGCAGAGCGGGTCCAGCCGCCCGGAGGCGCAAGGCGGCAGCCCGTTTCCCTATGCTGGCCTGGTGCGGTCGGATCCGGCGGTCCAGCAGCTGGCGCAGCGCGCGGCCGCCCTGGCCGGCCAGCCGGGCGGGCCATCCTGGGCATCACCGGGCCGCCCGCCGCGGGCAAGAGCACGCTGGCCGAAAGGCTGCTGGCCGAGCTGGCCCCGCACGCCGCCTACGTCCCGCTGGACGGCTTCCACCTGGCCCATCATGTGCTGGAGGAGCTGGGCACGGTGCACCGCAAGGGCGCACCGGACACCTTCGACGCGGCGGGCTACGTGGCGCTGCTCCGCCGGCTGCGCGACCCGGCCGAGGGCACCGTGTACGCGCCGCAGTTCCGCCGCGAGATCGAGGATTCGCTGGCCAACGCGATCCCGGTACCGCCGGACGTGCGGCTGGTCATCACCGAGGGCAACTACCTGCTGGTCCGGTCCGGGCCGTGGGCCGAGCTGGCCAGCCTGCTCGACGAGGTCTGGTACCTGGACCTGGACGAGCCGACCCGGCTGCGCTGGCTGACCGACCGGCACGTGCGCTACGGCCGGGACGCCGCCGCGGCCGCGGCCCGGGCCACCGGCCCCGATCAGCGCAACGCCGAGCTGATCGAGGCCACGCAGGCCGCACGCCGACCTGATCATCTCGGTCAGCCCAGGGAGGATGGGAACGATGCTGACGCCCCGGGACAGCCGGAGCCGGGACTGCCACCGCCTGGACGGCGTGTGGCGCTTCCGGTTCGATCCCGGCGACGAGGGCGTGCGGCAGGGCTGGTGGCGGGAGCCACTGCCCGGAGCACGCGAGATGGCCGTCCCGGCCAGCTACAACGACCTGGTCACCGACGCGGCCGAGCGCGAGCACGTGGGAGACGTGTGGTACCAGCGGGATGTCTGGGTGCCCGCTGGGTGGGCGGGCCAGCGCATCGTGCTGCGCTGCGACGCGGCCACCCACCACGGCACCCTGTGGGCCGATGCGGTTCAGGTCGCCGAGCACACCGGCGGCTACACGCCGTTCGAGGCCGAGGTGACCGAGCAGGTGCGCTGCGGCGAGCGGCTGCGGGTGACGGTCCGGGTCGGTAACGAGCTGACGCATGGCCACGATCCCGCCGGGAGTCACGTCCCGTGGCGCCAGCGGCCAGCAGCGGCAGCGCTATTTTCACGACTTCTTCAACTACGCCGGGCTGCACCGGTCGGTGTGGCTGTACGCGACGCCGCGCCAGTTCGTCGCGGACATCTCAGTCGGCACCGCGTTCGATCCCGGCACGGGAACCGGCCGGGTCAGCTATCAGCTCGAGGTGGTGGGCGCCGGGGACACGTCGGTCCGGCTCCGGGACGCGGCCGGCGCGGTGCTGGCTCAGGGGACAGGCGTTCGCGGTGTCCTCACCGTGCCTGCGGCGCAGCCGTGGTCCCCGGACAATCCCTACCTGTACCAGCTGGACGTCGCGCACGGAGCGGACGAGTACCTCCTCCCGGTGGGTATCAGGACGGTCGCCGTGGACGGCGCGCGATTGCTGCTCAACGGGCAGCCGGTGGTGCTGCGCGGCTTCGGCATGCACGAAGACGCCGCGCTGCGCGGCAAGGGCCATGATGATGCCCGGATGGTCCGCGACTTCGCGCTGCTCAAATGGATCGGCGCGAACTCCTTCCGGACCTCGCATTACCCGTACGCCGACGAGGTCCTCGACTACGCCGACCGGCACGGGCTGCTGGTCGTCGACGAGGCCCCGGCGGTCGGTCTGCACCTCAGCCTGGGCAACATGGGCGACCACGGCGCGCGCACGTTCGGGCCCGGCGGCGTCGGCGCGGCGGCCGGCGCGGCGCACCTGGCCGCGGTCCGGGAACTCATCGCCCGGGACCGTAACCATCCCAGTGTCATCGCCTGGTCGATCGCCAACGAGCCGGACACAGCTGAACCGGCCGCCCGGGATTATTTCGCGCCGCTAGTGTCCGCGGTGCGGGCACTGGATCCGACCCGCCCGGTGTGCTTCGCCAACGTGGCGACCGCGCCGCCCGGCGCCGACGTGGTCACTGACCTGTTCGATCTGATCTGCGTGAACCGGTATTACGGCTGGTACGTCGAGAGCGGGGACCTGGCCACCGCTGAGCGGGAGCTGGAAGCCGAGCTTCGCGCCTGGGCACGCCGCGGTCAGCCCATCCTGGTCACCGAGTTTGGCGCCGACGCCCTCCCGGGGCTGCACGCCCTGCCGCCCGTTATGTGGTCCGAGGAGTACCAGGCGGCGTTGATCGAGATGTCGGCACGCGTCTTCCGGCGCATCCCCGAGATCATCGGCGAGCACGTATGGAATTTCGCCGACTTCAGCACTGCTCAGGCCGTGCACCGGCCGGGCGGCAACCACAAGGGGGTCTTCACTCGCGACCGGCAGCCCAAAGCAGCCGCCCGGTTGCTCCGCGGCCTGTGGCGGGCACCGTGACCGGCGGCAGCTGGCCTAACGATCCCGCTGGCTGGCGATGAGCTCCCGGTACCAGTGGGCGCTGGCCTTGGGAATCCGGGCCTGGCTCGGGAAGTCCACGTAGACCAGGCCGAACCGGCGGCTGTACCCGTCGGCCCACTCGAAGTTGTCCAGCAGTGACCAGGTGAAATAGCCGCGCAGGTCTACGCCGGACCGCACGGCGGCCAGCGCCGCGCCCAGGTGGTCGCTCAGGTACTGCACCCGGTCCTGGTCGCGGATCTGTCCCTCGGGGTCGGCGTAGTCGTGGAACGCGGCGCCGTTCTCGGTGATGTACAGCGGCAGCCTGGCCTGATCATGCACCCGGCGCAGGATGCGGCCCAGCCCGGCGGGCCGCATGTCCAGCCCGCCCGCGGTCAGCCGGCCGGTGCTGGGCAGCACCGCGGCCTGGTGGTACGGCTCGCCCGGATCGTGCGCCACCACCTTGGTCTCGTAGTAGTTGACGCCGAGGAAGTCGGCCGGGGTGGCGATGACGCTCAGGTCGCCGTCCTGGATGAAGTCGATCGGCGCCTGCCGCTGGTACCAGTCGAGCATGTCGGCCGGATAGCGGCCGGCCAGCACCGGGTCCAGGAACCAGCGGTTCTCGTGCCCGTCCAGCCGCCGGGCGGCCGCCTGATCCTCGGCCGAACCGGAGGCCGGGCTGATATCGGAGAACAGGTGGGCGAGGCCGACCTGGGCGCCGGGCGCACGGCCGCGCACGATCGGCACGGCCAGGCCGTGCGCCAGCAGCAGGTGGTGCGTTGCGGCCAGCGCGGCGGGCAGGTCCCGGATACCTGGCGCGTGGCGGCCCTGCAGGTGGCCGATCATCCCGGCGCAGAACGCCTCGTTGATGGTGACCCACTGGTCCACCGCATCGCCCAGGCTATCCAGCACCACCTGGGCGTAGTCGCAGAACCGGAACACCGTGTCCCGGCTGGCCCAGCCGCCCGCGTCCTGCAGCGGCTGGGGGAGATCCCAGTGATACAGCGTGGCCACCGGCCTGATGCCCCGCGCGTGCAGCCCGTCCAGCAGCCGCCGGTAGAAGTCGAGGCCCTTCTGGTTCACCGCCCCGGTGCCGTCCGGGATGATCCGCGGCCAGGCGATCGAGAACCGGTACGCGGCCAGGCCCAGCCCGGCCGCCAGGTCCAGGTCGGCCTCGACGCGGTGGTAGTGGTCGCAGGCGATCGCGCCGGTGTCACCGTTGCGGACCGCCCCGGGCACGGCGGCGAACGTGTCCCAGATCGACGGCCCGCGGCCGTCCTCGTCGGCGGCGCCCTCGATCTGGTAGGCGGACGTCGCGGCGCCGAAGAGGAAGCCGGGCGGGAAACGCATGGACAAGGGCGGCGGCTCCTTCGCGGCGGCGACTTTCTTTGGCGCTTACGTTAAGGCTTGAGGAAAGTACCGGTCAAGCAACCCGGAGCGGTCGCGGGACGGACGGCCGGGTCAGCCGGGGGAGACCGCGGGGCGCGGCCGGGGCCGGGTATCCGGGTCAGCGGAGCTCATCGCGCCGGCGCTGAGCAGCTGGGCGATGGGCAGCGTGGCCCCGCCCAGCGCGACCGCGTCCGGACCCAGCTCAGCCTTGACGATCTCGACCCGGCTGAACGGGAGCCGCAGCGCCTGGCGCTCGGCCGCCGCCCGGATCCGGGGCAGCAGCGCGTCGCTCAGCGTCCGGCCCAGCCAGCCGCCCACCACGATCCGTTCCGGATTGAACAGGTTGACCAGATCAGCCAGCCCGGCCCCGAGGTAGCTCACGGTCTCGTCGAGGACCTGATCGGCGATCCGGTCCCGCCCCGCCCGGGCGATGATGCCGGCGATGCCGGCTTCCAGCTCGCCCGGGCCGCTGGCCGCCCGGCGCCGCTTGAGCTGCTCGTACCGGGCCACGATGGCGCCGGCCCCGACGTACGCCTCGAGGCAGCCCTGGGCGCCGCACCGGCAGGTCCGGCCGCCCGGGCGACCACGGTGGTGTGCCCCCATTCGCCGGCGCTGCTGGTCGCGCCGCGGTACACCTCGCCGTTGCTGATGATGCACATGCCCACGCCGATGCCGAGCAGCACGATGACCGCGTTGCCAGTGCTCCGCGCGGCGCCGAACCAGCGCTCGGCCTGGCCCAGCGTCTTGGCCCCGTTGTCCACCAGGATGGGCAGCCTGGTCCGGTCCCGGAGCATCTTCTCCAGCGGCACGGCGTGCCAGCCCACGCTCTGCCCGTGCACCACCGCGTCCGCGTGGTGCTCGACCAGGCCGGGAACCCCGACCCCGACGCCGAGGATGGCGGTCCGGGCCACCCCGGCCTCGGCGATCACCGCCTCGACGCCCGCGACGATGTGGCTGACCGCATCGTCCGGGTCGAGCACGGTCATGTCGGTCACCGAGGTGTGCCGGGCCAGCGGCTGCAGCCCGAAGTCGAACAACTCGACCAGGAACGCGGTCTCCCCGACATCCACCCCGATCACGTATCCGTAGCCCGGGTTGACCTGGAGCAGGCCGCGCGGACGGCCACCGTTGGAGTCCTCCAGGCCGACCTCGGCCACCACACCCTCGGCGACCAGTGCGGCGACCAGGTTGCTGACCGTGGCCGGGCTGAGCCCGGCCACCGTGCCGACTTCCTGCCGGGTCAGCGGGCCGTTGAGGAATACCTCCCACAGCGCGCGGGCCCGGTTGCTCTTCCGCAGATCCCGCACGGTGGTTGTTCTGGGCCTGGGCATCGACCTGCCTCATCAACCGAGGGACCGCGACGATGCGGCTGATCGGGACCCTATTTTACGGCCTGGAATAAGGCGGTGGGGCCGCGCCACGGGCCAGGTAACGAAACGGACACGGAGGCCGGCTCAGCGTTGACAGTGCTGGGCCCGCTCCATAATTTACGGCTTATAGGAAGCCGTAAAAGATCTGGTTCTTCCCGCCCTGAGCGGTTCCTGGTGTGCTCGCGACCACTTCCTGGAAGGACACCACATGAGACCGACGAAGCTGTCGATCCTGGCCGGGGCCGTCGCGCTGGTGGCGGCACCGCTCGCTGCCTGCGGCAGCAGCAGTTCCGGCGGCGGCTCAGCCGCCCACCCGACGATCACCTACTGGGCCAGCAACCAGGGCACCAGCCTGCAGGATGACCGGCAGGTGCTCGGCCCGCAGATCGCCAAGTTCACCAAGCAGACCGGCATCAAGGTCAACTTCCAGGTCATCCCCTGGACCACCCTGCTCAGCCAGATCACCGCCGCGGCCGCGTCGGGCAAGGGCCCGGACGTGCTCAACATCGGCAATACCTGGTCGGCGTCGCTGCAGGCCACCGGCGCGTTCCTGCCCTTCAGCCCGTCGGTCATGAACGCCATCGGCGGCTCCAGCCGGTTCCTGGCCGGCAGCCTGTCGGCCACCGGCGCGCCCGGCAAGCCGCCCGTGGCCGTGCCGCTGTACAGCCTGGCTTACGGCCTGTACTACAACAAGGCCGAGTTCGCCGCGGCCGGCATCAGCGGGCCGCCGGCCACCTGGACCCAGTTCGTGGCCGATGCCAAGAAGCTGACCCACGGCGGGCACTGGGGGCTGACCCTGGAAGCCGGCCAGGTGCCGGAGAACATTCACCTGGCCTTCGAGCTGAGCGAGCAGCAGGGCGGGTCGTTCTACAACGCGGCCGGCCAGCCCACGTTCAACACCCCGCAGAACGTGGCCGCGGTCAAGCAGATGATCGACTTCATGCAGGCCGACAAAATCGCCAACCCGAGCGACGCGCAGTACTCCAAGGGCACCGAGGCGCTGAACGACTACGCCACCGGCAAGGCGGCCATGGTGTTCTGGCAGGCCGCGTCCGGGTCGCTGGCCAAGCTGGGCATGAAGGCGTCGGACATCGGCGTGGCGCCGCTGCCGCTGCCCTCGCCAATGCCGGCCGGCGGGAAGAAGGTCACCAGTATGGTGGCCGGCATCAACATCGCCATCTTCAAGGACTCGCCGAACCTCACCGCCGCCGAGAAGTTCGTCAAGTTCATGACCAGCACGCCGGAGCAGGAGAGCCTGAACCAGACGTACGGCTCGCTGCCGACCGTCCAGGCCGCCTACAGCGACCCGGCGTTCAACACCCCGGACGTGCACACGTTCCGCGGCATCCTGACCACCACGGCCGCGCCGATGCCCGCGGTGGCCACGGAAAGCCAGTTCGAGACCGCGGTCGGCACGGCCATCATCCACCTGTTCGCCAGCGCGGCCACCGGCAAGGCCGTGACCAGCAGCATGATCGCTCAGGCGCTCACCCAGGCCCAGCAGCAGATCCAGGGCTGACCCTGCGTGGTTGACACCCTCCGGGCCGGGCACGGTGTCACCGCCCCCGCGCCGCCCCCGCCGAAGATCCGGCGGTGGCGGCGCGGGTGGCTGCCGTACCTGCTGCTCATCCCGGCGATCATCCTCGAGCTGCTGATCCACCTCATCCCGATGGTGGCCGGGGTGGCCATCAGCTTCTTCCAGCTCACCGAGTTCTTCCTGCGGAACTGGTCGGCGGCCCCGTTCGCCGGGCTGTCCAACTACGCCATCGCGGTGGACTTCTCCTCGGCCACCGGTGCGGCGCTGCTGCACTCGTTCACCGTCACGGCCGCGTACACGGTCCTCGTGCTGGCCGTGTCCTGGCTGTTCGGCATGGCTGGCGCGGTCTTCACCCAGCGCGCGTTCCGCGGCCGGGGCGCGGTGCGCACCGTGTTCCTCATCCCGTACGCGCTGCCGGTCTTCGCCTCGGTGATCACCTGGAACTTCATGCTCCAGCGGGACACCGGCATGCTGAACCAGCTGCTGCTCGACCTGCACCTGGTGAGTTCCCGGCCGTTCTGGCTGATCGGCCCGAACAGCTTCTGGTCACTGGTCATCGTGCAGATCTGGCGGACCTGGCCGTTCGCGTTCCTCATCCTGACCGCCGGGCTGCAGAGCATTCCGGCCGACCTGTACGAGGCGGCCGGGCTCGACGGGGCCGGGATGCCCGGCCAGGTCCGGCACGTGACGCTGCCGCTGCTCCGGCCGGTGAACCGGGTCCTGCTGCTGGTGCTGTTCCTGTGGACGTTCAACGACTTCTCGGTGCCGTTCACGCTGTTCGGCTCGGCCCCGCCGACCCAGGCCGACATCATCTCCATCCACATCTACGAGAACTCGTTCGCGAGCTGGAACTTCGGCATCGGCTCGGCCATGTCGGTCCTGCTGCTGCTGTTCCTGCTCCTGGTCACCATGGTCTACCTGGCCCTGGGGAGACGGGGGGCACGCCATGCGTGAGCCGCGCTGGTTCCGCATCGCCCGGGTGGTGGTGCTGACGTTGCTCGGCCTGTTCGCGGTGGCACCGGTCTATGTCATGCTCACCGCGTCGCTGAAGCCGCTGCCCGACGTGGAGGGCGCGTTCCGCTGGATCCCCAGCCACCTGACCGTCTCGCCGTTCAGCGCGATGTGGACGACCATCCCGCTGCTGACCTACCTGGAGAACAGCCTGATCGTGTGCTCGATCGCGGCGGTGGCGTCGGTGCTGGTCGCGTTGTTCGCGTCGTACGCGATCAGCCGGTACCGGTTCCGCGGCCGCCAGGTCTTCTCGATCACGATCCTGTCCACCCAGATGTTCCCCGGCATCCTGTTCCTGCTGCCGCTGTTCGTGATCTTCGTCAACATCGGCAACGTCACCGGGATCAACCTGTACGGCACCCGCACCGGGCTGATCATCACGTACATGACGTTCACCCTGCCGTTCGCGATCTGGATGCTGGCCGCCTACCTGGACACGATCCCGCGCGAACTGGACGAGGCGGCCACCGTGGACGGCACCGGCCCGCTGGGGGCGTTCTTCCGGGTGGTCATCCCGGCCGCGGTCCCGGGCATCGTCGCCGTGTTCATCTATGCCTTCATGACCGCGTGGAGCGAAATGCTGTTCGCCTCGGTGCTGACCAACGACTCGACCCGGACCCTGGCCGTGGGGCTGCAGGGGTACGCCACCCAGAACCAGGTCTACTGGAACCAGATCATGGCCGCGTCGCTGACTGTCAGCGTGCCGATCGTGGTCGGCTTTCTGCTGCTGCAGCGCTTCCTGGTGGCGGGCATGACGGCGGGCTCGGTCAAGTCAGCCGGCCGGTCAGCGCGGCTGCTGCGTGGTGGCCTGGGCGGTGAGCTGGTCGAGGATGGGCGCCAGCCGCTGCAGTTCGTCCAGGTGCGCGGCGGCCAGCCGGTCCAGCCGGCCGGCGCCGTCCGGGGTGAGCCGGACCCGGGTGATCCGGCCGTCGCCGTCGTCGCCCCACCGCTCGACCAGCCCGGCCGCTTCGGCCCGGTCGATCAGCTCGACCGTGCTGTGCGGCCGGAGCAGCAGGTATTCGGCCAGGTCGCCGACGGTGGGCGGGTCGGCGCCGGGATGGCCCTTGATGGCCAGCAGCAACTGGTGCTGCGCCGGGGTGAGGCCGACCTCCCGGGCCCGCGCCTCCGACCAGCGCAGGAAGCGGCGCAGCCCGGTGCGGAAGGCGAGCAGGTTCTGGTAATCCTCGCTGGTCAGCCGATCCACGTCCGTCACCGCCCGGGTTTGCCCGCCGGGCCCGTGCCTGCCAGCGCGCTGCCCGCCCAGCTTAACGCCAGCTGGCCCGGACCGGCGTGCTGGGCGCGCGGCCCGCGCGGGCCGGGCACCGCCCGGCGGGCTCACCTGGTCCCATCGGGACCGCGCCCGGGCTGGTCGGTGGGGCCGCCGCCACTGGCCTGGTCGTCCGGCGCCGTGCGCGGGCGGGGCAGCGGCGGGACGCGGGCCAAGCCCGGGTCGGGCGGCAGCGGGGAGGCTGGGCGGAACGGCACCGGGTCGGGCGGCAGCGGGGAGGCCGGGCGGAACGGCACCGGGTCCGGCGGCAGCGGGGAATGGCCGCGCCTGGTCCGGTCCGGCGGCAGCGGGGAATGGCCGCGCCTGGTCCGGTCCGGCGGCAGTGGGGAGACTCGGGGAATGGCTGACATGGTGTCCTCCTCGGCAAGCCCGGGGGAAGCCGGCCAGCGGCTGGGTGGCCCGCCGGGCCCGGCCGCGGCGGACGGCGGCCGACTGGGGCGGCCTGACCACCCGGGCCGGCCTGACCAGCCGGGCCAGCGCGGTCCGGGCCCGGCCCAGCCAGCCCGGCCTGCCGGACAGCTGCTCATGGCCCGGCACCGGCTCGCCGTCGGCGGCCTGGCCGAAGACGTCGAACTTCGCCGCCAGGGCAGGGTCGGTGCGGCGGAGCGCCGCAGTCGCCCGGTCCAGCAGCAGTCGCTCGTGGCGGGACAGGCTCATCGGCTACCTCGGCAGGACCGGCCCGGCGGCGCCGGATGACGGCCCCGGCTTTTTCTATCGTGTTACGATATAAATATACCTGCAATGGCAGGCATTGCAAATACCGAGAGGCGGGCCGGTCAGGTGGTGTGCTGTCCGCAGCGCTGCCCGGTCGTGGTCCGGTCCCGGGATCCGGTCGGTGGTGCCGCGGCCACCCGCGGCCACTGGCCTGGCCGGGCCACGCCGGGTTACCCCGGCCCGGATGGCGGGCATGGGGCGAGTAACGAAAGAACCGGGCGCGGTGGCCAGCCAGTGCGGGCCGTCTGTCCCGGCGTCAGCGTCGACATCTTATGTCGTGCTACGATATAAATGGTCGCCAGCCGGGCCTGGCTTCCCCGAAGGCCAGCGCGTTCGGGGAAGCCAGGCTGCCAGTCAGGATGTGCGCCGTGCTGAAGCCTTATAAGTTCCAGGCCGTAGTTACCCTGCTCCCGCCGCCGGGCACCCCCGCGCCGGCTTTGCTGCCCCAGCCGGTCTGCCGGCTGGTGGTCCGGGCCGCCCAGCCTGGCGCGGACGGCAGCCGGCTGTTCAGCGCCCTGGTCAGTGCGGGCCAGGACACCGTGCCGGGCGACGAGCGGCACGTGGTGCTGACCGTGACCGTGCTGGGTGAGGGCGCCGCCGAGTGCCTGGCCGCGGGCAGCGATTTCACCCTGTGGCGCGGCAGCGACATCGGCCGCGGCGTGGTCACCCGGCGCATCTTCGTCTGACTCCGGTGCCTGGCGGCGGCTGGCGCCGCGGCCGGGATGCCGCTGCCCGCGCGGCGCAGCACCGGGACCAGCCCGCCCGCCGCCACCCGGCCCGGTCCGCGTCGGCCCGTTCGGCCCGCTGCCGGCGGCCCGGTCCGCCCTCCCCCGCTCACCCGTCGCGGGTGAGGAGACCCGGCTCGACCAGGTGCGAGGGTCGAAACTGCGGCCCGCTGCGCCCTCATGCCGCGGGGTTTGGGAGTGCTGCGATGACGGATGCGCCGGTCAGGAACGCGCCCGGCCGGGTGGCCGGCGGCGTGCTGGACCCGGACCTGGGCCGGCTGACCATGGCGGAACGCTCGGCCCGGGGCAAGGGAGCCCGGGCCGAGGTGCCCCGGGAGAGCCACGCGGTGTTCGACCCGCCCGCGGACCGGCCTGACCCGGTCGCGCAGCTGGAGCAGCAGGCCGAGTCGCGGGTGCCGGAACTGGTGCCGATCCGCTACGGCCGGATGCTGGTCTCCCCGTTCGCCTACTTCCGCGGCGCGGCCCTGCCGATGGCCAGCGACCTGGCCGGCACCCCGTGTACCGGCCTCGTCGTGCAGGCCTGCGGCGACGCGCACCTGTCCAACTTCGGTATCTTCGCCTCCCCGGAGCGCAAGTTCCTGTTCGACGTCAACGACTTCGACGAGACGCTGCCCGGGCCGTGGGAATGGGACGTCAAGCGGCTGGCGGCCAGCCTGGAGGTGGCGGCCCGGGGCAACGGCTTCGCGCGCAAAGAGCGCCGCCGGATCGTGACTTCGAGTACCCGGATGTACCGGGAGACGATGCGCACGTTCGCCAGCATGAGCAACATCGACGTCTGGTACGCCCGGGTCGACCTGGACCTGGTGGAGAAGATGTTCTCGCCCCGGATGGCCGCCAAGGACCGCAAGGTGGTGGCCAGGAACCTGGCCAAGGCGCGGACCCGGGACAGCATGCAGGCGTTCGGCAAGCTGTGCGGGGAGGTGGATGGGCAGATCCGGATCATCGCCGACCCGCCGCTCGTCATGCCGGTGTCCCACCTGCGCCCGGAGCAGCGCGACGAGCTGGGCTTCGAGGCTCAGCTGGACGAGATGCTGGGCCGGTACGGCGGCACGCTGAACGGTGCGCACCGCATCCTGTTCCGCCGCTACCAGCTCGTCAACCTGGCCCGGAAGGTGGTCGGGGTGGGCAGCGTCGGCACCCGCTGCTGGATCTTCCTGTTCACCGCGCGGGACGGCAGCGAGCCGCTGCTGCTCCAGGTCAAGGAGGCGCAGCCGTCCGTGCTGGCCGCCTACGCCGGCCCCAGCAAGTACGGCAACCAGGGCCAGCGGGTGGTCGAGGGGCAGTGGCTGATCCAGCCGGTCAGCGACATCTTCCTCGGCTGGCAGCGCAGCGGACCGGCCCGGGACGGGAAAACGCACGATTTCTACGTCCGCCAGTTGCGGGATTGGAAATTCTCCCTCGACGTCGACCGGATGCGGCCGTCCGGCATGGAGATCTACGGCGAGCTGTGCGCCTGGACGCTGGCCCGGTCGCACGCCCGGTCCGGGGACTCCGTCGCGATCGCCGCCTACCTGGGCAGCTCAGACGTGTTCGACCAGGCCATCGCGCAGTTCGCCAGCACATACGCGGACCAGACCGAGCGCGATCACCAGGCGCTGGCCAGCGCCGCCGCGACCGGCCGGGTCATCGCGCAGCGCGGCCTGTAACCGCGCGCCGCGGTGAACCGGACGCGGCTGCGATACGTGTACTGAACTGCACCCGACGGCGGAGCAGGCGGCTCCGCGGCGCACCCGCCGCGGCAGGCCGCCATTTTCGTCGGGCCCATTTCCGCGCTTTATCGATCCCCGCGATCTCCCCGGCCAGCTCTTACGATGGTATTACGGACAGCCACTATGAGCCCGCTTCGGCGTCCCACCCCTCATTTGCTTAACGCTCGCTGAGCTGCGAAGACTCACCTACAGATCGGTCTGTGCGGCTGATCTTGTGTCCGTAACCCGGGTTACGGGCTGCCTGTTGAAAATCTTGGTTCCAGTGGCATCCGGCTCTGCGGCGGGACTAATGTCAACGCCCGGGAGCGATACCCGATTAAAAGGGAACGGTGTCGTGTCTTATCGAAGTAGAGTCTTTAACCATGATCGCGAGTTCGAGCCGCGGTCACGAGCGCGGCTCCTCGCGATCGGGGGAACCGTGGCCGTGGTGGCCGGGGTCGGCGTGGCGCTGCTGGTGCCAGGTGTCAGCAGTGTGTTCAGCGCCAGCAACAGCGCCAACGTAGCTGCTTGCGCCACGCCGTCGGCGGCCAGCACCGCAGCCGGGACCGCTGCTGCTGCGACCGCTGCCGCCGCTACCACGCCGACGGTGGCGCCGACCCCGACTGGGGCCGTGACCGCGCCGACGGCCGCCGCCCCGACGGCCGCGTCGACCGCGGCCGCTACTGCCGCGGCGACCACGGCAGCGACCGCCGCCGCCACGCCATGCACCACGGCGTCCGCGACGGCCAGCCCGACCGCCACCGCAGCCGCAGCCGCAGCCACTACGAACATGAACTGCGACATCATCGTGCCGGCCAACCCGCTCAGCGCGCAGGGCCTGGCCACGCCGTGGCAGCTCACCGGCCCGAATGGGATGACCCCGGCGGCGTCCGGCTGCAACATGGCCAACGCGGCTGCCCTCGGTGCGTTCGTGCAGGCGACCATCCTGAACCCGGCCACCGGCGCGCTGTCGGTGTACGAGCCACTGGTGATCACCCAGGGCACGACCCCGGCCGCGGCGCCTGTGGTGCCCACCCTGCCGGCTGGTGCCATCGTCACCATCGACGTGGGCTTCAACGGCACCGACCTGACGCAAGTGGGTGCGACCCCGACCGCGCTGCGCCAGGGCCGCTGCGTCAACGGCCTCAACGGGTCGGTGTTCGGCCAGGTGTCGTTCTGCAACGGCGCAGGCTTCTTCCGGGCCGCGTTCCGCGCCGAGGCGGCTGGCACGCTCACGGTGCCGGCCACCGGCATGGCCACCAAGGCGGCCGGGGTGGCCTGCCCGACCGTGCGCAACTTCAACATGATCGACCAGGACCAGAGCGACAACGTCACGTCGATCTACCTGCTCAACGCCAATGGCCAGACCGCGCAGATGAACGCGGCCAATCTGGCCGCGCTGCCCAACGCCATGAAGCTGGTCAACGGCAGTGACAACGCGCTGATCTCCGACTTCCTGGACCCGACGCTCGGCTGCACGGCGTTCACCGCGCCCGACCTGAGCCAGGGTGGGACGCCGTCCACGTCGCAGGCGCTGAACGAGCTGTCCGCGGCCAAGAACCAGACGGCGCCCATCGCGCTGGTTCCGGAGAACGACGAGATGACCCTGGTCAACAACGCGTTCAGCGCGACGAAGACCAACCTCTACCGGGCCCAGGTCGGGCAGGCTCCCATCTCGGCGGCCAACAACGCGGCCGACAGCCCGGCGAACTACTGCCAGAACATGGTCAACGTGCAGACCCCGTTCCTGAACGCCAACCAGGCGCTGCTGGCCACGGGCACCTCGCCGGTGCCCGCGGTGGGGAACAACCTGCTGACCTTCCTGGCCAACCGGCTGAACATGTCCTTCACCAACCTCAACTGCCAGAACTTCGGCCTGACCAACCCGGTGACGGTCACCCTCGATGGGAATGGTGTGGCGACCGCCGCCACGTTCAACACCGCCCAGCAAACGGCGACCGCCGCGACGGCCGCTGGGACTGGCGCGACCGGCACCGCGATGCCGCCGGCCGGGCACCGGTTCGGGCGGGGCGGCAACGGTCCGGGTACCGGCACCCGCCACCTGGACAACCCGTCCGGGCAGTAGCACAACCCGTACGGCAAATCGGGTAATCCCCCAGGGTGCGGTGGTCCCCAGCGAGAGCTGGGGGCCACCGCACCGCCATATCCAGGGAGCGCCACGTGCGGCACAGCGGCAGCGCGCAGGATCAGCCGGCCACCGGGACGGAGCAGCCCGGTACACCGGCGGACCAGCCCACCGGGACGAAGCCACCGGCAGGCTGGTGGCAGCGGCGCAGCAGGCTGGCGGCTGGCATCGGGGCGGCGGCCGCCGTCGCGCTGGTCGCGTTCGGCGTTGTCGCGGCGGTCGGTGGCCTGTCCGGGTCCGCCTCGGCCTCGTCAGTCATCCCCAGCCCGCCGTCGAAGAACAAGGTGTTCGTTGCGGACGAGGACGGGACCGGGGCGGACAACCAGGCGAACCTGCTGGAATCGGTGGCGCCCGGCCTGGTGCACGTCCTGTCGGCCAATGGGCAGTCAGCTGGGGTAGGCATCATCCTCACCCCCTCGGGCCTGGTGCTGACCAGTGACCAGGTAGTCAGCGGTGCGGGCAAGGTATCGGTGCGCACCGTGCTGTCCGGCCTGGCCGTTCGCGGCAGAGGTGCTCGGCCGCAGCGCGGCCGGCGATCTGGCGCTGATCCAGATCGAGGGCGCGTCCACCCCGTTCAAGACCGTCGCGGTCGGGAACTCCACGTACTTCGCGGCCGGCGACGCGGTCACCGCGCTGGGCAGCGATGGCGTCGCCCGGACGATCACCCTCGACCTGGGCAACCTCGACACCCACCGGGGCACGCTCACCGTGGCCGGCCATCAGCTGACCGGGCTGCTCCAGTCGAGCCTGCAGGTGCTGCCCGGCCAGGAAACGGGTGGGCCGCTGGTCAACCTGTCCGGCCAGGTCGTCGGCATCGACGTCGGCGGCGCGGGCAGTGGGCTGCACGCCAAGGGGTTCGCCATCCCGGTCAACCGGGCGCTGGCCGTGGCCAGGGAACTCCAGTCGCGGGCCGCGCACTAAACGGCCAGTTCGCATTCCGGAAAGGCGGCAGCAGGTGGCCGCCCTGGGCCGGGTACCCGGCCCAGGGCGGGCGTGACCTGGGCGGCAGCCTCCGGAAGGGCCTGTCACCTGCGACGTAAGAATTACGCAATATTTAGGCCGGTCCGGAGCGCGATACGAATTAGCGGAGCTAACGCGAGTTATTTTGTTATTTCGCCAACTGCCGCCCGGATTGCGGACTAGCGTGACCGCCTGAGTACGTCCATCGGCCGCGTTGGAGGTGACGTCATGCGCAACAGCGGTTGGTCCGGGGACCGGATGCCGAGGAACCGGATCATGCTGATCGCGGTTCCCTTGATCGTCACCATGGCGGTCGGCCTGATCGTGGGCATCCGGCTGGTCAGCGAGAAGAACGCCACGCTCAGGCTGTCCAACAGCGGCCAGGGAACGGCGAACTCCACGCCGGCCTCACCCATCACCCCGACCCCGGCGGCCAGCCCCAGTGCGACTCCGTCACCCACGGCGGTGGCTACTCCGACTGCGCCAGCCGCCCCCACCGCGACGGCGACCACCATGAGCTACGTGCGCATCGGGCCGGACGGCACCGCGCACGCGGCGGCGCTGGCCGGGGTCAGGCTGGCCGTGGACGGGGCTGGTGCGGCCGCTCCCGCGGCTGGCCACGCAAGCTGGCAGACCGGCACCAGAGCCGCTGGAACGGCCGGAGCGGGCCACCTAGCCGCCGCCCGGACCCCGCGCCAGGGCGGGTCGCAGACGCCGGGTGCCGCCGCGGCCCCGATGGGCGCGTGACCGGTGCGCACCGCGGGGAACAGCCGGGCCGGACCGGCCGGCCGCCGGGCTGGGCCAGCGTGGCGCGGCCCGCCGGGCCGCCGGATCTTCCCCAGGGCAAACGGGCTGCGGAGGTGCGTTTTCGTGCGTCACCAGCGTGTCGGCGCGGTATCGCGCGGCGAAGGCAGTGATCACAGCTTGCCTGTCCCTTACAGCTGGTAATTGTGACGGTACGTGTTGTGCATTTGTGATCTAGCCCACATCGCTGGTTGCTCTGCCGACACAACTTTTTCAGCAGAAGTGGTTGCAGACCCCTCCCTCGTCTCTGGCAAGGTAGCGCCGATGGTCCAAGGCCTTACTGCCAAGCGGTTCCAGGGCGATTGAGTTTCTGCGGCCGGTATTGGCAGGAGTGCGGGACCATGCGCTGCCCGCTGGCGCAGCGGTCCGCTCCTGGGTGTCCCGCTCATGAGTTCGGCCGACGGAAGGACAGCCTTGTCAGAGCACCGGAGGCGAAGCCCCGGAAAACGACGGGCGGCACGCCGTAATGGCGTTTTGTTGCCAATGGCAGCTACTGCGGTTACCGCGGTGGCCGGGATCGCGATCGCAGGCTACATAGTGGTTTTCCGTCCGGGCGCGGTGCCGAACACTGGTGCGGCTATAGCGGCCGCGGCCGTGTCCAGCAGCCAGGCCATGGCGGTGCTCGAGGAACAGCGCCAGCAGATGATCGTCCTGTCCGCGGCCACGCATTCGGTGCACCTGATCGGTGCGCCCAAAGTCGCTGCTCAGCCGCTACAGGACTCCGCTGGCGGCGGGTCCGCGGGTGGCGGCTCCGCGGCGAGCCTGCCGCCGCCCGACCCGGGTACCGCGCAGCGCATCGCGTACGACCTGCTGTCCTCTTACGGCTGGAGCCCGAGCACGTATTTCAGTTGCCTGAACAACATCTGGACCCGGGAAAGCGGCTGGAACTATCAGGCCGAGAACGCAAGCGGCGCCTACGGGATTCCGCAGGCCCTGCCGGCCAGCAAGATGGCTAGCGCCGGGGCGGACTATCTGACGGACCCGAAAACGCAGATCATCTGGGGCCTCGGGTATATCCAGTCCAGGTATGGCAATCCGTGCAGCGCGTGGTCGTTCTGGGAAGCGCACGGCTACTACTAAACTACGTCGCGTCACGGGCAGCCGATTTTCGCTTCGGTTAACGTGGCTACCCGCTGGTAGCCTGGTGCTACCAGGCTGCTACATTTCGAACCCGGCTGTCCCGTTTCAGGGCCGCCGGGTTCTTCTTTACTGGTCCGAATTCAGCTTCTCTGGGTAAGAGGACCTGTGCGCACTGTTAAATTGTGATGTGATTCACACGCACTGGCCAGTATCCCACTCATTCCACGGAAGCTGCTGCTAACAGCGTTAGTTCGAATATTGATTCGAGCCAGGAACCGTGCTTTGTGAACCAGGTCATAGCTTCGTTTTGTGGGTTTCGGGCAGAACTAATTGTCCGTATTGGGCATGGTTGGTGTCCGGAAGCACCCAGGCGTGCCCGATGGGCTGACGACCCCCGCAGCCCGCCGCCCTGACCCGCGGCACATCGGTGCGCCCCTGCCTGGTCACACCCCCTCGTGACCGCAGCGCCCCTGGGTGGAAGCGAGCGCGTATCTCGCGCCCGACAGAAAGCACAACGTGTCCATCCCCAGGACATCCCCGCAATCGAAATCATCACGTCTCGCGCTGGCCGCCACCGGTGCGGTCGCCGCGATCGCGATCCTGGCCAGCGGTGGTGCCGCGGCCGCGGGCGGCGGCCCGGCGCCTGGCTACCGGGTGGCGGCCAGCGCCACCGAGTCTGGCCTGGCGGCCGCACGGCCCGGCGCCGGCCCGGCGGCCAGCCTGTCGCTGGCCGCGATCCCGTCCAGCGCGGCGGCCAGCCGCATCCAGCCGGTCGGTGGGCCGTACCCCAGCCAGCCCGGCAGCCAGGCGGCTCAGCCAGCGGCCGCGGCTGGCCCGGCCTCGGTGGCCAGCCAGGCCACGGCGGCGGGCCGGGCGTCGGCCACCAGACGGACCCCGGCCAGCCGGCACCAGCCGGCCGCCCCGGGGAAGCCAGCGGACAAGCTAAGGCTGGCCTTCGGCGACAAACTGGCCGCCGCGGTACGCGGCACATCCAGCCGCCGGCCCAGCCAGCATGCGGCCCCGGCGCACCGCGGGCACAGCAGGCCGGCACCACCGGCAGGCCCGGGCGTGTGCGGACTCGACGCTGCACTGGTGGATCTGCCACGCCGAGGGCGTGCTGGAGCGGCATGGCACCCCGCGCCACGTGCTCAGCACGAACGCCGCGTACATCGTGGTCCAGCACGAGTCCGGCGGGAACCCGCACGCCTACAACGGCTGGGACGTCAACGCGGCCCAGGGCCACCCGTCGGAGGGCATCGCGCAGGTCATCGGCCCGACGTTCCACGCCTACGCGCTGCACGGGTACAGCGACATCTGGAACCCGGTGGACAACATGATCGCGGCCTTCCGGTACGCGATCAGCCGGTACGGCTCGATGAACAACATCCCCGGCGTGGTCGCGGTGCGCCAGGGCGGTTCCTACGTCGGCTACTGACCAGCTACCCCCGCCTGATCCTGGCGGCCTGCCCCACGCTGGGGGAGGCCGCCAGGCCGCGCCCGGGGACAGCCGCCCCGGGCCCAGTGTTATGGCGGGCCCAGTGTTACGGCTGGATGCGGAAGGTGCGCAGCGCCGAGGCGAACGCGGCCTCGTTGGCGCGCAGCGTCGCGGCGGGCGCGATCTCCTGGATCACGAACCGCTGCAGTACCGGCGCGCCGACCGGGTGGAGCAGCGTCTCCACCACCTCCCGGCGGCTGCGGCCGGGCGGCTGCCAGGCGAACGTCCAGCTCATTCCAGAGCCGCTGGCGACGTGGACCGGATGCAGCACGGTCGGCGGTCCCTGGTAGCCGGGGAACGCGTGCTGCTTGGCCTCGGTCAGCCGGAGCAGCTGCGCTTCGGTTACCATCCCGGCCAGGCTGGCCGGTACCGGGTACACCACCACGGACACGGTTCGGTCCGGGCTGAGGAAGTAGCTGCTGTGGCCGTGCTGGCTGGCCTGCCAGGTGGCAGGCAGCCGCAGCGTGTATCCGGGGCTGGCCCCGGTGCCGGACCTGGTGTACCAGCGGTACGGCGCGGCACTCGCCGAGCCGCCCGCGCCGGTGGCCGCGCCCGCGGTGCCACCGCCGCCCGCGAAAGCCAGCCCGGCCAGCAGCCCGGCCGCCACGATGAGCAGGCCGGCCAGCGTGGCCAGCAGCCAGCGCGGTGTGCTGTCCAGCCAGTTACGCAGGCCAGCGGGCAGCTGGCCGGGGAAGCCCGGCCCGGCCGCGCCGTGCCGGGCGGCCTGTCTCCGGCCGGCCCTGGCCCAGCGCGGCTCCTCCTCGGCCCAGGTCTGCGCGGGACTGGCCAGCGTCCCGTCCGGCTCATCAGCCGGGCCGAGCAGATCCAGCTCGGGCTGGTCCGGGTGGACAGTGGCCGGCGCCGCGCGGGTGGCCGGGTCATCCGGCTGGCCCAGCTGCCCGGGGTCGAGCTGCACCGGCCCGGCCGCGCCAGTGTCGTCCTGGGCCGCGGCCAGCATCCGGGCCGCGGTGGCCGCGTCCGGCCGGGCCCACGGGTCCCGGCGCAGCAGGGCCTCGATCGCCGGGCGCAGCGGCCCGGCCAGCCGGGGCCGGGGCGGGTCCTCGTTGGCGATCGCGGCCAGGATGGCCAGGGAGGTGGGCCGGTCGTCGAACGGCCCGTGCCCCTGCACCGCCGCGAACAGGGTGGCACCCAGCGACCACAGGTCGGAGGCCGGGCTGGCTGGCTCGCCGCGGACCCGTTCCGGGGCGGTGAACCCAGGGGTGCCCATGACCATGCCGGCCTGGGTGAGCCCGGTGTCGCCCTCCAGGGTGGCGATGCCGAAGTCGGTCAGCACGGCCCGGCCGCCCGCGCCGAGCAGCACGTTGCTCGGCTTGACGTCACGATGCAGGATGCCGGCCGTGTGCGCGCAGCGCAGCGCGCTGAGCAGGCGGCCGCCCAGGTCCGCGGCATGCTGCGGGGGCAGCGGGCCGTCCTCGGCCACGACCTGCTCCAGCGAGCGGCCCTGGATCAGCTCCATCACGATCCATGGGCAGCCGTCGGCCTCTTCGATGACGTCGTAGACGGTGATCACGGCGGGGTGGTTGAGCCGGGCCGCGGTTCGCGCCTCGCGCAGCGTGCGCTCGTAGAGCACCCGGGTCTCCTCGGTCACCGGGCCGCCACCCGGTGCCCTGGGCGCGTCCGGCACTGAGGCATGCGGCACCGGGCCGCGGAGCCGGACCTCCTTGACCGCGACATCGCGGGCCAGCAGCGAATCCTGGGCTCGCCAGACGGTACCCATCGCGCCACGGCCGATGGGGTGCTGGAGGAGGTAGCGCCCCGCGACCACCCGCCCCGTGCTGGCCGCAACGTGCATGACACGGGACGATACACGCGCATTATCCCGAGTTTCCTGGGAAGCGGGTGAGAATAGCAGGTGTGTCGTGCTGGCCCGGGGGGACGACCCCCCGGAACTCCCGAAAAGCGAGTTTTTGGTTAAGGCCGCGGACCGATGGTGACCAGGGGTGGTTCCGGCTGCGGAGTGAAGAAGTCGTTGCCCTTGTCGTCGGTGATGATAAACGCGGGGAAGTCGCGCACCTCGATCCGCCAGACCGCTTCCATGCCCGAGTTCCGGGTACTCCAGCACTTCGACCTTGGTGATGTGATCCTGGGCCAGTTTGGCCGCCGCGCCGCCGATCGAGCCCAGGTAGAAGCCGCCGTACCGCTGGCACGCCGCGGTCACCGCGGCCGACCGGTTGCCCTTGGCCAGCATCACGAACGATCCACCGGCCGCCTGGAACTGCGCCACATAGGAATCCATCCGGCCCGCCGTGGTCGGGCCGAATGAGCCAGACGCGAATCCTTCCGGCGTCTTAGCCGGGCCCGCGTAGTACACCGCGTGGTCGGCCATGTACTGCGGCATGGCATCACCCGCCAGCAGGCGTTCAGCAATCTTGGCATGGGCTATGTCGCGCGCCACCACCATCGGGCCGGTCAGCGAGAGGCGTGTCGCGACCGGATACTTGCTCAGCTCGGCGCGGATCTCGGACATCGGCCGGTTCAGGTCGATACGGACCACGTCGTCGGCCAGTTCATCGTCTGCCGTGTCCGGCAGGTACTGCGCCGGGTCGGTCTCCAGCCGCTCCAGGAACACGCCGTCCGGGGTGATCTTGGCCAGCGCCTGGCGGTCCGCGGAGCAGGACACCGCGATGGCCACCGGGCAGGACGCGCCGTGCCGGGGCAGCCGGACCACCCGCACGTCGTGGCAGAAGTACTTGCCGCCGAACTGCGCGCCGATGCCGATCTGGCGGGTGATCTCCAGCACCTGCTGCTCCAGCTCGCGGTCGCGGAACCCGTGCCCGCTGGCCGAACCGGCCTCGGGCAGCGTGTCCAGGTACCGGGCCGAGGCGTACTTGGCCGTCTTCAGCGCGTACTCGGCGCTGGTCCCGCCGACCACGATGGCCAGGTGGTACGGCGGGCAGGCGGCGGTGCCCAGGGAGCGGATCTTCTCTTCCAGGAAGGCCAGCATCGCGCTGGGGTTGAGCACCGCCTTGGTCTGCTGGTAGAGGAACGACTTGTTGGCCGAGCCGCCGCCCTTGGCCATGAACAGGAATTTGTACTCCCGGCCCGGTGTGGCGTAGATCTCGATCTGAGCCGGCAGGTTGCTGCCGGTGTTGCGCTCCTCGTACATGCTGGCCGGGGCGAGCTGCGAGTAGCGCAGGTTGAGCTGGGTGTACGCGTCGAAGATGCCGCGGGCCAGGTGCTCCTCGTCGCGGCCGTCGGTGAGCACCTCGCCGCCGCGCTTGCCCAGCACGATGGCGGTGCCGGTGTCCTGGCACATCGGCAGCACGCCACCGGCCGCGATGCACGCGTTCTGCAGCAGGTCACGGGCCACATAGCGGTCGTTCGGGGAGGCCTGCGGGTCATCCAGGATGGACCGCAGCTGGCGCAGGTGACCGGGCCGCAGCAGGTGCGCGATGTCCCGCATCGCCGCCCGCGCCAGCATCGTGAGCACCCCCGGATCCACCTCCAGAAACTCCCTGCCCAACGCCCGCCTGGTGCTGATGCCGTCCGCGCTGAGCAGGCGGTACTCGGTGGCGTCGGTGCCTAGCGGCAGCAGGTCGGTGTACTGGAACTCGGGCATATGGGGCACATCCTCGTGCTGGATATGGGGTCGGATTCATGGTAAAGCCGCCACCGGGTTGCGAATGTGCCTGGGCGGCTCGCCGAAGCGCTTGCATGGCTGGCGGCCGGCCGGGTAAAGGTTGGCCATCCCGGACGGGAGTGCTGGACAGCGGCGCAGCCAGTGGGGCGGGGTCCGGGCCAGGAGGGAGACGACCGTGAGCATGCCAACCGGCGACGAGCAGGCGATCAGCCTGGATGAGGCTTCCCGGCAGCTCGAGCTGGCCGTGCACGACGCGCAGGTGGCGTACGACTGCATCGCGCTGGGCAACCTGGACCGGGCGCACACCAACGCGATCACCGCGCGGACCGCGGCCGACGCGGCGGAGACGCTGCTCCGCTCGGTGCTCGGCGAGGCCGCGTCGATCAGCGACCCGGACTGACCCTCGTTCCCGTCAGCGCGGTGATTTTGTGTCGCCGGCGGCCACAAAATCACCGCGCTACTTGGCCAGCCGGGGGAGCAGCGCCGAGGCGACGATGATGGCGGCCACGGCCGACCCGATCAGCACGAGCACATCCAGGGCCAGGTTGGTCGGGATCCCGATGAGCAGCCCGCGCAGCGCGTCCACCTCGTAGGACAGCGGGTTGACCCGGCTGATGGCCTGCAGCCAGCCCGGCATCAGCGCGGTCGGGTACAGCGCGTTGGAGCTGAAGAACAGCGGCATGGTGATGGCCTGGCCGATGCCCATCAGCCGGTCCCGGTTCAGCGCGATGCCCGCGATGGACATGGACAGGCAGGAGAAGAAGGCCGAGCCCAGCACCACCACGCACGCCGTGGCCAGCAGCTTCAGCGGGTTGTGCGTCAGCGACACGCCCAGGATGGCGGCCAGCACGACGACCACGGCGGCCTGCACGATGGACCGCACCCCGGCCGCGAACGCCTTACCGGTGATCAGTGCGGATCGTGGCGTGGGGGTGACCATGAGCTTGGTCAGCACGCCCGCGTCCCGTTCCCAGATGATCTGGATGCCGTAGAAGATGGCCACGAACAGCGCCGACTGGGCCAGGATGCCCGGGGCCAGGTAGGCCAGGTAGGAGACGCCGTGCGGGGTCCGGATGGCGTGGATCCGGTTGAACGTCTCGCCGAAGATCAGCAGCCAGAGCGCGGGCTGGATGGCCCGGGTGTACAGCTCGGTGCGATCGTGCCGCAGCTTGCGCAGCTCCACCCAGCACAGCGTGGTCATCCGGCTGAGCAGCTGGCGGATGGTGACCCGGCCGCTGCCGGGGTCCTGATCAGCCCAGACGGCGGGCGGTGCGCCGGGCGCGACGGACGTCACGGATGCCTCCCTTTCCGGTCTCCTCGTCCAGCGTCCCGCCGGTGAAGTGGCGGAACACGTCGTCCAGCGTGGCGCGGCGCCCCAGCGTGGCCTTCAGTTCCGCGGGTGAGCCGGTGGCCCGGACCGTGCCGCGGTGCATCAGGGACACCCGGTCGCAGTGCAGGTCGGCCTCTTCCATGTGGTGCGTGGTCATCAGCACGGTCATCCCGGCGCGTTCCCGCAGCCGGCTGATGTGCTCCCAGACGTCGGCCCGGGCGATCGGGTCCAGGCCCACCGTGGGCTCGTCCAGCACCAGCAGGCGCGGCGCGTTGACCAGCGCCTGGGCCAGTTCCAGCCGCCGCACCATGCCGCCCGAGTACGTCTTGACCAGGCGCGGCGCGGGCTCGGTCAGGCCCATCGCGGCCAGCGCCTCCTCGACCCGGTCGCGGCGCACCGCGCGCGGCACGTCGAACAGCCGGGCGAACAGCTCGATGTTCTCCCACCCGGTCAGGCTGGCGTCCGCGGACAGCAACTGCGGCACGTAGCCGATCATCCGGCGGACCCGCATCGGCTGGGCTGTGCTGTCGGTGCCGAACACGGTGATCCGGCCGGTGGCCGGTTTCAGCAGCGTGGTCAGCATCCGGATGGTCGTGGTCTTACCCGCGCCGTTCGGGCCGAGCAGGCCGAATGTCTCGCCGGGCCGGATGAACAGGCTCACGTGATCAACCGCGGTGTGCTCACCGAACCGGTAGCTGACGTCCTGAACGGTGACCGCGGCCTGATGGGCCGGGTCAGGCGGGCTGCTCGCGGCGGGATCGGCGAGCGCGGCGCTGCCCGGATCTGGGCTCATGGGGTCTCCATCTTCTCGGCGAGGTGCACCAGCGCGGGGATGGCGCCTTGCAGTGCCCGTCGGTCGGTCCCGGCCAGCTCGGCCAGGGCCCGGCTGGCCAGTTCGGCCCGCAGGTCGCGGAACTCCTCGATCCGGGCCCGGCCTGTGTCGGTGGCTTCGAGGTGGACCGAGCGGCCGTCGGGCTGGGATCGTTCCCGGCTCAGCAGGCCCTGGTCGGCCAGCTTGCCGACCAGCGTGCTGATCGTGTTGGGGGCCAGATGCAGTTCCTGGGCCGCCTCGGCCACGCCGATCCCGGGCCGGGACGCGACCAGGCGGAGCAGTTCGCCCCGCGCGGGCGGCAGCGGTTCGCTGGCCGAGGCGCGGCGCACCGCCCGGCGGGCGCTGCGCCGTACCGCGCTGATCGCCGCCAGCAGCTCCGCCGCGGTAGCCCGGTCCACCGCCAGAGCCTCTCCAGCAACAGGAATATCTTTCACAGAGCTAACTATATAAGCCCACGCCCGCCGGCGAAACAACCCACCCGTAATCCCGCCCCCGAACCGCGGTCCAGAAGTCGTGATCATGACTTCAGGGCTACTAGAGTGACACCTAAGTCATGATCACGAATTGGTGATCAGTGGCGGACCCAGCCTTCGGTCAGGTCCAGCCTGGGTATGACCCGGGCCGGGGCGCCGGCCGCGAAGGCCCCGGCCGGAATATGGCCGGTGACCACGGAGTTGGCGCCGACCGCGGAGCCGTCGCCGATGGTCGCGCCGGGTTCTGGACGTCGTGCCAGCCCTCGATGCACACCCCGGCGTTCATGGCCACGTGATCACCCATGATGAGCGTGGCGCCGTGGGCCACCTTGATGGTGGTCTTCGCGTCCTCGGCCATCACGACGAAGTGCTCGCCCACGGTGGCCGTGCCGTCCACCAGGAACCGGACCGTGCCGAAGATCGCTGCGTCGGGCCCGTAACAGCTGAACGCGCGGCGCAGGTAGCAGCGCGGAAGGTCACCCGTTCCAGCCGTCCGCGTAGCGGACACTCTGCGGAATATAGCGGTCAGTGGAACGTACTAGACGAGCCGTGACCGGGGCTGCCGATCGGTGACCGCGGGCCGGTCAGCGGCCGGGCTTGCGGGCCGCCGGGTCGGAGTCCGCGGCTACCTCGGCGGCGACTTCGATGGCCAGGTCGGGCGAGGCGCCGATGGCCGTCTCCGCGGTCAGTTCGGCCTCCTCGCTGGCCGCCGGGCCGGCCAGTGGGCGCTCGTCGTGCACGTAGCGCTTGCCGCGCAGCAGCGACGCGCCAGCCGCGATCACCAGCACGATGATCGCCATGCTGAACACGATGACCAGGCCGTGGTGGAACGGGCCGGAGATCAGGAGCGGGAAGAACTGCTTGCCGGTCAGCACGGCCACGTTGTGCGGCGGGAGGTGGCTCAGGATGCCGGTCGGGGCCAGCAGTTCCTTGATCGGGTTGTAGCCCAGGAACGTGGCGAACAGGCTGGCCACCGGGGGAGTGGCGGCGACCTCGTGCGCGATGCCGGCCGGCACGCCCTGCGACATCAGGCCCTTGGACATGGTGGCCGGCAGCGTGCTGGACAGCCCGGCGATCATCAGCGAGAAGAAGATGCCGATGGACAGCACGAACCCGGAGTTCTGGAACGTGGCCAGCATGCCGGACGCGGCGCCGCGCTGCCGGGCCGGGACGCTGTTCATGATGGCCGCGGCGTTGGGCGCGGAGAACAGCCCCATGCCCACGCCCGCGATGAAGATCAGGATGCCGAACGCGATGTAGACGAAGTCGGTGGGGATGAACAGCAGCCCGCCGAACGCGGCCGCGGACACCAGCAGCCCGCCGGAGGCGAACCAGCGCGCCCCGTGCTTGTCCGACTGCCAGCCGGAGATCGGCCCGGCCACGATGAACCCGAAGGTCAGCGGGAGCAGGTAGATCCCGGACCACAGCGGGGTGTCCTTGTAGTTGTAGCCGTGCAGGATCAGCCAGATGCCCTGCAGCCAGATGATCAGCATGAACTGCAGGCCGCCGCGGGCGATCGAGGCCAGCAGCGTGGCCAGGTTGCCCATCGCGAACGGCCGGATCTTCAGCAGCCGCAGGTCGAACATGGGACTGTCCACCCGCAGTTCGATGAAGCAGAACGCCACCAGCAGCGCGAGGCCGCCGAACAGGCCGATCAGCACGGTCGGGCTGGTCCAGCCCATCACGTGGCCGCCGTAGGGCTGGATGCCGTAGGTGATCCCGGTGAGCAGCCCGATCAGGCCGAGCGCGAACGTGACGTTGCCCAGCCAGTCGATACGCGACTTGGTGCGCACCCCGATCTCGCGCAGGCTCAGGTAAGACCAGATGGCGCCGCCGATACCGATCGGTACCGAGACGATGAACACCAGGCGCCAGTCCACCGCGGCCAGGATGCCGCCCAGGATCAGCCCGATGAACGTGCCGGAGATGCCCGCGACCTGGTTGATGCCCATGGCCGTGCCGCGCTGGTCGGACGGGAACGCGTCGGTCAGGATGGCCGGGGAGTTGGCCATCAGCATGGCCCCGCCGGTGGCCTGCACCACCCGCCAGCCGATCAGCCACAGCGCGCCGGCCGGCCCGATGAACGGGTCGAACGGCAGGGCCAGCGCACCCAGCGCGAAGACCGTGAAGCCCAGGTTGTACATCTTGACCCGGCCGTAAATGTCGCCCAGCCGGCCCAGGGTGACCACCAGCACGGCCGACACGACCAGGTACCCCATCAGCATCCACAGCAGGTAGCTCACGTTGCCCGGGGTCAGTGGGTTGAGCTGGATACCGCGGAAGATGGCGGGCAGCGCGATGATGACGATCGAGGCGTTGGTGGTGGCCGCCAGCATGCCCAGCGTGGTGTTGGACAGCGCGACCCACTTGTAGTGCGAGCCGGCCCGTAGCTTGCCCGAGGCCGTGTCCGACGTCGTGCCGTTCGCCTGGGAACCGGCCGCGGCGCGGCCGTTGCTGGAATCGCCCACTGGGCAGTCTCTCTCTTGCCGACGGCTGATACTTGCTATGGGCAAACTAACAGGCAGGCCAGGCATATTCCTAACTCGGGCGAGGAGTGCGGCGTAGCCCGCGTGCGGGCGGCTATCGTCGGGTGGGTGAGCCCCCGGCATGCCCCGCGTGACCTGCGCGCCTCCGATGCTGACCGGGAGCGCGTGGTGGACCTGCTGGCCCAGGCCGCGGCCGACGGCCGGCTCACCTGGGAGGAGCACGCCGGGCGGGTGCAGCGCGCCTACACGGCCCGGACGCTGGGCCAGCTGGCCGAGCTGACCGAAGATCTGGCCCGGCCGGACGAGCAGCCGTTCCGGCTGGACACCTCCCGCGCGGTGACCGCGTTCTTCGCCACCGAGCGGCGCGAGGGCCGCTGGGTGGTGCCGGACCGGCTGGTGGTCACGGCCATCGGCGGCCAGGTGGTGCTCGACCTGCGCGAGGCGCTGCTGCACGGGCAGCGCACCATGATGTACGCGACAGCGCTAGGCGGCCAGGTGCACCTGCTGGTACCCCCCGGAATCACGGTCCGGACGCACGGCATGCCCGGCTTCGCGGCCCTGGCCGGCGGCCCGGATCAGCCGGCCGAGGGGAGCACGCCAGCGCCAGCACCGGCGCCGGGCGCACCCGTGATCGAGCTGCACACGCTGACCATGCTGGGCCGGATTCACGTGCGCACGCCGCGGCCGCGCCGCGGCGGCTTCTTCCGCCGGTCCCGGTAGGCCTTAGCTTGTCGTTTAACCTGCCTGGCCGGCGTTCGGGTTCTTCGCGGATCTTGAACCGGTGTGCCCGGCGTGTCGCTGCGCGTGAGTACGGCCTCCGCATGATCATGTGTTCTCGCCAAAGGACAATGATCACTAACGAAGGCCGTGATGGACAGCTTGCCAGAGGATGCTGGTGCCAGGCCACTCGCCGTGCTGTCGCGGTTCCGGCGTGACTTCTATGCCTGCCTGACCGCCCGCGCCGATGAGCTGTCCGAGCTGGCCGACGCGGTGCTGTGCGCGGATGGGCCAGTCAGGAACCTGGCGGCGCTGTCGCTGGCTGCGGAGCATCAGCGTGGTCACGGCGCGTTGTATGACGCGGTGAATCACGGCCGGATCAGCATCGGCCGGCTGCGCCGGGCGCTGGCCGGGCTGCCGTTACCGCGGGCCGCCGATGGGCGGCTGATGCTGGCCGTAGACGTGAGTAACTGGCTGCGGCCCGGCGCGGCGACCAGCCCGGAGCGGTTGTTCTGCCATGTTTACGGTCGGGGGAAGGGCCAGGCGCAGATGATCCCGGGCTGGCCCTACTCGGTGATCGCCGCGCTGGAGCCGGGCCGCACGTCGTGGACCGCGGTGCTGGACGCGGTGCGCCTGGGCCCGGAGGACGACGAGACCGCAGTGACCGCCGCGCAGGTCCGTGACGTGGTCACCCGGCTAATCGAGGCTGGGCACTGGCGTGAGGGTGACCCGGCCATCCTGGTTGTCTTCGACGCTGGTTATGACGTGACCCGGCTGTCGTTCCTGCTCGCGGACCTGCCCGCAGAGCTGCTCGGCCTGCTGCGCAGCGACCGGGTGATGCAGCTTCCGGCGCCGCCGCGCCAGCCCAGCACGATGGGCCGGCCCCGCAAGCACGGCGGGGAAATGGCGCTCGCGGATCCTGCCACCTGGCCAGGTCCGCAGGTCACCACGAGCACGGCGACCAGCCGGTACGGGAGAGCCGTCGCGGCTGCCTGGGACCGGGTGCACCCGCGGCTCACCCACCGCGCCGCCTGGCTCGATCACGCCGGTGACCTGCCGGTCATCGAGGGCACCCTGATCCGGCTGCAGGTCGATCACCTGCCCGGCGAGCGGGACCCTAAGCCGGTGTGGCTGTGGTCCTCCCGCACCGGCCCTGCCCCAGGCGAGGTGGACCGGCTGTGGCAAGCGTTCTTGCGCCGCTTCGACCTGGAACACACCTTCCGGCTGTTCAAGCAGGTCCTCGGGTGGACCGCCCCGAAGATCCGCGACCCGGCCGCCGCGGACCGGTGGACCTGGCTGGTCATCACCTGCCACGCCCAGCTCCGTCTCGCCCGGCCGCTCGCTGACGACCTGCGGCTGCCCTGGGAACGGCCAGCTCCGCCGGGCCCTCACCCCGGCCCGCGTCCGCCGCGGATTTCGGAACATCCGCGCGACCATCCCCTGCCCGGCCGGTGCACCGAAACCTGGCAAACCCGGCCCAGGCCGGCCACCAGGATCGAAGAACCGCCACCCCGCACCGCGCCATGACGTCGGCAAAACGACGAAGAGGGAACTGACGCTCAAGGCCAGGCACGAACGCGCAGGTTAAACGACAAGCTTAGAGCCTGTCTGGAACCTCCTGGTACCGGTGGGTGTCAGCTGCCGTCCAGGCCGAGTCTGCGGCGCACGACCTGGCGGGCCAGGTCCAAGACGGCGGGATCATCGTGCAAGACGAAGTTGGTGTCGGTGGCCAGGATGATCCCGTTCAGCTCGAACGCGAGACGCTGAGGGTCCTCGCCTGCGGGGAGTTCCCCCTGCTCGATCGCGGTGGCCGCGAAGCCCCTGATCAGTTCCACGAACCCGGACTGGAATCCGGCGACCGCCTCCTTGACCGGGCCGGGACGGGTGCCCATTTCCAGCGCGGCGCCGGCGAAGAAGCACCCGCCGGGGAAGGTGCGCCGCTGCAGGTGATCGAAGAATGCCTCGCACACCGCCACGAGCTGGGCCAGGCCGGCCGGGGCGGCCAGGGCGGGCTGGACGACTTCGCCGGCGAAGATCCGCCCCGCCTCTTGCACGGTGGCCAGCTGGAGTTCCTGCTTGGAGCCGAAGTGCGCGTACAGGCCGCTCTTGCTCATGCCGATCGCCGCGGCCAGGTTCCCGATCGACAGGCCCTCCAGGCCGTCCACGGTGGCCAGCGATGCGGCCGCGCGCAAGATCGCGGCCCTGGTGCGTTCCCCGTCCGCGCGGGGCTGCCGCGCCCGGGTGCGCGGATTCGTGGCACTCTCCGTCATCTTGACAAGATAGCACGACCGGTCGTACCGTCCGATTTAGCGCGAACGATCGTGCTAAGTCGCGGCAGGGAGGGCCTGGCTATGGTCACCGGCAGCACAGTCCAGGAAAGCGAGCCGCTGCCGCCGGGGCCACCATAACAAGCGGCCGTCACGCAACTGACAAGGAGAGCAAGCAATGGCCGGAAAGGCAGTGATCAGTCTCACCACCGGCATGGAAGACCCGGAGAAAGTGACCGTGGCGTTCCTGGTCGCGGTCGGCGCCGCCGATCGGCCGGCCGACCCTGATGTTCCAGGCTAAGGAAGCCGTCCGGCTTGCCCTCGAAGGGGTAGCCGCGGGTGTCGCCTGCGACGGCTGCCCGCCCCTGCCGGACCTGCTCACCCGGTATGAAATGGCCAGGCGGGAGGTTCATGGTCTGCCCGGTCTGCTTCAACACCAAGCGCCCGCCGACCGAGGCGCCCCCTGCCTGCCCAACGCTGAGCTGGCCGGAAGCGTCCAGCTATGGGAATGGATCGGCGACGAAGCAGCGACCACCTTCAGCTATGACCATCTGCTCCGCGTAAGCAGCCGCGGGCGATTGCGGAGGTGCCGTTCGCCCCTATGAGCCAGGCGGAGTGGGCGGTCATCGAGCCGGCGCTGCCCGCCCCGGCGTGGAAACAGGGCCGGGGCGGGCGCCCGGCCGGGCGCTGCCACCTGAGGTTTCAGACAGGCGCTTAGTCCCGGCAGGCCTTAGTCGGCCAAGTTGAAGTTTGCACCGAACTGTACGCCCGCCAGCTTCCGGGGGCTTGGTGCTCGCTGTGGATGTTGCGGATGGTGCCGGAGCGGGCCCGCATCACCAGGGAGTGGGTGAGAGGCGCCGCCACCCCGGTAGCGCACGCCAGCCATGGGCTCGCCGTCGGTGATCCCGGTCGCGGCGAAGAACGCGTCTTCCGACGTTGACCAGGTCGTCCGTGGTCAGCACATGGCTGAGGTCATCGCCAGCAGCGTCCGTCGCGCAGGTCCCGCTCGGCCTCGTCCCGCGGCGCCCAGCAGGCCCTGGATGACGCCGCCCCAGGCACTTGATGCGCCGCGGCGATGATGCCCTCCGGGGTCCGCCGACCCCGACGCACGTCGATCCCGGTCCCCTCGAGCGCGGCGGGATCGCCGCGGCGACGTCGCCGTCCGAGATCAGCTTGATCCGCGCGCCGGCGGCCCGGACCTCGGCGATGAGGTCGGTGCCGCGGCCGGTCCAGGATGACGACGGTGACGTCGTGGGGCGAGCAGCCCTTCGCCCGGCCACCGCCTGATGTTGTCGCTGGGCGGCGCCTCGATGTCCACCACGTCGGCCGCCGCGGGCCGGTCACCAGCTTTGACATGTAGAAGACGGCCGACGGTCATACATCGAGCCGCGTGCGCTGACCGCGATACCGAGATCGCGTTGGGCATGCCGTTGCCGTCAGCCGGGTGCCGTCGATGGGGTCCACCGCGACGTCGCACCTGGGCCGCTGCCGTCGCCGACCTGCTCGCCGTTGTACAGCATCGGCGCGTGGTCCTTCTCGCCCTCGCCGATCACCACCATGCCGTTCATCGACACCGTGTTGATCAGCTGTCCGCATCGCGTTGCACAGCGGCGCCGTCCGCGCCGTTCTTATCGCCCCGGCCGACCCACCGGGCGGCAGCCATCGCCCCGGCCTCGGTGACCCGGGCCAGTTCCAGCGCCAGGTTACGGTCCGGCGCACGCGGCCCGGCTCCGGCGGGGCGGTCACGTCCGCTGGGTCGATACTCCCCGGAGGTGCGGGGTTGCCGGGACGCTGTCCCCGCGGAGCGTGGCGCCGTTCTCGGTCATCGCAGAGACCGCCTTCCCTGTGTGGCCGGTGCCGCGATTATCGTGCACGCGCCTGTCGCGCCTCAATGTAGTCAACCCCATCGCCATGTCACCAGCGCAGGCGGGCCACGGTCTGGTGCGGGAGGGTTCGGCCAGCCTTTGTCAGTAATCGGGGAGAAGTGGCCGGAATCCGGGGGGATCTCGATGCTGATGCGGCTGGTTATCCGGTTCGTTGCCTCACTGATCGGCATCGCGGCCGGGTTGCTGATCTGCGGCGCTGTGCTGACCCAGTTCCACATCAGCGCGGCCGCCGTCGTCGAGGCCACGCTGTTGTTCTGGGTCATCCACATGATCGTGCAGCTTATCGCGCTGCGGGTGCTGGTCCATGAGCCGTCGGTGGCGCTGGCCGGGCTGCTCGCCCTGGCCTCGACGATCATCTCCTTGATCATCGTCAACGCGATCATCAGCGGGCTCACCATTCACCATCTGTACACGTATGCGCTAGCGACGATCATCATCTGGATCACCACCGCGCTGGCCGACATGATCGGCCGCCGGATGGTCCGGAAGCGGCGGGCCGGGCGGAGAGAGGCCGAGGCAGCCCGGTAAGACGGCGGGCGTAGCCTTGTCGCCGAGGGCGACACACCCTGACGCCGGACGTGGGGAGCGCTGCGCAGGCGGTGACAGGCGAATGACGACAGATATCCCGCAGCCTGCCGTGCGGTCCGCTGACCGTGGCGCGGCGACCCGGGCCGCCCTGCTCGGGGCCGCCCGCGAGGTGTTCACGTCGGTGGGCTACGCGCAGGCCGGGGTGTCCGAGATCGTGGCCCGGGCCAATGCCAGCGTGGGCAGCCTGTACCACCACTTCACCGGCAAGGCCGATCTGTACGTCACGCTGTTCGAGGAGTTCCACCAGACGCCGACAGCGGCGGGCCCGGCAGGCGGTCCGCGAAGCCCGGACCGCCCGGGAGGCGCACGGGGACAGCGCCGACGCCCGTCCTCTTGTTCGTCGCCGCGGCCCGGGCCTACCTGGATGGCTGCGTCCAGCAGCGCGAGCTGTCCCGGCTGTTGCGTCTGCGGCGACGCACCCCCGGGCTTCGACCTGATCATGCGGCAGCGGCTGCGCGACTGGGCCGACCGGAACACCGACTTCTTCGCCCGCGGCACCGACCCGCTGGACGAGGCGCTGGCCGTGGTGATGACCGGCGCCCTCATGCTGGCCGTGGCCGAGGTGTCGCTGGGTGAGGATGCCGGGCATGCCCGGCGGCTGGCCGACGGCGTACTCGACGTGATGTCCTCGATCGGCGTGCCGCCCCGGCGCTGACCCCGGGGCGGCGGTTAGATCACAGGCGGCGGCTGGCGGGCGGCTGGCGGCCACCGCGGCCAGCCGGGCCCGGGCGCCTTCCAGCCACTGCTCGCAGATCGCGGCCAGCCGCTCGCCGCGCTCCCAAGTACAGCTCCAGTGACTGCTCCAGGGTCAGGCCACCCACCTCGAGCTGGCGCACAACCTCGGTGAGCTGGTCCCGGGCCTGCTTGATCGCTGAGCCCGGCGGAACCATCGGCACTGGCTGCATCGGCCGCCGCAGTGGGCTGGCCGGGATCCGGCTCCTCGGCGCGCACGGCATTAACATCACCGGCCACCCGGCCGCTGGTCAGAACAACGCCACCGGGTTGACCGGGCTGCCCGGTGCTGCCGCGGGCTGGCCGCGCCATGGACCGCCTGGCCGCTATGCACGCCCTCGACGACCGGCGGTTTGATCACTTAGCCAGTGGTGCGGGCCCGCCTGGGGCCCGCACCATCCGCTTTTGTTCAGCTCAGCCGACCAGCGCCCAGTACTGTTGACCATTCCCTTGAGCGCACGGCTCTATAACGATACCGGTGCCGTGACCGAGGCTCATTAGGCACTCTTCTTGTGTGCAGTTACAAATTTGTATTCGCCGAGCTGCGTCGTGTCCTGTTCCGTCCAGTCTGGTCACCATCCCCCGCCGCACATGCGACGACGCTTACCCCCGAATAAGTCAGGGTGGCTTCGATGCACTTTCCGGAGGACTTGTTCACCAGCTTGTAGTATCCGCTCTTGCTCGTGGCCTGTAGCGCCCAGTACTGGCTGGCGGACGCCGAGCAGCTCTCGTCGGTGGCACTGCTCCCGGTCTGCTGAATGCAGCCGGCAGAACTATCGTTCTGGAGCCGGTTATAGGTGGTGGCGGATGTGGCACTCGGGACCGCCATGCCAGCCGCGGTGATTATCCCGGCTGCCGCCAGAAGCAGGCCAGTCTTGCGTACTAATCCCGGTAGCGTCATCGCTGCTTCTCCCGAACATTGAGGTAACCGAGTCGTAGCCGTTTCGGCTAGCTGGAGTGGGCAGCCCTGATCTTGGATCCTCCCGGAAGTTAACCGGCAGTAATGCCTTGTCAAGATCTAGTCTGCGCCCGTCAGGATCAAATAACTCGTCACGTGTCAAGGGCCTTTACCTTCGATCACGCCATTGTCAGACCATTCGAGCGCTCATGCGAACCGGTCAGCCAGCCCGGGCTGAGACGGTGCCGACGGAGACGGCCAGGGTGCGGATGTCGTCGTCGGTCAGCAGGCGGCCTTCGGCCCGCATGAGCGCGTGGCAGCGGGTAGGACACCATCAGCAGCGGGCTGGTGGCCAACCACTGGCCAGGAACACGTTGGGCTGGGTGTGTGCGGTCATGTCGATGAGATGGTTGTCCCCGGCCTGCCAGGCCTGGCTTCATACGTGTTGACCAGCACGAGCTCACCGGCCCGTTCTGTCACCAGTGCGCTATTCCCCCCGGCTGACAGCAATGATTTGATCTTCGCAACTGCACAGCGAGAAGAAACGCCGGACAAGTAATGGGCGGGGACAGATTTGTTACGCGTCCTGTGTGCTACCCCGGCCCGCCACCGACTGATCGGCCGCTTCGGCCACCGCGGTGAGCTGGTCTTCGGCCAGCCGGAGGGTGAGCCGTCCGCCCGGTGCCACCTGTCCGGCGGCCCGGACCACGGCGCCATCGGCCTGCTGCACGATGGCGTAGCCGCGGCCCAGCGTGGCCGCGGGCGACAGCGCCAGAACCTGGCCCGGGTGTGGGCCACGCCATCGTCGGCCCGGTCCAGCATGGCTTCCAGCGCGCCGGCGGCCGCGTTCGGCCAGCGCGGAGATGGATTCCTGGCGGCGCTGCACCTCCCGGGCCGGGGCGGCCAGCGCGGGCGGGGACCGCATGCTGGCCAGCCGGCCCAGTTCGCGGTCCACCCGGCCCGCCAGGCAGCGGCGGGCCCGGCCACGCAACTGGCCGATCAGCGCGAGTTGCTCAGCCACCTCGGGGACGACCCGGCGGGCCGCGTCGGTCGGCGTGGACGCGCGCACGTCGGCCACCAGGTCGAGCAGCGGCGAATCCTGTCCATGACCGATGGCGCTGACCACTGGCGTATGGACGTCGGCCACCGCCCTGATCAGCGTTTCGTCGGAAAATGGCAGCAGGTCCTCGATCGAGCCGCCGCCCCGGGCAATGATGATGACGGCCACGTCCGGGTCCGCGTCCAGCCGGTGCAGGGCATCTACCACTTCGGCCACCGCGTAGGGACCCTGCACGGCGACTTGTTGACCCGGAATTGCACGGCTGGCCAGCGGCGCGCCGAATTGCGTAGCACGTCCCTTTCCGCCGCTGAGTCAGCCCGCAGATCAGGCCGATGGTGCCGGGCAGGAACGGCACTGGGCGCTTGCGTTCCGGCGCGAACAGCCCTTCCGCGGCCAGCGCACGGCGCAGCCGTTCCAGCCTGGCCAGCAGCTCGCCGACGCCAACGGCGCGGATTTCCAGCGCGCTCAGGGAGAAAGCTCCCCGGTTGGTGTTGAAGTCGGGCTTTGCCCAGATGACAACCCGGGCGCCTTCGCCAGGTGGCGGGTCGGTGGCGTCCAGCACCGTGCGCGGGCAGATCACCCGGACCGAGACCGCCGCCACCGGGTCGCGGAGGGTCAGGAACACGGTGCCACCCCGCCGGGTCAGTTCGGCTATCTGGCCCTCCACCCAGACCCGGCCGAGACGGCTGATCCACTCACCGGTCAGCCGGAGGATGGTCCGCACCGGGACCGGCGCCTCGGCCGATGTGTCCAGCGCCATCATGACCGGCCAGGATCTCCGCGGCGGCGAGCGCTCAGCCGCCCTGCTCCAGCTTGGCGATCCGCCGCTCGAACATGGTCACCACGTCGGTCCGGCCCTGGTGCGCTTTCTCGTAGTCCAGCAGCGTCTGGACCTGGGTCACGTCCAGCACCCGCAGCCGGGCCCGCAGCGAGGCCACGGTCAGCTGGTCGTAGCCGACCACCGGGAGCGGCGCCTCGGCGGGGGCGGGCTCGACCTCGGCCGGGGCGGGCACGGCTGGTTCAGCGGGGGTGGGTACGGCCAGGTCGGCGGGCTCCCGCTCGGCCACCTCGGCGGGGGCAGGCACGGCCAGGTCGGCGGGCTCCCGCTCGGCCACCTCGGCGGGGGCAGGCACGGCCAGGTCGGCGGGCGCGGTCGCGGCCGGTTCGGCGGGAGTCGGTTCGCCGGGAGGAAGTTCTGCGGGCACCGGTTCTGCGGCCACCGGTTCTGCGGCCACCGGCTCCGCGGCCGCCGTGTCCGCTGGTGCGGGCTCAGCGGTGGCGGCCGGGGGCGCGCTCGGGGCCTGGGACAGGTCCTCGTCGCCGTCGGGCAGCAGCCGTACCGTTCCCTGTCTTGTCCAGGCTCCGCCAGCGCGAGTCGCCCGGCTCGAAGCCGGCGCGGCGGCCGGGGCAGCCGGAGCAGCCGCGGCTGGCGCAGCGACGGCCGGGGGTGGCGCGGCGGCCGCCGAAGCGGGCGTGGCCGGCGACTGGTGCGGCTCATCCGCCGGCCCGGCGAGCTGTGCCCTGACCTTGTCGGCGGCGAGCAGCAGCTGGCCGACGCCGGCGAACACGGCCCGCAGCGCCTGCCCGGGAATTTCCTTGATGCGGTCACTGACCTGAGGCAAAGGCATGGTGATCGTTCTCCTCCGCTGGTTCCGGCGTGCCGGGATCGGTTGTTCCCGGCGCGCCCGGCTCCGTCGGCTGCGGGCAGTTGTGCAGGCGTGCCGGGTGGTTCTGCCCGGCCGCGTCGGTACCGGCCCGTGACAGGCTCAGTCGTACCAGATCCGGCGTGCCCCTGCCAGGAGAGCGGCAACGCTCACCCTGCTGAGTCAGGCCGGTGCGGCCAGCCGTGCGGCTGATGAGGCGTCCGGCCCTGCATCGGGCACCCCGGGCTCAACTACCATAGGGGACATGCCCGTGACTACCCGACGCGTACTGCTCGCCAAGCCCCGCGGTTACTGCGCGGGCGTTGACCGGGCCGTGCAGGCAGTCGAGATGGCCCTTGAGCGCTACGGAGCCCCTGTCTACGTGCGCAGGCAGATCGTGCACAACACGCACGTGGTCCGGGAACTGGAAGCACGCGGCGCGATCTTCGTGGCAGAGACCGACAGCGTGCCGGAGGGGGCGGTCGTCGTCTTCTCCGCGCATGGCGTCTCCCCGGCCGTGCGTGACGAAGCGAAACGCCGTAACCTGCGGACCATCGACGCGACCTGCCCGCTGGTCACCAAGGTGCATAACGAGGCCAGACGCTTCGCCGCCCAGGACTACGACATCCTGCTCATCGGGCATGACGGCCACGAGGAAGTCGAGGGCACCACGGGGGAGGCCCCGGCCCGCATTCACCTGGTGGACGGCCCGGACGGCAGCGAGGATGTGCAGGTCCGCGACCCGGCCAAGGTGGCCTGGCTGTCCCAGACCACGCTGTCCGTGGACGAGACCATCCAGACGGTGGCCGCGCTGCGGGAGCGCTACCCGCAACTGATCGACCCGCCCAGCGACGACATCTGCTACGCCACGCAGAATCGCCAGGCCGCGGTCAAGCAGATCGCCAAGGACGCGGATCTGGTCATCGTGGTGGGTTCAGACAACTCGTCCAACTCGGTCCGCCTGGTCGAGGTGGCCATGGAAGCGGGTGCCCAGGCCGCCTACCTGGTGGATGATGCTTCGAACATCGATGAGCAGTGGCTGGACGGCATCAGCACGGTCGGCGTGACCAGCGGTGCCTCGGTTCCGGAGGAACTCGTGTCCGGCGTGCTGGCCCGGCTGGCCGAGCTCGGTTACGGCAGCGTGGAAGAGGTCGAGGCGGTCGAGGAGCGGCTGGTGTTCGCGCTGCCCCCGGAACTGCGCCGAGCCACCCGCTGACACCGCGCCGCGCGGCCTGCTAACACTGTTCAGCGGTACCGCTTGACGGCGGGCTGGTACCCGCCCGCGGTGGCCGTGCCGCCCGGGTCACCGGTGTCGGCGGGACGTCGGCGGGCCAGATCCGGGCGCAGGTCGCGGCGCAGCTCCGCTACGCAGCGCGGCAGGCCGCGGAACCACGCGATGATCAGGGACGCCACGACCCCGGTGAACAGCCAGGGTGCGACGTTGGCCAGGGTCAGCGCGGTCCCCTCCACGGTGGACAGCGCCGTGTTACCGGCCGCGGTGAGCGCCTTGACGCAGACCACCACGACGAAGAACAGCAGCGGCGGGCTGACCGCGACGGTGAGCAGGTCGCGCTGCTTGGTGTACCAGGCGGCCGCCGCGCTGCCGCCCACGAAGCTCAGGCCGGCCAGCAGGCCCCAGTGCAGCCAACTGGCGGCCAGCACGCCGATGAAGAACACCAGCAGCATGCCCGCGATCGCGCCGCGCCCGGTGAGCCGCGGCCCGTGCCGCTGACCGGTGGCCTGGCCGCCGGCCCGGTCCGGCGGTGCGCCGCGGCCGGCCGGATCGTCACCCGGGCCGCCCGGCACCGGCCCGGTCAGGCCAGGCCCGGTCGGCGGCCGAGTCATCGCCGGGCTCCGCCGGGCCGGGCTGCGCCCAGGGCGGTCCAGGCTGGGCCGGAGTCCAGGATGCTGCGTGCCAAGGCTGAGACACCCCGCCCTCCTCCCAGGCTGACGCCATGCCAGCGACAGCACCCCAGCCACGCTACTCGGGGCTGCCGGGCAACCGGACGGAAGACACGCCAGCCAGGTAAGTCTCAGCGGTCTGCGCCGGCGGCGGGCTCAGCGCCGTTCGCGGCGCCCTCGTGCGGCAGCCCGAAACGCCGCAGCGCTTGCCCGGCCACCACGATCAGCAGCCAGAAGTAGGGCGTGTTTCCGGGTGAGTAGAACGCCAGCGGGATCGACAGCAGGAACACCACTGGCGAGATCAGCAACCGCAGGGTCAAGTAGCGGCGTAGCTCGGATGAGGTTCCAGGTAGCAGAAGCCCCTTGACCTGGCTCGCGTATACCCAGATCGCGGACTCGGCCAGGCCGGCCGCGGCAATCCACGCCGCGTAGAACACGACCGCGGCCGTGGTGGGGCTGCTCTGTCCCGTGCTGAGCAGCCTGGTCGGGTAGGGCAGGAACGCGATGATGCCGAGGAAGAGCAGGTTGATGCTGATGAGGGGACGGTCGAACGCGACGATGTACCGGCTCAGCGAGTGATGGCCGATCCAGAACAGGCCGATCACCACGAAGCTGATCCCGAAACTGACCATGCTTGACAGCTCGTGGTGCAGCGTCACCGCCGAGACGCCGCCCACCGGGACCTTAATGTCCAGTACCAGCAGCGTGATCGCGATAGCGAAGATCGCGTCACTGAAGAACAGCACCCGGTCGTACTCCAGGTTGCCGATCCTGGCCAGCATGTTCAGCCGGGGCGGTGGGCTGACCGCTGGGCTGCTGGGCTCGCTTGCTGATGCCACCCGGTTATTATCCGGCGGCCTCGCCCTGGTCCGGCACCGCAATCAGGGTCTCCGGGGCGGCGGACAGCTCCGGGGCGGACAGTGCCCGGGTGGTCGCCTCGACCAGGGCGGGTGGATCCAGGTCGGCGTCCACCACGCCGAGCTGGTTCAGCCGCCGCGCGCTGACCAGCACCTTCGACTCCAGCCCGCCGACCGCCTGGTTGTACGCGGTGACCGCGTTGGTCAGCGCCTTGCCCACCTTGTCCACCTGGTCGCCCAGCCTCCCGATCCGCTCATAGAGTTCGCGGCCCAGATCGAACACGGCCCGCGCGTTCTCCGACAGGGCGGCCTGCTGCCAGGCGTACTGCGCCGTGCGCAGCAGGCTGACCAGGGTGGTCGGCGTGGCGATGTGCACCTTGCGGGACATCGCGTGCTCCAGCAGGCCCGCGTCATAGTCCAGGGCCGGGGCCAGGAACGCCTCCCCAGGGATGAACAGCACGACGAACTCCGGTGCCGGGCTGAGCACCGACCAGTACGCCTTGGCCGCCAGGCTGTCCACGTGATCGCGCAGGTGCCGGGCATGCGCCCGCAACCGGGCTTCCCGGACATCCGGGTCGGTCGTCTCGGCCGCCTCCAGATAGGCGGCCAGGGACACTTTTGAGTCCACCACGATGTTCTTGCCACCGGCCAGCCTGATCACCATGTCGGGGCGTTGGGCACCATGGTCGGAAGCGACGGTGACCTGTTCCTCGAAATCGCACCGTGCGCTCATCCCAGAGAGTTCGACCACCCGGCGCAGTTGCATCTCACCCCAGCGGCCACGGGCCTCAGGCGGCGCAGCGCGGTCACCAGCGCCTGGGTCTGCGCGCGCAGTTCGTCCGAGCTGCGCCGGGCGATCGTCACCTGCTCGGCCAGCGCGGCGTGCGACCGGTGCCGGTCCGCGTCCGAGTCGCGGAGCTGCGCTTCCAGCCGGTCCAGCGTCTCCCGGAGCGGGCCGACCAGGTGGTCCACGGCGGCCCGGCGGGCCTCCAGCTCGCCCGCCGCGGCCACGTTGGCCGCGTTCAGCCGGCCCTCGGCCATCTCGATGAAGCGGCGCGCGCTGGCGTCCAGGGCCTGCGCCGAGAGCGCCTCGAAACGCTGGCCGAGCTGGCCGTCGGTCAGCGCCGCGCGGTCCAGCGCGGCCCGGGCCCGTTCCTCGGCCGCCCTGACCTGGCCGGTCAGCTCGGCCGCGGCGGTGGCCTGGCGGCTCCGCGCGTACAGGAAACCAAGCGCCGCACCGATGGCCAGGCCCAGCAGGAGCCCGGCGAACACCGAGATCGCGTCCATGCGTGTGATGCTCGCAGCGGGTGCCGACAGTTCCCCGCCCGACACGCCCGCCGTGAACCCGTTGCCCGGCTCGTGCTGATAACCAGTGACAGCACCGCCGAAATGGAAGGCGCCAGATGGATCGAGACCGCGAATGAGGCGAGTGGATAGGGCGCAGGCGCGCGGCCCGGACGCTGGATCGGACGCCGCATCAGGGCTCGGCCCGGACGCCGGATCGGGGCTCGGCCCGGACGCTGGATCGGGGCTCGGCCCGGACGCCGGATCGGGCCTTGGCCCGGACGCCGGATCGGGCCTTGGCCCGGACACCGGGCCGGACGACGCCGTCATCATCGAGCGCTCCCGGCGGGAGCCCGAGCAGTTCGCGGTGCTGTTCGACCGGCACGCGCCGCGCATCCACCGCTATGCGGCCCGCCGGGTCGGCCGGGAGATGGCCGACGACCTGGTGGCCGAGACGTTCCTGGCCGCGTTCGCCAAACGGGACGGGTACCGCGCCGCGTACCGCGACGCGGCGCCGTGGCTGTACGGGATCGCCACCAACCTGATCGGCCAGCACCGCCGGGACGAGGTGCGCCAGTTGCGGATCCGGCACGCGGCCGCGGCCGAACTGGACGTGCCAGGCCACGAGAACCAGGTCTCCGGCGATGTGACCGCGCGCTCCGTGCACCGCCTGCTGGCCGCGGCGCTGGCCGGGCTGCCGGCCGGCGACCGCGACGTCGTGCTGCTGATCGCCTGGGAGCAGCTGACCTACCAGGAAACCGCCGCGGCGCTGGGCATCCCGGTCGGGACCGTGCGGTCCCGGCTGAACCGCGCCCGGGCCAGGCTCCGCCCGGCGCTGGCCGGGACCGGCCGGGCCGAGACGTTCGAGGAGATCTTGAGCAATGACTGACCTGGAACTGATCAGGGAATTGCGGCCGGACGAGCCGCTGGCCGGCCCGGCCGAGCTGGCCCCCGCGCGGGAGCGGCTGACCGCGGCCATCGCCAGCTCACCGCGGTCCGGTCCGGCCGGGCGGCCGGGATGGTGGCGGTCCGGCCCGCCGTGGCCGTCGTGGCGGCTCGGCCTGGCCGGCGCGGCGGTCACGGCGGTGGCCGCCGCGGTGGCCGTGGCCCTGGTCCTCGCACCGGCCGGCCAGCGCCGCCCGCACTCCGCGGTCGCGGCCACATCGCCCGGCCCGGGCCGCCCGGCCGGCCCGGTCACCTCGCCCGGCCCGGCGGGGCACGCGGTGGTCAGGCCGTTCACCGGCGTGCTGACCGCCAAGCGCTTCCTGCACGCCGCGGCGCGCGCCGCGCTGGCCACCACACCGGGCGCGCCGCAGCCTGGCCAGTTCGTGTACAGCGAGCTGGCCACCAGGTCGGGTCCCGTCTACCAGAACTGGCTGTCGGCCAACGGCAGCCGGGCCGGGCTCTTCTTGCGCCCCAACGACAGCATCACCGTGCCGGCCTGCTCCGCGGCGGTTATCGCGGCATCGGCCTGCACCACGGCCGGGTACTTCCCGGACATGCCGGCCAGCGTGCATCACCTGCTGGCCTTCCTGGTCAAGATCGGCGTGGCCAGCCCGCCCGCCCGCGCGCCCAAGGGCATCCCGAACTGGTACGCCAACGATCTCGGCAAGGCCGCCGACGTGCTGCTGCAGGAGACATACCTGCTGCCCGCGCAGCGGGCCGCCATCTTCGACCTGATGGCGCAGACGCCGGGCTTCACGGTGGCCCGGCACGTGCCGGACGTGCTGGGCCGGGCCGGAGTGGCCATCCGGTGGAGCTACCAGGGCGGTGCCGCGCAGATCATCTTCGATCCGCGGACGTACGCCTACCTGGGCGACGGGACCAGCCCGCCAGGCGGCTCCCTCACCGCCACGCCCGACGGCGTCGCGCTGGTCAAGTTCGCGATCGTGAACCGCGTGCCGCCCAGCCTGGCGTCCACGCCCCCGACCCCGGTACCCGCGAAGGTGAAGGTCAGGCCGGGCAGCACCCCGACCCCGGCGGGCTGAGCGCGGTCAGCTGGCGGCCCGCCCCGGGGGCGGCGGGTCCGCCACCCCGCGCGAGCACCCTAGACTCGCGCAGGTGAGTCTTTCGATCGGCATCGTCGGCCTGCCCAACGTCGGTAAGTCCACTTTGTTCAACGCGCTGACCAGGGCGAGCGCGCTGGCCTCGAACTACCCGTTCGCCACCATCGAGCCGAACGTGGGCGTGGTCGGCATCCCCGATCCCCGGCTCGCGGTGCTGGCCAAGATGTATGACTCGGCCCGGATCGTGCCCGCCTCCGCCCGCTTCGTGGACATCGCGGGGCTGGTCCGCGGCGCGTCGCAGGGTCAGGGGCTGGGCAACCAGTTCCTCGCGCACATCCGCGAGACGGACGCGATCGTCCAGGTGGTCCGGGTGTTCACCGACCCGGACGTGAGTCACGTGGACGGCGACGTGTCGCCCAGCCGGGACATCGACACGATCGCCACCGAGCTCATCCTGGCCGACCTGCAAACGCTGGAGAAGGCGGTGCCCCGGCTGGCCAAAGAGGCAAGATTCGCCAAGAATGCCGAACGCCAGCGCATGGCCGATGCCGCCGCCCGCGCGCAGCAGTTGCTGGACGGCGGGACCACGCTGTACGCCGGGGCGGCCGCCGCCGGCATCGACGTGGCGGACCTGCGCGAGCTGCACCTGCTGACGGCCAAGCCGTTCGTGTACGTGTTCAACATGGACGAGGGCGAGCTGGCCGACGAGGGCCTGCGGGCCAAGCTGGCCGCCCAGGTCGCCCCGGCCGAGACGGTCTTCCTTGACGTCAAGACCGAGGCCGAGCTGGCCGAACTCCCCGAGGACGAGGCGGCCGAGATGGCCGCCGGGCTGGGCATGGGGGAGCCCGGGCTGAACCGGCTGGCCCACGCCGGCTTCGCCGCGCTCGGCCTGCAGACGTTCCTGACCGCCGGGCCCAAGGAGGTCCGCGCCTGGGAGATCCCGGTGGGTGCCACCGCACCGGAGGCGGCCGGGGTGATCCACACCGACTTCCAGCGCGGCTTCATCAAGGCGGAGATCGTCGCCTACGACGATCTGGTCGCGGCCGGCTCACTGGCCGCCGCCCGGGCCGCCGGCAAGGTCCGGATGGAAGGCAAGGACTACGTCATGCGCGACGGCGACGTAGTCGAGTTCCGCTTCAACGTGTAGCTGAGCACGTTTGCACAGGTCATGGGCGTGGGACACGGCCCGCAGTCCGTGGGGAGTCTGTCTACATCCGGGAAGGGGCAGGAGAGGGAGGAGAATTGCGGCCGCTCAGGTCCCGTTGGGACGTGCTCCCGTCCTTTAGGCCAGCGGAGTGTCCAGCTCCCGCGCGACCTCCGGTGGCAGCTCAGCGCGCTCCAGCTCCTCGCCGCGAGCGCCGCCGGCGGCGAACGCCGTATCGAGCGCGGCGGCCACGGTCCCGGCCTGCGCAGGGCTGAGTGCCGGGATGATCCGTGACTTGCCGTGTGCGGTTTCGCGCCAGACCTCGGACGCCTCGGTACCGGTCCGGTCGTGGACCAGATGGGCGTAATAGACATGCTCGCCAGTCATAGCTCCTCCACTCACCGGGGCGGGCTGTACCGCCCGCGATCGTCGTACTGGTCCTGCTGGTTGCCGGGCACCACTTCCAGCCCATGACCATGTGCGGCCCGCCAGCAGCGGCGCGGGCCAGGACTCCCCGGCGTCCGCAGTACGGGCATAGCCGATGGGCTGGTCTAGACGTGCTCTAGCACCCGGCCCGGCCCGGTCGCGCAGCCGTGTAGGGTTCCTGGCGGGATGGTGGCCGTGGACGTGGCCGCCGTGGCCACCCCGGCCCGAGGCCGGACAGCGCCGGCACTGCGGCCCCGGTGATGATGAGGATTCTCCCTCGTCGTCCCCACTCCCCCTCTCCCTCTGGTAAGAGCTGAGCGGGCCCGATGCGGGGCCCCACGGCCCGCCCACGTCACCGATCGCGCCCTCAACGCCGGCCTTCTAAATGCCCCAGGGCACACAGATGGCGAACACACAGTGACGCTGCGCTTGCCCGCGGGCAAGTAACGTCAGGCCCGCCGTAATGGGACGTAGGTCACAGCCGGTGGACGGGATACTGGTCGGCTGCGATACCTGGCATGGCCCACCGGGAAACGGCCTTAGCCGAACAGGTGGTCGTAGACGCCACCCTTGATCATCAGCGCGAAGGCGGCGAAGTCGTCGGCGCGGGCGTGCATCAGGTCATCGGGGTGACGCTGGTCCCGCAGGTGCAGGTAGCCGGCTTTGAGATCGCACGGAACGAGCTCCAGATAGCCGATATGTGAACACGGCCCGGAGATCCAGCCACCGAGATCGGCCAGCACATAACCGGTAGGAGTGTCTCCGCTCGACGTCACAGTCCCACGCTACATCTAGGTTCCTATAGGTCGCTATAAGGACCCTCCAAGTCCAGCTAGCCATAGAGGTTGCTTACGGTTGCCCTGTGGCGCTTGATCACAACAGCCCGACCGCGCTGTATCAGCAGCTCGCGGAACTGTTGCGCGGTCAGATCGAGCGACGCGAACTGACTGGGCGGGTGCCGTCGGCAAAGACGCTGGCCCAGGAGTACGAGGTGGCGGTAGGGACCGCCGAGCGGGCACTTGCGATCTTGCGTGAAGACGGGCTGATCGTGTCCGCCACCGGCCGCGGGCATTTCACCGTAGATAGGTAGTGGCCCAGCTTGGGCGAAACGGCTGCCCCTGATCGGCATGCTGGTGGAGTGGGGGATATGTGGCCGGGTACGCGCCAACCCCCCTGACCGATTCAGCCTCTAAACCGTCTGACCCCTCTCTTACGGTGTGGCCACTGCGGCATGCGCCTGTTCGATGCATGGATCCGCATCCGGGCGCCGCCACGGGCGGCTCCGTACACTGAGAGGCAGGACCGACCAGTTGACGAAGCCCGTTAGGCACAACCAGCGATCGATGAAGCGACTGCTCGAAGCCAATGGCTGGGCCGAGACCCTCGGGGGTAAGCACGTCGTGAAGATGGTTAAGCCCGGGCGTAGGCCGATCACGCTGCCCCACGACAGGGGAAGCGGCGGCTATCCCATCGGGTTATCGATGGCGATCATGCGGCAGGCCGGACTCAAGGGAGGCGGCGAGTGATGGCCGAAGAGGTGTACACCGTGCGCGTCCACCACGAGCCGGGCGAGGAGTTGTGGGCCGAAGTCCTCGAGCTGCCGGGCTGTTTCGCGGCCGGTGCCGACATGCAGGAGCTACGGGAGGCCCTGACCGAGGCAATCAGCCTCTACCTATCGGAGCCTGGTGAGGCGAAGCACGTCGAACTGGAAGACGAGCCGGGCTCAGTCACCGAGCACCGGATGCTTGCGCGAACGGCTTGACCGCTCTGCCGGACGGGCTGTTTCACGTCATCCCGGCAGCAGGTGTCCCCATTTTCACGCTTCGCGACCGTCCTCGCGGGCGAGGGGCTCTCTCTTCACGCGGATGGTTCCCCGGCTGAACGGGACCTGGCTGATCAGTGGGGGATCGTGTATCAAACTGTCCGCCGGGCCATGCGGGAACTGCGCGAGCGCGAGCTGATCACCAGCGTCGTCGGCAAGGGCACGTTCGTCAGGTCAAAGGCCAGATAGCCAGGCCCGACTGGAGACAACCGGTCCGGATCGGCGGCATGCTGGTCGGGTGCCTGATGCCTGTCCGCTGACCTGGTTCGCCCGGCCTGACGCCCGGGCCTGGACTTGTGCGCCGATCCCAGGCGGGGCGCGGGACTTTCACCGGTCATTGGCCGGGTACGCGCCAACCCCGCTGACCGAGATCCCGCCGCTGGCCGCCGAGCTCGGGGTGGGGCGGGTGTTCGTCAAGGACGAGTCGTCCCGGCTGGGGCTGCCCGCGTTCAAGGTGCTCGGCGCGTCCTGGGCGGTGCACCGGGCGCTGGCTGGCCGGACGGCGCCGGAACGGAGCCCGCTCACCCTGGTCACGGCCACCGATGGCAACCACGGCCGGGCGGTGGCCTGGGTGGCCCGGCAGCTCGGCCAGCGCGCCCACATCCTCATCCCGGATGGCGTCCATCCCGACGCCGTGGCCGCCATCGCAGCCGAAGGCGCGGAGGTCACCCTGGTCACCGGGGGCTATGACGAAGCCGTGCGGCAGGCCGCCGCGGCGGCCGCCACCCCGGACACGCTCCTCATTCAGGACACCGCCTGGCCCGGCTACGAGCAGATCCCGGGCTGGATCGTCGAGGGCTACGCCACGCTGTGCGCCGAGATCGACGAGCAACTGACGGCGGCCGGCGCCGGGCCGCCAGACCTGGTCGTGATCCCGGTCGGCGTCGGCTCACTGGCTCAGGCCGTGGTCACCCACTACCGCAGCCGCCCGGCCCGGGCAACGGCGGCGGCCGCGGCGCTGCTGGCGGTGGAACCCGAGGCCGCCTGCTGGGTCATCGAGAGCCTCACCCGGGGCGAACCGGTCAGCGTGACCACCCGCGAGACCGCCATGGCCGGCCTGAACTGCGGCACGCCGTCCAGCCTGGCCTGGCCGTGCCTGCACAACGGCCTGGACGCGGCCATCGCCATCACTGACGCCGAGAGCGCCCGGGCCGCCGCAGACCTGGCCGCCGCCGGCGTCGATGCTGGCCCGTGCGGCGCCGCCCCGCTGGCCGGGCTGCGCGCCGCGCTCACCGGCGACGGCGCCGGCCAGCGCCGTGCGGAGCTGGGCCCTGGCCCCGCGGCCACCGTGGTGCTGCTCAGCACCGAGGGCAGCGCCGCCAACCCATCCGCCCGCCCGGCCACCGGGCACGCCAGCCCGGCCACCGGGCACGTCGAGCCCGGCCACCGGGCACGTCAGCCCGGCCACCGGGCACGTCACTGCCCGCGGTAGCTGCCGCCAGCCGGGACATGTCAGCCGGGGAGAGGCGGAGGGCGCCGGCCGCGATGTTCTCCATCAGGTGGTCCACCCGGCCGGTGCCCGGGATGGCCAGCACGTGCTGGCCCTGGTGCAGTGTCCAGGCCAGCCGGACCTGGGCCGGGGTCGCCCCATGCGCCTGCGCCACGGCCCGCACCGCGTCGTCCGTGCCGCGCTGCCCGGCGGCCTGGTGGCGGCCACCCGCGATGGCGAAGAACGGCACGAACGCGATGCCCCGCGCGGCGCAGGCCCGGAGCACGTCGTCACCGTCGGTGTGCCGCGAATCCAGGCTGTACCGGTTCTGCACGCAGACCACCGGCGCGATGGCCTGCGCCTCGTCGAGCTGGACCAGGGTCACGCCGGAGACACCGAGCCGCCGGATCAGCCCGGCCGACCGCAGCTCAGCCAGTGTGCCGAACCGTTCGGCCAGCGAATCCCGGCTCTGCACCCGCAGGTTCACCACGTCCAGGTGGTCGCGGCCGAGCTGGCGCAGGTTCTCCTCGACCTGGCCGCGCAGCTGGTCCGGCCGGGCCGCGTCGATCCACCGGCCGGACGGATCCCGGCCTGGCCCGACCTTGGTCACTATGACCAGGCCGTCCGGGTACGGCGCCAGCGCCGAGTTGATCAGCTCATTGGCTGACCGCAGCGCCGAGAAGTAGAACGCGGCCGTGTCGATGTGGTTGACCCCGAGTTCCACCGCGCGGCGCAGCACCCGGATGGACTCGCCGCGGTCGCTCGGCGGGCCGCTGTCGAACGCGGCGCCGCCGGTCAGCCGCATCGCGCCGAAGCCGAGCCGGTTGACGGTCAGGTCGCCGAGCGTCCAGGTGCCCGCGGCCGACGCGGCGCTGGCCGGAGAAGTCATGACCGTGAGTCTGCCGCACACCGGACAGGCGGGCGCCGGGTCACCGGCTGGCCAGCAGGGTGGCGATCTGGTCGTCCAGCGGCGCGGGCCGCGGTCAGCCGGTTGTCGATCTCGGTGTGCGGCGCGGCCGGGCGGGCGTCGAGCCGCATCCGGCCGGTGAACTGGTCGAAGCCGGCCAGCTTGCCGGAATCGCGGGCCGACTCGCGCGCGGTCAGCCGGTGCCGCAGGGTGGCCGCGTCCGATCGGACCCAGACCAGCCGCACCGTCCCACCGCCGAGTTCGGCCGCCCAGCTGGCCCACCGGCCGGCATCGTGGATCTGCTGGGTGAACGGGGCGGACAGCAGCACCGGGCAGCCGTTCGAGCGGATCTCCCGGGCGGTGGCCGTCATCCCGGCGTACTCGTGCACCTTGATGTGCTCGTCGTACCACGGGCCCTCGCGCTCACCGGCTGGGCGGCCGGCCGCGGCCAGCGCCGCGGCTACGAACGACCCGTACATGGTGTCCTTGTCGAGCAGGGCCGGTGCCGGCGTCAGCCCAGCGAGCAGCCGCCGGGCCACCGTGCTCTTCCCGGAACCGGGCGGCCCGGCCACCACCCAGGCCGCAGCGCACGCATTCATGCGCACGAGGATAGAAAGCGCACCCGGTCACGGGGCCGGGCAGGTGGCCGCGAGCCGCCGGCCACCCTGCATCCCGTGCACGACCGCAACCTGTCTTTGCCTACCGAACGCCAGCCACCGGCCGGTCAGCCTGACCCGCGCGCCGCCGTCCGGATGCACAGTCAGCCGGGCGGTCACCCAGCCGGATGACTGGTCCCATCTGGCGGTGCCGTCGATGGTGGCGTTGCTGACCCAGCGCACCTGGTGCAGCGTGAGGCGCAGGTTGCTGCCACCGGAGAAGCTGATCCGGCCGCCGCGCAGCCCCAGGTCGTGATCGTCGCCGAGCAGCGGCCAGCGGCTCACTTCATCGCCTACGCTGGCCAGCGCGACGGTGGCGGCGCGAAGCGCCTGGCGGCCAGGCCCGGTTGCCGGGCAGCGGCGTGGCCGGGGTGGCATCGCGTAGCCGCTGCGGGTAGCTGCCGACGGTGTGGATCGGTGCCACCTGACCCGCGCAGCCGGTGTTCTCGTGCTGCAGGCGGCCGGGATCGCGGACGAAGCGCCGGTAGATCGACATAGCGCACGCGCTGTTGCCGTCCTGCTCGGTGACGTGTGTGAGGTTGGCCAGCGTGACCAGCCGGGCCGACGGGCCCATCTGCCGGGCGACCAGGGTCGCGCCGTCCAGCCGTGGCGTGAGCGAATCCAGGCTCCCGGACAGGATGAGCACCGGCAGGCGGGCCGGGACGAGCGGCGGGCGCCGGGTGATGGGCGGCACCAGCCGGGTCGGCGTCGGCCAGTCCAGGCAACCGCTGTACGCCTCGGTGTACTGGTCCATCGAGGTCCACTCGGTCACGCTGAACGGCGCGAACGTGCCGGCCGGCTCGCGGCGCAACGCGGCCTGGTACTGCCGGTGCCGGACCGCGGGCGGCGCGGACCGGTCGAACAGCTGCACGTAGTCCGTGCAGGCCACGGCGAAATACAGCCCCTCGCTGAACCCGGGCAGCGGCTCGTTGGTGTCGTCGTAGCCCAGCGACAGGGCGGCCAGCCGGAGCAGCGGTGCTGCGTCGTCATGCCGCAGCAGCGCCCGCCCGGCCGCGTCCAGATCCTGGTAGACGACCGGGTCGAAGCCCGCGTTGTTGACCAGGTTGACCAGGGTGAGCGGGGTGACGGTCAGCCGGCCCCGGGTGCCGTCCACCGTGGTCGTCCGTCCGCTGACCGGGGCCCGGGCCAGCCGCCGGAGCAGCGCCGCGATCCGCGCCCAGGCCCGTCCGCCGCGGGCGGCCGCGGCACAGGCTACCGAGCGCTGGCAGGCCTGCGCGAACGCGCGCCGCGCGGTCAGCACCGTCGTGGTGTACCAGGGGTCGAGCCCGAGCACCTGATAGGTAGAGTCCAGGGTGACCGAACGCAGCAGCCCGGGATACCGGGACGCGAACACCTGGGCGAACCAGCTGCCATAGGAGTCCCCGTACAGGTCCACCCGGGGCAGCCGCAGGGCAGCCAGCACCCGGGCCACATCCCGCGCCGAGTAGGTGCTGTTGAACAGGTCGGAGGCAGGTACCCAGCCGCCGCCGCGGTAGTGCCAGGTGTGGTTCAGCTGGGCACCGCAGGCCGCCACCAGCTGGTCGAAGTGGCGGCCGTACTGCCTGGCGCCGGCCCGCTCCAGCCCGGGGCAGTTCACCGGGGTGGACGTGCCGGTGCCGCGCAGGTCGATCAGCAACAGGTTGCGGGTGGCCCGCAGTGGGCCGGTCATCGACAGGTACTCGGGTTCCGAGCCGGTGGAGGCGTACCCGGGGCCGCCCTCGACCGCGAGGATGGTCCCGGCCGGGTGACTGGTAGCTGGCAGCCAACGGAAACCCAGCTGAATTCTGGGGCTCGCGGCCGACGAGTAATCCAGCGGCACGGTCCGCCTGCCGCAGTAGGTGAGTGGCTGGGCCGCGCACCGGCGCAGCGTGATTGTGCCGACCCGCAGCCGGGCCGGGCCGGGTGCCCGCACCGCCGCCGGGGACCGGGACGAGGCCGCCGCCGTACCGGCTGGCAGTACCGCCATTGTCAGCAGAGTGCTGGCCGCCGCCGCCGTAACGGCGCAGGCCACGCGCGATATGACGGGCCGCCCGGCTCTCATCTGGCGATAGTATCGGCGCGTCTCACGAGGCGCTATGGTCAATTGCACCGCCCCGGTCACAGCAACATGATCGGTCCGCCAAGGCACGGCAGGACGCGCAAGACACGGGCGGCGCGGTCCTGGATACGGTCAACGTGGCTCGCTACGCTTCTGCCGAGTTGGCCCGGCGGAGCCCCTGGAGCGGTTCCGGCAAAGCGGCCTGCCGCTATTTGCCCAGGTCAGAGACTGCGTGAAGGGCAATCGCCCGGTTCGTGCCCCGCTCAATCACCGGGTCCTTTGCCGGCTGGTGCCAAGGTGCCTGGGCGAAGACCTCGCCCGTCCGAGATTTATGGCGTTAAATAGTTCCGGGATGGCATAGGCATAGGAAGGCACCGCAACTCATTGCTGCGCGTGCGCAGGAGCGAGCGGAGGTGCGATGGTTCGCCGGTCAACCGCTGAACGCAGTCCGCATTCGGTTGAGCACGACCTGGGCTACGAAGCGGGGACCGAGTACTCGCAACCGGACGCAATCGGTCGCAGTCGTCCCACCCGGACCTGGCGAGGCGCCGGAGGGCGCTGGCTGATCTGGCTGTTCCGCGGCGTCGCCTGGGTTGTCTTGCTGGTGATCGGCTATCGCGGGGTGCTGGCCATCGTGACCGGGGAAACGCAATCGGGTAGCCCGGTGGCACCGGCTACTTCGAGTGCCCCGTCTTCTTCGTTCCCCGTTACTGAGGCAGATGCCTACGCCTTGCAGTTTGGTCAGGTGTACTTGAATTACAGCTCGCGTGATGCGGCCCAGAGAGCTAGTGCACTAAGTACCTTTCTGCCCGCTGGTTCCGATCCACAACTGGGCTGGAATGGAACTGGTACGTCGCAATTGCAGTCCGCGGTGGTGGCGGGCACGGATGTGCGGGATGCGCACCACGCGGTGGTGACGCTGCTGGCCCGGGTCAACGGGCAGCTGATGCAGCTGGGCGTGCCGGTCTACGCGTCCTCCGGCCAGTTGGTCGTCTCCGGCTCGCCCGCCTGGCTGCCCGCCCCGGTCCGGGCCAGCCTGCCCACGGCCACCCCGCCCAGCACCGACTCGGCGCTGCAGGCCACCCTGATGAACCAGCTCCCGGAGTTCTTCCAGGCGTACGCCAGCGGCAACCAGGTGACGCTGGGCAGGTTCCTGGCCAGCGGGAGTTCGGTAACCGGGCTGAACGGAGCGGTAAATTTCCACTCCATCACCAGCCTCACCGTGCCCACCGGGGGCAACACCCGCCATATCATTGCCACGGTTACCTGGAGCGTCCCGGCCCGGGACGCCGACGGCCAGGTCACCAACGCTGCTCCCGCTCAGTTGCAGATGAGCTACGCGATGACGGTCGTGGAGAGCAACGGCACCTGGTACGTGAGTGACATCAGCACGTCCACAGCGCCGCCGGAGTCGCCATGACCCGACTCCGATGGCCACACGCCACCGCCCGGCCAGGCGTGATCCCCCATAACCCGGAGTAGATCGATGTCGTTCCAATCGCTTATCGCCGCGGCCCCGTCGTCGCTGAGCACCTCGGGTCTGGTCAGCTATTTGCAGGGGCTATTCGGCCCGTTGTTCCTCGGCATCGTCGGCATCGTGGCCCTGTTCTTTTTGTTCACCAGGGAAATCATCCGCTTCGTGCAGTTCCTCGTGCTCGCCGTCGCGATCGCGGTGATCTTCTACACGCCGGACATCGTGCAGACCCTGGCCAAGGGCATCACCAACGCTCTCGGCGTCCACTGATCTCCGCTCCGGCCGGAAGGAGAGCACCTGGTGGATCTGCCCACCTATACCAGCATCTGGCGGATCGAGAAACGGCTGTACAAGCTGTACGACTTCAGGCTGCCGATGCCGGTACCGGTCGGCCAGATCGCTGTTTTCGCCGCGATCACCGTGCCCTATGTGATCATCCTTACGGTGCTCGGCCTGCCGTTCAGCCACACGCTGTTCTGGTTGTACGTGCTGCCGCCCGGGGTGCTCACCTGGCTGGCTACCCGGCCTGTTCTGGAGAGCAAACGGCTGCCTGAGCTGGTCATTTCCCAGGTGCGCTACCTGGGCGAGCCGGCCACCTGGTGCCGGATGAGCCCGCTGTCGGAGAAGGACGAGATCGTCGTCGTCGGCCGGGTCTGGCGCCGGGCGACGGAGCAGAAGCCGGTGCAGGCGCCTGCCCCGGCCCCGGCCAGGCGCCCTGTGCCGGCCCGCGCCCGGCCCGCCCCTGCCGCGGTCCCGGCCCCGGCCCGGGCTGCCGCCGCGCAGGCCACCGCCCGGGCTGCCGCGCAGGCCACCGCCCGGGCTGCCGCGCAGGCCACCGCCCGGGCTGCCGCGCAGGCCAGCGCCCGGGCTGCCGCTCCGGTGGCGCCACCAGTGGCCCGGCCTGGCCAGGCCGCGCGGCCGGGGTCAGCCCGGCCCGCCGTCCCGGCGCGGCCCGCCGTCCCGGCACGGGCACCGGTTCCCGGCCGGCAGGTACCTGTCCCGCCGCCCGCCGGGCTGTCCCGGCCGGTCGCGTTCGGGCAGCCCGCCACGGACGCACCGGCTGCGCCGCCCGATCAGGGCGCAGGTATCCCGGCCGTCCCACCGGCTCCGGTGGCGCAGCCCGTCCCGCCAGCCCAGCCCGTCCCGCTGGCCGAACCCGCGCCGCCCGCTCAGCCCAGGCCGGGCGGCCAGGCCAGCCTGCCAGGCCACGCTGGCCCAGCGCGCCGGCCACGCTGGCCGGGCACCGCCGACCGGCCTGGTCTGCCGCCGGTCATCCCGGCCGCCCGGCCCGCGCGGCCGCGCCGGCCGCGCCGCCCGAGCGGACCGCGCTGCCTGAGCCGTCCGCGCCGTCCGCGCCCGCCGCGCCATCCGGAAGGACCGCGCTGCCCGAGCGGCCCGCGCTGCCCGAGCGGACCGCGCTGCCTGAGCCGTCTGCGCCGTCCGAGCCCGCCGCGCCATCCGGAAGGACCGCGCTGCCCGAGCGGACCGCGCTGCCTGAGCCGTCCGCCCCGTCCGAGCCCGCCGCGCCATCCGGAAGGACCGCGCTGCCCGAGCGGCCCGCGCTGCCCGAGCGGCTCGCGCCAGCCGCGCCGTCCGCGCTGTCTGGGCGGCCCGCGCCGTCCGCGCCGCCCGAGCCCACCGCGCTGCCTGCGCCGGCTGCGCTGTCTGAGCCGACCACGCCGGACGAGCCGCCCCGGCCGCTGGGGTTGACCGGCCAGCCCGGTCCGGCCGCGCCCGAGTTCCCGGCCGGCCAGCCCGCCCCGGCCGGACCGCAGGCGGCGCTGCCGCCGACCGGGATGCCGGAGATCGCTCATGACGACCGGCACGGGCCGTCCAGCCCCGCCGTACCGCCTGGCATGCCGGATCCGACCCCCAGCCAGCGCCCGGCCGCGCTGACGCCCCGGGAGACGACCCGGCCTGGCTGGCCGCCAGCGGCGCAGCCCAGCCCCGGCTCAGCCCGAGGCGGACCGAGTTCGGGGGGCGGCAGCGCCGCCCGCCCCAGCCGCCTTCGGCCGCGAGGCGGTACAGGGGGTTGCGCCCACTGCCCCGCGCGTCCCGGCGGCGGCACAGGCGCCAGCGGAGGCGTTGCCGGACGCGCCAGCCGCGCCGCGCCCGCAGGCTCCAGCCGAGGCGAGCCCGCAGGCGCCAGGCGCTGCCGTCCCGCCGGTCCCTGCCGAGGCGAGCCCGCAGGCGCCAGCCGGTGCCGTCCCGCCGGTCCCTGCCGAGGCGAGCCCGCAGGCATCAGCCGGTGCCGTCCCGCCGGTCCCTGCCGAGGCGAGCCCGCAGGCGCCAGCCGGTGCCGTCCGCCGGTCCCTGCCGAGGCGAGCCCGCAGGCACCAGCGGTGGCCCCGCAGCGACCAGCCGCGTCGGCCGAGGCGGCCGCGCCGGACGCGGCGTTCAGCACGCCCGAGGCGCCGCGGCGGCTCCGGAGACGCCAGCCGCGGAACCAGCCGCACCGAGCGAGCCCGCGCCGCCGGTCGTGGTCGTCCGGGGCAGCAGCACCGCCCGGCCGGCCGCGGTCGAGCGGGCCCTCGGCGCGCCCGGGCAGCACCGCGGCGGCAACCAGCTGGCGGGAGCACGTCCGGGTGGTGCCGGGCGGCCACGGGCCGGGCCGCGGACATGGAGCGGCGGGACCGGGCCCGGGTGCTGCTGCCTATCCGCGGGCCCCGGCTGATCGTGGTGCTCGGCTGCACGGTCGGCGCCGGCCAGTCGGTGACCACGCTGATGCTGGCCGACGTGCTGGCCAGCCTGCGCACCGAACCAGTGTCCGCGCTGGACCTCAACCCTGGCCAGACCGCACTGACCGAGCTGGCCCAGCTGCACCCCGGCGGCCAGCGCACGCGGCCTGCTGGCCGGCCAGCAGGCCGGCGGCCCGCGCGGGCCGGGCCAGCTCGACCTGATCACGCACGACTCGGTGGCCGACGGGCGGCCGGACCTGAGCGACGCGGAGTACTCCAGGCTCGTCCGGATCCTGGCCAGCCGGTACCTGCTGACCCTGGCTGACCCAGGCGCTACCGCGGTGGCCCGGGTGCTGGCCGCCGCCGACCAGCTCGTGCTGGTCGCCCCGGCCAGCGCCGACGCGGCCCGGGCGGTAGCCATGACGATGGAGTGGCTGGACGGGCATGGCTACAGCGAGCTGGTGACGAACTCGATCGCGGTCATCAACGGGGTGAGCAAGCGCAGCATGAGCCATGTCGAGCAGGCCGAACTCGTCGTCCGGGGCCGGTGCCGGGCCGTCGTCCGGGTGCCCTGGGACGATCATCTCGGCGCGCCGCCGGGCTGAGCAGGACACCGGCGACACCGCGGCGGTCTCCCGGTTCGGGCAGCTCCGGCCGCCGGTCCAGCACGCCTACACCGCGCTGGCCGGGGTGCTCGTCTCGGCCCTCGCGGTAGAGCCGGCCCGGCCGCACGGAGCGGCCACATGAGTTCCCGGACCCGGGGCCGCTCGCGGCTGTCCCTGCGCTACTTCGACGACCGGATCCTGCTGACCGAGACGCACGCGTGGGCCTACTACCGGCTGCCCACCCAGCCGTATGAGTTCATCACGCCGGCCGACCGGGAAGCGCTGGCCACCAACATCACCGTGGCGCTGGCCGCGATCCGGATGCCGGACGCCGAGGTGCACCTGCGCATCGTGCACCGCTCCTACCCGGCGGCGGAGTGGGCCGCGCAGCTCGACGCCACCTCGGACGGCGGTCCCGGCTGGCGCAGCTACCTGGACGAGATGTACCGGCATGTGTGGGCCAAGGACTTCTGGACCAAGGAGGTCTACCTGGGCGTGCGGCTCGGCCAGCGGAGCATGGGCGCACAGCTGTCCGGCGGCGTGTTCGCCCAGTTCCTCAACGCCTACCGGGCCGGCGGGCAGGCGATGGGCCTGGACGACGAGGCGCTGAGCAATACCGAGATCAACCGGTGGACCGACCATGCCGAGCGGCTCGGCCGGGCGCTGGGCGCCAGCGCGCTGGCCGCCCGGCACGCGACCAGCGACGAGATCGCCTGGCTGGTCCGGCACACGCTGATGGGCACCGCGGGTGACCCGCGGCCATCCGCGGCGCGCCGCCGCCGCTGGGGGCCGGGCGAGATCGAGGCGCTGTACGAGGGCCAGGTGCACAACGGCCGCTCGATCCTCGGCCTGGAGCACGCTGAGGGGGAGTCGTTCGCGGCGTTCCTGTCCTTCTCCCGGTTCCCGGACGTGATGAGCTTCCCGGACGGGGAGCCGTGGCTGCATTTCGCTGACTCGCTGCCGTTCCCGGTGGAGATCAGCTCCGCGGATGCGGCTGATCCCGCCGGCCAAGGCGAGCAAGGACGTCGGGCGCAGGCTGGCGCACGCCCGGGACATGGACGCGCACATCCGGGAAGCCGGCGTGGACGCGCCGCTGGCCCTGGCCGAGCAGATCACCGCGGCCCGGATGCTGGAACACGGCATCACCAAGGAACGGCTGCCGTTCGTCTACGGCTGGCACCGGCTGATGGTCACCGCGCCGACCCGGGAACTGTGCCAGCGCCGGGTCGAGGCGGTCGTGGAGCACTACCGGGACATGGGCATCGACGTGGTGAACTCCACCGGGGACCAGTTCTCGCTGCTGCGTGAGTCGCTGCCCGGCGACCGGGTCCGGCTGAGCTCGTATGTGCAGCGGCAGCCGCTGTACACGATCGCAGGCGGGGTGCCGACGGCCACCGTGGGCCTGGGCGACCGGCCCAGCACCGGGCAGGGCTGGGTGGGCCCGTACATCGGCGAGACGCTGGGCCGGGCGCGGTCGGTGGTGCACTTCGACCCGCTGCTGGCCGCGGCGCTGAACCGGCCCACCGCCATCGCCATCACCGGCGAGCCGGGCGGCGGCAAGACCACGCTGGCCCTGCTGCTCATCCTGCAGTGCGCGCTGCGTGGCGTGACGGTCGCCGTGATCGACCCCAAGGGTGACGCGGAACCGCTGGTCGACCTGCTGGCCAAGCGGGGCCGCAAGGCGCGGGTGCTGCCGCTCGGCGCGGCCGCGCCCGGGCTGCTCGACCCGTTCTCGTTCGGCGATGACCTGGCCGAGAAGCGGACCATGGCCACCGAGACGCTGCGCCTGCTGCTGCCCCGGATGAGCGAGGAGCGGGAGAGCGCGATGATCCAGGCGGTGGCCAGCGTCGCCGGCCGGGACCGGCCCAGCCTGGGCAAGGTCATCCGGCACCTGGAGGAGTCGGCCGACCCGGCGTCGAAGAACCTCGGCGCGGTGCTGCGGTCCATGTCCGAGATGCGGCTGGCCCGGCTGTGCTTCGCGCCGTCCGGCGGCCAGCAGATCGACACCGCGGGCTGGACCACCGTGTTCACCCTGGCCGGGCTGACCCTGCCGGACACCGCGGCCGGGCCGCGAAGACTACTCCTACGAGCAGCGGCTGTCCGTAGCCCTGCTCTACCTGGTCTCCCAGTTCGCCCGCCGGTTGCTTAACGGCCTCGACCGGCGGCTGCCGAAGGCTATCTTCCTGGACGAAGCGTGGGCCATCACGGCTACGCCGCAGGGCGCGAAACTGGTGCCCGAGGTGTCCCGGATGGGCCGGTCGCGGAACACCGCGCTGATCCTGGTCTCGCAGAACGCCGGCGACCTGCTGAACGAGCAGGTGACCAACTGCCTGTCCAGTGTGTTCGCGTTCCGGTCCTCGGAACGCGTCGAGGTGGCCAACGTGATGGCCCTGCTGGGTGTCGAAGCGTCGGAGGAACACAAGGCCGTGCTGCGGGGGCTCGGCAATGGCGAGTGCATCTTCCGTGACCTGGAGGGCAGGGCGGGCCGCATCGGCATCGAACTGATCTCCGATGAAGTACGGCAATGGCTGGACACCAACCCCACGCGTGCCCGGCCCGCCGAGAAGCAGACCGCGCCGCCGGACAGCGACCCTGACACCGGCCTGTTAGGCGCCGTCCCGCCAGTCAGCCGGCTCAGTAGCCGGTGGTCAGCACCATGCCTGTCCCAGCCTCTGCCCCCCAGGCTCCAGGAGCTCATGATGGCCAGACTCTTCCGCCGGGCAGCCGCGGGTGCCCGCAGAGCCCTGACGGTGCCCGGCGTCATCATCGCCGTGGTCGTCGCAGGCGTGCTCGGGTCGCCCGGCCATCGCTCAGGCCGCAGTGGGCGCGACGGGGTCATCGGCTGCACCGCGCAGCACGCCAGCACCGCACAGCACGCCGGCACCGCACAGCAGGCCAGCCGCGGCCCGGCGGCCGCGGTAACCCGGCCGGCCGCCCCCGGGGGCTGTGGCGTGCCGGGCATCGGTGACATCGGCGGGCTGCTCGGTTTCTGCAACGCCGGCTCCAGCGGTCTCATCGGCGATCTGAACAACATCTGCCAGCCGTCGGTGCCGGCCCCGGAACCAGCCAACGGCGGGATCGACTCGCTGATCAAGCCGCCGGCCAGCGGCGGCCAGCCGACGCCCACGCTGTACGACAGCTACGGCATGGCCGGCCAGTCCTGGGCCGCGTACGACATGCAGTGCTCGGACATGACGTCGCTGATCGGCAACAGCGTCGCCGGGATGGTGTTCGACGCGGCCAAGGCGCTGGACCGGGTCACCATCACCGTCTACCAGTCGGCGGCGGGCGAGGGCATCCTGTCCTGGCTGACCGACGCGGTGGACCGGCTGATCACCAGCCTGGGCAACGCGATCTACTTCCCGTACCTGGCCCCGGTGGTCATCCTGGGCGCGATCTGGCTGGCCTGGCAGGGCCTGATCCGCAAGCGGGCCACCCGGACCATCGAGGGCACGATCTGGATGGTCATCGCGTGCGCCGCGGCGATCTGGCTGATCGGCCGCCCGGCCGACTTCACCGGGCTGGGCAAGACGGTGTCCAACGGCATCACCCAGACGCTCAACGTCGCGTTCGCCGGGCTGCCCGCCCCGGCGCAGAGCAACTGCGTGCCGGTCGGCGGTAACGACCCCCAGGTCAAGACGGCCAGCTTCAGCTACACCGGCGGCTCGTCGATCGTGGACCAGAACGCCAACGAGCTGTGGACCGTGCTGGTCTGCAAGCCGTGGCTGGACGGGGAGTTCGGCACCACGGTGTACACCACCGGCAAGGGCGCCAAGCCCACCGTGGTGAATGCCTACGGCCGCCAGCTGCTCTGGGCCCAGGCCATCGCGGCCAACGAGAATGCCACCCCGTCCCTGATCACCGCGAAGGAGAACACGTACGCGGGCATCGCGGCCTCCATCAAGCAGAACGACCCGGCCGTCTACTCGCTGTTCCAGGGCAACCAGTACCCGACCCGGCTGGAGATCGCCTTCGCCGCGCTGTTCGCCGCGCTGGTCGCGGGCGTGCTGGTGCTGCTGATCGCGATCACCCTGATCATCCTGAAACTCGGCTTCCTGCTGCTGCTGGTGGCCGGGCCGTTCTTCCTCATCGTGGGCACCCACCCCGGCTTCGGCCGGGTGGTCGCGCTGCGCTGGGTCGAGATGCTGATCGGCGTGCTGCTGAAACAGGCGGCCATCGCGCTGGTGCTGAGCGTGCTGCTGTACGCCTACTCGCTGATCATGGGCACCAGTGACGCGACGCTGCCCTGGGCGCTGAAGATCCTGATGATCGCCCTGGTCACCGTCGCGGTGTTCATCTACCGCAAGCCGTTCGTGCACCTGTTCTCGGCGGTCGGCTACGGCATGGTCGGCTCGCGGGACCGGAGCGACACCGAATTGGTCCGGGCGGGCGACGCGGCCCGGCGGAACACGGTGGATGCGGCCACCGTGGGCGTGCCCGGGTTCGCGGCCTACCGGGCCGCGCGCTGGGCCCGGCGCAACCCGGCCCAGGCGGCTGGCCTGGCCGCCCAGGTCGCGGTGGCGGGTGGCGCGGGCGCCGCCGCCGGAGCGGCGGCCGGGGCGGCCGCCGGGTCCGGCGAGGACGGGACCCGCACCGACCAGCCCGGCACCGCTGCGGGCGACAACCAGACCGACGAGGCCTACCAGAGCGCCTCGGCCCGGGCCGGGCTGGCCACCCGGGGCCGCGGCCGGGCCACCCCGGGCGGCGACACCAGCCCAGCCGCCGCGCCGCCGCTGGACCTGCCGGACCGGGATGGCGCCGGCCCGCGCCCGGCCTCCGGCTGGTCCCGGTCGGGCGCCGGCGACACCGGTACCGGCCGGTCCCGGCCCAGCGGGCCGGCCGCGTCCCCGGCCAGCCCCCCGGCCGCCAGCCAACGGCGCGGCCGGCGGCACGGGCAGCAGCACGCCGGCCCGCCCGGCGGCGCCGCCCTCGACCCGCTCGCGCTGGCCCGGGGCGGCACCGCGGCCGCCGGCCGCGGCCCCGGCACCGTCCAGCAGCCCGGCCCGGCCGTCCAGCAGCCCGGCCCGGCCGTCCGGTGGCGCGGCGGCGCCGTCCGGTGCGGCGCCCGCCCAGCCGCCGGGCGCCGCGCCGCCCTGGTTCGGCGCCCCATCCCGCGGCGGCCCGCCGCAACGCACCCCGGGGCCGGCCCGCGGCGGCGGGCGCCGGGTCGGCCGGCAGCCCGGCACGCAGTCCCAGCCCGTCCCGCGGCCCGTCCCGCGGCGCCGCCCCGCCGCCGCGCACCGGGTCCACCGGCCCAGCCGGCCGCGGCGGCGGCCAGCCCGGGGCGGAGCCGCCGGAAGGCAACGGCAACGGCCGCGCCGACAGCCCGCCCGGGCCCTTCTGGCTGCGCCCGGTGCGCCGGAAGAAGTAGCTGCCGCGATGGATCTTTCCCCGCGGCAGCGGGTGCTGGCCTTCCTGAGCATCGTCCTGGTGCTCGGCGGGACCGGCGCGTACCTGCTCATCCCCGGCGTGCGGGCCGCCCTGGGCCAGGGGCCGCAGGCCGGCCCAGCGCGGCCCACCGTGTCCGCCCACCCGTCCGGCAGCGCGGCCCCGGTCCCGTCCAGCCCGCCGTCCAGTTCCACCGCACCGGCCGGCCCGGCCGGCTCGTCGCCCAACATCTATGCCTGGCTGCCGTTCAGCCAGGCTGACCTGGCCAAGGCGGCCAGCACGACCGAGGCGTTCGGCGCGGCCTACGACACGTTCTCCTACCGGGAGAGCGCCGCGGCCTACGTGGCCCCGATGCACAACCTGGCCACGACCGAGCTGACCGGCAGCCTGGCCCGCGGGTACAGCACGCTCGGCGTGGCCAGCCAGCGGGCCAAGCAGCGGCAGGTGTCCACGGCCACGGCGGTGATCAACTCGCTGCGCAGCTTCGGCGCGTCCAGCCTCATCTTCGTGGTCACCATCAACCAGCGGCTACACACCACCCAGGGCACCAGCCAGGGCAGCTTGCAGTGGGCCATCACGGTGGTCAACAACGCCGGGACCTGGCTGGTCAACGACATCGAGCCAGCCCAGGCGGGCAATACGTGAACTGGCACGTGTCCGTCAGCCGGGGACGGGTGGCCGCGCTGGTGGCCATCGTGCTGGCCGGGCTGCTGGTCACCGCGGTGGCCGTGGTGCCGATGGCAATGATCGGCGGCGGCGCCATGCTGTTCGCGGCCGGGGTCGGCTGCCCCAGCCCGGCCAGCAGCAAGACCAGCCAGCCGGTGGCCACCACCGCCGCGCACAACTCGGTCCCAGCCAACTACCTGGCGCTGTTCCAGAAGGTGGGCCAGCAGTACGGGGTGCCCTGGGTCATCCTGGCCGGGATCGGCAAGGTGGAGAGCGACGACGGCCAGTCCAACCTGCCCGGCGTGCATTCCGGGCAGAACGGGTTCGGCGCCGCGGGCCCGATGCAGATCGGCATCGGCGGGGCATCCGGCAACACCTGGGGCGGCGCCCCGATCCACCCGGCCAGCGAGAATGTGGGCGTCGGGACCGACGAGGACGGCGACGGCGTGGACAACGTCTACGATCCCGCGGATGCCATCGCCGGGGCGGCCAAGTACCTGGTCGCGCACGGCGTGCAGGGCAGCGCCAGCGCGGCCATCTTCGCCTACAACCACCTGCAGTCTTACGTCCAGGCCGTGCTGAACTGGGCGGCCATCTACAGCCGCGGCGGCTACACGGTGAGCAACGCCACGACGGTGAGCGCGCCGGAATGCCTGACCAGCGTGCAGACCGGTCAGGTGCCGAACCAGGCGGTGGCCACCGTGATCAGCTACGCCCGGGAGCAGCTGGGCAAGCCCTACCTGTGGGGCGGCACCGGGCCGGATGCCTTCGACTGCTCCGGGCTGGTGATGATGGCCTACCGGGCCGCGGGCATCAACATCCCGCGAACCTCGCAGGAGCAGTGGTCCTGGGGGCCACAGATCTCCGCCAGCCAGGTGCAGCCGGGGGACCTGGTCTTCTTCGCGGGCTCGGACGGGACACCCAGCTCACCCGGGCATGTCGGCCTGGTCATCGGCAAGAACACCATGATCGAGGCGTACGCGACCGGCTTCCCGATCCGTATCTCGCAGTTCGGCACGCCTGGTTCGGCGGCCGGGGATGGCACCGTGGTCGGCTTTACCCGGCCGTGGGCACACTCCGGTGTTACGCTCCCGGCCCAGGCGGCTGGCTAGTCAGGCCCCGGCGGCGGGCAGTCCCCTTTGCGCGGGATTTACCAAGATCGGGTATTGCGATTGGGTAATAGCCTAGCAATTATGCTGTGCTGCCCAGAGTGCGGTATCTTGCCGTAACCGGAACCGGGTGCTGTGCCATTTGCTCCGCCCGTAGCCAGCGTCGGATACGGGGTGCGTCCTCAGGGATGCTATCGGACCCTGGGTCTGCTGCCCGGGGGCTTCGGGGGTTACAGGAAGTGCGGCGATGGATTCCCACCGCCGTCGGGAACGCTGGCAGAACGCTGCGGCTGGGCCTGAGCGAGGACACATGGTTGCAGAGCAAGCGGGAACTCCTGTGTTCCCTGCCGACGTGGTGATCATCGGTGGCTGTGGCCGGGTCGGGCTGCCGTTCGGGGTGGCGCTCGCCTCGCGTGGGCTGTCGGTCCGGCTCTATGACCTGAACGCGGCCGCCGTGGCCACGGTGAACGAGGGCCGGATGCCGTTCGCCGAGGACGGGGCGGATGAGCCGCTGCGGGCCGCGGTCGCCGATGGCAGCCTGCAGGCCACCACGGATCCAGCCGTCGTCGGCACGGCTGAGGTGCTGATCGTCGTCGTCGGCACGCCGGTCGACGAGCACCTCAACCCGGATCTGGGTGCGGTGCCCGCGCGCCCTGGACCGGTGTGCTGACCACATGGTGGACGGCCAGCTGGTCATCCTGCGCAGCACCGTCCACCCGACGGTGACCGCGCTGACCGAGCGGATGCTGGCAAGCGTGGCCTGCGGGTCGATGTGGCGTTCTGCCCGGAGCGGATCGCTGAGGGGCACGCCATGACCGAGCTGTTCGACCTGCCGCAGATCGTCGGGGCCCGGACGGCACGGGCCGGTGACCGGGCGGAGAAGTTTTTCCGAACGCTTACTGATGAGATCATCCGGCTGCGAGCCGGAAGAGGCCGAGCTGGCGAAGCTGTTTACCAACACGTGGCGTTATATTAAATTCGCGACCGCGAATCAGTTCTGGATGATGTCCAACGACTATGGCCTGGACTTCGAGCGGATTCGCCGCGGCGATCCGGCAGGACTATCCGCGGGCGGCGGATATGCCGGGGGCCGGGTTCGCCGCCGGGCCGTGCCTGCTGAAGGACACGATGCAGCTGGCCGCGTTCAACCAGAACAAGTTCGTGCTGGGTCATTCGGCCATGCTGATCAATGAGGGCCTGCCGCTGTACATCGTGTCCCGGCTGGAGGAGCGGTTCGATCTGCCGTCGCTGACCGTCGGGGTGCTGGGCATGGCGCTTCAAGGCGGGCAGTGATGACCCGCGGGAGAGCCTGTCCTACAAGCTGCGGAAGATCCTGCTGCTCAAGGCGGACGAGACGCTGTGCACCGACCCGTACATCGCTGATGAGCGGTTCAGCCCGCTGGATGAGGTGCTGGCGCGGGCGGACCTGCTGGTGATCGCGGCGCCCCATCCGGAGTACCGCGACCTGGCCACCGACAAGCCGGTGGCTGACCTGTGGGGGATCACCGGGAAGGGGACCCGGATATGAGCGGAGACCAGTCGTGAAGCCAGGCGTCACTGTGGTCATCCCGGTCTACAACGAGGGCGAGGCGATCATGCCCTGCCTGGACCGGATCCTGCGCGCGGTGACGCTTGCCGTGCGAGGTGCTTGTCGTCTATGACATGCCCGAGGACACCACGGTGCCCTACATCGAGAAGGCCGCCTGGCCGACTCGCGGGTGCGCGGCGTGCTGAACGCCTACGGCCGCGGCCCGGCCAACGCGATCCGGTACGGCTTCGACGAGGCGCAGTCGCCGGTGACCGTGGTCACCATGGCCGACGGCAGTCGATGACCCGATGCAGATCGATGAGCTGGCCCGGCTGGTGGAACGCGGCGTGGTGGTCGCCGCCGCGTCACGGTACATGCCCGGCGGGCAGCAGGTCGGCGGCCCGCGGCTGAAGCGGACGCTGTCCCGGACGGCGGGCAAGTCGCTGCACGCTGCTGGCCCGGGTGGGCACCCGGGACGCCACCAACAGCTTCAAGGCGTACTCCACCGCGTTCGTCCGCGAGGTTGGCATCGACTCGCGGACCGGGTTTCGAGATCGGCCTGGAACTGACGGTCAAGGCCACCCGGCTGCGGCTGCCGGTGGCCGAGATCCCGACCATCTGGCTGGACCGCTCGCTCGGCGACTCCCGCTTCGAGCTGGTTCGCTGGCTGCCCGGATACCTGCACTGGTACCGCTTCGCGTTCGGCCCGAAGCTCAGCCTGACCGGACTGGCCACGCGCACCGGGCCAGCTGCGAAAGACTGAACCCCGCCCGGGGCGCGATGGCCCACCCGGCTGGCCAGCCGCAGGCTGGCCAGCCGAATACCATGCACAGGAGGAGAGCGGTTCGTGGTTAAGGTTCTGGTCACTGGCTCGGCTGGCTTCATCGGCGGCTACGTCGTGCAGCAGCTGCTCGATGGCGGCCACAGCGTGGTGGGCCTGGATAACTTCTCGAAGTACGGGCCGGTGAAGCACAGCTACGACGACCACCCCAACTACCGCTTCGTCGAGGGCGACGCGCGCGACGTCGGCCTGGTGACCGAGCTGCTGGACGGGCTGTGATCATTTCATCGCCGGGGCGGCGATGATCGGCGGGATCTCGTACTTCCACGCCTACGCCTACGACCTGCTGGCCACCAACGAGCGGATCATGGCCGCCAGCTGTGACGCGGCGCTGGCCGCGCAGCAAGGCGGGCACGCTGCAGAAGATGACCTATGTCAGCTCGTCCATGGTCTACGAGAGCACCGACCACTGGCCGTCGGCCGAGGGGGACGAGCGGAAGATCCCGCCGCCGCTGTCCTCCTACGGCTTCCAGAAGCTGGCCGTGGAGTACTACGCGCGGGCCGCCTGGGACCAGTACCAGCTGCCGTACACGATCGTCCGCCCGTTCAACTGCGTCGGCGTCGGCGAGGGCCGGGCACTCGGCCAGGTCGAGGTGCTGTCCGGCAACGTCCGGCTGGCCATGTCGCACGTGGTGCCCGACCTGGTGCAGAAGGTGCTCAAGGGACAGGACCCGCTGCACATCCTGGGCCAGGGCAACCAGGTCCGGCACTACACCTACGGCGGTGACCTGGCCCGCGGGATCGTGGCCACGCTGGAGCACCCGGCCGCGGTGAACGAGGACTTCAACCTGTCCACCGCGCAGTCCACCAGCGTGGCCGAGCTGGCCGGCGGCGATCTGGTCGAAGATCAAGGGCCCCGGCGTGCCGCTCCGGCTGACCTCGGACGACCCGTACGAATACGACGTGCAGAAGCGCGTGCCCGACGTGGCCAAGGCCAAGGCCGTGCTGGGCTACGAGGCCACCACCACCCTCGACCAGATGCTCGATGAAGTCATCCCCTGGATCGAGCAGGCGGTCCGCGAGGGACGGCTGTAGCGCTGGCTGCCGCTGGGCCGGGAGAGCGGATGGATGGAGCGGGCCGTGCGGGGGAGCAGACCAGCAAGGCAGCACCGGTCCTGGCCGGGGCGCAGCCGCCGGTAGCCGGTTACCGGCTGCCGCCAGCCACATCGCGGGCCGGGCGGCAGCCGGAGACCGGGTCGGTGGCCGGCTGGCGTGCGCTCCTGGTCCACCTGGCCGTGCTGGCCGGCTTCCTGGCCGCCGGGGTCGCGGTCAGCTGGCCGCGGGCCAGCTACCTGGCCGGGACGCTGCCCGCCACCCGGGACGCGGGCTCCTATGTGTGGGGACTTCTGGTGGATCGCGCACCAGCTGGTGCACCTGGGCAACCCGTGGACCACCCGGGCCATCGCCGCCCCGGTCGGCACCCAGCTCGGGCTGCACGCGCTGATGCCGCTGCCCGGTGTGCTGCTCGCCCCGGTCACCCTGATCTTCGGCCCGAGCGCGTCGTACAACCTGCTGTCCATCGCGCTGCCCGGCCTGCTCTGCTACGCGACGTACCGGGTGGCCCGGCTGTGGCTGCCGTCGCAGGCCGGCGCGATCGCCGCGGGCGCGTTCTTCGGCCTGTCCTCGCATGCTGGTCTGGCGCTCCTGGTACCACCTCAACCTGGCCGCCGGCGAGCTGTTCATCCCGCTGGCCCTGGAGGCCGCGGTCCGGCTGACCCGCCGTCCCGGCTGGCGCCAGGCCGTCGTCCTCGGCGTCGTGCTGGGCGCGGCCGTGCTGACCGACCAGGAGATCGCCGTCCTGGTCGTCATCGTGGCCGTGCTGGCCCTGATCCCCTGGCTGGCCCGGCCGGGGGGAGCAGCGGGCCGGGCACGGTGGCCAAGCTGCGCGCGGCCGGGCTGGCCGCGGTGGTGGCCGCGGTGCTGGCCAGTCCGCAACTGGTCGCCATCATCCAGCAGGCGCGAGCCGGTGGCATGACATCACCGCCGGGCAGCCTGCAGGCCTCCTACCGGGGCTACTCGGGGTCGCTGCCGGACATGTTCGCCCCCTCGCCGCGGATAGCCGACTTCGGTCTGGGTGGCATCGGCTTCATGTTTCGCGGGCCGCTGGGCGACGGCATCCCGACGTTCGGCCTGCTGCTCAGCGTGCTGGCCGCGGCCGGGACGGCCCTGCTGTGGCGCCGGGTGAGTGCCCGGCTGCTGGCGTTGTGCTGGCTGGGCTGCGCGGCGCTGGCGCTCGGCCCGGTGCTGCGGGTCGGGCCGCACCTGCTGATTCCAGTGCCGCAGCTGGCCGGCAACTGGCGGGTGTCCGCGGTGCTGCCGTTCACCTGGTTCGCCAAGCTGCCCGGCCTGTCCGGGTTCCGCGAGCCGGACCGGATGATGATGCTCGGCATCCTGCCCGCCGCGCTGCTGGCCGGCGGGGCAGTGGACTGGCTGCGCTACCACGCCGCCCCGGCCATCGTGGCCGTGGTCGCGCTCGGCGTGCTGGAGGCGGGCTGGTCCGGCAACGCGTTCATCGGCACCATGCCGACCGCGCTGCCCGCCCTGGACGGCCGGATCGCCGCCGACCACTCCGGGTCCATCGTCGTCGACGTGCCGTTCGGCATCCGCGGCGGCACGTACATCTACGGCGGCGGGTTCGACCCCGACGCGCAGGTGCTGGCCACCGCCGACGGCCACCCGCGGTCCGTCGGCTACATATCCCGGGTACCGCTGCCCACCATCAACGGGATCCGCCGTCACCCGTTCTACGCCAGGCTGGTGGCCGCCCAGCGGCAGCAGCTCAGCACCCCGGCCGAGCTGGCCGCGGCCCGGGCCGACGTGCGCCGGATGGATATCGGCTGGGTGCTGGTCTGGAAGTGGCCGGACGGCCGCAGCCCGCTCCCCGCGGTGCTCAGCTACCTGCGGGCGACCGGCTTCCGGCCGGCCTACACCGCGGATGGCGTGGCGGTGTACTCGCTGGCGAGGCGGGGCGCGCCGTAGGCGTGTTCCCGCCGAGCTAGCGACTGGCGGGGGGTTCCGGGGGGTCGCCCCCCCGGGCCAACACAGTCACCGGCCCGCGCCGTAAGCCAGCCTGGGCCGTAGTGCCGCCAGGACAGCACGCTGCCCTGCTGTACAGAGGGCGGCCCGAACGTGCGGGTCAGGTACTTGCCGAGCGCCGAGCCGCGGCTGGTCACCGCCACCAGGGCGGTCAGCCGCCAGTAGCCCAGGTCGGCCCGGAGTTCGGCCGCTGACGGCGGCTTGGCCCCGCTCTCGCCGCGCTCCAGCGCGTTCAGGTAGGCCGCGGTCGGCCGCCGCTGGGTGTGGCAGATGGCCGCTTTGCCGGACGGTCCCGGGGCGATGCCATAGCAGCCGACCAGCGCTCCGGTCACGTTGCTGTCCGCCTGCCAGCGCATGTCCGCCGACGGCAGCAGCGGGATGATCACCACCCGTTCGTCCGGGCTCAGCTTCATCATGCTGAACGCCTGCTGGAACCCGGCGGGAATGGCCCGCACCGGGGCCGTCTGCAGCGGCAGCGGGATGATCGGCACGATGGCCACCGCTACTGCGGCGACCGCGATGCCGCGGGCCCACGCGGCCCGCGCCGGGTGCTCGGCCCGCGGCCGGCAGGCCAGGTCGATCGCGAACGCGAGCAGCGCCGCGGCCGCGCCGTCGGCCAGCAGCGAGAACCGGTTGGGCAGGGCCTGGTCGAGCAGCGGCAGGCCGGCCAGGTAGTGCCAGGGCAGCAGCGCGGCGGGCCAGCGCGTCCCGTGGCCGACGATGGGCTTGCTGCCCAGGCTGAACAGTTCCAGCGCGGCGAACGTCACGGCCATCGTGCGCACCCGCAGGTCCCGCCAGAACGCCGCCGCCGCGATCAGCAGCACGGCCAGCATCGGCCAGCCCAGATAGGCGAAGTCCTCGACCATCTTGACCGGGTGGTTGTCCAGGTAGCTGACGGCGGCGTGCGAGGGAAACAGGAACCCGGTGGGCGCGCTGACGAAGTTGCCCGGGCGGTTGTGGAAGTGGCCCAGGGACCACGGGCTGCCGTGCTCGGTCAGCGGGCCATGGAACTGCCGCCACAGCCCGTACGCGGACAGCACCAGCATGACCCCGGCCGCGGTGGCCAGCCCGGCCGCCGCGCCGCGGATCCGGCTGGCCACCGCGCGCGGGCGGCTGAGCGCCAGCACCACGGCGATGACCGCGGCGGTCACGCCCAGCAGGGCCAGGGCCTCCTCGGCGATGAACAGCTGGGCGGCCAGCAACAGGCCGAGCCAGGCCCCGGTGCGGACCGGGCGCCCACGGCCGGTCAGGATGCACAGCAGCGCGTCCACGATCAGTGGCAGCAGGATCGCGAACTGCAGGTGGTAGTGACCGATCGCGGCGATGCGCAGCGCGGGGGAGAAGCCGAACAGCGCCCCGCCCAGCGCGGCCGCGGGCAGGCTGGCCGCCCAGCGGCGGAGCACCAGGAAGGTGGCCGTCGCGGTAGCTGCGAAGCCCAGCGTGAGCAGCACGGTAAGGGTGGCCTGCGGGCCGATCAGCAGGGTCAGCGGGGCGAACAGCGTGGCCGGCAGCAGGAACGAGGTGTTCCACATCAGGTTCATGCCCTCGGGTGCGTTCACCAGCGGCGTGACCAGCGCAGGCAGGTGACCGTGCGATACCGCGTTGGCCGCGTAGCGCATGAACCAGGCGAACAAGTCGATGTCCTGGGACACGCCGTTGGCCGGTACCACCTGGGCCTGGCTGGCCGGGTCGGCCCACAGATGCCAGGTGATCGCGAACGCGCCGGCCAGGTACAGCAGCGGCACCAGCCAGAGCGCCGGGCGGCCGGGCAGCCGCCGCAAACGCCAGCCCCAACCGCGGGGGCGCTCAGTGTCCGATGACGCCGCTTCCACCGGCCGCCGGACCGAGCTCTCCCTCACCGCCGCCCCGCGCTGGATGAGATGTGTGGCACGTCAGCCGCGGACAGCGCGCCGCTGCTCGCGGCCCGCGGACATCCGGATGCGGGTCAGCAGCCACACCGCGGCCACGCCGTCTTTCCAGGTGATCTTCTTGCCTTCCTCGCGGCTGCGCGCCCGGTAGGTGATCGGCACCTCGAACGGGCGGATCTTGCGGGCCAGCAGCTTGCCGGTGATCTCGGCTTCCATGCCGAAGCCACGCGAGCTGATGTCCAGGCTACGGTAAAGCTCCAGCGGCATCAGCTTGAAGCACGTTTCCAGATCGGCGATGTACGCGTTGAACAGGATGTTGGCAACAGTTGTCACACCCTTGTTGCCCATCACGTACCAGAACGAGTAGGCCGAGTGGCTGCCGAATGTACGGTTTCCGTACACCACTTCTGCCTCACCGCGCAGCACCGGCCTGAGCAGATCCGGTATGTCCTCGGGCTGGTACTCCATGTCCGCGTCGAACGGCATGATGTAGTCGCCGGTCGCTGCGGCCGCCCCGGTCCGGATGGCCGCCCCCTTGCCCTTGTTCACCGGGTGCCGGAGCAGGTTCAGCCGCTCGTCGTCGTTGGCCAGGCCGTCCAGGATTTCCGACGATCCGTCCGTGCTCGCGTCATCGACCACGACCAGCTCGATGGGGCACGGAAACGAGACGTCCAGCAGACGCTTGATCACGTTCTGCACGGTCTCGGCCTCGTTGTACACCGGCATCAGGATCGTAAGCTTCACAGCGGTGCCATCCTGTCGTCGTTTTCGGGCACTCGACCTTATCCCAGGAAAGACCGAAATAACCTCATGAGCCGGCAAGCCGTTGGTATAGCGAGATGCAGGCTTTACCTGCGCCAGCCGAGTACCCGGCCAACGGCGAAGTCGGGCGGCCCGAATACCGCGGTCAGCAGGCGGCCGAGCCGCGACGTCCGCTGGGTGACCGCGACCACGGCCGCGGGCCGCCAGCGGGCCACCCAGCCGCGCAGCTCAGCCGGTTTGGGCGGGCGGGCCGGCGGCTGGGCGGCCTGCCCGTGGAGCGGGGTTGACATGCCCCACAGCGAGTCGATGGAGATGGTGAAGTCCTGGAGCGCGGGCCCACCGTAGCTGCGCGCCTGCCCGTCCGGTTCCGGGCCGATGAAGTAGCCGCCGTTCATCGACCCTGGATTGCCGGTTTCGGCGTACCAGCGCAGCGGCATCGACTGATGGGCGTAGGCCAGCGGCAGCACCAGCACCCGGGCGTCCCGGGGTAGCCGCAGCCTGCTGAACGCCGCCTGATAACCGGCCGGCACCGGGCTGACCGAGGTCACCCGGTAGGGCAGCGGGATCAGCGGCGCCACGGCGACGACCGCGATGGCCACCGGGATGGCCCGGCGCCACCAGCCGGTGCCGGCCCCTCTCGCGCCTGCCAGGGCCAGGTCGAGGGCGACCGCGAGCACGGCGGCGGCCAGGCCGTCGGCCAGGATGGACAGCCGGTCCGCCAGCACCTGGCTGAGCACCGGCAGGTGGCTCAGCCAGTGCCAGGGCAGCAGGGCCGGGGGTACGGTGACCCCGCTGACCACCTGGACCGTGCCCAGGGACAGGATCTCCAGCACCGCGCAGGCCAGCGCGGCGACCCGGACCCGGCGGTCGGCCCAGTACCGGATGGTGGCCGCGAGCAGCACGATGAGCAGCGGCCAGCCCAGGTAGGCGACGTACTCCACGACGTAGGCCGGATGCGCGGCCGTCGCGGCCGCGCCGGCCCGGGTGTGCAGCAGCAGGTTGCCGCCCGGGGTGACGAACGCGGCGGCCCGGTTCCGGAAGTGGGTCACCTTCCACGGGCTGCCGTGCTCGGTCAGCGGGCCATGGAACTGGACCCACAGGCCGTAGCCGGCCAGCACCAGCGCGACCACCGCGGCCGACCCCAGGCCGGCCGCGGCCGCGGCGGCCCGGCGAGGCACCTCCCGGAGCCCGACCAGAATCAGCACCACGGCGATGACCAGGCCGGCCACTGCCGTGTCGAGCAGCAGTTCCTCGCCGGTGAACAGTTGCACGGCGGTCAGCAGGCCGAGCCAGGCGCCGGTGCGCAGCGGGCTGCCTCGGCCGGTCAGGATGCGCAGCAGCGCATCGATGATCAGCGGCGGCAGCACCGCGAACTGGACGTGGTAGTGCCCCAGCCCGGAGGCGGCCATGGCCGGGGAGAACCCGTACACCGCGCCGCCCAGGGCGGCCGGCCAGGTGCTGACCGACCAGCGCCGCAGCACCCAGAACATGGTGGCCGCCGAGCCGGCGAAGCCCAGCGTCAGCAGCACGGTGAGGCTGACCTGCGGGCCGGCCAGCAGGGTGACCGGGGTGAGCAGCACGCCGGGCAGCAGCAGCGAGGTGTTCCACATCAGGTTCACCCCGCGCGGCGCGTTCATCGCGGTGGTGACCAGATGGGGCAGGCTGCCGTGAGCCACCGACTCCGCGCTGTACCGGATGAACCAGGCGAACAGGTTGACGTCGGTCGGGTCGCCGACCTGCATCCGGGACGCCGGGCTGGCCCACAGCCGCCAGGTCACCGCCAGCGCGCCGAGCAGGTACAGCAGCAGCACCAGCCACCCGGCCCGCGGGCCGCCGGTGCGCGACCGGGACCCGCCAGCGGTCTGCGCCGGCTCGACGGCTGAGGGGACGAGGCCCACCGTCACCTCCGTTCATGGGGCAATCGCCGCATGAAGGACCCTATGCCGGTTTCCGGCCCGATCGCGCCCCGGTTGACTCAGGCGAGACCGGCACCCCCCCAGACGGCCTGAGGCCTGAAGCCGTGCCACCCCCTACCGCCTGACAGCTGAGGCGGCTCCCACCCACCCGCCACCCCTGACGGCTGAGGCGGTGGGCCGCTTTACCCGCTATCCCTGACAGCCGGGACAGGGTGGGCGGCACTAGGCGGGTACTGGCGTTAAGCCAAAAAAGGGTGCGGACGGCTCAGGCTTCGCCGCGGCTGCGCCGGGGCATCCGGCGCGGCATCGGCGGTTTGGCCAGTTCCTCGGGCAGCCTGAGCAGCGGGTTGGTCGCGCTGGCGATCACCTGGCTGGCGGTTTCCATGATCCGCTGGCCGCGGGCCCGGGACGCGGACCGGAGCAGCTCGAACGCCTGCCGGGGCCGGATCCGGTGCCGTTCGGCCAGCACGCCGATGGCCTGCTCGACCCGGACCCGGACGGTCAGCGCGCGCTCGAGCTGGGCCACGGTCTCCTTGAGCTGTTCCGCCTCGGCCAGTTCGGCGGCCCGGCCGCGTGGGCCGGCCCGGTGCGCGCCGCGGCGGCCGGCCCGGCGGCCGCGTGGCTCGCTGGGCTGGGCGGCGGCGGGAGCGGTGGGCGCTTGCGCGCCCGCGATCAGGCCCGAGTTCCGCCCAGCCGCGTCCTGCGGGTGGGCGGGCGGCGCGGGCGGTGCGCCGCTGGCCGTGTCCCCGTCCAGTTCGGCCTGCTCATCCGCGGTCAGCTCGGCGTTCAGGATGTCGGCCAGCACCATGGCGCTGGTCAGGTCGGGCATTTCCTCGTCACCGACCCGCCAGCCGGTGGGCGTGCGCTCCACCGCCTGCGGCGCTGAGCCGTCGCCGTCGCCGGGCCAGTTGCCGGCCGGGGTGCCCTGGTGGTCCTGGGCGGTGCCGTGCTGCTGGGCGTCTCCGGGCACGCCGACCGGGCCGGTGCGCGGCTGCGCGCCAGCATTATTCGGGTCGTGCCGGTTGCTCATGCGTTCGCGGCGAGCCCGCGCAACCTCTCTTTTACCTGGGCCGCCGATGGGTTGGTCATCGCCGTCCCGTCCGGAAAGACCACGGTCGGCACCGTCATGTTGCCCCCGTTGACGCTGATCACATACGCGGCAGCCGCCTCATCGCGCTCGATGTCGATTTCGGCTACCTCTATCCCGTCTCTGGCCAGCTGGCTCTTGAGCCGGCGACAGAACGCGCACCATTGCGTGCAGTACATCGTTACCCGCTCTGACACGCATCTGCTCCTATCGTCGCAAGAATTGTTCCGCTCCCTCAACGCGGCGCGGGGCCGCCTGCTTCCCGCGGGGGGCAGGCTTGTGTCGGCGGGATGGGGCAGGATGGCGGGCGCGGAGGTTACGTCGTGGTAGCTGGTGGACTCGAAGGCGGCCTGGCCGGCCCGGCTGACCTGGCTGATCCTGAGTCGGTGCTGGCCGCGCTGGACCCGGAGCAGCGGCAGGTCGCGCTGGCCACCCGGGGGCCGGTGTGCGTGCTGGCCGGGGCGGGCACCGGAAAAACCCGGGCCATCGCGCACCGGATCGCCTACGCGGCAGTCACCGGCGTGGTGGACCCGCGCCATGTGCTCGCGCTCACCTTCACCACCCGCGCGGCGGGCGAACTGCGCGCCCGGGTGCACCGGCTGGCCGGCCGCGGGACCGGGCTGGACCGGGTGCAGGCCCGCACGTTCCACTCCGCCGCGCTGCGCCAGCTCAGCCACTTCTGGCCGCGTACCGTGGGCGGGCGGCCGCCCGCCGTGCTGGGTTCCAAGGTCACCCTGCTGGCTGAAGTGGCGCGCCGCCAGCGGGCCGGGGCCAGCCTGCCCGAACTGCGCGACGTGGCCGCGGAGATCGAGTGGGCCAAGGTGATGGGCGTGCCGCCGGAGGACTATCCGGACCAGGCGGCCCGGGCCGGGCGCGGCGCGCCGCTGGCCCCGGCGCTGCTGGCCCGGCTCTACACCGGCTACGAGGAGCTGCGCCGGGAGCGCCACCTGGTGGACTTCGAGTCGGTGCTGGAGCTGACCGCGGCCATCCTGGCCGAGCACCCGGAGGCGGCCGGGCAGATCCGCGACCGGTACCGGTACTTCGTGGTCGATGAGTACCAGGACGTCAACCCGCTGCAGAAGCTGCTGCTGGACAGCTGGGCCGGGGACCGGGACGACGTCTGCGTGGTGGGCGATCCGCGGCAGACCATCTACTCGTTCGCGGGCGCCACGGCTGGCTACCTGACCGGGTTCAGCAGTGACTTCCCGGATGCGACGGTGCTCCGGCTGGTCCGCAACTACCGGTCCACGCCGCAGCTGGTCGCGCTGGCCAACCAGATCACCGGGATGGCCGGGCGGCGGTCGCTGGCCGCCCAGCTGCGCGGCGGCGGCCCAGCCGCGGCGGCGGGCGGCGGCGCGGCGCTGGTCGCGCAGCGGCCCGCCGGGCCCGCCGCGGAGTTCGCCGAGTACGCCGATGAGCAGGAGGAGGCGTCGGCTATCGCGTCCCGGGTGGCCGCGCTGCACGCCGCCGGGGTGCCGCTCAGCCAGGTCGCGGTGCTGGTCCGGACCAACGCGCAGACGCTTCAGGTCGAGCAGGCCTTCGCCGGGCTGGGTCTGCCCTGCCAGCTGCGCGGGGCGGAACGGTTTTTCGACCGGCCCGAGGTGCGCCAGGCGGTCGGCCTGCTCCGGGCCGCGGCCAAGTCCGCGCCGGCCGGGTCGGGGCCGGCTGGGTCTGGGCCGGCTGGGTCTGACGTCGGCCGGGTCTGAGCCGGGTGAGTCGGCCGCGGAGGTCCGGCACATCCTGGCCGGGCTCGGGCTGGCCCAGGAGCCGCCGGCCGGCCGGGGCGCGGCCCGGGAGCGGTGGGAGTCGCTGGCCGCGCTGGCCGCGCTGGCCGAGGACTATTTCACCGGCGCTCCCGGCCGGGGGCTGCGCGGCTTCGCGGCCGAGCTGGCGCACCGGTCGGAGATCGAGCATGCGCCGGCCATGCACGGGGTGACGCTGGCCTCGCTGCACGCGGCCAAGGGCCTGGAGTGGGATGTGGTCTTCCTGCCCGGCCTGACCGAGGGCATCCTGCCCATCGTGCACGCGCAGACCGAGGCGGCGATCGAGGAGGAGCGGCGGCTGCTGTATGTGGGCGTGACCCGGGCCCGGGACCGGCTGTTCCTGTCCTGGCCGCTGGCCCGGTCGGCGGGCAGCCGCCGGTCGCGGCGGCCGTCCCGGTTCCTGGACGGGCTGCGGTCAGCTACCCGCCAGGCGGCCGCGCTGGCCTGACCGGTACGGTGCCACGGTGAGCAAGGCCCTGGACAGCCTGGTCGAGCTGCTCGACCTGGAGCAGATCGAGGCGAATATCTTCCGCGGCCGCAGTCCCAGCGACTGGCGGCAGCGGGTGTTCGGCGGGCAGGTCGCCGGGCAGGCCCTGGTCGCGGCGGGCCGGACGGTGCCTGCCGACCGGCCGGTGCACTCGCTGCACGGGTACTTCATCCGCCCGGGCGATCCCGCGGTGCCCATCGTCTACCTGGTGGACCGGGTGCGCGACGGCCGGTCCTTCACCACCCGGCGGGTGTCCGGCATCCAGCACGGCAAGACGATCTTCACCTTGTCCGCGTCCTTCCACCAGGATGAGCCCGGGCTGTCGCACGGAGCGCCGATGCCCGCGGTGCCGCCCGCCGAGTCGATCCCGCCGGTAGGCCATGAATTCTTCACTGGCAACCCGATCGACCTGCGTTTCGTGGGTTCGCCGGTGTTCACGGCGCCGAGCGACGTGACCGAGCACAGCCTGGTCTGGCTGCGGGCCGACGGCGAACTGCCCGACGACCCGCTGTTGCACGTCTGCCTGATGACCTACGTCTCGGATCTGACCCTGCTCGATACCGTGCTGCGCCGGCACGGCATCTCCTGGGCCGACGGCCAGATCAGCGGGGCCAGCCTGGATCACGCGATGTGGTTCCACCGGCCGTTCCGGGCCGACCGGTGGCTGCTCTACGACCAGGAATCGCCGTCCGCGGCGGGTGCCCGCGGCCTTGCCCGCGGGGAAGTCTTTACTGACCAGGGCGAGCTGGTGGTGTCCGTTGTGCAGGAAGGACTGATCCGGCAGCTGCGGTAGCGGCCAGAAAAAGAGTTGCCCCACCCCGGCCGGGTTCTTTAGGCTGCTGCACATGTTCCAGGGCGAGCTGACGACGCCATGAGGAAGGGAGGTGTCCTGGTGAACAACAACATGCGCTCCGTTCCGGTCGCGGACATGCCGCGGGCCGGCACATTCGCTGCCGCACCAGGTACCTGCCTGCCGATCGGCGTGCTGGCTCTCCTCGACCCAGCTGAGCACCGCGTGACGGCGCGACCGCGCGTCCTCACCGATGTGCTCGCGCAGCGGCGCGACCAGGCGTTTACCCAGGTCAAGCCGGGCATCGGCCAGCCGGGCACCTCCGTCCAGACGTACACCCACGCGATGAGCGCTGCCGCTAACGGTGGCAGCCAAACGGGTTCGCTTCCAGCCTGGGATCCGGTCTAGAAAGACCGGCCTGGATCCCCAAAAGGCCGCGGACCCGCACCGGGTCCGCGGTCTTTGTCATGTCGGGCCCGCCGTTTTGTCAGACCCATGAGAGACGGTATGAGCAGGACGAGAGGGGTTGGACAATGTACGGGCCCGGTACCGCCGCCGTAGCAGCGGGCACGGCGGGGTTCGAGGCAGTCTCGGTACCAGAATCGGTGAGGTCAGGCCAGCCGCGCAGCGGGCTGGCCGGGGTGACCCCCACCGTGGTGCCGGCGGCGCGCAGTGCGGAATTGCCCTGCACTGACGATCCAGAGCTGTTCTTCGCCGAGTCTCCGCAGGATGTGGAGACGGCCAAGGCGCTCTGTGTCGGTTGCGCCGCCCGGATGGCGTGCCTGTCCGGGGCCATGGAGCGCCGGGAGCCCTGGGGCGTGTGGGGCGGCGAACTCTTCCTGCGCGGCCAGATCGTGCCGCGGAAGAGGCCGCGCGGGCGCCCACGGAAGCACGACGTAGCGGCCTGACCTGTCGTCAGCCAGCCAATCAGTCAGCGAAAACGGGCGGTGGAGTGAGATGTACTCAGCCAACTATCCAGTAGCGCGGCAACGCGAACTGCTGGCCCAGGCCCGCCGTGATGGTCAGGTGGCGCACCTGCGAGCGGTGCGCCGGGCGGCCCGCCGGGTAGACCGGGCCGCCCGCCGGCTGGAGCGGGCACAGCACGCCGCGCGGCAACTGCGCGGTGTGCGGCAGATGTCCTGACCAACCTGCGGGGAAGCGGGGGCGGCCGGTACCGGCCGCCCCCGCGTCGCGTTTAGCGGGGGGCCAGGTCCCCGGGGCGGGTGTCCCGGTCCTCCGGGCCGGGGTCCAGCAGGTCCGCGCCCGGCCGATCCAGGTCCGTGCCGTCCAGGTCCGTGCCGTCCAGGCTGGTGCCGTCCAGGCTGGTGCCGTCCAGGCTGGTGCCGTCCAGGCTGGTGCCGTCCAGGCTGGTGCCGTCCAGGCCGGTGCCGTCCAGGCCGGGCTGATCAGTGCGGAGCTGGCCGGGGCCGGGCTGGCCGGGGTCCGGCCCATCGGTGGCGTAGCCCGGCATCCACTGGATCAGCTCGGCCCGGAACGGTCCCTCGGACTCGAGCTGGCACAGCACCCCGATGCCCTCGGTGGAAACCCGGTGGATGAGCACGTAGGACGGCGGCAGGTTGAGCCGCCGGCCCAGGTTGGACGAGCGCGGGTCGGTGACCCGGGCGGCTTCGGAGCGCAGCCACTCCCGGCTGAACTTGAACGTGTCCAGCCGGGACGGCTCAGCCAGCGGGGCCAGGAACGCGGACAGCGCATCCAGGTCGACCTCGATGCCCGGGCGGACAAATCCCTGCTCGCGGAGCTCGTCTTCGGCCTCCCGGATGTCGCCGTCACCATGCATGATCCGGAGCAGCTTGCCGATGAACGGCGGCAGGCCGTCGGGCAGCCGGTCCACCGCGCCGAAGTCGAGGACGCCCAGCCGGCCGTCGGCCAGTATCCGGAAGTTCCCCGGATGCGGGTCCGCATGGAGCAGCCCGGCGCGAGCCGGGCCGGAGAACAGGAACCGGGTGAAAAGTATCCCGGCCCGGTCACGTTCCTCCTGGGTGCCGGCCTCGATGATCTGGGACAGCGGGGTGCCGTCCATCCATTCGGTGATGATCACGTGGTCGGTGGCCTGCACCACCTGCGGCACGTAGATGTCCGGGTCATCCGCGTAGGCGGTCGCGAAGGCCTGCTGTGAGGTGGCCTCTAGCCGGTAGTCGATCTCCTCCGCGATCCGGGCCCGGAGCTCATCCAGCAGCGGCTTGACCTCGAGCCCGGGCATCAGGATGCCGAACAGCCACCCAGCCCGGCTGAGCTGCTTGAAGTCGTTGAGCAGCGCCCGGCCCGCCCCCGGATACTGGATCTTCACAGCCACCTGGCGGCCGTCCTGCCAGACCGCGCGGTGCACCTGCCCGATGGACGCGGCCGCCTTGGGCTGGTCGTCGAACTCACGGAAGGTACCCCGCCAGTATGGGCCGAGATCTGCGGCCAGCACCTCGTGCACGGTCCGGGCGGGCAGTGGCGGGGCGGCTTCCTGCAGCCTGGTCAGCGTGGCCCGGTACGGTCCGGCGATCTCCGGCGGCAGCGCGGCCTCGAAGATGGACAGCGCCTGGCCGAGCTTCATCGCGCCGCCCTTGAGCTCGCCCAGCACCCGGAAGATCTGCTCCGCGGTGCGCTGCTGGATCTCCGTGGCGACCATCTCGGCCGACTTGCCGCCGATGCGCTTGCCCAGCCCGAGGGCAGTCCGGCCCATCAGGCCAGCGGGCAGGGTAGCCAGTTTCGCAGTCCGGGTCACGGCTCGTCGCGGTAGATCGTTCACCCTCACATTCTCGGCCAGGTTGCCAACCGGGTGCTACAGCGGCACTGCCCATGCCGCGGCCAGCTACGCCGCCGCCACTGCCAGCTGGGTGATACGAGTTCCAGCGTGGCGTTCGTCACTGCGCCGGACGGCCGGGCCAGGTCGAGGCAGCTGAGCACCTGGCTGACCGCCTGCGCGGCGACCGCGGTAGCCAGCGTGGCCGCACAGGCCACCGGCTGCGCCGCCTGCCCGGCCAGCTGGGCCAGGATGAACGGCCAGGCTGGATCGCGGTCGCTCCTGGCCAGCTCCACGCAGCCCAGGCAGGCGGACTGGCCGGGCAGCACCAGCGGGCCGACCACCCCGATCGCCTCCCGGGCCGAGGCGGCCAGGTGTGGCACCCCGCCGGCCACCAGTTGCGCCGGTAACTCAGCCGGGTAACCGTCGGTCAGCACGGCCAGATCCGGCCGCGGGCCAGCCCCGGCCCCGGTCAGCCGCGCCCCGGCAGCCCCGGCTCGGGGCGGCCGCGCCGCGGCCGGTGCTGGGGCGCTGTCGCGGCGCTGGGCCCGCGGCGGCCGGCCGGGGACAGCGGGCCGCGGCGTGGGCTGCCCCAGCTGCCCGGTGCACACCACCCGGCCCACCCCGGACGCGGTCAGCAAGCTGGCCATCTCCGACCCGACCGGGCCGGTGCCATACACCCGGACCGAGGCAGCCTGCCGGCGGGCCAGGACCCGGGCCCCGCCGTCGGCGTGGCCGTGGGCCAGCGACACCGTGGCCAGCTCGCGCGCGAGCCGCCCCCGCGGCCCGTCCGGCAGCGCGCGCAGCTCGGCCGCGGGGAAGTCCTGCACCGCGCCCGCCGCCGCGAGCAGGCCGATCACCTGGTCGGCCTGCTCGCGCGAGATGCCCAGCCGCTCCGCCGCGGCAAGCACCTGGCTGTGCTCCCGGCTGCCGTCCAGCAGCCCGATCAGTGCCGCCGCCCGGCCCATCCCGGTCAGCGCGACGGCCCGTCTCGGGTCGATGCCGATCTGCAGCGTGTCCCGGTCCCGCCAGACCACCATCAGCCCTGGCTTGATCGCTGGCCTCATACCGTGACCATGCCACGACATACCGACATTCCCGGCCAAGCCGCCCGCAGAATGCGCGACCCCGGTCTGGGTCGGGGTGGGCTGGTGTGTCTGCCGGTGCAGTTGTGACATTCCTGGGTAGCCCAGAAATGTTGATGTTGAAGTAGCCCTCACTCGAGGGGCGGCTACTTCAACATCAACAACTCCTGGGCTTCGCAGAGCGCTGCTCACGCCCGGTGGATCGCCGCGATCTGGGGCCAGAATGGCTGATGTGACAGCAGTTGCAGGGCCGGGATCAACCAGGCGGCGAGGGTGATGACGAGGCCCCCGGGTGCGCGCTGAGAGCCAGTGACTGCTCGGCTCCCGGCGGGTCGTGCGCCCCCTTCCCCGGAGTGACGGCGGCCCGCCACCCGGGGGACCCGTGGGTGGTGAGGCTAAGCGGGCCGGCCCGGGCAGTCAAAGCAGGCTGTGGGTAACGTTGTGGATTTCCTGGGGAGATTGCGGAGAGCCATTGTGGATATAGCGGGGGATGATAGTTAATTTCCCGCCCGGGCGGCGATCTGGCCGCTCACTACCTGCCAATACTCCATGCACCGGCTGTGGATAACAGACAAATTTCCGGCGGCCTGCCGACGAGTGATTGGCACGCTCCGCACACGGCCCGCCCGGGGTGGCGCGGCTCCGGGTCCGGCTGCGGGCGTACCGGGTGGCCGCTGTGGCTGGTCGGATGGCGCGGGCTGGGCCGTGGGCAGCGCCGAGTTAGCGTTAGCCTGCGGCGCCTGGGGTGCCGTCGTCCGGGCCAGTGCTGCCGTCGTCCGGGTCGTCCTGGTCCGGCTTGGCTGCGTCGTCCGGCTTGGCCGCATCCGCATCCGCCTCGACCCCCTCGATCTCCTGATCCAGGCTGGACATGTCGAGTTCGGGTCGGCCGGCCACGAACCCGTCCGGGTCGTCCAGGTCCTCGGCCGTGGGCAGCAGGTCGGGATGCGACCACACCGCGTCCCGGCCCGCCACGCCGCGCACCTCGGTGAGCTGCTGCCACAGCGCCGCCGCCTCACGCAGCCGCCGCGGCCGGAGTTCGAGCCCAACCAGGGTGGCGAACGTCTGCTCGGCCGGACCGCCGGTGGCGCGGCGCCGCCGGATGGCCTCGGCCAGCGCTGCGGCCTGCGGCAGGCGGCCGGTCGCGGCCGCGCTGACCACCGTGGCTACCCAGCCTTCGACCAGTGCCAGCAGGGTTTCCAGCCGGGACAGCGCGGCCTTCTGCTGCGGCGTGTCCTCGGGCTGGAACAGCTCGGCGTCGGCCAGCGCGTCGCGCAGCGCCTCCGGGTTGGACGGGTCGATCTGCGGCATGGCGTCGCGCAGCGCCGTGGTGTCCACGGTGATGCCCCGGGCGTAGTCCTCGACCGCGGCCAGCAGCCGCGAGCGCAGCCACGGGACGTGCGCGAACAGCCGGTGGTGGGCGGTTTCGCGCAGCGCCAGGAAGATGCGGATCTCGTCCGCGCCGACGGACAGCCCTTCGCTGAACTCGGCCACGCCCGACGGGAGCAGCGCCGCCACGCCCTCCGGGCCGAGCGGCAGGCCCACATCCGTGGAGCTGACCACCTCGCGGGCCAGCGCGCCGACCGCGGCGCCGGTCTGGCCGCCGACCATCATGCCGCCGATCCGGCGCATCATCGCGCCCAGGCCACCCATGCTGCCCAGGCCGGCCAGGCCACCCATGCCACCGGTGACGGCCTGCAGCGCCTGATTCAGCTCGCCAGGCAGCTCACCACCCTCACCCGGGTCCATGGTGAGCATGCCGCCCATCGCGTTGACGGCCTTGTCGGCGATCGGGTCACACAGCTTGGACCAGACCGGCAGCGTGGCCTCGACCCATTCGGACCGGCTCCAGGCCTGCGCGGTGCGCACCCCGCTGGGGAACGCGGTCACCTCGTCCAGCCACAGGTCGGCCAGCCGGATCGCCTCGACGACCTTCTGCCGGTCGCTGTCCAGCACGCTGGGGTCGCCCTCGGCCGCGACCGTGTGCCGGGCGACGTTCTTAGCCAGGTCCCAGTTGACCGGGCCGCCCTGCCAGGACATCAGGTCGGCGAACTGGCGCAGCGCGTCGGCGAACTGCTGCGGGTCACCGAACGGGTTGCCCTCGCCAGGCGTCTCGCCAGAGCCACCCGGACCGCCGGAACCACCAGAGCTGCCCTGGCCTCCGGAACTCCCGGAACCGCCAGGCAGGCCAAAGCCGAAGGGAGGATCAGCCATCTCCGCGACCTCTCAGGCAGGATGGAAGGGTCACATCCGCCACGTTATCTCGGGAGCGGCACACGTTGAGCACTGCACAGGCCCAGGTTCGCCGCAAGCGCACCGAGCCGGCGCCGCGTACCGGCCGCGGTAACCGGGCTGGTCGCGGCGTCTCGCCCGGGGCGGACCGCGGTGCAGCGCCGCCGTCCGGCCCGCCTGCCGGGACCGAGCCGGAACGGGCACCCAGCCACAGCCAGCGCCAGCCCACGAGCCAGCGCCAGCCCACGAGCCAGCGCCGGCCGCGGGCGGGCCCAGCCCGCCGGCCGGGCCCGGTGGTCGCCATCACCGGTGCGGCCCGCGGGCTCGGTCATGCCCTGGCGCTGCGGCTGGCCGCCTCGCCCGCGGCCCGCCGGGTGATCGCGATCGATGACCACCGGGGCGACGTCGTCGGGGTGACCTGGCGGCTGGCTGACATCCGGGACCCGGCCCTGGCCGGACGGCTGACCGGGGTGGACGTGCTGGTGCACACGGACATCGACATGTCGGCCGACACCGACCACCGGGCCCGCCGCGCGTTCAACGTGCGCGCCGCGCAGACCGTGCTGACCGCGGCGGCGGCCGGCCGGGTCGGCCGGGTCATCCTGGTGACCAGCGCCATGGTGTACGGGGCTGACCCGGACAACCCGGTGCCGCTGGCCGAGGACGCGCCGCTCAGCCTGGACGACAACGGCAGTGTGGCGGGTGACCTGCTGGAGATCGAGCACCTGGCCCGGCGCTCGCCGCGGTCGCACCCGGGCATGGCGATCACCGTGGTACGGCCCGCCGCGCTCGTCGGCGAAGGGGTGGACACCCTGGTCACCCGGCATTTCGAGGCGCCGCGGCTGCTCACCGTGAAGGGCTGCGCGCCGCGCTGGCAGTTCTGTCACGTCGAGGACCTGGTGTCCGCGCTCGAGCTGGCGGTGACCGGTGCCATCTCCGGTGTGTTCGCGGTCGGCTGCGACGGCTGGCTGGAGCAGGATGAGGTGGAGGAACTCAGCGGGCTGCGCCGGGTCGAGCTGCCCGCCGGGCTGACGTTCGGCACCGTGCAGCGGCTGCACCGGATCGGCATCACGCCGGCGCCCGTCTCCGACCTGCGCTACATGGTGTACCCCTGGGTGGTGGACTGCCGGGCGCTGCGCGAGGCCGGCTGGCGGCCGTCCTACGACAACGCGACCGCGCTCGGGGTACTGCTCAAGCAGCGGGCCGGCCATCATGCCGTGGCGGGCCGCCGGCTGCCCCGGAAGGAAGCGACGATCACCGCGGCCGGCGCCACGGTGGCGGTCATCGGCACCGCGGCCATCGTGCGGGCCGCCCGGCGCCGCAAGCGCGGCAGCTAGCCCAGCCGGTCCGGACTTCCAGGTTCAGGCGCTACCTTGGCTCCGTGACTGTGATCCGGCTGGCCGAGGTGCGCGACGTCCCGCTGTCCGTGGACGAGGTGCACGACGCCGTATCCGATCCCGCGGCGGGCGGGATCGTGCTGTTCACCGGCACGGTGCGGGACCACGACGGGGGCCGTGACGTGCGCCATCTCTCCTACTCGGCGCACCCGTCCGCGGCCGCGCAACTCCGCCAGGTGTGCGAGAAGGTGGCCGCGGATTACCCGGTGACCGCGATCGCCGCGGTGCACCGGACCGGCGACCTGGAGATCGGCGACCTGGCCGTCGTGGTCGCGGTGTCCTGCCCGCACCGCGCCGAGGCGTTCGCCGCCTGCCGGGCCCTGATCGATGAGCTCAAGAAGAGCGTCCCGGTCTGGAAGCACCAGGTATTCGGCGACGGCGAGAGCGAATGGGTCAACAGTGCGTAGTCTTCCGACCATGTCCCGCCGCACCATCACCTTGCTGGTGGCCGGAATCGGGGTGGTGGCGGCGGCGCTGGCCGCTGCGCTGCTGCCGGTTCCGTACGTGATCCTCAGCCCGGGCCCCACGCTGAACACGCTGGGGCGGGCCTCCAGCGGCCCGCTGATCAGCATCAGCGGGCACCCGACGTACCCGACCAGCGGGCACCTCAACCTGGTCACGGTGTCCTTCCTGGGCGGCCCGGGGGACGGCTTCAACGTGTTCACCGCGCTGCGCGCCTGGCTTACCCCGCACGAGGCGGTCGTCCCGGAGCAGGAACTGTTCCCGACCGGGCAGTCCGAGCAGCAGGTGGAGCGGCAGGACACGCTGCAGATGGTCAACTCGCAGCAGACCGCCGAGGCGGCCGCGCTGTGCGCGCTGAACATCCACTACGCACGCTGGACACCGTCACCCAGACCGAGAAGGGACTGCCCGCGGCCGGGGTGCTGCGAGCCCGGTGACCAGATCATCGCGGTGGACGGCACGCCGGTCGGCTGCAGCCACGACACCAGCACCCTGATCCGGGCCCGCCCCCCGGGCAGCCACGTCACCCTTACCGTGCTGCGCAAGGGCCAGACCGAGCACGTCACGCTGAAGACCGCGAACGTCCAGGGGCACTCGGTCATCGGGGTGTTCCTGACCGAGAGCTACCGGTTCCCATTCAAGATCAACATCAAAGTGGGGGACATCGGCGGCCCGAGCGCGGGAATGATGTTCGCGCTGGGCATCGTGGACAAGCTGACCCCGGGCAGCCTGACCGGCGGGAGGTTCATCGCGGGCACCGGCGAGATCGCGGCCAACGGCGCGGTCTCGCCGATCGGCGGCATCCAGCAGAAGATGGCCGGGGCCCGGGCGGCCGGCGCGACCTGGTTCCTGACCCCGGCGGCGAACTGTGCGGACACCAGCGGGGCGGTGCCCGCCGGACTGCACCTGGCCAAAGTGGCCACGCTGCATCAGGCGCTGACCGACCTGGCGGCGATCAAGGCGGGCCGCAGCGTTCCCGGCTGCTGACCGGCGGCCCGCGGCGGGTGCGACGTGCCAGGCAGCAACGAGGGTAGATTGGCGCCGCGCGGCGGCGACGTGAGGGGGAGTGCGTGAGCTTCCGGCCACCCGGACCGGCCAGGCCGCCTGGCCGCCCAGCGCTCGCCCTGGCCCGCTGGCCACGGCTGGTGCTGCCGGTCATCGCCGGGGTGGTCGGCTTCATCGTGCTGGTCGCCATCGTGGCCGGCATCTGGACCGACTGGCTGTGGTTCAGCGCGGTGCACTACGCGTCGGTGTTCGGCATCACCTACGGCACCCGGTGGGCGATGTTCTTCGTCGCGGCGCTGTTCATGGCCCTGGTCACCGGGACTAACGCGGTTCTCGCCTACCGGCTGCGGCCGGTCTACCGGCCGGTGCCCACGGCGGGCGCGGGCGGGGACAGCTACCGGCTGGCCATCGACCCGCACCGGCGGCTGCTGCTCGGCGTGCTGCTCGCCGTGATCGGGGTGATCTCCGGCGTCACCGCGGCTGGCGCCTGGCGGACCTGGCTGCTGTTCATCAACCAGGTCAACTTCGGCGTCAGGGATCCCCAGTTCCATCTGGACCTGTCGTTCTTCGTGTTCACCTACCCGTTCATCCGGCTGGTGCTCGGCTACCTGTTCTGGGCCGTGCTGCTGTCGCTGGTACTGGCCGCGCTGGTGCACTACCTGTACGGCGGGCTGCGCATGCAGGGCCGGCACCCCCGGGTGACGGTGGCCACGCAGGCCCACCTGTTCGTGCTGTTCGGCATCTTCGTGCTGCTCAAGGCCGTCGCGTACTGGTTCGACCGGTACGGGATCGATTTCTCCCAGCGCGGCGCGGTGACCACCGGGGCGTCCTACACCGACGTGAACGCGGTGCTGCCGGCCAAGACCGTGCTCGCGGTGATCGCCATCCTGTGCGCGCTGCTGTTCTTCGCGGGCGCGGCCCGGCGCAGCCCGATGCTGCCCGCGGTCGGGTTCGGCCTGCTGGTGCTGTCGGCCATCCTGATCGGCGGACTGTACCCGGCGATCATCCAGCAGTTCGTGGTCAAGCCGAACGAGCTGGCCAAGGAGACCCCGTACATCCAGCGGGAGATCGACAGCACCCGGCAGGCGTACGGGATCACCGCGGCCACCGTCAAGGTGCGCCAGTACCCGGCGACCATCGACGCGTCCTCGTCGCTGGCCAGCCAGGTGGCCGGGCTGCCGGGCATGCGGCTGCTCGACCCGGACATCGTGTCGCCCACGTTCCAGCAGCTGCAGCAGGTCAAGAGCTACTACCAGTTCCCCGGCCAGCTGGCCATGGACCGCTACCCGCTGACCGGCAGCACGCTGCCCCGGGACACCGTGATCGCGGTGCGCGGCATGGGCGGCCCGCCGCCCGGCCAGGGCAACTGGATCAACACCCACCTGGTCTACACGCACGGCTTCGGCGTGGTCGCGGCCACCGCGAACAGCGTGCAGGACAACGGCAACCCGTCGTTCGTGGAGAGCCAGATCCCGCCCACCGGAGTGCTCGGGGTGCGCCAGCCCCGGGTGTACTTCGGCCAGCAGCAGAACAGCTACGCGATCGTCGGCGGCCCGGCCGGCGGGCACCAGGAGGAACTCGACTACCCGTCGGCCGGCCGGCCAGCAGAACAACACCTACCGCGGCGGCGGCGGGGTCAGCGTCGGGTCACCGGTGAACCGGCTGCTCTACGCGATCAAGTTCCGGGAGCTGAACATCCTGCTGTCCGGGGCGATCAACGGTAACTCGAAGATCCTCTACGACCGGCAGCCGCTGGCCCGGGTGGCCAAGGTCGCGCCGTTCCTCACCCTGGACGGTGAGAGCTACCCGGTGGTGGCGGGCGGGCAGATCTGGTGGGTGGTGGACGGGTACACCACCACCGACCTGTACCCCTACTCGCAGCGGGTCGGCCTGGCCCAGGCCACCTCGACCAGCGACGCGCCGGGCGGCTCGGTGGCCGGGCAGCAGGTCGGCCAGGTCAACTACCTGCGCAACTCGGTCAAGGCCGTGGTGAACGCGTACACCGGGGCGGTCACGCTGTACGCCTGGGACCCGTCACGACCCGATCCTGCGGACCTGGATGCGGGCGTTCCCCGGCGTCATCAAGCCGAAGCGGGACATCCCGGGTGACCTGATGCCGCACCTGCGCTACCCGCCGGACCTGTTCGAGGTGCAGCGCCAGGTGCTGGCCCAGTACCACGTGCTGCAGGCGCAGTCGTTCTACGGTGGGCAGAACTTCTGGTCCGTGCCCAATGAGCCGGGCACGGACAGCCGGTCAGCCAGCCGCCGTACTACCAGACGATGACCATGCCGGGCGCGCCGGCCGAGTTCTCGGTGACCTCCTCGCTGGTCCAGCGCGGCCGCCAGAACATGGCCGCCTACCTGGCGGTGGACAGCGACCCGCAGTCCGCGGGCTACGGCACGATCCGGGTCCTCCAGCTACCCCAGGACACCGCCATCCTCGGCCCGCAGCAGGTGCAGGGCACGTTCGAGTCGAACGCCGCGGTGTCCCGGCAACTCGCGCTGTACCGGCAGGAAGGCTCCAAGGTGATCCTGGGTAACCTGATCACCCTGCCGGTAGCCGGCGGCCTGATCTATGAGGAACCCATCTACATCCAGGCGGCCAACACGACCGGTGGCAGCAGCAGTTCCGGCTCGTACCCGGTGCTGCAGCGGGTGGTCGTCTCGTTCGACGGCAACGTCGGGTTCGGCCCGACGCTGCCCAGCGCGCTCAGCCAGGTGATCCCCGGGCTGGGCGGATCCGGCTCATCCAGCGGCGGCCCATCGGGCGGCGGTGGCACCGGCCAGGGCTCGGTCAGCGCGGCGGTGCGCAGTGACCTGGCGCAGGCCGAGTCGGACTACACGAAGGCGGAAGCGGCACTCAAACAGGGTGACCTGACCGGCTACGCGAAATACATCGCCAAGATGAAGACCGCGCTCGACCAGGCGCAGCGGGCCGCCCAGCCGCACCCGGCGGCGACCAGCCGGGCCAGCCCGTCGCCGTCCGCATCGCCCTAGCCGGACCGCCCTGGCCGGCCCTCGCGGGACCGGGACTGGAGAGCTAGCCTGGTCTAGACCATAACGGTCCCGTCCCGGCTCCCGGGTCGCGCGGTGCGGCGCGGCCCGGCGGCGGCGCCGCATCGGTGGCGATGCTCACCGGCAGGTTGAACGGAGGGCGTACGCTCGGTCGTGACGGGACTTTCATCAATGCTGATTTGCCAGTCATCTGGCACCTTGGGCCCGCAGACGGGGGGAAGGAGACAGACTGCTCGTGGCACCTCGGGTGCTGGTCAACGCCACCGCTGTGCCAGCGGACCGGGGCGCGCTCGGCCGTTACGTGGATGGTCTGATCACCGCGCTGGGGGCCATGGGAGCCGACCTCGCGGTCGCCTGCCAGCGAGCCGACGAAGAGCGCTACGGCAGGCTCGTCCCGGACGCCACCGTGGTCGCCGGGCCGACCGCGATCGCGCACCGCCCCGCCCGGCTGGCCTGGGAGCAGACCGGCCTGCCGCTGGTCGCCCAGCAGGTGAACGCGGACGTGCTGCACGCCCCGCACTACACGATGCCGCTGCGCCCCGGGGTGCCGGTGGTGGTCACCATCCACGACCTGACCTACTTCACCGAGCCGGACGCGCATAACGCGGTCACCGCCACGTTCTTCAAGTCCGCCATCCGCACCGCGGCCCGGCGGGCCACCCGGCTGATCGTGCCGTCCAAGGCGACCCGGGACGAGCTGGTCCGGGTGGTCGGCGCCGACCCGACCCGGATCGACGTCGCCTACCACGGCGTGGACCACACCGTGTTCCACCGGCCCAGCCCGGAGCGGAAGCAGCAGGTGTCCGACCGGCTGGGCCTGCACGGCCGCCCGTACGTGGCCTACCTGGGCGGGCTGGAGCCGCGGAAGAACGTGCCCGCGCTGATCACCGGCTGGGCGGCCGCGGTGACCGACCTGACCGACCCGCCCGCGCTGGTGCTCGCCGGCGGCAGCGGGTGGAGCGAGGAAGTGGACGAGGCGGTGGCCGCGGTGCCCGCGCACCTGCGCCTGGTCCGCCCCGGCTACCTGCGCTTCACCGACCTGCCCGGCTTCCTGGGCGGCGCGCTGGTGGTGGCCTTCCCGAGCCGCGGCGAGGGCTTCGGGCTGCCGGTGCTGGAGGCGATGGCCTGCGGCGCGCCGGTGCTCACCACGCACCGCACCTCGCTGCCCGAGGTGGGCGGGGACGCGGTCGCCTACACCGAGCCGGACGCCGCGGACATCGAGGCCGCGCTGCGCGGGCTGCTGGCCGATCCGGCGCGCCGGGAGGCGCTCGGCGCGGCGGGCCACGCCCGGTCGCAGGAGTTCAGCTGGATGGCGTCGGCCGAGGCGCACATGGCTTCCTACCAGCGTGCGGCAGCGCAGCGCGGAGAGTAATCTCGCTGCTCATGTCAGCCCAGCCATCCGGCCGCGAACCGCTCGAAGCCATCCTGCTCGTGGGCGGGCAGGGCACCCGGCTCCGGCCGCTCACCATCGGCACGCCGAAGCCGCTGCTGCCCACGGCCGGGGTCCCGTTCCTGGCCCACCAGTTCGCCAAGGCCGCCGCCTGCGGCGTCACGCACGTGGTGCTGGCCACCGCCTACCGGGCCGAGATGTTCGCCGAGTGCTTCGGCGACGGACGGGCGTTCGGCCTGGAAATCTCCTACGTGCAGGAGGCGGAACCGCTGGGCACCGGCGGGGCCATCCGGAACGCCGCGGCCGGCCTGCGCAGCGGCCCGGACGCCCCGGTCGTAGTGCTGAACGGGGACGTGCTGTCCGGGCACGACATCCCGGCGCCAGATCGACCTGCACCGCAAGACCGACGCCGCGGTCACCCTGCACCTGGTCGAGGTGCCTGACCCGGCCCGGTTCGGCTGCGTGCCGGCCGACGGCAGCGGGCGGGTGACCGCGTTCCTGGAGAAGACGCCGAACCCGGTGACGAACCGGATCAACGCGGGCTGCTACGTGTTCCGCCGGTCGGTCATCGACGAGATCCCGCCGGGCCAGGTCGATCTCGGTGGAACGCGCGACGTTCCCCGGGCTGATCAGCGCGGGCGCGGTCGTGATGGGCTACCCGGAGTCCGCCTACTGGCTCGACGTGGGCACCCCGGAAGCGTTCGTGCAGGGGTCGTGCGACCTGGTGCAGGGGCGGCTGCCATCCGCCGCCGTGCCGGCCGGCCGCGGCGCGCCGGGCGAGCGGCTGGTGCTGGACGGCGCCGAGGTGCACCCGGCGGCCCGGGTGCACGGCGGCACGGTGGTCGGGCGCCGCCGCGCAGGTGGCCGCGGACGCGCAGGTCGGCGGCAGCGTGCTGTTCGACGAGGCCAGCATCGGCGCGGGCGCCCGGGTGTCCGGCAGCGTGGTGGGCCGGGGCGCGCGGATCGGCGAGGGCGTGATCCTGGACGGGGTGGTCATCGGCGACGCGGCGCGCATCGACCCCGGAAACGAGCTGCGCGCCGGGCTGCGGGTCTGGCCCGGTGAGGAACTGGGCCCGACGTGCGTTCGCTTCTCCACGGACGTGTGAGCGCCGGGCAGGCCCCGCCGCAGCCGCGGGCGCCCGAACCACACCCGCCGAATTTTCCGCAACGCCAGTACCCGGCCGATGCCGCCGCCCCAGACGCGGCCGGCGAGTGGCGGGCGCCGTTCGTGCTGGACGTGCCCCGGACGCTCGGCGTGCACGCCCGCGGCCGGGGCGACCCGGCGTACCGGGTGGCGGCCGACGGCACCATCTGGCGCACCTCACTGACCCCGGCCGGCCCGGCCACGTTGCGCGTGCAGGTGCTGGCGGTGCCGACCTCAGCCAGCACGGTCGGCGTGTCCGCCTCAGCCCGCACGGCGGCTCGCCGTCCGGGGGGACGACCCCGGACCGCCCGGCGATCGCGCCGGGGCGCCGGCCGCCGGGCCGGCCGAGCCGGGCTACACGGTGCGCGCCAGCCGCCTGGGGGCCGGGGGCGTCCTGGCTGCTGGCCGGGCTGCCCGCCGCGCTGGGTGCGGCCGACGACCGGGCCGGTTTCGACCCGGCCGATCCAGTGCTCCGTCGAGCTGTCCGCCCGGTTCCAGGGCGTCCGGATCGGCCGCACCGGCCGGGTGCTGGAAGCCCTGGTACCCGCGGTGCTGGAGCAGAAGGTGGTCGGCGTCGAGGCCCGCCGGGCCTGGCGCTACCTGCTGCTCCGGTTCGGGGCGCCGGCGCCGGGCCGGCCCCGGCCGGGCATGCGGGTGCCGCCGCCCGCGGCCGTCTGGCGGCGGATCCCGTCCTGGGAGTGGCACCGGGCCGGGGTGGAGGGGGTGCGGGCCCGCACCATCATCGGCGCGGCCGAGGTGGCCGGGCGGCTGGAGGAGATCGTCGCGATGAGCTCCGCCGACGCCGACCGGCGGCTGCGCGCGCTGCCCGGGATCGGCGTGTGGACCTCGGCCGAGGTACGCCAGCGGGCCTGCGGCGACGCGGACGCCGTCTCGGTCGGCGACTACCACCTGCCCGCCCGGGTGGGCTGGGCGCTGGCCGGCCGGGTGGTGGACGACGCGGGCATGCTCGACCTGCTCGCCCCTTACCCGGGGCACCGGCACCGGGCGGCCCGGCTGGTGGAGCTGAGCGGCCTGGCCCCGCCGCGCCGCGGGCCGCGCATGCCGGTGCGCGACTACCGGTCGTTCTGAGTTCAACCACGCGACCTAGGGTGGGGGGATGAGCGCCGACCCCCCGTCTCGCGACGCCTTCGTCCCCGCCCGCGCCGCCGGCCGAACCCGCGCCACCCGCTACGGCGCTGCGCCGGGTGCTGGCCCGGGCCCGGGACGGCAAGGCGCTCGACCCGGCCGAGGCGGCCATCCTGCTGCACACCCGCGGTGAGCAGCTCACCGACCTGCTCGGCTATGCGGCCCGGGTCCGCGACGCCGGGCTGGCCGCGGCGGGCCGGCCCGGGATCATCAGCTACTCGCGCAAGGTGTTCATCCCGCTCACCCGGCTGTGCCGGGACCGGTGCGGGTACTGCACGTTCGTCACCGTGCCGGGCCGGCTGGACAGCCCGTACCTGTCCCCGGACGAGGTGCTCGAGATCGCCACCGACGGCGCCGCGCTGGGCTGCAAGGAGGCGCTGTTCACGCTGGGCGACCGGCCCGAGGCGCGCTGGCCGCAGGCCCGCGAGTGGCTGGACGCGCACGGCTACGACGACACGCTGTCCTACGTCCGGGCCATGGCCATCCGGGTGCTGGAGGAGACCGGGCTGCTGCCGCATCTCAACCCGGGCGTGCTCAGCTGGCAGGACTTCCAGCGGCTCAAGCCGGTCGCGCCGTCCATGGGCATGATGCTGGAGACCACTGCGGCCCGGCTGTACACCGAGCGCGGCGGGCCGCACTTCGGCAGCCCGGACAAGGACCCCGCGGTGCGGCTCCGGGTGCTGGCCGACGCGGGCCGGTCCAGCGTGCCGTTCACCACCGGGATCCTGATCGGCATCGGCGAGACCCGGGCCGAGCGGGCCGAATCGATCTTCGCCATCCGGCAGGTGGCCCGGGAGTACGGCGGCATCCAGGAAGTGATCGTGCAGAACTTCCGGGCCAAGCCGGACACGAAGATGCGCGGCGCACCCGATGCCGAGCTGGACGACCTGGCCGCCACCATCGCGGTGGCCCGGCTGGTGCTCGGGCCCGCGATGCGGATCCAGGCCCCGCCCAACCTGATCGGCGAGGAGTACGGGCTGATCCTGGCGGCCGGGATCGACGACTGGGGCGGCGTCTCGCCGCTCACCCCGGACCACGTCAACCCGGAGCGGCCCTGGCCGCAGATCGACGAGCTGGCCACCCGCACCGCGGCGGCCGGCCTGACGCTGCGCGAGCGGCTCACCATCTACCCGGGCTACCAGCGCGAGCCGTGGCTGGATCCCCGGCTGGCCGGGCATGTGGCCGCGCTGGCCGACCCGGACAGCGGGCTGGCCCGGGAGGACGCGCGGCCCACCGGGCGCCCCTGGCAGGAACCGGACGGCGGCTGGGGCGAGGCGTCCGGCCGGACCGACCTGCACACGGCGATCGACACCGCCGGCCGGACCACCGACCGGCGGGCCGACTTCGCCGAGGTGTACGGGGACTGGGCCGAGGTGGCGACCCGGATCGCGCCAGAAGCGCGGGCCGGCGCCGCCGCAGGCGGCTCGAGCAGCACAGCGCCGGCCGGCGGGCGGGTCCGGCCGGAGGTGGCAGCGGCGTTGCGTAGTGCGGAACGGGACCCGGCCGGGATCACCGACAGCGAGGCGCTGACCTTGCTGGACGCGGACGGGGCGGAACTCGACGCGCTGACCGCGCTGGCCGACGGGCTGCGCCGGGACGCGGTCGGCGACGACGTCACGTACATCGTCACCAGGAACATCAACTTCACCAACGTGTGCTACACCGGCTGCCGGTTCTGCGCGTTCGCCCAGCGCCGGACCGACGCCGACGCGTACACGCTGTCCCTGGAGCAGGTCGGCGAGCGGGCCGAGCAGGCCTGGGCGGCCGGCGCGACCGAGGTGTGCATGCAGGGCGGCATCCACCCGGACCTGCCCGGCACCGCGTACTTCGACATCGCGGCCGAGGTCAAGCGGCGCTGCCCCGACCTGCACGTGCACGCGTTCTCGCCGATGGAGGTGGTCAACGGGGCGGCCCGGACCGGGCTGCCGATCCGCGAGTGGCTGATCCGCGCGCGGGAGGCCGGGGTCGGCTCGCACCCCGGCACCGCGGCGGAGATCCTGGACGACGACGTGCGCTGGGTGCTGACCAAGGGCAAGCTGCCCGCGTCGGCCTGGATCGAGGTCATCACGACCGCGCACGAGCTGGGCATCCCGACCAGCGCGACGATGATGTACGGGCACGTGGACACCCCCGCGCACTGGGTCGGGCACCTGCGGGTGATCCGCGGCATCCAGCAGCGCACCGGCGGTTTCACCGAGTTCGTGCTGCTCCCGTTCGTGCACGCCAGCGCGCCGATCTACCTGGCCGGGCTGGCCCGGCCCGGGCCGACCCGGCGGGAGAACCGGGCGGTGCACGCGCTGTCCCGGATCATGCTGCACGGCGCGATCGGCTCGATCCAGTGCTCCTGGGTCAAGCTGGGCGACGACCTGTGCCGGACGGTGCTGCAGGGCGGGGTCAACGACCTGGGCGGCACGCTGATGGAGGAGACGATCAGCCGGATGGCCGGGTCGCAGAACGGCTCGTACAAGACGATCAGCCAGTTCGCCGCGCTGGTCGCGCCGCTGGAGCGGCCGCTGCGGCAGCGCACCACGACCTACGGTACACCGCCGGCCGAGCGGCTGGCCGCCGCGGCGGCCAGCGACGGGGTGACCCCGGCCGTCCGCGCCCCGCTGCCGCTGGTGACGCCGTAGGGTGGCGTCAGCTCTGCTGCGGGTGGCACAGCTCACCGCGGAAAGGAGATGACCAGGATGGCCGACCGGGTGCCGAGCCAGCCGCGCCGCCGGTCCGCAGCGCGCGGCTCACCGGGTGGGGCCGGATCGCGCCGTTGACCGCGCAGCTGGCCGAGCCGGCCGATCCCGGCCAGGTCGCCGGGCTGCTCCGGGCGGCGGTCCCGGCGAGCCGCGGCGTGATCGCCCGTGGCCTGGGCCGCAGCTACAACAACGCGGCGCAGAACGGCGGCGGCCTGGTCATCGGCACCCGGGCGATGAACCAGATCATCAGCCTGGACACCGATAGCGGGCTGGCCGTCTGCCAGGCCGGGGTCAGCCTGCAGCAGCTGATGCTGGCCGGGCTGCCGTCGGCTGGTTCGTCCCGGTGTCCCCGGGCACCCGGCAGGTGACTGTCGGCGGCGCGATCGCCGCCGACGTGCACGGCAAGAACCATCACCGGGCGGGCAGCTTCGCCGGCTCATCGTGCCCTGGTTCGACCTGCTGCTGGCCGGACGGCTCGGAGCAACGGATCACCCCGGCCGGGCAACCCGACCTCTTCTGGGCCACGGCCGGCGGCATGGGGCTGACCGGCATCATCCTCCGTGCTGGCGTTCAGCTGAAAAGGGTTGAGACGTCACGGCTCAACGTGGATACGGTGCGCACCGCGGACATCGACGAGACGATGGCCTACCTGTCCGCCACCGACGACCGCTACGGGTACACGGTGGCCTGGACCGACTGCCTGGCCCGGGGCGGGCAACTGGGCCGCTCGGTGATCACCAGCGGGGACTTCGCCGCGCTCGCGCGACCTGGCCCCGTGGGACCAGCGGGACCCGCTGGTGTTCCGGCCCGGCGGGCGGCTCAGCGCCCCGGCCGTGTTCCCCAGCGGGCTGCTGAACGCCCGGCACCGTCGGGCTGGCCAACGAGGCTTACTACCGCCGGGCGCCGCGCCGGCTGGACGCGGCAGATCCAGACCATCGGGCAGTTCTTCCACCCGCTGGACGGGATCCGGAACTGGAACCGGGTGTACGGCCCGGCCGGCTTCCGGCAGTACCAGTTCGTCGTGCCGTTCGGCGCGGAGCGGCTGGTCCGCCGGGCGCTGGAGCGGATCAGCGCGGCCCGCGCGCCGTCGTTCGTGACCGTGCTCAAGCGGTTCGGCCCGGCCGATCCCGGGTTCCTGTCCTTCCCGCTGGCCGGCTGGACGCTGGCGCTGGATTTCCCGGCCCGCACGCCGGGCCTGGACGCCCTGCTGGACCAGCTGGACGCCGAGGTGCTCGACGCGGGCGGCCGGGTCTACCTGGCCAAGGACTCCCGGGTCCGGCCCGAGGTGCTGGCCCAGATGTACCCGCGGCTGGACGAGTTCCGCAAGCTGCGCGCCGAGCTGGACCCGGAAGGCCTGTTCGCGTCCGACCTGTCCCGCCGCCTCGGCCTCGAGACCCTGGCGGTTAGCGCAGCATCAGGAAGTCGTCTGGGTCACGGGGCGGGCGGTCCCGGGCCGGGGCGGCCGGGTGGCCGACCCCGACCGCGCCCATTGGTTCCCAGCCGGCGGGCAGGCCCAGCGCGGCGGTGGCCACCGGGCGGCAGAACATGGTGCTCGACACCCAGCACGAGCCGAGGCCCTCCACGGCCAGCGCGACCAGCAGGTTCTGCACCGCCGCGCCCGGCCGCGACGACGAACATCTCCCGTTCCGCCGCGTTCCGCCGCGGATCCGGGTAGCGTGTGCGCCGCGTCGGTCACCAGGCACGGCACGATGATCAGCGGCGCGCGGCGCAGCGGCTCGCCGCGGCGCACCCGCCTGGTGATCTGCTCCTCGGTGAACCCGTCGCCGCGCAGGTCGGCGATCCAGGCGGCCAGCATGTCGTCCAGCAGCCTGGTCCTCGGCTTCCGCCGACGCCAGCACCGCGAACCGGACCGGCGTGGAATGGTGCGGCGCGGGCGCGGTCAGCGCGGCCGCGATCGCCGGCGCACCGCGGCCAGGTCCACCGGGTCGGCGGTGAACTCGCGCACCGTCCGCCGCGCGGCCAGCACGTCAGCCGCGCCGTACCGGAACATGTCCTCCTCGGCGGGCCTGATCAGCGCTGCCGCGCCCGGCCCGTCCTGCTCGGTGACCAGCCTGGCCAGGCCCCGGATCGACCGCCACCGGCATGCCGCTGACCTTGCCCTTGACCAGGTCCGCGGCGGACGCCAGCTCGTCGGCCACGGCGGCCAGCGTCACCTCGAGCGGGGTGCCGAACGTGTCCAGCTCGCCCCGGTAGTCGCGCACCGGCAGCAGCCCGGCCGCGCCGATGGCCTGGTCGGTCTGCCCGATCCGCCACGGCCGCCCCATGGTGTCGGTGATCAGCACACCGGGCCGGACGCCCAGCCGGTCGCGCAGCCCGGCGCGGATCCGCCGGGCCGACCCGTCCGGGTCCTCGGGCAGCAGCGCCACCATGCCCGGCGCGAGGTTGGAGTTGTCCACCCCGGCCGCGGCCAGCACCAGGCCGTGCCGGGTCGCCACGATGCGCGCCGGGCCGCGCTGCGCCACCACGCGGACCGTCTCCGCCTCGATGGCCTTGTCCCGGTCGGCCTGGATGACCCGGCCCTCCGCCTTGCTGACCACCTTCGAGGTGATCACCACGATGTCCCCGTCGGCCAGCCCGGGCGCGGCCGCCGCGATCAGCCCGGCCAGGTCCGTGCCCGGCGTCACCTCCGGCAGGCCGCTCAGGCCGGTCACCGAGAACACCGTCCTGTGCCCACCAGCGCCCGTGCCGCGCCGGTCCCGGCTGGCTCGTGCCCGGTCATCCGGCCAGCTCCACGGCCAGGTCCACGGCGGCCCGGGCGATGGCCGAGGTGGCCGGCAGATCGGTCATGTACAGCGGCAGCGCGCGGACCGTGATTCCGGCCAGTTCCGGTGCGTCCACCGCGTCCTTGTCCTGCTCGTCCACCAGCCAGCCGGACAGCACGGCCGGGCCGTAGTGCGCGGCCACCGCCCGTGCGGTGGCCGGCACCCCGATGGCGGTCAGGCAGGCGTCGGCCATGCCGCGGACCGGGGCGCCGCCGATGATCGGGGACACGCCGACCACGGTCTTGTCCCGCAGCGCCGCGGCGATGCCCGGCACGGCCAGGATGGAGCCGATGCTCACCACCGGGTTGGACGGCGGGAACAGCACCACGTCGGCCGCGGCGATCGCGTCCAGCACGCCGGGCGCGGGTTTCGCCTGAGCCGCGCCCTCGAACCGGATGGCGGTGGCGGGCACCTCGGCGTGCAGCCGCACCCACCACTCCTGGAAGTGCAGCACCTGGCCGTCGGGCAGCGCGACGTGGGTCTGCACCGGGTCGTCGGACATCGGGATCAGCGTGACGCCGGGCTGCCAGCGCTGGCACAGCGCGGCGGTGGCCGCGGACAGCGGCTGGCCCGTGGCCAGCAGGCTGGTCCGCGCGATGTGCGTGGCGAAGTCCTTGTCGCCGAGCTGGAACCAGTCCGGCCCGGCCCGGTAGGCCGCCAGCTCGGCCAGCACGCCGAAGGTATCCCCGGCCCGGCCCCAGCCCTGCTCCTCGCTGATCCCGCCGCCCAGGGTGTACATGACGGTGTCCAGGTCGGGCGAGACATGCAGGCCGAACAGGGTGATGTCATCGCCGGTGTTGCCGATGACGGTGATGTGGGCGTCCGGGGCCACCGCGGTGAGCCCGCGCAGGAAGCGCGCGGCCCCGACGCCGCCTGCCAGCACGGTAATGCGCATGGCGGCCAGTCTTGCAACCCGCGCCGCGGCCCGGGCGGTGCGCCCCCCGGGAACCGCGGCCAGAGCGCGAAATCTGGCCCGCGCGGGCCTGGGACCCCAGGATTCTCGGCGGACTTTCCCGTCATCAGGGTCAAGAACACTGCCTCTATCACGTATCCAGCTTGACGCGATGCAAGACACGCGGGTGTAATTTCAAGCGTGTAGTTCTCGCGCTCCGGGGGAGAGGGCGTGGGGGATCGAAGGGGTAGGAGGTGCGCTGTGGCCGACGTGATCGTGGCGCTAGCGCCCGGCGGCGGGTTCGGTATCGGCGTGGATGACGCCACGGAACAAGGTTGGCAGGATCGCGCACTCTGCGCGCAGACAGATCCGGAGGCCTTCTTCCCCGAGAAGGGCGGCTCCACCCGGGAGGCCAAGAAGGTCTGCCGCGGCTGCGAGGTCCGGGCCGAATGCCTGGAGTATGCGCTCGAGCACGATGAGCGGTTCGGCATCTGGGGCGGTCTGTCCGAGCGCGAGCGGCGCCGGATGAAGCGCGAAGCCATTTAGCGCTTCATCCTGACGGCTGGCCGCAGGTCAGCCACGGCGTGGCCGCGGCGGTCGGCGCTGCCCGGGTAGCAGGGGTCTGCACGGAAGCGTCCAGAGTGCCTGCCTGGCCGGCATCGGTTCGCGTATTGTTCACCGCGTACCCGCGCCTGCCCGGAGCTGAGCGGGCAGTCATGCGGTGCCGGGCGGGCGGCCATCCTGAGCAGCAAGCGGACTCGTGTCGTCAACTAAACCGCAGGGCCAGCACGTCGTTACCGCGGTGATCGTCGCCCACGATGGCGCCGCGTGGCTGCCGCGCATCGCGGAGGCGCTGCTCGGCCAGACCAGGCCGGTACAGCGGGTAGTCGCGGTGGACACCGGGAGCCGCGACCGCAGCGGCGCCGTGCTGGCCGAGCTGCTCGGCCGCTCGGTCGTGTTCGGCATGGACCGGCGCACCGGCTACGGCGCCGCGGTGGCCCAGGCGCTGCGGCACCGGGCGGCCAACACCAACGTGCCCGGGCCGGCCGGGCTGCCGCCCGGCGAGCGCGCCGAGTGGATCTGGCTGCTGCACGACGACAGCGAGCCGGAGAGCGACGCGCTGGAGCAGTTGCTGCGCGGTGCGGCCGAGGCGCGCGGCGCGGCCGTGCTCGGCCCCAAGGTGATGGACTGGTCGGACCGCCGGGTGCTGCTCGAGACGGGCGTGACCATCGACACGGTGGGCCGCCGGATCACCAACATCGAGCCGCGTGAGGTGGACCAGGGCCAGCACGACGGCGACCGCGACGTGCTGGCCGTAGGCAGCGCCGGCCTGCTGGTCCGCCGGGACGTCTGGGACCAGCTCGGCGGGTTCGACCAGGCCATGCCGCTGCTCCGCGACGACGTGGACTTCTGCTGGCGGGTACACGCGGCCGGGCACCGGGTCCGGGTGGTCACCGATGCCGTCGTCTACCACCTGGAAGCCACCGCGCGGAACCGGCGGGTCCCCTCGGCCGCGCCCCGGCCGCGCCGGATGGACCGGCACAACGCGCTGCTCACCCTGCTCGGCAACCTGCCGCTGCTGCCCGCGCTGTCCGCGCTGGCCGGCAACCTGGTGCTGTCCGCGCTGCGCACGCTGTTCTTCCTGCTGGCCAAGCGGCCGCGGGCGGCGCTGGACGAGTTCGCCGGTGTCGGCTCGGTGCTCGGCCACCCGCTGCGGCTGCTCGGCGTGCGGCGGCGGCGCGCCCGCGGGCGGCGTGCCGCGTACGGCAAGCTGCGCGGTGAGCTGCCCCCGGGCCGCTCGTTCCGGCGGCTGGCCGAGTTCGCCGCCAGCGTGTTCTACACCTCGACCCAGATCGACACCAGGGGCAGCCACCACGCCACGGATGACCCGGACGAAGACGAGTACCTGCTCACCGACACCGGATTCGCGCAGCGGATCCTGACCAATCCCGGGGTGCTGCTGTTCGCCGCGCTGACCGCGGTCACCGTGGCCGCGGAGCGGTCGCTGGTCACCGCGGGCACGCTGACCGGCGGCGCGCTCACCCCGGCGTTCGGCGGCGTGTCCGGGCTGTGGCACGAGTACCTGCAGAGCTTCCACCCGGTCGGGATCGGCTCGGCCAGCAGCGCCCCGCCGTACGTGGCGCTGATCGCCGCGCTGGCCACCGTGCTGGGCGGCAAGCCATGGCTGGCCATCGACGTCATGCTGATCGGCTGTGTGCCCGTGGCCGGGCTGACGGCCTACTTCGCGGCCCGCCGGATCACCGCGTCAGTGTGGGCCCGGGTCTGGGCCGGGGCGGCCTACGCGCTGCTGCCGGTGGGCATGGGCGCGGTGGCGGCCGGCCGGTTCGGGGCCGCGGTGGTGTTCGCCCTGATCCCGCTCATCGGCATGCTGGCCGCGCGGATCTTCACCGCCGCCGGGCGGCGGGCCCGGCGGGCCGCCTGGGCCACCGGCCTGTTCCTGGCCATCGCCGCCGCGTTCGTCCCGCTGATCTGGGTGGTCGCGCTGGCTGCCGCGGTGCTGGCCGCGGTCACCCTGGGCCGGGGCCGCCGCGGCACCGCGATCAACCTCGGCATCGCGGTGCTCACCCCGCCGCTGCTGCTGCTGCCGTGGACGGTACAGCTGGCCAGCCAGCCCGCGCTGCTCTTCCTGGAGGCCGGCCAGAAGGTCCCCGGCCTGGCCACGGCCGGCCTGCCTGCCCGGTCACTGCTGCTGCTGTCCCCGGGCGGCCCGGGACTGCCCCCGTTCTGGGTCACCGGCGGCCTGGCCCTGGCCGCGCTGGCCGCGCTGCTGCTCACCGCGCGCCGCTCGCTGGTGCTGGCCGGCTGGGCGGTAGCGCTGCTCGGCCTGCTCATCGCGATGGCGGCCAGCCGGGTGCTGATCACCCCGGACGGCGCGTTCCGGCCGGTCGCCGCCTGGCCGGGCATCGCGCTGGCGGTGGCGGCCGCGGGCCTGCTGCTGGCCGTCGTGGTGGCGGCCGACGTGCTGCCCGGCCAGCTGGGCGAGGGCCGCTGGCGGCGGCCAGCCGGCCTGGGCATCCTGGTCCTGGTGGTGGCGGCGGCCAGCGCGCCGCTGCTGGCCGCGGGCGAGTGGCTGACCACCGGGGTACGCGGTCCGGTCACCGCGTCCAGCGGGCCGGTGCTGCCCGCCTTCGTCAGTGTGTCCGCCGACACCGGGCAGCGGCTGCGCACCCTGGTGCTGCGGCAAGGCACCGCCGGGGTGACCTTCGAGGTGCTCCGGGACAGCGACCCGCTGATCGGTGCGACCGACCTGAGCCAGCCGCCGGCCGGGGAGCGGGCGCTGGACGGTGCCGTGTCCACCCTGGTCGCCCCGGACGGCGGGGATGCCCAGGATCAGGGCAGGGCGCTGGCCGCGCTGGGTATCGGCTACGTGCTGCTGCCCGCACCGGTGAACGGGTCGCTGGCCGGCACGCTGAATGACGTCGCGGCGCTGCGGCCGGTGAGCAAGACCGGGACTTTCCAGCTGTGGCGGGTGGCCGACACCACCGCCCAGGCCCGGGTCATCGAGCCGGACGGCACGGTGGTCCCGGTGTCCTCCGGGCAGGTGGGCGTGTCCGGCGCGGCCGCCCCGCGCAGCGGCGGGACGCTGGTGCTGGCCGAGCCGTCCGGTGGCTGGTCGGCCACGCTGAACGGCGCTGCGCTGCAGGCACTGCCGCCGGTGGATGGCTGGGCCCAGGCGTTCCGGCTGCCGTCCGGCGGCGGCACCCTGGACATCTCGCACAGCCAGCTCGGCCGGGACCTGATCGTCGCGCTGGAAGCGCTCGCCGTCCTGGTGGTGGCGGTGCTCGCGCTGCCCGGCACCCGGGTGCCCGCGGAGACCGGCGCCGCGGCGGCCGAGCCCGCGGGCCGCCGCGAGCGCGGCCGGGAACACCGGGAGGGCAGCCGCGAGCCGGGTGGCTGAGGCGCCGGTGGCGGCTATGGCCGCGGTGCCGGCCGCGGCGGCCCGCAGCGCCGATACCGGGCGGACGGCCACGGTGCTGGCCAGCGCCGCGGCGGCCGAGGCTGAGGCCGGGGCCGGGACGGCTGGTGGCCGGTCGGCCAGCACGGCCGTGGCCAGCACCGGCCTGCTCGGCCGCGGGGCGGGCCGGGCCGTGGCGGCCGGGCGGGGTGCCCGTGCCGCGGCCAGCGCCGCGACCGCGGCCGGGCCGGCGGCACGGATCAGGCCAGGCCGGATCGGGCCGGGCCGGATCAGGCCAGGCCGGATCAGGCCGGGCCGGACCAGGCCGGGCCGGACCAGGAGCCGAGCGACGGCCGGACCAAGCGGCGGCGCTTCCGGCGTGGTGGGAAGGCGGCCGCGGCCAGCGCGCCGGACCAGGCACAGAGCGGGAAACGCGGGCGGCCAGCGCACGGGGCGGGCCGGCCGGCGCCCAGGCAGCCCGGGCCAGCCGACCGGTACCCGGGCACCGGTTACCCGGATGAGCCGAGCGGGGGATACCCGGCGCGGGCAGGCCGGGGTTACCCGGATGAGTCGAGTGGCGGTTACCCGGCCCGGGGTTACCCGGACGAGTCGGGGGCGGTACCCGGCGCAGCCGGGCCGGCGGTACGCGGACGACCCCAGTGGCGGGTACCCGGCCCGGCCGGGCCGTGGGTATCCGGACGAGTCCAGCGGCGGGTACCCGGCGCGGTCCGGCCGTGGCTACCCCGATGAGTCCAGTGGCCGGCTACCCGGGCCGTGGCTATCCGGGTGAGTCGAGTGGCGGGTACCCGGCCCGGCCGGGCCGTGGGTATCCGGACGAGTCCAGCGGCGGGTACCCGGCTGAGCCTGGCCGCGGCTACCCGGCTGGTGCTGGCGGCCGGTACCCCGGTGCGGACCGCGGCCGGAGTACCCGGGGGACAGCGGGTACCGTGGCGCGGGCTACCCGGAGGGCGGCCGGCGGGTGAGCCGCGGGCGGCTGCCCGGCGACGACGACGCGCTCCCGCCGCGGCGGCACGGGGCTCCCGGCCGAACCGGCCCACGCGGCCGTACCGGATCGGGCGGCTACCCGGCGGCCGGCCACCCGGGCGGTGACTACCCGGACCCGGGTTACCCGGGCCGCGGCGGCTACCCGGCGGCCGGGGACGAACTCGCGCCGCTGCCGCCACGTCCCACGGGCGGCCGCCCCGGCCGCCGGGACCCCGGCGGCTACCCGGACGAGGGCGGCTACCCCGGGGCCAGCCGGTACGGCGACAGCGGCGGCTACCCGGACCTGGGCGGTTACCCGGCGCCAGGTGGCTACCGCGGCCGCCGGGAGCCGCCCGGCCAGGACGACCCGGACGCCGAGGGCGTGCCCGCGGCGTGGGGCGGCGAGGCCCGGGATGAGCCCGGGGAGGCCGAGTGGTGAGGAACCTGCGCGGCAGCCGGATCCTGGCCGGGGCCGTGGTCGTGCTGCTGCTCGGCGCGGTATACGGGCTGGCCGGGCTGCGGCACACCGTCTCCCTCGCCGCCGGGTCGGTACCGCAGTCACCGCGGGTCGCCGCGGTCACCTCGGTGCAGCGCGTCTGCCCGGCCCCCGGCGCCAGCACCAGCCCAGGCGGCGGCATCGCGGTGATGACCTCCCCGGCCGGCTCCGGTTCGGCCGGGGGCGGCGCCGCGCTGAACGTGACCCGGCTGACCGGCACCGGCAGCGCCGCGCCCGGCCCGCGGGTGCTCAGCGTCACCCAGCCCGGCGTACCGCGGCTGGCCCAGGTGGCCGTGGACCGGGCCACCGCCCGCAAGACGGCGCGCACCCAGCAGGCAGCCGGCAGCCAGGCCGGCCGCACCGGCCAGCCGGGCAGCGGAACCGGGACCAAGCAGGGCACCGCGGGCAAGAAGAAGACCGGGACGCAGCAGAAGCCCCCGGCGCAGCAAGGCAGCGCGCTGGCCAGCGCCCCGGTCAGCGGGCGGCGTGGTCATCCAGGCCAGCGGCTCGCTGGCGCAGGGCCTGGAGGCCGAGCAGACCGGCGCGGGCAGCCTGCCCACCGCCGCCTGCACCAGCCCGGGGACCAACTTCTGGTTCTCCGGGCCGGGCCAGCGCACGGCTGGCCGGATCGAGCTGTACCTGATGAACGCGGGCAGCCAGGTGGCCGACGTCGCGGTGGACATCTCCACCGATGCCGGGCCGTTGCAGGAGACCACCGACACCGGGATCAGCGTGCCGCCGCACGGCATGATCGTCCAGTCGCTGGCTGGCACGCTGCGCAATTCCCGGGCCATCGCGCTGCACGTCCGGACCAGCGTCGGCCAGGTCGCGGCGGCCGTCCAGGAGGCCACCGGCGGCGGCCAGGGGACCTGGCTGCCGCCCACCCAGGTGCCCGCCCGGCACCTGGTCATCCCCGGGCTGCCCGGGGTCGGCGGGCACCCGGGAGCTGTACATCGCCGTGCCCGGGGTGAAGGACGCGCACCGTCCAGGTGACCGCGGTGACCTCGCGGGGCAGCTACCAGCCGACCGGGGCCAGCGGGATCGACCTGCCCGGCGGTTCCGCCGCGGAGATCACCGTGCCGTCGCTGGGCGGGATCCCGGCCGCGCTCCGGCTGACCGCCAACACCCCGGTCACCTCGTCGGTGCTGATCCCCGGCGGCGGCGGAGCGCTGGGCGCGTTCACCGCGGCCGCGCCCGCCATCGAGGAGCAGGGGGTGGTCGCGGACAACCTGACCGGGCCGGGCCGGTCCTCCACGCTGGTGCTGTCCGCCCCGCACGGCGCGGCCCGGGTCAGCGTGGCCGAGATCGCTTCAGCCGGGTCAGCCGCCCGGCAGACGCAGGAGGTGCCGGTCCCCGCGGGCAAGAGCGTCGTGGTCACGCTCCGCGCGATACGCGGGGCGCCGCGCGGCACCCCGTTCGCGGTGGTGATCACGCCGCAGGCCGGTTCCGGGCCGGTGTACGCGGGCCGGGTGATCATGGGTAACGGGGCGGGCGCCGCGCTGCAGGCCATCCTCCCGGTGGCCAGCGCGCTGACCACGGTGCCGCTGCCACCGGTCCATCAGGCCGCCATCACCGCCTCGCCGTGAGCGGCCTGGCTTCAGCGCGGTGAGTTGTGCCCCGCGGCGCGGCGGCAAGCTCACCGCGCTCATGGCGGAGCTGGGTCAGTCGTCCGGCGCGTAGCCGGGGTCGATCTCCTCCGGGTCCAGGCCGAGCAGCCGGGCGAACTCCTCCACGATCACCTCGAAGATCAGCTCGCCCAGTTCGTCCTCGCTGTCCGCGCGGGCGGCCAGCGGCCGCCGGTACACCACGATCCGCGGCGGCCGGGCCGCGCGGCCGGCCACCCCGGGCGAGCCCGGGTCCAGCCGGGCCAGCGGGACGCCCTCGCCCGGCACCCCGGGCAGGCCGGGCCGGGGATCTCCTCGACCGCGAACTCGACCCCGGACAGCTGAGCCTCCCAGCGCGGCTCCAGCCGGGCTACCGCCTCCAGGACGAGCTCATCGAAGCGTTCCGACCGGCTCCGGTGCAGCGGCACCCCGGGCGGGGCCAGCACGCCGCGCAGCCCGCGGCCATGCCGGTCCCGCCGCCTGATCCGCGGACGGTGGCCCGCGCCGTCCCCGCTGCCAGTACGCACAGTTGCCGAGCGTATCGCCCGGTGTTCCCGCCGGGCCGGGACAGCCGTGCCGGGCGGCAAAACGGGCCCCCGGCAAGACACGATCGCGCAGTGTGCCCCGGGTGGTGGCGTTACCGCCCGCGGATGGGTACGGTCAGCCGTTGTGAGCGATGCACGTGACCCCTCTCCCAGCCGGTCGCATCGCGACGTCGCGAACCCGTTCGGCCCGCCCCGCAGGGTTACCCGATGACCCCCCGCCGCTGCTCCCGGCCCGCGTGCAAGCACCCTGCGGTGTACACCCTGACGTACGTGTACCGGGACTCCACCGCGGTGCTCGGCCCGCTGGCCGCGTACGTGGAGCCACACTGCTACGACCTCTGCTCGGCGCACGCCGACCGGCTCACCGCGCCGCGCGGCTGGGAGGTCGTCCGGCTGCCGGTGGACCCGGTGCCGGCCGAAGCGGACGACCTGGAGGCGCTGGCCAACGCGGTCCGCGAGGCCGGGCTGCCGCGGCCGCCGAGCCGGTCGGCCAGGGCGTGGAAGTCGGCCGCCGGGGTCACCTGCGGGTGCTGCGCTCGGCACCGGACAGCCGGGACCGGATGCGTCTAGCCGCGGTACCTCCCGCCAACCGGGCCGGTAGGCTCGGAGATCCCCAACATCAGACAAAGAGCCGGGCGGATCGGCGCCAGCCAGGGCATCGTTCCGTCGACAAGCGCCCGCCCGGCATGACGGGGCAGCAATAAGCACGGGAGGCAGACGCTCAGTGGGCGACTACCAGAAGATCTTCAAGGCCTACGACATCCGCGGGATCGTCCCGGACGAATTCGACGAGCAGGTCGCGGAGTCGGTGGGCGCCGCTTTCGCCCGGCTGACCGGGGCCCCCAGCGTGCTCACCGTGCACGACATGCGCACCTCGTCGGCGCCGCTGGCCGAGGCGTTCGGCCGCGGCGCCGCCGCGCAGGGCGCGGACGTGATCGAGGGCGGGCTGGGCTCCACCGACATGCTCTACTACGCCAGCGGCGCGCTCGGCATGCCCGGCGCGATGTTCACCGCCAGCCACAACCCGGCCAAGTACAACGGCATCAAGCTGTGCCGGGCCGGGCGCCCGGCCGGTGGGCGCGGACACCGGGCTGGCCGAGCTGCGCGACATGGCTAGCGGCCGGGGTGCCCGGTCCGGCCGGCCGGCCGGGCACGATCACCCGGCGCGACCTGCTGTCCGGGTACGCGGACCACCTGCAAGACCCTGGTCGACCTGTCCGCCATCCGGCCGCTCACCGTCGCGGTCGACGCGGGCAACGGGATGGCCGGGCACACCGTGCCCAAGGTGTTCGAGGGCCTGCCGCATCGACCCTGGTGCCGCTCTACTTCGAGCTCGACGGCACGTTCCCGAACCACGAGGCCAACCCGATCGACCCGGAGAACCTGCGTGACCTGCAGCGCGCGGTGCTCGAGTCGGGCGCCGACATCGGCCTGGCCTTCGACGGCGACGCCGACCGCTGCTTCGTCGTCGACGAGCGCGGCCACATCGTGTCGCCGTCCGTGCTCACCGCGCTGATCGCGGTCCGCGAGCTGGCCCGGGAGCCCGGCGCGCACGGTCATCCACAACCTGATCACCTCGCAGGCGGTGCCCGAGATCATCGCCGAGCACGGCGGCGCCCCGGTGCGCACCCGGGTCGGCCACTCGTTCATCAAGGCCCGGATGGCCGAGACCGACGCCGTGTTCGGCGGCGAGCACTCCGGCCACTTCTACTTCCGCGACTTCTGGTTCGCCGACTCCGGCATGCTGGCCGCGCTGCACGTGCTGGCCGCGCTGGGCGGCCAGGCCGGCCCGCTGTCGCAGCTGCTGGCCGGGTACGCGCGGTACGTCGCCTCCGGCGAGATCAACAGCGAGGTGGCCGACCAGGCCGGGGTGACCGCGCCAGGTCCGGGCGGCGTTCGCCGGCCGCCCCGGGATCAGCGCCGACGAGCTGGACGGGCTGACCGTCACCGGCGACAGCTGGTGGTTCAACCTGCGGCCGTCGAACACCGAGCCGCTGCTGCGGCTGAACGTCGAGGCGGCCGACGAGGCCACTATGCTCAGGCTGCGTGACGAGGTGCTGGGCATGGTGCGGGGCCAGCCTGGGTAACCGGCCAGGCACGGCCGCCGGAGAACCGCCGGGAGGCGCTGTGAAGATCGACGACTGGCTGCTCGAGATACTCGGCCTGCCCGCAGTGCCACGCGCCGCTGCGCGCCGACGAGGCCGCCAGCGAGCTGGTCTGCACCAACCCGGACTGCGGCCTGGCCTACCCGGTCCGCGACGACATCCCGGTGCTGCTGGTGGACGAGGCGCGGCGGCCCGCGGCAGGTTCATGACGCCGGAGGCCGGCGGACCGCCTGGACTCGGTGCCGCAGCTGGAGGCGGCTGACCCCAGCGGCATGCTCCGCCACGTCGCCTCGGCGGCCGCGCAGACTCCGCCGCGCGCTGCGGGCCACCGAGGAGACCGAGCTGTCCCCGGTCATCGCGCCTGGCCGGCCACGGGCCATTGTGGTCTGCGGCATGGGCGGGTCGGGGCTGGCCGGGGAGCTGCTCAAGGCGGTATGCGGCCCGGGCTGCGCTGTGCCGGTCGTCGTCGTGCACGACTACCAGCTGCCCGGCTGGGTCGGCGCCGCCGACCTGGTCCTCGCGGTGTCCAGCTCGGGGTCGGCCGAGGAGACGCTGGCGGTGGCGGCCGAGGCGGTACGCCGCGGCTGCCCGCTGGCCGGCGGTGGGCGCGGCCAGCACCCCGCTGGCCCTGGTCGCCGAGCAGGCCCGCGCGCCGTACGTGCCCATCGAGCGGCCCGGTATGGACCGGGCCGGCCTGTGGGGCCTGTCCGTGCCGCTGCTGGTGATCGCGGAGCGGCTCGGCCTGGCCGAGCTGACGGCGGACGAGTTCGAGGCGACGGCGGTGACCCTGGAGCGGGTCTCCCACCTGTGCCGCCCGGACAGCGAGGCGTTCGTCAACCCGGCCAAGACGCTGGCCCTGGACCTGGCCGGCACACTGCCGCTGATCTGGGGCAGCTCGCCGCTGGCCGGCATGGCCGCGTACCGCTTCGCCTGCCAGCTCAACGAGGACGCCAAGTACCCGGCGGTGCACGGGGTGCTGCCGGAGGCGCACCACAACCAGGTGGTCATGTTCGACGGCCCGTTCGCGCCCTGGCCGGCCAGCACCCACACCGTGCTGGCCGACCCGGTGCTGGCCGCGCCGGTGCTCGACGAGCCCGGGCTGGACTAGGCGGAGGAACCAGGGCCGCCAGTGCCCGCTGCGCCTGGTCATCCTGCCGGGACACCGCGAGCACCCGCAGGTGGCCCGGCGGCGGAAGGTGTCCGCCGAACTCGCCGGGCGGCGCGGCATCGAGGTCAGCGAACTGGCCGCCGAGGGGGACCGGCCGCTGCACCGGCTGGCCAGCCTCATCCAGCTCATCGACTACGCCGCGGTATACCTGGGTATCGCCACCGGCGTGGACCCCGGACCGGTCGCCGCCATCGGCGACCTCAAGGACAGGATCGCGTAGCTATCGGCAGTGACAGCGAGGCCGCCCCGGGCCAGGCCGCGCAGCCGCCGAGGCGGAGCAGGACGGACATCCCGCGGTGCAGGGCTGCGCGCGGTGCTGGCCGCGCTGGGCGCGAACCTGGGCATCGCCGTGGTCAAGCTGGTCGCGTTCGCGCATCACCGGCTCGGCCTCCATGCTGGCCGAGTCGGTGCACTCGCTGGCCGACAGCGGCAACCAGGCGCTGCTGCTGCTCGGCCGCAGCCGGGCGCAGCGCGAGCAGACCGAGGAGCACCCGTTCGGGTTCGGCCGGGAGCGGTACTTCTACGCGTTCGTGGTCGCGGTCGTGCTGTTCACCGTCGGGCGCCGTGTTCTCGGTGTACGAGGGCATCCACAAGATCATCAGCCCGGAGCACGTCAGTTCCCCGGTGGTGGCGTTCGCGGTGCTGGTCATCGCGATGGGCCTGGAAAGCTTCTCGCTGCGCACCGCGGTGCACGAGACCAACGAGGTGCGCGGGCGGAACAGCTGGACCGCGTTCATCCGCCGGGCCAAGGCGCCGGAACTGCCCGCCATCCTGCTGGAGGACATCGCCGCGCTGACCGGGCTGGTGTTCGCCACGGCCGGGGTGGCGCTGACCGGTGATCACCGGGACGGGGTGTGGGACGGGGCCGGCTCGCTGGCCATCGGCGTGCTGCTCGGCTGCGTCGCCGCCGTGCTGGCCGTGGAGATGAAGAGCCTGCTGATCGGGGAGTCGGCCAGCGCCGAGACGGAGCGGGCCATCGTGACCGCGCTGGAGGCCGGCCCCGAGGTGCAGTGCGTCATCCACCTGCGGACGCTGCACATGGGCCCGGAGAGCCTGCTGGTCGCCGCGAAGATCGCGATCAGCGGCGCGGACAGCGCGGCCCTGGTCGCCGCCGGGATCGACGCCGCCGAGCGCCGGGTCCGGCAGGCGGTGCCCATCGCCGAGATGATCTACCTGGAGCCCGACATCTACCGCGCGGCCGGGCCGATGCCACCGACCCCGCCATCCGCGCCGTCCGCCGCCGCCCCCGCCGCTAGCCCCTACCCGAGCCGCTGAGCCGCCGGCCCGCGTCTGCCGCGCACGAGTCGTGACCGCGCTGGCGGTCATGACTCGCCGCACTGGCGGCGCGGGCTGGCGCCGGCGCGGGGGCAGGCGGAGGGCGCGCTCCTTCTCGAAGTCCAGGGCCCGGCCGGCCGGGGCCGGGATCCGGCCGATCCGCCGGCCGAGCTCGGCCACCTGGGCCCGCGCCGCCGGATCGGTGAGCACCCGCAGGCCGAACGCCAGTTCCGCCGGGCTGATGTCCAGCGCCGCTCGATCGTCCAGGCCCAGGGCCGACCGCGGCCAGGTCGTCCCGGCTGAACTGCCGGTGCGCCGGGCCCCGGGCGGGCCGGGTGCCGGCCTGCCGCCACCGGTGGCCGCGCGGACCGGCGGCAGCAGCCCGAGGATCTCGCGGTAACGGAACATCCGCGGCGGATGTACCGAGCCGCTGGGCGGCGGCCGTGATGCGCATGGGCGCTAATCTAACAAATTCTTGTCAAGAATGGGGCGCCGATGCTGCGCGGCAGGGCTGCGCGGTGCCGTAGCGTCGAGCTGTCTACCCCGAGATGCTGCTGAGGAGTGTCATGCCCGCGGAACCCGTTCCGTTCAAGGTTGCCGATCTGTCCCTGGCCGAGTTCGGCCGCAAGGAGATCAGGCTGGCCGAGCACGAGATGCCCGGCCTGATGGCCGTGCGCGCCGAGTACGCCGACGCGCAGCCGCTGCGCGGGGCCCGGATCACCGGGTCGCTGCACATGACCATCCAGACGGCGGTGCTGATCGAGACGCTGGCCGCGCTCGGCGCGCAGGTCCGCTGGGCGAGCTGCAACATCTTCTCCACCCAGGACCACGCCGCGGCGGCGGTCGCGGTCGGCCCGGACGGCACGCCGGACGACCCGCAGGGCATCCCGGTGTTCGCCTGGAAGGGCGAGACGCTGGAGGAGTACTGGTGGTGCACCGAGCAGGCGCTGAGCTGGCCGAGGGCGGAGCGGGCGGGGGCCGAACATGATCCTGGATGACGGCGGCGACGCCACCCTGCTGGTGCACAAGGGCGCCGAGTACGAGGGCGCCGGGGGCGTGCCGTCGGCCGCCGACGGACGACCCGGAGGAATGGCAGGTCGTGCTCGACCTGCTGCGCCGGTCACTGGAAACCAGCAAGGACCGCTGGACGCTGATGGCCGAGGGCATCCACGGCGTGACCGAGGAGACCACCACCGGCGTGCACCGGCTGTACGAGATGGCCAGGGCAGGCACGCTGCGGTTCCCGGCCATCAACGTCAACGACTCGGTGACCAAGTCCAAGTTCGACAACAAGTACGGCTGCCGGCACTCGCTGATCGACGGCATCAACCGGGCCACCGACGTGCTGATCGGCGGCAAGGTCACGGTGGTCTGCGGCTACGGCGACGTGGGCAAGGGCTGCGCCGAGTCGCTGCGCGGCCAGGGCGCCCGGGTCATCATCACCGAGATCGACCCGATCTGCGCGCTGCAGGCGGCCATGGACGGCTACCAGGTGGCCACGCTCGAGGACGTGGTCGACCACCGCCGACATCTTCGTCACCGCGACCGGCAACCTGCACATCATCACCGCCGGACCAGATGAGCCGGATGAAGCACCAGGCCATCGTCGGGCAACATCGGCCACTTCGACAACGAGATCGACATGGCCGGCCTGGCCAGATGCCCGGCGTCCGCAGGCTGACCATCAAGCCGCAGGTGGACGAGTGGTTCTTCGCCGACGGGCACTCGATCATCGTGCTGTCCGAGGGCCGGCTGCTGAACCTGGGCAACGCGACCGGGCACCCGAGCTTCGTGATGTCCAACAGCTTCACCAACCAGGTGATCGCCCAGATCGAGCTGTTCACCAAGGCCGAGCGAGTACCCGCTGGGCGTGCACGTGCTGCCCAAGCACCTGGACGAGAAGGTCGCCCGGCTGCACCTGGACGCGCTCGGCGTGCGGCTGACCGAGCTGACCAAGGAGCAGGCCGACTACATCGGCGTCCCGGTGGAGGGCCCGTACAAGCCGGACCACTACCGCTACTGACTCGGGTGCTGGTGCTGCGGGCTCCGGTGACCGGGCAGCCGGGCAGCTGGCCGGCCCGGCGACATCACGGACGCCGGGCTGGCCAGCGCCGGGCTGGCCCGGATCGGCTGGGCGGAGCGGTCCATGCCGGTGCTGCGGCCGGCATCGCGGCCCGGTTCGCCGCCGAGCAGCCGCTGGCCGGGCTGCGCGGTGGCGGCCTGCCTGCACGTCACGGCCGAGACCGCGGTGCTGGTCGGCGCGCTGCGGGCGGGCGGCGCCCAGGTGTTCCTGGCCGCGTCCAACCCGCTGTCCACCCAGGACGACATCGCGGCCGCGCTGGCGGACCTCCGGTGCCGCCGTGGTGTTCGCCCGGGCCGGGGCGGACCGTGGCGCTGTACGGCGAGCACATCCAGCGGGCCCTGGACGGCGGCCCGGACCTGGTGGTGGACGACGGCGGCGACCTGATGGAGACGCTGCACGCGCAGCGGCCCGATCTGCTGGGCAAGGTGGCGGCGGCTGCGAGCCGACCCCGGCCGGGGTGATCCGGCTGCGCCGGATGGCCGCGAGGGGCTGCTCGCCTTCCCGGCGGTGGCCGCGGACGCGACCGGCACCCGGCGGATGCTGGACAGCACGCACGGCACCGGCCAGTCCGTCATCGATGGGCTGTTGCGGGCGACCAACATCCTGCTGGCCGGCCAGACCGTGGTGGTGGCCGGGTTCGGCTGGTGCGGCCGCGGTATCGCGCGAGCGGGCCCGCGGGCTGGGCGCTCAGGTCATCGTCACCGAGGTGGACCCGGTCCGGGCGCTGGACGCGGTCATGCAGGGTTACCGGGTGCTGCCGATGGCGGCGGCCGCGCCGCTGGGCGAGGTGTTCATCACCGCGACCGGGTCCCGGGACGTGATCACGGGCTCGCACCTGGCGGTCATGCGGGACGGGGCGATCCTGGCCAACGCCGGGCACTTCGACGTCGAGATCGACGTGCGGGCGCTGGCCGACCTGGCGGTGAGCATGCTGCCCGGGGTGCGCCCGCACGCCGACGAGTACGTGCTGGCCGACGGGCGGCGGCTGCTGCTGCTGGCCGAGGGGCGCATCGTCAACCTGGTCGCCGCGGAGGGCAACCCGGCCTCGGTGATGGACGTGGCGTTCGCCGGCGCAGGCGCTGGTGCTGGCCTGGCTGGCCCGGTCGCACGAGTCGCTGCTGCCCGGCGTGCACCGGGTGCCGGCCGGAGATCGACGACGAGGTGGCCCGGCTCGCGCTGGCCGCCACCGGCACCGCCATCGACGAGCTGACCCCGGCGCAGCAGGAGTACCTGAGCTCCTGGCAGCAGACCTGACCCGGGTCAGTGCACTGGCCCGGGTCAGCTGCGGGTCGGGTGATTGGGCGGCGGGCTGGGGTGGCGGGGTGTCCTCGGCCAACGGGAGCGGCGCTCCGGCGGGCCAGCACGATGAATGAGACGCCACCGCCGATCAGGATCAGCCAGAAACTGATCAGCCGGTAGGCGATGGACGCGGCCAGCGCGGCCGAGGCGGTCATCCCGGCCGCGGTCAGCGCGGCGGTCAGCGCGATCTCGACCAGCGCGAACCCGCCCGGGGACAGGCCCGAGCTGCCCACCGCGGCGCCCGCGGCGTAGGCCAGCAGCAGCCCGTGCCAGGGCACCGGCTGGCTGGTAGCCAGGATCGAGCAGGCCAGGCAGCCGCAGTCGCCGAGCCAGTTCACCAGGGCGAGCGCGAACACCTGGGCATACCGGGTGCCCGGCAGGCTGATGCTGGCCACCCGGTCCAGGAATTCCTCGAGCGCGGCCGGGTCCATCCACGACTTGCCCCAGCGGCGGTGCAGCGGGCGGAGCAGCACAGCCGCGGCGCGGTGGATCCAGGCCCGCGCGGCCTGGTAACGCAGGGCGAGCAGCACGGTGACGCCCGGGACCAGGAACACCGCCGCGCCGATCAGGCCGGCCACGGTCGCGGCGGGCTGGCCGCCGACAAACGCCCCGACCAGCAGGACGACGGCCAGCGCGGCCGAGGAGACGATGGCCGAGACGGCCAGCGCCCAGCTGGTGATGGCCGAGCCGAGGCCGCGCGCCGCGCAGCTGCTTGTAGGAGAACACGGCGGCCAGCTGGGCGCCGGCGAACGGCACGGCCATGGACAGCGCGTTGCCCGCGTAGGTGATCGACATCACGGTGCCGAGGGTGGCCTGGTCGCCCTCGGCCCGGAGCAGGATGACCCGGCTGATCCCGAACGCGGTCAGCGAGATCGCCTCGGCCACCAGCGCGGCCAGCACCCACCACCAGTTGAGATGGGCCAGCGTGTGCAGCGACTTCAGCAGGATGTGCTCGTTGGTGATGATGATCGCGGCCAGGCCGGCCGCCGCGATGACCGCGACCGTGATCCTCCGCCACCGCGTCGCGGTTCCCCCGCTGCTCATCCTGATCCGCCGGTCATCGGCCTGGGCTGGTCATCTGCTCATCTGGGCGGAAGAAACCCTCCTGGGCGGTCCTGCCGGACGGCGCGGGCTGCCCGCCGGGCTGGTCGGGTCCGGGCTGCCCGGGTCCCGGCTGGCCTGGGCTGGCCCGCTCCGGGCTGGCCTGGTCCCGGGGCAGGTGCCGGGGCCGCGGCTGGGCCGCTGTCACCCAGGGTAACCCGGCCCATCATCCTGGCCTGCTCCCGCGCGCGCCGCTCGGCCAGCACCGCACTGAGGTAATCGGGCGGCGCGGTGCCGGGCGGCGGGGCCGGGCTGACCTGGGCGGCCACCGCAGCCGCGATGCGCTGGCCGAACTCGGTGCGGGCCGCCGGGGTCAGCGTGTAGTACCGGCTCAGGTACTGGCGGGCGGTTTCCGCCGTGCCGTCGTCCAGCCCGGACAGCTGCAGCGTGGCCGCCCAGCCGGCCAGCGCGAGCGGCATCGTGGGCAGCGCGGTGGCCGCGCCACGCGGCTGGGGCATCCGCTCGGTGATGACGAACGTGCCGGCCCAGATGTCGCCGAGCCGCTTGCCGTTGGCCGACAGCAGCGAGGTGACCAGGGCGAGGAAGCCGAGGGTGAGCCAGATCTCCAGCACGGCCAGCAGCGCCCGCATCAGCGCCTGGCGGAACCGCTCCGGGCCGCCGTCGTCGCTCACCACGCGCAGCCCCAGGGCCAGCTTGCCGAGCGACCGGCCGCGGCTCAGCGTCTCGATGGTGGTCGGGTAGCCCACCACGATGAGCACGAACAGGGTCAGCCCCAGCGCGGCCACGGCCGCCGGGTTGAGCGCGCCGCCCGCCGCGGCCGCGACGGCCACCCCGGACAGCACGATCAGCAGTACCAGCTGGACCAGCAGGTCGATGGCCAGCGCCACCGCGCGGCTGGGAAACCGGGCGCATGGCACATCGATGACCACGGCCTCGCCGGTGACTACCTCGGCCACGTATTTTCCCCAGTCCGGTTGATTCCGGCACAAGGGTAGCCGCAGGCAGCGCGGCGGGCCCGGCCGCCGCCCCGTTACCCTCCAGGGGTGGACGTCGACGCGTACGTGGCCGCGCACCAGGCCGACTGGGCCCGGCTCGATGCCCTGGTCCGGCGGCGCCGCAGCCTGACCGGGGACGAGGTGGACGAACTGGTCACGCTGTACCAGCGGACCACCACCCACCTGTCCACGCTGCGCTCGGCCGGGCACGACCCGGCCCTGGTCGCCCGGCTGTCCAGCCGGGTCGCGCAGGCCCGGACCGCGGTGACCGGCGCGCACACCCCGGCCTGGTCCGTCGTGGCCCGGTTCGCCGTGGTGTCGTTCCCGGTCATGGCCTACCGGCTGCGCTGGTGGTGGGCGGCCACGGCAGGCGGTTCCGTGCTGGTCGGCGTGCTGCTGGGCTGGTGGGTGGCCCGCAATCCTGGCGTGCAGGCCGCGCTGCTGCCCCGGTCCGAGGTGCGCGACCTGGTGAACCACCAGTTCCAGCACTACTACTCGCAGTACGCGGCTACCTCGTTCGCGGCCAAGGTGTGGACGAACAACGTGTGGGTGGCGGCCGAGTCACTCATCTTCGGCGTGCTGCTCGGGCTGCCCACGCTGCTGGTGCTGTTCGAGAACGCGGCCAACGCCGGCGTCGAGGGCGGGCTGATGTTCGCGCATGGCAAGGGCGGGCTGTTCACCATCTTGATCCTGCCGCACGGCATGCTGGAGCTCAGCGCGGTGTTCCTGGCCGCCGCGGCCGGGCTGCGGCTCGGCTGGTGCATCATCGACCCTGGTCCCCGGCCGCGCGGACGGGCCCTGGCCGAGGAGGGGCGCAGCGCGCTGACCGTCGCGCTGGGGCTGATCGTCGTGCTGCTGGTATCCGGGGTCATCGAGGCCTTCGTCACGCCCTCGCCGCTGCCGGCGTGGGCCCGGATCGGCATTGGCGCGGTGGCCGAGGCGGCGTTCCTCAGCTACGTCATCGTGCTCGGCAGGCGCGCCGCGGCGCGTGACGCGGACATGGAGCCGTGACGGCGCGACATGGAGCTGACCGCGCCGGCCGAGGCGCGCCGCCGACTGGCTGAGGAGCGAGGGAGCGAGGAACGGCGACCGGGCGACGAAGAGGCGGGTCCAGCGCCCCGGAGGCGTAAGCAGCCGCGCCGCTCGCCTTCAGCTCCAGGTACGCGTCGGCCAGCGCGGCGGGCAGCCGGTCCGGCGGCGCGTCCACCACCTGCACGCCCTGCCGCTGCAGCAGCGCGGTGATCCGCTCCCGCTGGGCCAGCGCGGCCTCGGCCGCCGCCGCGCCGTAGACCCGGTCCGCGTCGCCCCGGCCGGCCGCCAGCTCGGCCAGCCGGGGATCGGCCACCGCGGCGATCATGATCAGGTTCCGGGCCACCAGCGTGCCCAGCCGGGGCAGCAGGCCCTCCTCGATCACCACCGGGTTCAGGTCGGTGAGCAGCACGACCAGGCAGCGGCGCCGGGCCACGGTGAGCACCGCGCTGGCCAGCGCGGCGGTGTCGGTCTCGGTCAGCTCGGCGTCCAGCGGGGCCAGCGCCGAGGTGACCGAGGCCAGCACGGACGAACGCGGGGCGCCCAGCACCCGGGCCCGCAGCCGCCGGTCGAACGCGAGCAGGTCGACCTGGTCCCCGGCCCGCGAGGCCAGCGCGGTGAGCAGCAGGATCGCGTCCATCGAGGCGTCCAGCCGCGGGATCCCGGCGACCCGGCCGGCCGCGGTCCGGCCGGTGTCCAGGACAACCAGGATGCGGCGGTCCCGCTCCGGCCGCCAGGTGCGGACCATCACGTCGCCGCGGCGGGCCGCCGCCCGCCAGTCGATGGACCGGACGTCGTCACCCAGCACGTACTCGCGCAGCGAGTCGAACTCGGTGCCCGGCCCGCGCAGCAGCGACCGGTGCTGCCCCTCGAGCTGGCGCAGCTGGGCCAGCTTCTCGCCCAGGTGGCGCCGGCTGCGGAACGGCGGCAGCACCCGGACGGACCAGGTCACGGCGTGGCGGCGCTGCCGGGCGGCCAGCCCGAGCGGCCCGAACGAGCGGACGATGACCGCGGCGGACACCTTGTCCCCGCGGCGGTCCGGGGTGAGCGTGCTGGTCACCGAGCCCTGCCCGCCGGCCGGGACGCGCAGCGCGGCCCGGCCGGGCACGGCGTGCGCGCTGGGCGGCCAGGTGGCCCGGACCGCGGCGCGCAGCGGCCGCCGGCCCGGGTTGCGCACGGTGACGGTGACGGTCGCCGTCTCGCCGAGCAGCACCCGGGTGTCGCCGGACCGGGTGATCCGTAGCCGCCGCACGCTGGCCGCCAGCATCAGGTCCGCGACGATGGCCGCGGCCAGCAGCGGCGTTCACCGCCAGCAGCGCGCCCACGGTACGGAACGCCAGTACCAGCAGCGCGCCGGTGAGCGCAGCCAGTGCCGTCCGCCCGGTCAGGGCCATCGCCGGGCTACCGGGGCACCGGCACGGATGCGAGCACGGCCTCCAGCACGCCGTCCGGCGTCGCGCCCTCGAGTTCCGCTTCGGGCCGGAGCTGGACCCGGTGCCGCAGGGTCGGCCGGGCCAGCGCCTTCACGTCGTCCGGGGTGACGTAGTCGCGGCCCGCCAGCCAGGCCCAGGCCCGGCTGGTCGCCTGCAGCGCGGTCGCCCCGCGCGGGGACACGCCGAGCCGCAGCGACGGGGACTGCCGGGTGGCCCGGCACAGATCCACGATGTAGCCGGCCACCTCGCCCGCCACCCGGACGTCGCGCACCGCGGCGGTGGCCGCGGCCAGTTCGGCGGGCCCGGCCACCGGCCGGATCCCGGCGGCGGCCAGGTTGCCCGGGTCGAAACCGGCGGCGTGCCGGGCCAGGATGCCGATTTCCTCGTCCCGCTCGGGCAGCCCGACGGTGAGCTTGACCAGGAACCGGTCCAGCTGGGCCTCGGGCAGCGGGTAGGTGCCCTCGTACTCGATGGGGTTCTGGGTGGCGGCCACCAGGAACGGCTCGGGCAGCGGCCGCGGGCGTGCCCTCCACCGAGACCTGCCGCTCCTCCATCGCCTCCAGCAGCGCGGCCTGCGTCTTCGGCGGGGTCCGGTTGATCTCGTCGGCCAGCAGCAGGTTGGTGAACACCGGGCCCTCGCGGAACTGGAACAGCGCCGTCTTCGCGTCGTAGATCAGCGAGCCGGTCACGTCGCCGGGCATCAGGTCCGGGGTGAACTGGACCCGGGTGCTGCGCAGCGCCAGCGCGGCGGCCAGCGAGCGCACCAGCAGCGTCTTGGCCACCCCGGGCACGCCTTCGAGCAGCACATGACCGCGGCACAGCAGGCAGATGACCAGGCCGGTCAGCACGGAGTCCTGGCCGACGACGGCCTTGCCGACCTCGGCGCGGACCGCTTCCAGCGCGCTGCGTACAGCATCCGGCCCGGCGCTCGCGGCGCCGTGGCTGGGCCGGGCGGCCAGCCCAGCTGCGGGCGGGTGTTCGGCGGTCACTGGCGTGCGTACCTCTTCCTCGACAGCATCGATGTCACGGCCCAGCGCGACCAGCGCGGCGTCGTCGCGCGGAACCGGCCCGAACAGGACTTCACGCAGTCTGGCCGGCTCGCGGCCGGTCCGGGCGGACACCGCGGCACATACCGTGTCCGGATCCGCGGTGCCGGGCAGCGCCAGCCGGCTGGTGATCCGGTGCAGCGCCGCACCGCGGAGCACCGCCGGCGGCCCGGTCACGGGAGTGCCGGGACCGGTACAGCCGGCCATGGCCTTCCACCGTTTCCGAGGCGCGCACGATGACCGGGAGCGGCTCGGTGACCAGCGGCCCGAGCCGCCGCATCCGCCACGACGCGGCCAGCAAAACGGCCAGGAACACCTGCGCCGCGACCAGGTAGGCCGGGCCGGGGATCTCCTGCAGCAGGGACTTGGCCGGGGCCGGCCCGGCGCGCCGCCGGGGACAGCCGGCGGGCTGGGCACCAGCCAGATGATCCGGCGGCTGCCCGCCAGCAGGTTCAGCGCCAGCGCGGCGTCACCCCGGCTGGCCAGGTCCGCGTTGCTCAGCGGCTGCCCGCTGCCGAGCAGGGTGACCGACCGGCCCGCGGACTGGTAGCGCACCAGCGACGAGTGACCGTCCACCCGGTAGCACTGCCAGGCGCCCGGCGCGGTGTCCCGCATCAGCACGCCGCCCATGACGGCGTCCCCGGCGGCCCGCGCGGCCGGCAGCGGGCAGCCCGGGCGGACCGGCCGTCCGGCGGTGGCCCCGGCCACCCGGGTGTCCGGGTAAGCCGTCCGGCCGGCCTGCGCCGCGGCCCGGGGCAGCCCGGCCAGGGCGGCCAGGCTCCGGCTGTCCGGCTCCACCACCAGCAGGTTGGTGTGCATCCTGACCAGGCTGGCCAGCTGGCCCGCGGTGAGCAGGTACGGGCTGGTCAGCACCAGCCCGGGGTGGCTGCCCGGCGCGTCGCGCACCGCGTCCTGCGCGGCGGCGGCGCTGGTCACCGGGATGACGGGCTGGCCGCGGCGGCCGAGGATCTGGGCCAGCGCACGGGTGCCCTGCCCGGCCGGGTTGGCCGGGTCCAGGTAACCGGACGGCGGCCGGGGCGGGGTGAGCAGCGCGACCAGGATCCCGCCCAGCAGCACTACCCCCACTACCAGCAGTACTGCTTTGGGTCGCCGGGGTGCCTTAACACGCCGCCTGCTCTGCTGTCTTGAGCCTCCGGGGCGCTCGGACCCGCCTCCTTCCCTCGTCGCTCGTTCCTCGCTCCTCAGTCCAGTCGGCGGCGCGCCCCTTCGGCTCGGGTCAGTCCAGTCGGCGGCGCCCCCCTTCGGCGCGGCGGGGGCGGTCATGCCGCATCACTGGTGCTGGGCTCGGCGGGACGGGCGGACTGGAGGCGGGTGTCCAGGGCGTGCACGAGGGCGTAGCCCGTCGGCGGTGCCGGGGCGCTCGCCGTAGCAGATGTCGTCGAACAGCTGGGCCGCGTCGCGCAGCGCGGCGGCCTCGGCGGGCAGCGCCAGCCCGGCCTCGGCGGCGATCTCGTTCGCGGTCCGGCCCAGCCGCGGGCTGAGCACAGCGCGCTCCTCGAGCTGCCGGGCGATCGCGCGGACCGTCTCCAGGATCGCGCCCGCGTAGTCGCCGTCCCTGGCCAGCCGGGCCGCCCGCTGCCGGTGATCGGCCGCGCTGAGCGGCTGCCCGCTGGGCACCAGCGGGCCAGGCTCCCGGTGCGCCCGGGCCAGCGGGCCCAGCCGGCTCAGCACCAGGGTGAGGGCCAGCGCGGTCAGCGCGGCCAGGGCGACCACCGCCCACCAGCCGCCGGGGAACGACTTGCCCGCGCTGTACAGGTCGTTCAGCAGCCGGCTGATCGCGTCGAGCAGCCGCTGGGCCAGCGACTCGTGCCGGTGGTAGATGGCCTTGGACAGCTCGCTGCGGGCCAGTGCTGGCCGGTCTGCCTGCTGACCAGGGGGGTGCCGCCCGCGCCCAGCAGGGCCAGGTTCACCACGGCGGCGGGGCACCCGCGGCGGTCGGCGGAGTCGGCGGGGCGCTCGCGGGCGGTTGGCCGGGCTGGGGTGGCTGCCACGCGGCGGCGAAGTCGCTGTCGGCCAGCGGGCCGCCGCCGGACGCGGTGCGCAGCGCCAGGTCCAGCCCTTCTTTGCGCATCCGCATGTCCACGTACAGCAGCACGGTGACCGCCGCACCGATCGGCCGGGTCACCGTGCCGGCCGCGATCGTGCCGATCACGGCGATGACCGTGCCGGCCGAGAACCCGGCGCTGCCGCCGAACAACGTGCTCAGGAAGCTGAACGGGAGCTGCAGGATGGCGGCCGCCACCGAGACGATGATGCTGGCCAGCAGCAGGATGCCGAACACCCGCCAGAAGCTGTGCCAGACCAGCCGCCAGGATCTGGCCAGGGCGGCCCCGGGGCGTACCCGTTCCAGCACGACGACCGGGGTCACCAGGCTGAACATGACGGAGAACCAGATGCTGAGCAGGCCAGCGGCGAAGAAGCCGGGCAGGCCGATGGCGACGAAGGTCACCGCGGGAGCGCCGGCCACGAACGCGATCAGCAGGATGAGGCCGAGCGCCAGCAGTGGGCCCAGCCCGGCCACCAGGGCGAGCAGGGTGGCCGCCAGTACGCTGGGCAGCCGCGGTGCCGCGGCCCGCCAGGCGTCCGCGGCGCTGATCTGCTGTCCGCCGGCCTCCCGGGCGATGACCGGCGCGAGCAGCCCAGCCAGCACAGCCTGCACGATCGATGGTCAGCAGCACCGTCACGCCCAGTAACCGGCAGCAGCCCGGCGAGGAACTGCTCCAGTTGGTGCGGGGTGGGGTGGTTGCCCAGGCCCGCCACGCTGACCAGGTTCAGCGTCAGCGCGCCCGTAATGACCGCCGAGATCGTCACGATGATGGCGGCGATGCCCAGGGTGGCCTTGGGGTTGCGGCGGATGGTCGCGAACGAGCCGTCCAGGATCTCGCCCAGCCCGAGCGGGCGGAGCGGGATCACCCCGGGCTTGGGGGCTGGCTCGCCGTAATGCGGTGCCGGGCCCGGTGGCGGCGGCCGTACCCCGGCTGCCACGGGCCGGGATACCCGTACCCAGGCTGCCCGTATCCCGGTCGGCTGTAGCCGGGCTGGCCGTGGCCGGGCTGGCTGTAGCCGGGCTGGCCCGGTGGCGGCCCAGCGCTGCCCGGTGGTGGCGGCGGTGGTGGCGGGGCGGCACCCAGGTCGGCCGGCGGAAACCATGGCTGCGGCTGCGCTGGTGGCCCGTCCCCTGGCGTGTCCGACGACGGACTGTCTGTCATGGTTCTCCCTCACGGCGCTATCGCCGCGCCTGCCTGCGCGGCGCCTCGCCGCCGGACTGCTCGCTGAGCGGGCGCCCCCTCGTCTCCGCTGGCGCCCATACTCGCACGAAGCCGGCCGGGCATGAAGCCAGGGCAGCGGAACGCCGGCCGCACGTCCCCGCCCGGTCGACCCGCGCGCCCGGGCCGGAGGCAGACTCAGCATATGGACGTGCCCACGCTGCGCTGGCTCGGCGACGACGAAGGGCCAGCCATCGCGCTGCTCGACCAGACCCGGCTGCCGGCCGAGGAGAAAGTGATCACCTGCGGCAGCGTGGCCGAACTGATCGATGCCATCCGCCGCCTGGTCATCCGCGGCGCCCCGGCGCTGGGCCTGGCCGGCGCGTTCGGCGTGGCGCTGGCCGCGTACCAGGACGAGGACGTGGTGGCCGCGGCCCGCGCGCTGGCCGCGGCCCGGCCGACCGCGGTCAACCTGGCCTGGGGCACCGGCCGCGCGCTCGCTGCCTACCAGGCCGCCCGCCAGGCCGGCGGCCCCGGTACTGAACGCCAGTGCGCCGACGCGGCCCTGGCCACGGCCCGGGACATCGAAGCCGAGGAAGCCGTGGCCAGCGCGGCGATGGCCGCCCATGGGCTGCCGCTGATACCGGCCGGCGGCCGGGTGCTGACGCACTGCAACACCGGGGCGCTGGTGTCCTCCGGCGAGGGCACCGCGTTCGCGGTCATCCTGGCCGCGCACCGCGCGGGCCGGCTGGCCAAGCTGTGGGTGGACGAAACCCGGCCGCTGCTGCAGGGCGCCCGGCTCACGGCCTGGGAAGCCCGGCGGGCCGGCCTCGACTACGCGGTGCTGCCCGACTCGGCCGCCGCCGGGCTGCTGGCCAGCGGCGCGGTGGACGTGGTGCTTACCGGCGCGGACCGGATCGCGGCCGACGGCAGCGTGGCCAACAAGGTCGGCACCTATGGGCTGGCCGTGCTGGCCCAGTACCACTCGGTGCCGTTCGTGGTGGTGGCCCCGGTGTCCACCATCGATTTCGGTACCGCCGACGGCAGCCGGATCGTGCTGGAGCACCGCCCCGCGGAGGAGGTCACCACGCTGGCCGGGCAGCCCATCGCGCCGGCCGGCAGCCCGGCGTACAACCCGGCCTTCGACGTTACTCCCAGTGGCCTGGTTACCGCCCTGGTGACAGAGCGTGGTGTTGCTCAGCCGGTGAACAGCGGTACCCTGCGTGTGCTGGGCGATCTTACCGCCGAGCGGAAAAGTGCCGTCCCTGACGTTTCCGTGGAACTATGAGGCCCATGAAAGGTCGTGTGCTCGTCGTCGATGACGACGCTGCCCTGTCTGAGATGCTCGGCATCATGCTCCGCGGCGAGGGCTTCGAGCCCACCTTCGTCGCCGACGGGGACAAGGCCATCGAGGTATTCCGGGATACTCACCCCGATCTGGTCCTGCTCGACCTGATGCTGCCGGGTGTGGACGGTATCGATGTGTGCCGCCAGATCCGCACCGAATCCGGTGTCCCTATCGTCATGCTCACCGCGAAGAGCGACACTGTGGATGTGGTGCTGGGGCTGGAGTCCGGGGCAGACGACTACATCGTCAAGCCGTTCAAGTCCAAGGAACTGATCGCCCGGGTCCGGGCCAGGCTGCGCCGCACCGACGACCCCGCGCCGGAGATGCTGCAGATCGTCGACGTCGAGATCGACGTGGCCGGGCATTCGGTGAAGCGCAACGGCCGGCCGGTCAGCCTCACCCCGCTGGAGTTCGACCTGCTGGTCGCGCTGGCCCGCAAGCCACGCCAGGTGTTCACCCGGGAAGTGCTGCTCGAGCAGGTCTGGGGCTACCGGCACGCCGCGGACACCCGGCTGGTCAACGTGCACGTGCAGCGGCTCCGCGCGAAGATCGAGAAGGACCCGGAGCATCCGGAGATCGTGGTAACAGTCCGCGGGGTGGGCTACAAAGCAGGGCCTGCCTGACCAGGGGCCTGCCTGCCGTCACCGGGCAGGTTCCCCAGCAGCGTGGAGAAGGGCCATGGAGGGGGTAGCGAGCAGCAGCGAGGCGGGACGAGGCCCGCGCCGGGACTCGCCAGCGGGCCGCTCACGGCTGACACTGCTGGTCCGGCGGGCCGCCCGGCGGCTGCCGCCGGAAGCCCGCTCGGTCATCCGCGCCGGGCAGCGCCGGGCCCGGCTGCTGGCCGGCCGGCTGCGCCGCCGCTGGCACCGCTCGCTGCAGCTGCGGGTGGTCGCCACCACCCTGGTCATCTGCGTGGTGGTGGCCACCGTGCTCGGCTTCTTCCTGGTCGAGCAGATCGCCAGCGGCCTGCTGAACAGCGCCCGGACGGCGGCCGCGCACCAGATCAGCGAGGGCCTGATCACGGCCAAGAACGACCCGGGCCTGGAGGGCACGGCCGGGGACCAGTCCAAGGCGCTGCCCCAGCTGACCGCCGATCTGCAGGGCCTGAGCGGGCCGGGGGACACGTTCGACGTGGTGATCCTGACCCAGTCGGCGGAGAGCTCCGCGTTCATCGGTGAATACGGCAACCGGAACCTCAACCCGGCCAGCCTGCCCAAGAAGCTGATCGCCAGCGTGACCCAGGAACAGCAGAAGGGCCGCACCGACGACCTGGTGTCCACCCCGACGCGGATGAGCTACCTGGAGGGCCGGGCGCCGGTTCCCGGTCTGGCCATCGGCGGTGTGATCAGCCCGCACGCGCAGCTGTACTACCTGTTCCCGATGGGACAGCAGCAGCAGACGCTGGCCCTGGTGCAGCGGGCCATGCTCGGCGGCGGGCTGGCCCTGGTCGTGCTGCTGGTCGGCATCGTCTCGCTGGTCACCCGGTGGGTGGTGGTGCCGATCCGGGAGGCGGCCGAGGCGGCCAAGCGGCTGTCCGACGGCCAGCTCGAGCAGCGGATGCCGGTCCGCGGCACCGACGACCTGGCCGCACTGGCCCGGTCGTTCAACGACATGGCGGCCAGCCTGCAGGAGAAGCTGCGCGAGCTGGAGGAACTGTCCCAGGTGCAGCGGCAGTTCGTGTCCGACGTGTCGCACGAGCTGCGTACCCCGCTGACCACGATCCGGATCGCCGCGGACGTGCTGTTCGCGGCGCGCGAGGACCTGCTGCCGTCCGCGGCGCGGTCCGCCGAGCTGCTCGAGGGCCAGCTGGAGCGGTTCGAGTCGCTGCTGGCCGACCTGCTGGAGATCAGCCGGTACGACGCCAATGCGGCCACCCTGGACGCGGAGTCGGCTGATGTCTGCGACCTGGTCCGGCGGGCCGCGGCCGATGCCGAGCAACTCGCCGCGCGGCGCGGCACCCGGATCGATTTCCGGCTGCCCGCCGAGCCGTGCCTGGCCGAGGTGGACCGGCGCCGCGTCGAGCGGATCCTGCGCAACCTGCTGGACAACGCGGTCGAGCACGGTGACGGACGGGATGTGGTGGTCACCGTGGCCGGGGACCGGGACGCGGTCGCGATCGCCGTCCGGGACCATGGCTGCGGCTTCGGGCCGGCCGAGGCGCAGCTCGTGTTCGACCGGTTCTGGCGGGCCGACCCGGCCCGGGCCCGGACGACCGGCGGGACCGGGCTCGGCCTGGCCATCGCGCTGGAGGACGCCCGGCTGCACAACGGCTGGCTGCAGGCCTGGGGCGAGCATGGCAAGGGCTCGGTGTTCCGGCTCACCGTGCCCCGGGTCGCCGGGCAGCAACTGATCGGCTCCCCGCTGCCGCTCGGCCCGGACGAGGCCGAGCCCGGGCCCGAGCTGGTCCGCTCCCCGCTGGTGCTGCATCTGGACGACGTCATTCAGCCAGCCCAGCCCGGTGCCGGATTCGCCGCCACCGAGCCGGACGGCCCGGCAGGCACCGGCCCGGGCAATGGCTAGGCGGCATCCGCCGCTGCGCTGGCTGGTCGCCGCGCTGGCCGCGCTGGCCGCGCTGGCCACCGTGGCCGGCTGCGCGGACGTGCCGGTCAGCGGGCCGCTGCAGTCCACCAAGCTGCAGGCCAGCGCCGGCGGCCAGCAGCAGGACAACCCGTGCTGCGCGCAGCTCATGAGCCCGCCCCAGCCGGGCTGGGGCCCGGTGCAGATGGTGCAGAACTTCATCCTGGCCAGCGCGGAGTTCGCCGAGGACCACGCGATCGCCCGGCAGTACCTGACCGCGGCGGCGAATTCCTCCTGGCGGCCTGGGCCCGGCCCGGCGGTCATCGTGATCGCCGCCGCCCCGAATCTGTCGTCGGTGCTGCCGCCGCAGCTGAATTCGCCGAAGACCGAGATCGTCGAGGTCACCGCCAAGGAGCTGGGCTCGGTCAACGCGAACGGCCAGTACATCCCGGCCGCGGATGGGCAGAAGACGCTCACCCAGCGCTTCGGCCTGCGGCAGGTGAACCACCAGTGGCGGATCGACAGCCTGCCCGCGATGCGCGGCAAGTTCTCCCGGGAGCTGCTGCTCACCAGTAATTTCTTCCGGCTCACCTATCAGCCGCGGAACCTGTACTACTTCGACCCGGCGTATAAGAACCTGGTGCCGGATCCGGTGTTCCTGCCGGTCAACACGGCCGACCCGGCCACCGCACTGGTCAACGCGCTGCTGGCCGAGCCGCAGGGCTGGCTGGAGGGCGCCGCGTACTCCGGGTTCCCGGCTGGCTCCCGCGCCGTCCGGGTGCAGATCCCCCCGGGCAGCAAGACCGCCATCGTCAACGTGAGCATGCCCAGGACCGCCGCGACCCGGTCCAGCCTGGCGGAGATGTCCGCCCAGCTGATCTGGACGCTGACCAGCACGTCGTACGGGTCAAAGACCATCCAGGCGGTGAAGCTCGAGGTCAACGGCCGGGCCTGGGCGCCGCCAGGCAGCGCCAGCGCGGTGCAGGACCGCACCGACTACCCGCAGCCATGCCTGCAGCCACCGCGGTCGCAGAGCCTCTATTTCCTGACCGCGAGCGGCGCGGCCCGGGTGCTGACCGGGCACGGCACGGCCAGTGCGCCGGTGCCTGGCCAGGCGGGCACCAGCCAGATCCCGCTGACCAGCATCGCCGTCTCGCCCGACCAGCACTTCCTGGCCGGGACCGGTCCGCTGGCCGGCGGCACGCTGTACACCGCCGACCTGGCCGCGGCCGCGCAGCCGCGGGCCAGCCAGTCCGCGCGCGACCTGCATGTGCGGCTGGCCGGCCTGAAAGTCAGCGCGGCCAGCTGGGACTCTCAGGACGAGCTGTGGGTGGCCGGCACGATGCACGGCCGGCTGGCCGTGCGGATGTTCCCGGGCCACGGTGGCGCGCCGGTCACCGTGACGCTGCCGGGCGGCATCCAGCAGATCACCGCGCTCCGGGTGGCCCCCGATGGCGTGCGGGTCGCGCTGATCGTGTCCACCAGGTCCGGCCCGCACGTGCTGCTGGCCGCCGTCGTCCACAGCGAGGACCAGATCGCCCTGTCCAGCGCCGGCCAGCTAGCGTGTCGATCTGGCCGACCCGACGGCGCTGAGCTGGTACGACGCCAATCACCTGCTGGTCGTGGACCAGGCGGACATCGGGCCGCAGCTGTTCGAGGTGCCGGTCAACGGCGACCGGTCCACGTTCCAGAGCATCGAGCCGGGGATGATCTCGATCACCGCCGCCGGCCCGAAGAACGGCCTGTTCGCCAGCCTGCAGACCGGCCAGCTGGCCCGGTCTGCCGGTCTGGGTGAGCTGTGGAGCACGCCGCTGGCCGGCCGGGACGCCACCTACCCGGGCTGACTCTGCTAGCCGGGGGGACGCCCCCCTGGACCCCCCGCTCGCCGCCCGAGCACCCGCTCTGCGGCGGGCCCCGCCTCCCCGGCGAGCACCCGCCTGCGGCGGGCCCCGCCTCCCCGGCGAGCACCCGCCTGTGGCGGGCCCCGCCTCCCCGGCGAGCACCCGCCTGTGGCGGGCCCCGCCTCCCCGGCGAGCACCCGCCTGTGGCGGGCCCCGCCTCCCCGGCGAGCACCCGCCCTCCACATCCCCCGATCGCGGCCCAGCGCCGGACGGCGAGAGTTTCCGCCCAGCTGTCGCGTTTCCTCCCGGTGCAGTATCTGCCCAGGTAATGCGACGTGTCGAAGAAGACACTCCCGGCTCCTGACATCCGGGCCCGGGCAGGCTAGCGTCTTTATATGGCACCCGTCCGGGTCCGTGGTTGCGCCGTGCGGGGTACCCCGGCAGCGGGGTGCCCGGCCTGGCAAGCCGATGCCAGCCGCAGGCGAAACGGCCCACGTAAGGCGACTTGTCGTCAACCGATCACGGTGCGGCTTAGAGGTAAGTCCTGCCCCGCCGGGAGATCAGATGTCTCCCGGACCGGGAGAAGGGCGGTCGTGGCAACAGGCCCGCGAATCCCTCAGCAGGCGGATGTGGGGACGAAGACCAGGTCGGCCGGACGGGTGCCACCCACACAGAGGGTCGAAGGGGGTATCCCACGTGGACATCATCTTCAGAGGTCGGCGGACGGGCGTGCCAGAGCGCTTCCGTGACTACGCGACAGCCAAGCTCGGCAAGATCGTGAAGCTCGATCAGAAGACGATAAGCATCGATGTGGAAGTCACCCTGGAACGTAATCCGCGTCAGTCGGCCCAGCGGGAGCGGGTCGAACTGACCGTGTACTCGCGGGGGCCGGTGATCCGGGCGGAAGCGGCCGCTGATGACCGCTTCCAGGCGCTCGACCGGGCGGCGGCCAAGCTGGAGACGCACATGCGGCGCGCCTGTGACCGGCGTAAAGCGCGCAAGCCCGGGCACGGCGGGCCCGCCGAGGCGGCGGCCGTGGCGGCCGCGGGGACGAGCAGCCTGCCCCCGGCCAGCCCGGCCCTGGATGGCGGGCCGGACGGCGCGCAGGCCGGCCCGGCGGACGACGGCGGTCTCGACTACTGGCCAGACACCGAAGTGCAGCTCGAAGCCGTCGTGCCGATACCGATGGAAGGAGATGGCCCGCTGGTCGTGCGGGAGAAGTTCCACAACGCGACACCGATGAGCATCGACCGGGCGCTGCATGAGATGGAACTGGTGGGGCATGACTTCTTCCTGTTCCGGGACGAGGCCACCCGGCTGCCGAGTGTGGTCTACCGGCGGCGGGGTTACGACTACGGGGTCATCCGCCTGGTGGAGGAGGTGTCCCGGCAGCCGGCCGGGCCGTCCCGCCGCTCCCCGGTCGGCGTCAACCAGCGGGTAGGGGAGAATCGAGTTACCCGGTAGGCGGTATCCGGTCCCCGGGCCGTGCCAGTCGCACGGCCACCGGAGCCCCGGTTTGCGTGGCTGCCCCCGCTGCGCCAAAGTTTGACCACTGATCGCGGCGGGTGGCATCCGCGCCGGCAGTGCACGCAGGGTCAATAGGAGGTGCCATGCGCGGAGATCCCGCGGTGTCCACAGATCCCGGTGCGGCTTCGGGGTCGGTGGATTCCCCCGCCTCCGATCCGATCCGCGCCCTCATCGTGGATGATCACGCCTTGTTCCGCCGGGGCCTGGAAATGGTGCTGGCCGCGGAGGACGACATCGAGCTGGTCGGCGAAGCGAGCGACGGTGCGGAAGCGGTGCAGAAGGCCGGTGAGTCGCTGCCCGACGTCGTCCTGATGGACATCCGGATGCCCAAGTCCAGCGGCATCGAGGCGTGCCGGACGATGAAGGAAGTGGCGCCCAGCTCGAAGATCGTCATGCTGACGATCAGCGACGAGGAAGCGGACCTCTTCGAGGCGATCCGCGCCGGGGCCAGCGGTTACCTGCTCAAGGACATCCCGCTGGACGAGGTGGCGGACGTGGTCCGCGCGGTGCACGGCGGGCAGTCGCTGATCAACCCGTCGATGGCGGCCAAGCTGCTCACCGAGTTTGCCGCGCTGAACAAGCGGGACCAGGAGGAGCGCGCCGAGCAGGTGCCCGCGCCCAAGCTGACCGACCGGGAGATGCAGGTCCTCAAGCTGGTGGCTAAGGGGATGAACAACCGGGACATCGCCAAGGAGCTGTTCATCTCGGAGAACACGGTCAAAAACCATGTGCGCAACATCCTGGAGAAGCTCCAGATCCACTCCCGGATGGAAGCCGTGATGATCGCCGTCCGGGAGAAGCTGATCGAGTTCAGCTGACGGCCGCGCTCACCGCGGCGCGCACCCGCCCGGCCAGCTGCGGCGGGCTGACCTGGCCCACCTCGACGCCGGAGCAGCCGACCCAGGCGGCCGCCTCGCGCAGCGCCCGCGCCATCGGCCCGGCCGCCGCCGCGGATTCCAGCGACAGCTGGCGGGCGACCAGCGTCTGGCCCTGGCGCACCGGGTCAACCCGGCCGAGCAGGCGGCCCCGGGCCAGCAGCGGCATCGCGTAGTAGCCGTGCACCCGCTTGGCCTTGGGCACGTAGGCCTCCAGGCTGTGCCCGAAGCCGAACATCCGCCGGGTCCGCTTGCGGTCCCAGACCAGCGAGTCGAACGGGGAGAGCAAGGTGACCCGGTGCCGGCCGGGTGGCGGTGCGGCCAGCGCGGCCGGGTCGGCCCAGCCGGGCACCGGCTTGCCCGCCACCTCGATGGTGACCGGGGTCAGCCCCGCGGCCAGCGCCGAATCGGCGGCCAGTTCCGCGTGCCCGGCCTGGCCATCGGTCAGCTCGCGCAGCCGGTGGTAGTCGATCAGGTCGGCGCGGGTGACCACGCCGAGCGCCCGGGCGGCCACCCCGGCTAGGTGGGCCAGGCACTCCGCGTCGGTCTTCTCGGCGTTGAGCAGCTCGCCGGGAAGCACCCGCTCGGGCAGGTCATAGACCCGGCGCCAGCCGTCCCGGCGGACGCAGACGACCTCGCCCACGTCCAGCAGCCACTCGACGGCGATCTTCGTGTCCGACCAGTCCCACCACGGGCCGCCTGCCTTGGCCCCGCCCAGCTGGGTGCTGCTGCGCGGGCCCTCCGCGCGCAGCCGGGCCAGTACCTCGGCGCAGGTCCGCTCGTGACTCTGGTGCCACCGCCGGCCGCGGGCGCGCAGCTGCCGGCGGCGGAACGCGTACCACGGCCACTCCTCGATCGGCAGCACGCACGCCGCGTGTGACCAGTACTCGAACGCGGCCGGCCGGCCCGGATGCCAGTAGGCCCGCTCGATCCGCTGCCGCGGCACCGGGCCGAGCCGGGCGTAGGCGACCAGCTCGTGCGACCGGGCCAGCACGCTGATCGTGTCCAGCTGGACGGCGCCGACCCGGCGCAGCATGGCCGGGACCCCGCCGCGGCGGCCGTCCGCGCCGAGAAAGCCCTGGGCGCGCAGCGTGATCAGCCGGGCCTCGTCGGCGGACAGCGACAGCTCCGCAGCCGGCTCGAGAGTGGTCACCACAAACGGGGAGCCTAGCCCGGGGCACCGACAGTGTTAGCCCGGGGGGACGACCCCCCGGAACCCCCCGATCGCCGCTTCGCGCCGAACGCCGGCTCGGCGAGCACCCGCCTGCGGCGGGCCCCGCCTCACCGGCGACGGTCAGGCTGCTGCGCCGGCCTAATACCAGTCCTCGAAGATGTCGGTGGACAGGGCGACCAGGCCACCGACCACGACCAGCCCGATCGAGACCCAGAACAGCCACCAGGTCGGCCCGAAGATCAGCGCCAGGCCGCCGACCACGAAGCCAACCATGATGATGCTCACCGCTACCCACGACACCGGGCGGCCGTGGAACGGCTCGTAGTAACCGGGCCGGGGGCCGGACGCGGTGACTGCGTCGCGTTCCCCCGTCGTCCCGGGGAGCGCGCCGCCGTCCGGCTGGGCACCGGACTTGATGTCCGTTCCCACCTGGTCCGCCATGGGCGCTGCTCCTCTCGTCATCCGCTGGCCGTAGTATCCCACGTCCGGTATCCCGGTCGCGCGGCCCGCGCTTTCCCCATATTGTGGCGGAAGCGCCACGCGACCCGCGCCCGGCCCCCTGGAATGCCCAGATCCGTGAGTTCCGGCTGGGCAACGATCCGATCCAGGTGCACGCGTGCGGCTCGGTTTCGTTGCCGGTCTCGCCTACCATGACAGTGACGATGAGGCACCGGTGGGTGCCCGCCATGATCCGCGAGGAGCGCGACAAGAAGTGCCAGTCATCATTGACAGTGTCCTTCGCGCAGGCGAGGGCAGGACCCTGCGCCGTCTCAAGCGGATCGCGGATCAGGTCAACTCGATCGAGGAGGACTTCGCCGCGCTGAGCGACGCGGAACTGCGCGCGATGACCGACGAGTTCCGGCAGCGGCACGCCGACGGCGAGGCCCTGGACGAGCTGCTCCCCGAGGCGTTCGCCACGGTCCGCGAAGCGGCCCAGCGCACGCTGGGCCAGCGGCACTTCGATGTGCAGCTGATGGGCGGCGCAGCGCTGCACCTGGGCAACATCGCCGAGATGCGCACCGGCGAGGGCAAGACGCTGACCTCGGTGCTGCCCGCCTACCTGAACGCGCTGACCGGCAAGGGCGTGCACGTCGTCACCGTCAACGACTACCTGGCCAAGCGTGACTCGGAGTGGATGGGCCGGGTGCACCACTTCCTCGGCCTGGAGGTCGGGGTGATCCTGGCCCAGATGCCGCCCGAGGAGCGCCGCCAGCAGTACCAGGCCGACATCACCTATGGCACCAACAACGAGTTCGGCTTCGACTACCTGCGCGACAACATGGCCTGGAGCCTGGAAGAGTGCGTGCAGCGCGGGCACAACTTCGCGATCGTGGACGAGGTTGACTCGATCCTCATCGATGAGGCCCGGACGCCGCTGATCATCAGCGGGCCGGCCGAGCAGAGCGCCCGCTGGTACACCGAGTTCGCCAAGATCGCACCCCGGCTGCGCCGCGGCGAGGACGGCGAGGGTGATTACGAGGTCGATGAGAAGAAGAAGACCGTCGGCATCCTCGAGTCCGGGGTGGAGAAGGTCGAGGACTGGCTCGGCATCGACAACCTGTACGACCCGGTCAACACCCCGCTGGTCAGCTTCCTGAACAACTCCATCAAGGCCAAGGAGCTGTACAAGAAGGACAAGGACTACGTCGTGGTCAACGGCGAGGTCCTGATCGTGGACGAGTTCACCGGCCGGATGCTGCACGGCCGCCGGTACAACGAGGGCATGCATCAGGCCATCGAGGCCAAGGAAGGCGTGCAGATCCAGAACGAGAACCAGACGCTGGCCACGATCACCCTGCAGAACTACTTCCGGCTCTACGACAAGCTGGCCGGGATGACCGGTACGGCGATGACCGAGGCCAACGAGTTCGCGCAGATCTACAAGCTCGGCGTGGTGCCGATCCCGACCAACAAGCCGATGATCCGCGACGACCAGGCGGACGTGGTCTACCAGACGGTGGCGGCCAAGTTCGAGGCGGTCGTCGAGGACATCAAGGAGCGGCACGAGGCCGGCCAGCCGGTACTCGTCGGCACCACCAGCGTGGAGAAGTCCGAGATGCTGTCGGTGCTGCTCAAGCGGAGCGGCGTGCCGCACGAGGTGCTCAACGCGAAGTACCACGAGCGGGAGGCGGCCATCGTCGCCCAGGCCGGGCGCAAGGGCGCGGTCACCGTAGCCACCAACATGGCCGGCCGCGGTACCGACATCATGCTCGGCGGCAACCCCGACTTCATCGCCGACGTCCAGCTGCACCAGCGCGGGCTGTCCCCGGTGGATACGCCGGAGGACTACGAGGCCGCCTGGTCCGAGGCGGTGGACAAGGCCAAGGCGGCGGTGGCCGAGGAGCACGAGGAAGTGGTGGCCGCGGGCGGCCTCTACGTGCTGGGCACCGAGCGGCACGAGTCGCGCCGGATCGACAATCAGCTGCGCGGACGGTCCGGCCGTCAGGGCGACCCCGGGCTGTCCAGGTTCTACCTGTCCCTGGAAGACGACCTGATGCGGATGTTCAACGCGGACAAGGTCGCCCACTTCATGGAGTGGCTGAAGACGCCGCCGGACGTGCCGATCGAGTCCAAGGCGGTGACCCGGTCCATCCGGTCTGCGCAGACCCAGGTCGAGCAGCAGAACTTCGAGATCCGCAAGGACGTGCTCAAGTACGACGACGTGCTCAACCGGCAGCGCAAGGTCATCTACGGGGAGCGGCGCCGGGTACTGGAGGGCGCGGACCTGCACGAGCAGATCCGGGAGATGATCGACGAGGTCGTCGAGGGCTACGTCACCGGGGCGACCGGCGAGGGCTTCGCCGAGGAGTGGGACCTGAACCAGCTGTGGACGGCGCTGCGCGCGCTGTACCACCCCACGCTGACCACCGATGAGGTGATCGAGGAGGCCGGCGGCGAGCAGTCCGCGCTGTCCCAGGAGTTCCTGGTGGAAACGCTGCGGGTGGACGCGCAGCAGGCTTACGACCGGCGCGAGGAGGAGCTGACCCCGGAGATCATGCGCGAGCTGGAGCGCCGGGTCGTGCTCTCCGTGCTGGACCGCAAGTGGCGCGAGCACCTCTACGAGATGGACTACCTGCGCGAGGGCATCGGCCTGCGCGCCTGGGCGCAGCGTGACCCGCTGGTCGAATACCAGCGCGAGGGTTACGACATGTTCGGCGCCATGATGGAGGGCATCAAGGAAGAGTCGGTCGGCAACCTGTTCAACCTCCAGGTCGAGGTGCAGGAGAACCCGATCGTCGAGGAAGCGGCCGACGGCGCGGTAGCCACCGGCCCCGCCCCCACCGGCGCGCATGCCAAGCCGGGCGGCCCGGGTGGCGCGCACGCCAAGCCCGCGCCGGACGGCAATGGCCAGTCGGCGCCCAGCCAGCCAGCACCAGCGCAGCAGCAGCCGGCCAGCCGGTCGCGCCGGTCCCGGGCCGCGGGGCGCGGCCGGGCCAGCGCCGCACCGCGGGCCGGCGCGCCCGCACCAGCCAGCCCCGAGGACGACGGGCCGGTCGTGGCGCCGGGGCTGCAGCGCCCGAAGCGCCCGGCCCAGCTGCAGTACAGCGCGCCGTCCGCGGACGGCCCGGGCCAGGTGGAGCAGCGGGCCGACAAGACCTCCTCGGGCGACCCGTTCAGCCGGGTCGGCCGCAACGCACATGTGCCCGTGCGGCTCTGGCCGCAAGTACAAGCGCTGCCACGGGGACCCGCGCAACCGGTCCGGCGGCTGATTGGCCGGCCGCCCGGGTCCGGGCGGCTACGCCGCCTCGACCTGAGTGCACAGCCATTTGCCCGGGCGGGTCGGGCGGCCCAGCGAGGCCGGCCGCGGGGCGGTGTGCTCCAGCCGCACGGCCAGCGCCCTGATCTGCGGGCCGACGCTGAGCAGCACGGTCATCTCGATCACGTCCGCGGCCGGGCGCCGGGCCACCACCCGGCGCAGCTGCGGGCGCTGACCTGCGGTGAGCAACGGCCCCATCCGCTGGATCCGGGACCGGGCCCGCTCGGTGGTCCAGCTGGTCAGCTGCCGCGGCGGCCGGGTGCCAGCCAGCGTCTCGACCAGCACCCGGGCGAACTGGCCGGGCAAGGCCGTCTGGCCGCGGCCGTCCCCGCCTGGGCTGGTGCCCGCTGGCCCGGTGCCTGGCGAGCCGGTGCCTGGCGGCCCGGTGCCTGGCGAGCCGGTGCCTGGCGAACCGGTGCCCGCGGCTCGTTCCCGGCGGCAGGCTCAGCCGGCGCGCTGGCGGCGGCCGGGCGGTCCGCCGGCGCTGGCCGCGGGCCGGAGGCGGCCGCCGCGGCGGCTAACTCGTCGTCGTAGGGCGGGGCCGAGTCGGGCACGGCACGCAACCGCACCGCGGCTGGATCGGGCAGCGGCGGCCCGGCTACCTTGGGGCACGGCCGCCGGGACGGCCGGCGGTCACCCGGCTGGGCGCCCGGCGGCCCGCCGGGCGGTGGTGCGGGCGGAGTGGGCATGGAACCTCCTGGCGGTCAGCGACGAGGCGCGAGCCCGGCGCAGGGCCGGGGAAGGGCTCTGCGCCGTACCAGGATTTGTACCGCCGGGCAGTGACATTTCCGGCGGCCCGCCGGGCCGGTCCTTCCGTGGCCCCCGATCGTGCGCCATCATGGTCTGCGGCGCCAGGCGAGGGTGGGGAATGTGGCCTGGCCGGACTCGGTTGTCTGTGAAGCTGGGCCACCATGCCAGGCCTGGACCTGCCTTCTTTGGAGAGTTGCCTTGTCGCTGCCACCGCTGGTCGAACCGGCTGCTGAGCTGACCGTGGACGAAGTCCGCCGCTACTCGCGCCATCTGATCATCCCGGATGTCGGGATGACCGGGCAGAAGCGGCTGAAGAACGCCAAAGTGCTCGTGCGTGGGCGCGGGCGGCCTCGGCTCTCCCGCGCTGCTCTACCTGGCCGCGGCCGGTGTCGGCACCCTCGGCATCGTTGACTTCGACGTGGTGGACGAGTCGAACCTGCAGCGCCAGATCATCCACGGCCAGTCCGACATCGGCCGGCCCAAGGCCGAGTCGGCCCGGGACAGCATCCGCGAGATCAACCCGTACGTGAACGTGATCGTGCACGAGGAGCGTCTCGACTCCGACAACGCGCTGCAGGTCTTCGCGGGCTACGACCTGATCGTCGACGGCACGGACAACTTCGCCACCCGCTACCTGGTCAACGACGCGTGCGTGCTGCTCGGCAAGCCCTACGTGTGGGGCTCCATCTACCGCTTCGACGGCCAGGCCAGCGTGTTCTGGGCCGAGTACGGCCCGTGCTACCGGTGCCTCTACCCGGAGCCGCCGCCGCCCGGCATGGTGCCGTCCTGCGCCGAGGGTGGCGTGCTCGGCGTGCTCTGCGCGTCCATCGGCTCGATCCAGGTCAACGAGGCCATCAAGGTCATCACCGGGATCGGCGAGCCGCTGGTCGGACGGCTGATGATCTACGACGCACTGGAGATGACCTACCGCTCGGTCAAGGTCAGGAAAGACCCCGAGTGCCCGGTCTGCGGGAAGAACCCGACGATCACCGAGCTGATCGACTACGAGGCGTTCTGCGGCGCGGTGTCCGAGGAGGCGCAGCAGGCCGCGGCCGGATCGACGATCAGCGCGCAGCAGCTCAAGGAGATGCTGGACGCCGACGAGAAGATCTTCCTGGTGGACGTGCGCGAGCCGAACGAGTATGAGATCGTCTCGATCCCCGGTGCCACGCTGATCCCCAAGGGCGAGTTCCTGTCCGGGGCCGCGCTGGAGCGGCTGCCGCAGGACCGGCGTGTCGTGCTGCACTGCAAGTCCGGTGCGCGCTCCGCGGAATGCCTGGCCATCGTGAAGAACGCCGGCTTCTCCGACGCGGTGCACGTCGGCGGTGGTGTGCTGGCCTGGATCAGCCAGGTCGACCCGTCGCTGCCGTCGTACTGAGCCGTGCTGCGCCGGGCCTGCTGACGCCCGGCCGGGCGGCTGCGGGCTGGCGTTATCGGGCCAACCTCGCGGTGCGCCCGGTACCGGGCCTGCCGCCGCCGTACCATGCCGGTGTGGCAATGCGTCCGGGAAGTCTGGGTGATGGCGGCAGCCCGGCGCCGGATGAGGACATCGCCGCGGACCATGCGCTCGACTGGGGCAGCCCGCTGCGCAGCGGGCCTGCGGCGGCCCGTGTCCAGCCACCCCGCCCGGCCCGGTGGCGGTACCGGGTGCTGCTGGCCGGCCTGATCGCCGCGCTGGCCGGCCTGGCCGTCTCAGTGGCCGCGGTCGCCGTGCACCTGCTGCCGCGCACGTTCAGCCCCGCCCAGCAGCAGCAGATCGTCGGCTGGGAGATGGGCAAGCGCTGGCGGACCTGGCCCGCCGGGCGGATCTTCCCCGCCCGCATCCCGTATCAGATTCCGGCGGCGTCGCTGGACAGCGGCACCGTGGTGCGGCTGGACGCGCGCCGGGTCGGCATCGCCCGGCAGGCGTCCTGCCAGGCGGCGACCGACCCGGCGGCCTGGCGGGTGCTGGCCCGGCACGGCTGCCAGGCGGTGCTCCGGGCCACCTACCAGGACTCCACCGGCACCTTCGCGGTCACCGTCGGGGTGGCCGTGCTGCCCGGCCTGAGCCAGGCCAGCCGTTCCGGGCATGACCTGCCGCCGGGCAGCGGAGTGCGCGCGGTCCGGTTCGGCCATACCCTGGTGGCCGGTTTTGGTGACCCAGCCCGCCAGCTGTCCTCGGCCACCGCGGCCGGGCCGTACCTGATCATGTCCACGGTCGGCTATGCGGATGGCCGGCATCACGTCCGCGAGTCGGCCGATCCGTACGACAAGGACGAGATGCTGAGCGTAGCCAACGGGATATCGGCCTGGATCGGCGCCCGGCTTCGGCGCGATACCGCCGCCCCGCACTGCCCAGGCGGACCAGCATGCTGAACGCTCACTGGCTGGCGAGGGGGGCGCGCCGCAGGCGTGTTCCTGCCGAGCCAGCGGTCGCGGGGGGTTCCGGGGGTCGTCCCCCCGGGCGGGCCGCTTGCTCGCGGCCACCCTGCTCGCGGCCGTCCTGACGGCCTGGTCCGTGGCGGTGGCCGCCGCACCGGCCAGCGCGGATACCGTGCGCGACGCGCAACTGTGGGTGCTCAGCGCGGTCGGCGCGCCCGCCGCGTGGCAGCTGACCGAGGGCCAGGGCGCGACCGTGGCGGTGATCGACAGCGGGGTCAACCCGAACGTGTCCGACCTGGCCGGGTCGGTCGTCACCGGTCCCGACCTGACGGGGGTGCACACGCCGATGAGCAACCCGAACTGGGGCGTGCACGGGACCTGGATGGCCTCGCTCATCGCCGGGCACGGGCACGCCGGCGGCGGCAGCGGCATCATGGGCGTCGCGCCGCGGTCGAAGGTGCTGTCCATCCGGGTGGTCACCGACCGGAAAGACCCCGGGTACGCCGCGTACCAGCACGAGTCGGACAGCCGGGTGCAGACACGCGCTGGCCCAGGCCATCGGCTACGCGGTGCAGCACAAGGTCAGCGTGATCAGCATGTCGCTGGGCTACGGCGAGCCGAGTGCGGTGGTCCGGACCGCGCTGCAGAACGCCCTGGACCACGGCGTCGTCGTCGTCGCCTCATCCGGGAACTCCGGCGAATCGGTCGGCGCCCGCGCGTCAGGCCAGGCGCCGTACTCGTTCCCGGCCGACTACCCCGGCGTGCTCGGGGTAGCCGCGGTGTCCCGCAGCGGCGCGGCCGCGGGCTTCTCCAGCGACAACCTCTCGGTCCAGGTGGCCGCGCCCGGGGTCAACGTGCCCGCGCAGGGCCGGGACGGGCAGTACTGGCTGGTCAGCGGGACAAGCCCGGCGTGTGCGCTGACCGCGGGGGTGGCCGCCCTGATCAAGGCCCGGTACCCCGGCCTGGCGCCGGCCCTGGTCGTCCGGGCCATCACGTCCAGCACCCGGCACCGGCCGCCCGGCGGCTACGACGACAAGGTGGGCTTCGGCGCCGTGGACGCCGCGGCCGCGCTGACCGCGGCCGGGCGGCTGGCCGGCCACCTCCGGCCTGCCGCTGGCCTTCCCGGTCGGCACGCACTTCGGCGGTGGCAGCGCGGCCGTCCCGGCGGTCCCGGTCCGGCCGCGCGGGGCCACCGGGCTGATCACCGCCTGCCTGGCCGGGCTGGGCTGCCTGGCGCTGGCCGGGATCGCCGGCACCGGGCTGGCCACGCTGCGCCGGGCCGGGTCCCGCGGCCAGCACGCGGCCGCGCCCCGGCCGCCCGCGCCCGCCTGGTCCGGCCCGCGGGTGCAGGCCAGCTGGCCGGACGCCGAGGAGCCAGGCTGACCCGAGGAGCCGGCCCGCGCGACCCGGGGACGCTGCCCGATTTCGCCAGCCGGGTGCTGGACGTTGCCGACCTGATCCCGCCGGGCCGGGTGATGTCCTACGGGGATGTGGCCGAGTACCTGGGCCAGGGCGGCCCGCGCCAGGTCGGCCGGGTGATGGCGCTGTGGGGCGGCAGCGCGCCGTGGTGGCGGGTGGTGCACGCGGACGGGTCGCTGCTCCGCGGGCACGAGCGGGCGGCGCTGGCCGCCTACCAGGCGGAGGGCACCCCGCTGCGGGTGTCCCGGACCGGGGCGCCGCCGCGCATCGACATGCGGCTGGCCCGCTGGGACGGCCAGCCCCCGGCGACCGGGTAACCCCAGCGCTGCTTGTCTTCAAAGGTCGCGTTATTCAAGCTTCGGGTGCTTGCTGGCGTTGCTGGCATCTGCACCGACCACTCGCGCAGGCCCTCCGGGCCTACGCTCGCCGGCCGGTTTGACTAACGCTCCCGGGCGAGTCGGCTGCGGATGTCGGTGCCCTCTGCTGGAATGCATGCCAAATGGACTACCAGCCAGGCGGTTACCGGCTCCTGCGGCGGCCCGCGCCACCGGCCGGTGCCCTGCGCCTCGACGCCGCGCAGCAGGCCGTGGTCAGCCATCCGGGCGGCCCGCTGCTGGTGCTGGCCGGGCCGGGCACCGGCAAGACCACCGCGATCGTGGAAGCGGTGGTGGAACGGATCACCCAGCGGCAGATCGACCCGGAACGGGTGCTGGTGCTCACGTTCAGCCGCAAGGCGGCGCAGGAACTGCGCGAGCGGATCACCACCCGGCTGCGCCGCACCACCCGGCAGCCGCTCGCGCTGACCTTCCACAGCTACGCCTACGCGCTGGTCCGCCGGGAGTTCGTGCTGGCCGGTGACCTGCCGCCGACGCTGCTGTCCGGCCCGGAGCAGCTGCTGGAGGTACGCCGCATGCTGCGCGCCGAGGCCGGTGCTGACCCCGGGGGACGACCCCCCGGCGATCCGGCCAGCGGGCGCTGGCCGGGGCAGCTCCGGCCCGCGCTGGCCACCCGCGGCTTCGCCACCGAGCTGCGTGACTTCCTGCTCCGCGCGGCCGAGCGCGGGCTGGACGGCCGGGGCCTGGCCCGGCTGGGCCGCGCGCAGGGCCGCGACGACTGGGTCGCGGCGGGCGGCTTCCTGGACCGGTACATCGCCCGGTTCGACCTGGCGCCAGTGCCCGCTTACGACTACGCCGAGATCGTCCGGATGGCCGCGGCGCTGCTCAGCCGGGCCGGTACCCGGGACCGCGAGCGCAAGGCGTACGACGTCGTGCTGGTGGACGAGTACCAGGACACCGACCCGGCCCAGGAAGCGCTGCTGCACGCGCTGGCCGGGGACGGCCGGGAGCTGATCGCGGTCGGTGACCCGGACCAGTCGATCTACGCGTTCCGCGGCGCGGACACGCACGCGATGGGCCGGTTCCCCGACCTGTTCCGCACCCCGGATGACCGCCCGGCCAGCGTCATCGCGCTGCGCACCTGCCGCCGCAGCGGCCCGGTGCTGCTGGCCGCCTCGCGCCGGGTGGCCAGCCGGCTGCCGGCGGCAGCCGGCCTGCGGACCGCGCCGCGGGCCGGGCCAGACCAGGCCGGCCCAGGCCAGGCCGGCCCAGGCCAGGCCGGGCCAGCGCAGCCCGCGGCCGGCCGTGGCCACCGCGACCTGATCCCGCTGCCGGGCGCGGCGCCAGGCACCGTCCGGATACTCGTCGCGGCCAGTGCCAGCCAGGAAGCCGCGGTCATCGCCGACACGCTGCGCCGGGCCCATCTGGTGGACGGCGTGCCCTGGTCATCGATGGCGGTGCTGGTCCGGTCGGCTGTGCAGCAGGTTCCGCTGCTCCGCCGGGCGCTGGCCACCGGTGGCGTGCCGGCCGTGGTGGCCGGTGATGAGCTGCCGCTGGCCGCGGAGCCCGGGGCGCGGCCGCTAGTGGCCCTGCTGCGCTGCGCGCTGCAGCCCGGCGCGCTCGACGAGGAGACCGCCGCGGACCTGCTCACCGGGCCGCTGGGCGGCACCGACGCGCTCGGCCTGCGCCGGCTGCGCCGGGCGCTGCACGCCGCGGACACCGCGGCGGGCCAGCCGCCCGGGCCGCGCCCGCTGGCCAGCGCGCTGCGCGATCCACGGCAGCTCGACCTGGTCGGCGGGCCCGCGGTGGACGCGGCCCGGCGGGTGGCCGCGCTGCTCGAACTGGCCCGGCGTACCGCGCACAGACGGCGCCGCGGACGAGGGAGTAGCGCCGGGCACCGCGTACGAGGTGCTCTGGGCCGTCTGGCAGCGGTCCGGGCTCGGCCCGGTCTGGCAGGCGGCCAGCGCGGCGGGCGGTTCCCGCGGTGAGGCGGCCGACCGTGACCTGGACGCGGTCGTCGCGCTGTTCGACTCGGCGGCCCGCTTCGCGGCCCGGCTGCCACCCGGCTCGCCCTGGCTGTTCCTGGACAGCCTGGGCGGCCAGGAGATTCCCGGTGACACGCTGGCCGACCGCGCCCCGCAGGGCGAGGCGGTGCGCATCCTCACCGCGCACCGGTCCAAGGGCCTGGAATGGGACCTGGTGGTGGTGGCCGGCGTGCAGGAAGGCAGCTGGCCTGACCTGCGGATGCGCTCCTCGTTGCTGGGCATGGACGAGCTGGTCGAGGCGGCGGCCGGCCGGGCCCAGGCGGGCGGCGCGGGCGACGACGCCGCCGCGGCCGCGCTGGCCTCCCAGCTGCTGCACGAGGAGCGCCGGCTGTTCTACGTCGCGGTGACCCGGGCCCGGCACACGCTGGTGGTCACGGCGGCGGGTGGCAATGACACCGATGAGCGGCCGTCCCGGTTCCTGGCCGAGCTGGCCGGCGACCAGATCGCCATCGAGCAGGTCGCGGCGGCCGGGCGGCACTGGCTGTCGCTGCCCGCGCTCACCGCGGAGCTGCGCCGGGCCGCTGCCGACCCGGACCGGCCCATGCCGGTGCGCCAGGCGGCCGCCGCCCAGCTGGCCAGGCTGGCCGCCGCCGGGGTGCGCGGCGCCCACCCGCGGCACTGGTACGCGCTCAGCACGCTGTCCGACCCCGGCCCGCTGGCTGGCGGGATCATCAAACTGTCACCGTCGCAGGTCGAGTCGTTCACCAAGTGCGGGCTGCGCTGGCTGCTGGAAGCGGCGGCCGGCGCGGGCGGCACGGACGTGCTGCGGCATCTCGGCACGGTGATCCACGCCGCCGCGGTGCTGGCCGCCGAGGGCACCGACGAGGCGGGCATCGGCGAGCGGATCGACGAGATCTGGCATCACCTGGACTTCGGCAGCGCCTGGTACAGCGGCAAGCAGCGGGAACTCGCGCACCGGATGGTGACCAAGTTCCTGGCCTGGCACCGGACCAACCCCCGGGAGCTGGTCGCGGTCGAGCAGGCGCTCAAGGTGCGGATCGGCCAGGTCGAGATCACCGGCCGGGTGGACCGGCTGGAGCGCGATGACCACGGGGCCGGCGTCATCGTTGACCTCAAGACCGGCTCGGGCCGGCCCGCCGACGCGGACCTGGACCGCAATCCCCAGCTCGGCGTGTACCAGCTGGCCGTGCTGCTCGGCGCGTTCGAGCGGTTCGGCCTGACCGACCCGGGTGGCGCGGAACTGGTGCAGGTCGGCAAGGCGGGCCTGAAGGCCGAGGTCAAGGTGCAGCGGCAGCGCGCGCTGGCCGACGATGCCGACCCGGGCTGGGCGGCCAGCCTGGTCGAGACGGTGGCCGAGGGGATGACCGGCCCGGTGTTCGGGGCTACCGCCAACCCGGGCTGCCGGGTGTGCCCGGTCCGGTCCTGCTGCCCGGTGCACCCCGACGGTGGCCAGGTGACCCCATGACCTACACGCCCGGCCCAGCTGGCCCGGCTGCTCGGGCTGGCCGAGCCGACCGCCGAGCAGGCCGCGGTGATCTGCCGCCCCGGCGCAGCCGCTGGCCGTGATCGCCGGGGCCGGCTCGGGCAAGAGCGAGACCATGGCGGCCCGGCTGGTCTGGCTGGTGGCCAACGGCATGGTCCGGCCGGAGCGGGTGCTCGGGCTGACCTTCACCAGGAAGGCCGCGGGAGAGCTGGGGGAGCGGGTCCGGGCCCGGCTGGACGGCCTGCGCCAGGCCGGGCTCCAGGCTCACCGACGGCGAGCCCGGCCTGGACGGTGAGCCGGTGGTGTCCACCTACCACGCGTACGCGGCCCGGCTGGTCACCGACCACGCGCTGCGCGAGGCGCTGGAGCCGACGCTCCGGCTCATCACCCCCGCGGTGGCCTGGCAGATCGCGGCCCGGGTGGTGGCCGGCTACGGCGGCCCGATGGACGCGGTCAGCTGGTCGCCGCCAGCGGTCACCGCCGCCGTGCTGATGCTGGCCGGTGAGCTGGCCGAGCACCTGCGCACGCCGGACGAGGTGGCCGCGGTGGGGGAGTGGCTGGACGCGCAGGCCGCCGCGCTGCCGGGCACGCCGCGCGGCGGCCGGCTGCCCGCCACGGTGCGCAAGATCCTGGACTGCCAGCGGACCCGGGAGCAGCTGCTGCCGATGGTGGCCGGTTACGCGCGGGCCAAGGCCGAGCGCGAGGTCATCGACCATGGTGACCAGGTGGCGCTGGCCGCGCGGATCGCGGCCGCGCATCCCGAGGTGGGCGCGGCCGAGCGCAGCCGGTATCAGGTGGTGCTGCTGGACGAGTACCAGGACACCAGCCACGCCCAGCTGGTCTTGCTGCGGGCCCTGTTCGGCGGCGGTCACCCGGTGACCGCGGTGGGCGACCCGTGCCAGTCCATCTACGGCTGGCGCGGGGCCAGCGCGGGCAACCTGCGCCGGTTCGGCCGCGACTTCCCGGTGCGGGCGGCGGCCGCGCCGCTGCCGGCGAGCGGGGGCAGGCGGCCCGCCGGCGCCAGTCCGCATGCTGTCCACCAGTTTCCGCAACACCGGCCGGGTGCTCGACGTCGCGGCCGTGCTGCAGGAAGGGCTGCGCGCGGCCGCCCCCGAGGTGCCGCGGCTGGTGCCGCCGCCGGACCGGGCCGGGCGCGGCCGGGTCGATCTGCGCGCTGACCGAGACCGCCGCGGCCGAGGCGGACTGGGTGGCGCTGCAGGTCGCGACGCTGCTGGCGCTGCCCGCCGGGCTCGCCCCGGACGGCGAGCCGTGGCCGGACGGCCGGGCTGACGGGGTGCATCCCCGCGACATCGCCGTGCTCTGCCGCAAGCGCGCCCAGTTTCCGGCGCTGCGCGCCGCGCTGGAGGCGCGCGGCATCCCGGTCGAGGTGGTCGGCCTGGGCGGGCTGCTGACCGTGCCCGAGGTGGCCGACATCGTGGCCACCCTCCGGGTACTGCACGACCCGGGCGCGTCCAGCCCGCTGGCCCGGCTGCTCACCGGCCCACGGTGGCGGATCGGCCCGCGGGACCTGGTCGCGCTCGGCCGGCGGGCCCGGGCACTGACCCGGGAACTGCGCCGGCCCAGCCCGGCCAGTCCACTGCTGCCCAGTCCACTGCTGGCCAGTCCAGCGCTGCCCAGTCCAGCGCCGCCCAGCCGGAGCCGGACGCGTGGCCGTCCCGGACGGGGCTGACGCGCTGGCCAAGGCCATCACCGACCTCACCGCGGACCCGGGCAGCCTGGTCGAGGCGCTGGACGACCTGGGCGACCCGGCCGGCTATTCACCGGCCGGGCACACCAGGCTGGCCGCCCTCGGCGCGGAACTGCGCGACCTGCGTTCCCGGGTGGCCCGGCCGTTGCCGGACCTGGTCGGCGAGGTCGAGCGGATGCTGGGGCTGGACATCGAGGTGGCCGCACGGCCGGGCCGCGACCCGGCCAGCGCCCGGGCCGACCTGGACGCGTTCGCCGACGCCGCGGCCGCCTTCGCCGGGAGACCAGGACGAGCCGACGCTGGGCGCGTTCCTGGCCTACCTGACCGCGGCCGAGGAGGAGGAATTCGGCCTGGAAGCCGGCCGGGTCGGCGACAGCGACAGCGTCACCCTGGCCACGGTGCACGCGGCCAAAGGGCTGCAGTGGGCCGCGGTCGTCGTGCCCGGGCTGGCGGCCGGCCAGAAGGCGCAGGTCTTCCCGGCCAAGCCGAGGTACGCCAGCCGGTGGACGGAGAACGCCCGGCTGCTCCCGTTCGGCCTGCGCGGCGACGCGGCTGACCTGCCTGCCCTGGCCGACCTGACCGCGGACTCGGTGGCCGCGTTCGGCGCCGCCTGCGCGGCCCGGGACCTGGGTGAAGAACGCCGGCTGGCCTACGTGGCCACCACCCGGGCCGCGTTCTGGCTGGCCTGCAGCGGCTACTGGTGGGGTGACGCGGCGTCTCCGCTCGGCCCGTCGGCGTTCCTGACCGAGGTGCGGACGGCATGCGAAGCCGGGGCCGGCATGGTGGCGCAGTGGGCGCCGCCACCCGAGGACGGCGCGGAGAACCCGGTGCTGGCCGAGCCGCCCGCGGCCAGCTGGCCGGCCGACCCCGCAGGGGCCGGGTACGACGCGGTGCGGGAAGCGGCCGGCCTGGTCCGAGTCCGCGGCGGCCGGCGGCGCGGCCCGCGGCCAGCCGGCCGCGGCGGCCGGCCGGACCGGCCGGACGGCGCGGCTGGCCGGGAGGCCCGGCTGGCCGAGGAGGCCGGCTGACCGACGAAGACCGCGCGCTGATGGCGGCCTGGGCCACCGACACCGGGCTGCTGCTGGCCGAGCGGGAGGAGCGGCGGTCAGAGGCCGCCGGGGCCGTCTGGCTGCCGCCGCCGGCTGTCGGTGTCCTCGCTGGTCCTGATGGCCCGTGACCCGGCCGAGCTGGCCCAGCAGATCCGGCGGCCGATGCCCAGGCCGCCCGCCCCGCAGGCGCGCCGCGGTACCGCCTTTCACCGCTGGCTGGAGGAGCGGTTCAGCCAGCAGCGGCTGATCGACCCGGATGACCTGCTCGGCGCGGCTGACGACCCGGCCGACGACCTGGCCGACGGCGACGCGGACGACCTGGCCGCGCTGCGGGACCGGTTCGAGGCGGGGGAGTGGGGCAACCGCTGGCCGGCCGAGGTGGAGGTCCCGTTCGAGACGCTGATCGCCGGACGGCCCGTCCGCGGCCGGATCGACGCGGTGTTCGGCGACGCGCGCGGACGGCAGGTTCGACGTGGTCGACTGGAAGACCGGCCAGCCGCCCGGCTCGGCCGCGGAACATCAGGCGGCCGCGGTCCAGCTGGCCGCCTACCGGCTGGCCTGGGCGCAGCTGGCCGGGGTGCGCACCGCCCAGGTCCGGGCCGCGTTCTACTACGTGCGGCAGGATCTCACGCTGCGCCCGGCCGACCTGCTGGACGAGGCGGGCCTGGCCGCGCTGATCGAGCAGGTCCCGGCGGCCGCGAGCTGACCTGGCGGGCTGGGCTCAGTCCCGGAGATGCTGTTCGATCGTGGCCACCTTGCTGGTCAGCCCGTCGGTCACGCCGGGCCGCAGGTCGGCCTTCGAGCACCAGGCTGACCCGGGGCGCCTGGGCGGCCACCGCGTCCACCGCCCGCTTGATCACGTCCATCACCTCGGCCCAGTCGCCCTCGACGGTGGTGAACATGGCGTCGGTGCGGTTCGGCAGCCCGCTGTCCCGGACTACCCGGACCGCGTCGGCCACGTAGCTGCCGACTCCTTCGCCGACCCCGAGCGGGGTGATCGAGAACGCGGCAATCATGGTCATCATTATGGCTACGAACCTGCCCGGTGGATTGGCGGCCACTGCGGCGTCCAGCGGGCGGGAGGCGGTGACCCGGCCAGGGACGGCAGGCTGCTCAGCATCAGCCAGGCGGCCAGGCCGAGCGGGTAGACGATGTAGCCGAACCGGCTGGCCGGGGCGAACGCGAACATCAGGGTGACCCCGATGACCAGCCGCCACCCGGCCGCGCGCTCGTCCCGCGGCGGCGCCACGACCAGCCAGACCGCGATGGCCAGGCCGGCCAGCAGGATCAGCCCGATCGCGGCGTAGTGCCCCCAGGACCACGTCTCGGCCATCAGGTGGCCGGGCAGCGGGGTGGCCGCCGGGCTCTTGATCTTGGTCAGGCCGAGCGGGAACAGGATCGTGTTGGACACCACCGAGGCGGGCTGGGCGAACAGCACCGGGCCGTCCACCGCGAGCGGCACGCACAGCGTGACCAGCACCAGCGTGGCCGCGGCGCGGCGGCCACAGCGCGCCGCCACCAGGGCCAGGGCCACGGCCAGCGCGGGCCAGGCGGTGGCCTTCATGGCCGCGGCCAGGCCCAGGGCGAGGCTGGCCAGGATGACCCGTTGCGTGCTGAGGCCAGGCGCACCGTCCTGTCCGGCACGGGCCCAGCCAGCGCTGGGCCGGAGCAATGCCAGGCCGAGGCAGATCAGCGCGAGCACGGGCAGGTCGTCGCCGCCGGTGCTGAGCGGGTAGGCGATGATCGGCGAGGCGGTGACCACCACGCCCACAGCCACGGCCGCCGCACGCCGCTGACCTTCAGCGCGGTGCCGAACCCGGCCAGGAACACCACGCCGAACCACACCCGCGGGTCGCGTGAGCAGCCCGCCGCCGAACCAGGCGTGCGGCAGGCCGAAGAACGCCAGCGCGGGCAGGTACGGGTTGTACGCGTACGGGCCGTGCGCGGCGGCGATGGCGCCCGCGCGCTCGTACGGGGTGCCCTGGTGCAGAAACAGCTCGGCCGACCGGATGACCACGCTGACCTCGGGCTGGCCCATCCGGGTCGAGGCCATCCAGGCCAGCGGGATCAGTGCGGCCCCGGCCACGCTGATGGCCATGGCCACCGGCAGCCCGCGGCGCCGCCCGGCCAGCGCGACGAGCGCGGCCAGGCCGTAGGAGCAGGCGGCCAGCCCGCCCCAGAGCCGCTGCGGCGCGGCCGCGCTGATCGCGGCGACCGCGCAGGCGAACAGGGCGCACGCGACCAGCAGCGCAGCCGGCCACTCATACTCGACCGCCGCGCACAGCGCGGCGGCCCGGCGCCGGGCGAGCGCAGCGGCCCGCGACACCCAGTACCGCCAGCGCACCCCGCGCGGCCCGGTGTCCTGCCCGCCGCCGCGTGGCGGGCGAGTCAGCGGTAGCGTCATGTGTCACCACGCTATGACGAACTGCCCGGCCGGGTCGTCATGCCCGAGGTGGATTTCTGGCATCGGCCCGGGCGGGCTTGCTCCTGTGGTAGTAGCGCCGACGGCGGGAGGGCCACCGTTCATGGAAGCAGCCGGATACATCGACAGCCAGGCGCGGGAGTTCTTCCGCCAGCTCTCCGAGTGGCTGGCCATCCCGTCCATCTCGGCCGACCCGGCGCACCGTGACGACGTCCGGGCCTCGGCCGAGTGGCTGGCCGCCCACCTGTCCGGCACCGGGTTCCCGGTGGTGCGAGATCTGGGAGACCGGGCAGCCCGGCGCGCCGGGCGCGCCCGCCGTGTTCGCGCACTGGCCCGCGGCCGACCCGGCCGCGCCCACCGTGCTGGTCTACGGGCATCACGACGTGCAGCCGGTCGAGCCGCTGGAGGAGTGGGACTCGCCCGCCGTTCCAGCCGGTGCGAGCGGGACGGCCAGCTGCTCGGCCGGGGCGCCTCGGACGACAAGGGCCAGGTGCTGCTGCACACCCTGGGCGCTGCGCGCCTGCCTGGCCGCGGGCGGCGCGGCCCGGGCAGGCGCCGCCGGTGTCGCTCAAGTTCCTCATCGAGGGGGAAGAGGAGTCTGGCTCGCCGCACTTCGCCGACCTGCTGCGCCGCCAGGCCGGCCAGCTCGGCTGCGACGTGATCGTGATCTCCGACACCACGATGTGGGCCGCGGACGTGCCGTCCATGTGCACCGGGATGCGCGGCCTGGTCGACGCCCAGATCGACGTGCGCGGCCCGGAGCGGGACCTGCACTCCGGCTCGTTCGGCGGCGGCGTGCCCAACCCGCTGCACGCACTGGCCGCGCTGCTGGCCGGCCTGCACGACGCGGACGGCCGGGTCACGCTGCCCCGGTTCTACGCCGACGTGCTGCCGCTGACCAGCGCCGAGCGGGAGCTGTTCGCCCGGCTGCCGTTCGACGAGAAGGCCTGGCTGGCCGACGCGGGGCACAGCCAGGCGGCCAGCGGGGAAGCCGGGTACAGCACGCTGGAGCGCATCTGGGCCCGGCCCACCGCGGAGGTCAACGGCATGTGGGGTGGGCACACCGGCCCGGGCGCCAAGACCATCGTGCCCCGGGAGGCGCACGCCAAGGTGACGTTCCGGCTGGTCGCCGACCAGGAGCCCGCGGACGTGGCGGCGGCGCTCCGGGAGTACGTGGCGGCGCACACCCCGCCCGGCATCGAGGCCACGCGTGACGTTCGGCGGCCCCGGGGTCCGGCCGTGCTTCTCCCCCATCCACGCACCGGCCGTGCAGGCGGCGAGACGGTCGATGGAACGAGCGTTCGGTAAAGAAGTGCTGTTTACCCGGGAAGGCGGCAGCGGTCCGGAAGCGGACCTGGCCGACATCCTGGGTGCGCCGCTGGTTTTTGTCGCGGTCGGGCTGGACGAGGACCGGATCCACGCGCCCAACGAGAAGGTGGAGATGGACCTGTTGCTCAAGGGGGCGGAGGCCATCGCCTACCTGTGGGACGAGCTGGCCGGGCGCGGCCCCCAGTGAGCGCCGTCCGGTACCGACTAGCGAGGCTGGGCCGTCAGGCCCGGCCGAGTGGCCGGTGGGGTCTTTCCTGCCGGACGGCGCGAACGTTTTGGGAGGCAGAGTGAGCGCCGCCGGGGAGACCGCGGGGCCAGCCGAGGAGTACGCGGCAGAGCTGGGTGGCTTCGTGCTGGCCCGGGGCACGGTGGACCGGATGAGCGCGCGCCGCGGCGACACCGAGTGGCTGGCCGCGGCGTGGGCCGACCCGCGCACCCGGGTGCTGGTGCTGGACCAGGGCCGGGCGCTGGTCCGGTTCGGCGACCAGGACGCCGAGCTGGTGCTGGTCGGGCCGGACGACGCGCCCGAAGGGCTGCAATTCCTGCTCGGCGTGGACGACGCCGGGGTGACCTACTTCGGCGTGCTCGGCCCGCCCGGCTGGCTGGAGACGCACGGCGCGGACCCGGACCCAGCCGAGCCAGCGGCCGAGCAGCAGACCGTGACGGAGCAGGCGGCCTGGCTCAAGCGGCAGCCGCCAGGGGTGCGCCCAGCCGGGCTGCGCGAGGCGGCCGCGCTGCTCGGCGACCGGGACGCGGGGCTGTTCACCCACGCGGTGGCGCTGGCCAACTGGCACGTCAGCCACACGCACTGCCCGCGCGACGGCACGCCGACCCAGCCCATCGCGGCCGGCCACGCGCGGCGCTGCCCCAGCGACGGCAGCGAGCACTTCCCGCGCATCGACCCGGCGGTCATCATGCTGGTCACCGACCTGGACGACCGGTGCCTGCTGGCCCGAAACAAGCGCTGGCCGGAGCGCCGGGTGTCCATCCTGGCGGGCTTCGTGGAACCGGGCGAATCGGCCGAGCAGGCGGTGGCCCGGGAGGTGGCCGAGGAAACCTCGATCGTGGTCAGCCAGGTCCGCTACGTGGGCAGCCAGCCGTGGCCGATGCCGCAGAGCCTGATGCTCGGCTTCCGCGCGGTGGCCAGCGGCCCGCTCGACCTCCGGGTGGACGACGAGGAGATCGCCGAGGCGCGCTGGTTCAGCCGGGACGAACTGCGCGCCGCGCTGGCCGCCCGCGAGGTGCTGCTGCCGCCGCCGGTGTCCATCGCGCACCAGCTGATCCAGTCGTGGTACGGCGAGGAGCTGCCCGGGGTCTGGTGAGCTGCCCGGCGTCCGGTGACCTGCCGGTCCCAGCATGGTCCGGCCTGATGTCCTGATCCGGTCTGGTCCGGCATGATCCGGCCGGACCAGGATGGTCAGCGGGGCGCGAGCTGCCGGATCGCCCCGGCCTCGTCCACGCCGGGCCCGGGCACGATCGCGATCACCGGCGTGTCCAGCCCGCTGGCCTGGTACTCCGCGATGCGTTCCCGGCACTGGCCGGGCGACCCGTGCACCAGCAGCTCGTCCACCAGCTTGTCGTCGATGGCGGCCAGCGCGCCCTTCCGGTCGCCCGCCGCCCAGGCCTGCTGCATGGCGCGCAGCCGCGGGCCGCGGCCCAGCCAGTCGTGGAACGCGGCGTAAGCGGGCACGGTCAGGTAGGTGGCGATCAGCCGGCGGCCGATCTGCCGGGCCGCGTCCGCGTCCGGCGTGGGGCAGACGAAGATCCGGGCGATCAGCTCACAGCCCGGCCCGGCCACCGCCCGCACCGTGGGCACGTCGGACGCGGCCAGCCAGTTCGTGATGGCCCCGTCGGCCAGCTCGGCGGCCAGCGCGATCATCTGCGGGCGGAGCGCGGCCAGGGCCAGGGCTGGCGCCGGGTCCGGCGGCGTGGCCAGCCGGAACCCGGTCACGCTGAACGTGTCGCCGGTCATGCTGACCTTCTGGCCGGCCAGCGCGGGGCGGAGGAACCGCAGCGTGTCCCGGGCCCGCTGGTACGGCCGGTCCAGCGGGACGCCGTTCCACGCGGTCACCACGACCGGGGAGGACACCCCGATGCCGAGCACGAACCGGCCGGGCGCGAGCGCGGCCACGGTGGCCGCGTTCATCGCCAGCAGCGCCGGGCCGCGGTTGTAGATGCCCGCGATCGCGGTGCCCAGCCGCAGCCCGGGGGCCCACCCGGCGGCCAGCGCGAGCGGGGTGAACGCGTCTGATCCGTTGACCTCCGCGGACCAGGCGTCGGTGTAGCCCAGCCCGGGCAGGGCCGCGACCAGCTCCCGCTGGGCGGGCAGCGGCGTCTCGGTCAGCGGCAGAGTGATGCCCCATCGTGCGGTTGGCGGCACGGTACCTCCTGCGGTTCCAGCCCATCATGTCAGCGGCCGTGGCAGGATGCCCGGCATGGACCTGGAATACGATTCCGCCCTGGGCCGCAGTCATGTCCGGTGACCTGGACCTTGATGCCGTGTTTGGCCGGTCATCGCCGGATGACGCGTTCGCCGCCGTGCTCACCGAGGCCCGGATGGTACTGGCCGAGATCGCCAGCCCGCTGGAAGCGGAGCTGTGGGGCTCGGACATCCTGGCCGCGCTGGGCGGCGTGCGCAGCCCGGCTGCGCAGGCCATCGTGCCCGCCGCGGAGCGCAGCGGCGGCCCCGAGGCGCTGGCCATCCTGCGCGTGCTGAGCGCGCTGGGCTGGGCTGAGCTGCGGGCCGAGGCCGCGGCGGCGGCGGGCCGGCTGGCCGCCAAGGACGTGCCGGACCCGGCCTGGGCGGCCGGCCTGGGCACGCCGGAGGTGCGCGAGTGCTGGCGGTACGGGGATGACCGGGGGATACAGGAAGCGGTGACGATGAGCTTCGAGTACCCGGCCGGCCGGCACGTGGTCTCGCTGCTGCTCGATCACTCGTGCGGCGGCGGCATCAAGAACGTCTGGGTGGGCGAGGCCAGCGACGTGCTGGCCCGCACCGAGGCGATGGCCGCCGCGGATCCCGGCATGACGTTTGAGATGATCAGTGCGGCGGACGCGCGGCGCCGGGCGGAACGGGCCATCGCCGCCGGGGAGTGCCCGGGACAGCCCGATGAGTTCAGCAGCGTGGCCTCCACCCGGGCCATCCTGCGGGCCCGGGTCGCGCTGCTGGCCGATCTCTAGAGACTGACCGTCAAATTCGAGAGCACTGCTCTTGATTCTGAACGCCAGTACGTGCATACTGATCTTAGACGAGAGCGGTGCTCTCCGAGCTAAGAGGAGAATGCGATGAACGCCACCCCGCAGCAGCGGTACGTCCAGCCGACCGGTATGGACCGCCTGTTCAACAACACGGTCGCCGCGCTGACCCGGGCCGGGATCAGCATCTACGGCTCCCGGGTGCTGGCCGTGCGCGGCCGCAAGTCGGGGGAGTGGCGGACCACGCCGGTCAACCTGCTCACCGTGAGCGGGCAGCGCTACCTGGTCGCGCCGCGCGGCCAGGCCCAGTGGGTGCGCAACATCCGCGTGTCGGGATCGGGCGAGCTGCGGGTCGGCCGCCGGGCCGAGCCGTTCACCGCCACCGAGCTGGCCGACGCGGACAAGCCGCCAGTGCTCCGCGAGTACCTGCGCAAGTGGGGCTGGGAGGTGGGCCGGTTCTTCGAGGGCGTCACCAAGGACGCCAGTGACGAGCAGCTGGCCGGCATCGCCCCCGGCTTCCCGGTCTTCAAGATCAGCACGGGCCGCTAGCCCCTGGGCGGGTGGCCCGGACCGGATTCGGGTGCACCGGATCCTGCCCGTGCGCCCAGCCCGCAGCCGGCCGCCGTCCTGTTCCCGGCCGCACAAGTCGCACTGGCCCCTCCCGTCCACTTTTCACGCGGCCCGTGCGCTAAAACGGGCAAAACATCCGGAAAAACGCACCAAGGCGTGAAAAGAAGGCGCTGGCCATGATCAATGTGACCCATGGTGCTGGCGGTACGGCCCGCCGGGCCAGCAGCGCCCAGCCCGGCGACCGGGCCTGACCAGCAACGGCCGCGCCGCTAGCCGGTGAGGGCCAGGGTGCCGCCGGCCGGGTCGAGCAGCCGGTGGCAGCCGGGGGCGGCGGGGAACCGGGCCAGGTCGCCGCGCACCACGGCGCGCGGGCCGTCCGGGCCGGCCAGGATGGTGCCGTCCCCGCCGACCGCGGCGAACTCGCCGTCCAGCCGGAGCAGCACCGGGCCGTCCCGCCGGGCAGAGATGGCGCATCGTCCGTCCCGCAGGCCGGCCAGCACCCCGGTGACGCCGTCCGCGAGCTGGCCCGGAGCCGGCCCGGAGCCACCGGCGGGGTCGGCGCCGTCGGCGGCGCATTCCACCCAGGTGGTCGGCGTGCCCGGGACGGCGTCCGAGCCGGGCCGGTGCCAGTCGCTGCCGCCGACCGGGACCGCGGCCGGGTCCCAGGCCAGCCACCAGGCCATCGTGTTGGTCCAGCGCGGGTCCAGCCAGCTCCAGTGCCACACCTCGACCAGCGGTGGCTTGCGCCGCATCGGCTTCAGCCAGCTGACGTGCCCGCCGATCGGGTGGTTGACCGACAGCAGCCCACCGCCCCGCTCGGTCGCGGCCAGCCACGAGTCGGCCGGCTCGCGGAAGTCCACCCAGCCCAGGTCGCCGAGCGCGCCGGCGTGCCCGCTGTCGGTGGTGACCTCCTGGCCGGGGATCAGCGTGACGCCGTACCTGGCCGAGGCCCAGCCCAGCTCGGCGTGGTGGCTCACCGTGTTGTGGTCGGTCACCGCGAGGAAGTCCAGTCCCTGCTCGGCGCCCAGCCGGGCCAGTTCCGGCACGGTCAGCGCGCCGTCCGAGTGCACGGTGTGCGCGTGCAGGTCGCCGGCCAGCCAGCGGTGCCCGGGCCGGGCGGGCAGCTCGCGCCGCGGCGGCCGCGCGCTGAGCGGGCCTGGCGGCGCCGCGGTGGGCGCTGGGCGGAACCGGCCTGGTGTGCTGGTCAGCTCCGCGGTCACCGTGTAGCCGGCCCCGTCGGCGGGCAGCTGGTACAGGCCCAGCGCCACCTGCCATTCGCCCGGCTCCAGCTCGCCGGGCAGGTAGCCGGGGGTGGCCTGGCCGGCGGTGATGACGAACTCCGGCCGGGCGCCGCCGGACCAGCCGCGGAACCCGGCCGGCCCGAAGCAGCCCAGGTCCAGCACGGCGGCCGACCGGTCATAGTCCAGCTGCACGCGCAGCCCGGCGGTGCCCGGCGGCACCGGCACCGGCAGGTAGTGGTAGGGCGACGCGCAGCGGTCCTCGGGGGTCCACCGGCCGCGATGCCGGGTCACGCTCACCCGGGTCCGTCCAGCTCGCTCATGTCCCTACCGAATCAGATCTGGCCGGCGCAGGCGAGCCGGGTGTACGTGCGGCCGGCCTGCGTGGTGCCGGGCGGCACCACGCAGGCCGGCCGGCCAGGGACGCCGCTGCGCTGCTGGCCGGCCGGTTTCCGGTGACTCCTTTCACCGGGTGCTGGCCTGGCTGCTCAGAACCTGACCGCGCGCCAGCTGCGGCCCCCGGTCACGGTGCGCATCAGCTTGTTCGGGCCCGTGCCCGGGAAACCGACCACGAGCCAGCCCACCGACCGGCTCACAAAGGACGGCGAGCTCACGCTCACCCCCCCGGTTCCGGGCAGCCCGGCCGTGGCCCAGGTCCGCCCGCTGCTGGCCGACCGGAACAGGCGGCTCGGCCCGGGGTACGCGACGGTGATGGTGAGCACGGTGCTGCGGTAGGGCGGCGTCGCGAACCCGGACACGTCGCCCAGCGCCGGGGCGTGCCCGGTCAGCCGGGTGGTCCGGCCGCCGTTCACCGAGACCAGGACCTCCTTGCCGGTCCGGAACATGCCGGTCGGGGCGGCGCACAGGAACGCCACCTCGGTGCGGCTGGCGGGCGCGATGCCGGCCAGCGTGTACGGCACCCCGCCGTACGTGCCCGGGCAGTGCAGCGGGTACTCGTGCCAGCTCACCCCGTTCGCGGTCGTCCACAGGTGGCTGCTGTCGCCGAACCAGGCCGCCGTGCCGAAGGCGGCCAGGCTGACGCCTAGCCCGGCGGTCATGGTGCCGACCCTGGCCCACGCGTTGCTGGCCACCGGGCTGCGGAACAGCTGGTAAGACCCGTTCAGGTAGCTGGTGGCGTAGACGGTTCCGCCGCCCGCCGCCATCGCCGCGATGGTGCCGGGCAGGGTCAGCCGCGCCCAGTGCGCGCCGCCGTCGTGGGTGGCCCACACGGAACCGTTGCCGTTCCGGCCGAACAGCCAGCCGTTCTGCTGGCTGGTGAACAGCACCTGGCTGGCCAGCGGGTGGCTCGTGCTACGCAGCCAGACCGCCGGGGTGGCCAGGTAGTGCCAGTGCGCGCCCGCGTCGGTGGTCGCGGCCAGCCGGGCCCGGCACGAGCCCTGGCCCCGGCAGCTCACACCACCCAGCACAACGCCGGAGGCCGGGGACTGGAAACTGGCCGCCGCGGGCTGGAACCCGGCCGGCACCTTCGCCGCCGACTGCCCAGGCCAGGCAGTCGCCGCGGACGCGGAGCCGGCCGCGGTCATCGCACCGGCCAGGCCGCACATGGCCAGCGCGGCCGAGGCGACGGCCAGGACATGCCTTAAGGATGTTTTCATCGGGGGATCCCCCTTCTTCAGGACCCAGGGGCGGTGACACCCACCCCCTTTGATGGTCGGCACACCGGACGGCCGTCGCCACTGCCCACAGGCGGGAAGTCCAGGGACCTAGGACCTGAAATCCAGTGACCGCCAGCCTGCGGCGTAGAATTCACCGGGCGTAGAATTCAACGAGTGATGAATTGAAATCGGGCTGCGCGGGCTGGCGCCGGAGGAGGCACGCCGATGTGGGCGATGATCGTGAAGGAGTTCCGGCAGCTGCGCCGGGACCGGCGGACGCTGGCCATGATGATCGTGATGCCGGTGCTGCTGCTCGTCGTGTTCGGCTACGCGGCCAGCTTCGACGTGAAGACCATTCCTACCGTGGTGGCCGGACCGCAGGCGGAGCAGGCTGCCGCTGCCCGCCCCGTTCCACGTGGTGGCCCGGGCGCCGGCCGAGGGAGTGGCCTGGGCCCAGACGCAGCTGCGGGATAACCGGGATGGCGCGGCGCTGGCCGTGGTGACCGGGACCCGGACGGTGGTGCTGGTGGACGGCAGCCAGTTGTTCACCGCCCGGTCCGCGCTGACCGCGCTGGCGCAGCGGAGCCAGCAGCTCCCGGCCGGCCAGGCGCCGCACGGTCCGGATCCTGTACAACCCGCAGCTCAGGACGTCCTACATCATGATCCCCGGGCTGGCCGGCGTGGTGCTGGTCTTCGTCGGCATCATCATCACCAGCCTCGGCGTGGTCCGCGAGCGGCAGACCGGCACGCTGGAGCAGCTCGCGGTGATGCCGCTGCACCCGCGGGACGTGTTCCTGGGCAAGATCGTCCCGTACTTCGCGGTGGCCGCGGTGGACCTGGCCATCGTGCTGGCGGTCGGGGTGGCGCTTGTTCGGCGTGCCGTTCCGCGGCTCGTACGCGGTGTTCGGGCTGGGCGCGCTGCTGTTCCTGTTCGTCACGCTCGGCATGGGCGTGCTCATCTCCAGCGTGTCCGAGAACCAGGGCCAGGCCATCCAGCTCGCGTTCATGTTCACCCTGCCCCAGGTGCTGCTGTCCGGGCTGATCTTCCCGCTCAGCTCGATCGCCGTCGGGGTGCGCTGGATCTCCTACATCCTGCCGCTGACCTACTTCAACGAGATCTCCCGCGGGGTGATGCTGCGGGCTGAGCCGATCGGGCCGTTGTGGCAGCCGCTGACGTTCCTGGCCCTGCTCGGGCTGATCGTGATGAGCCTGGCCATGCTGCGCTTCCGCAGGTACCTGTCGCCGGCCGGGACCGGTGGCCGCCGCGGCGGGAGCCGGGCCGCGGCTCCCGCGGTGGCCACCGCGGGAGCCGATCCGGACCCGGCGGGGACCCGGTGAGCGGCGCGATCCCGGTGCGCTGACCGGGGTCCGGTGAGCGGCGGTTCGGCCCCCGGTACAGGCTGGTGGGGAACCGAGCGGGTGTCCGTCCGGTACGGTCATCGCCTCGCCCTCGACCAGGTGACGTTCCAGGCCCGGCCGGGCCAGGTGAGCGCGGTGGTCGGCGGCGACGGCGCGGGGCGCAGCACGTTGCTGCGCTGCCTGGGCGGCGCGCTCGCGCCCAGCTCGGGCACGGTGCGGCGGCCGCCGCAGCGGGACATCGGCTACCTGCCGGCCAGCTCGGGGACCTACCCGGACCTGACCGTGGCCGAGAACCTGGCCTTCCGGGCGGCCGCCTACCAGCTCCCGGCGGCGGCCGCGGCCGAGCGCAGTGCCGCGTTCCTGGCCCGGGCCGGGCTGGCCGCGGCCCGGGACCGGCTGGCCGGCCAGCTGTCCGGCGGGATGCGGCAGAAGCTCGGCGTGATCGCGGCCATGCTGACCAGCCCGGCACTGCTGGTGCTGGACGAGCCGACCACCGGGGTGGACCCGGTGAGCCGGGCCGACCTGTGGTCGCTGATCGCCCGGGCGGCGGCCGACGGCGCCGCGGTCGTCGTGGCCACCAGCTACCTGGACGAGGCAGAACGCGCCACGCAGGTGCTCGTGCTCGACGCGGGCAGCCAGATCGCGGTGGGCACGCCGGATCAGATCGTCGCGGCCATGCCCGGCCAGTTGCGGGTCAGCGACACGCCGCCGCCGGACGGCGACCGGCCGCGGTCCTGGCGCCGGGCCGGCCGCTGGCGGGTCTGGGACCCGGGCGGGGCCGGCAGCGTCGGCCAGCCCGCCCGGCCCGACCTGCAGGACGCGGTCACCGTCGCCATCCTGGGCCGGGAGCTGGCCGGGCCGCGCCGCGGCCGGGGCGGGTGAGCGGTGATGGCCGGCGGAACTGTCCGCGACCTGCGGCAGGTGAGCGGTGATGGCTGGGGCACTGGCCGAGTGCGTGGCGGTGAGCCGCCGGTTCGGCGACTTCACCGCGGTGGATGGGGTGGACCTGGCCCTCGGCCCGGGTGAGGTGGTGGGCCTGCTCGGCGCGAACGGAGCGGGCAAGACCACGCTGATCCGGATGCTGCTCGGGCTGCTGCCCGCCTCGGCTGGGCAGGTGCGGCTGTTCGGCGGGCCGCCGTCGCGGCAGGCCCGGCGCCGCCTCGGCTACGTGCCGCAGGGCCTCGGGCTGTATGACGACCTCACCCCGGTGGAGAACCTGGCCTTCTCGGCCGCCGTGTTCGGCGCTGGCCAGCGCGGCGGGCGCAGCGTGCCGCCGCCCGAAGCGGTACGCCAGTACGGCCGGGTGCTGGTCGGCGACCTGCCGCTCGGCGTGCAGCGCCGGGTGGCCTTCGCCGCGGCCCTGCAGCACCACCCGGACCTGCTCATCCTGGACGAGCCGACCTCGGGCGTGGATCCGCTGGCCCGGGCCCGGCTGTGGGAGACGATCGCGGGCGCGGCCGCGGCCGGCGCCGGGGTCCTGGTCACCACCCACTACCTGGACGAGGCCGAAGAATGCGGCAGGCTGGTCATCATGGCGGACGGACGGGTGGTGGCCCAGGGCACCGCCGCGGAGATCACCGGTGACAGGCGGGTCAGCGTGGTCGAGGCCCAGTCCTGGGCGGCGGCGCTGGACGCGCTGGAGGCCGCGGGCCTGCCCGCCGCGCTGGCCGGGCGCACCCTGCGGGTGCCCGGCGCCAGCCCAGCCGAGGTGACCCGCGCCCTCGGCCCGCTGCCGGCCAGGGTCAGCGCAGCCCCGGCCACCCTGGAAGAACGCTTCTTCCAGCTGACCGTCCCGGTGGGCCGGTGACCGCGGCGGCGGGCCGGTGACCGCCGTGGTGGGCCAGTGACCGCGGTGGTGGGCCGGTGACCGCGCCGGCTGGACGGACTGGGCGCCGGGCCGGGGACAGCGGCACCCGGGAAGCGATCCTGGCCGCCAGCCGGAAACGCTTCGCCGAGCATGGCTACGACGGCGCTACCATCCGCGGCATCGCGGCCGACGCCGGGGTGGACCCGGCGCTGGTGCACCACTTCTTCGGCAGCAAGGAGCGCCTGTTCGCAGCCGCTATGCGGCTGCCGGTGGTGCCTGGGGAACTGATCGCGGCGGCGCTCGCGGCCGGTCCGGGCCCCGGGGACAGCCTGGGTGAGCACCTGGTCCGCACCGTGCTGCGGGTCTGGGACGTGCATGAGATCCGGGACATCCTGCTCGGGGTGCTGCGCTCAGCGACCACCAGCCCGCAGGCCATGACGATGCTGCGGGAATTCGTCACCGATTCGATCGTCGGCCAGTTGTCCACCGCGGCCCGGCCCGGAAACCCGGCCCGGCCCGGAAACCCGGCCCGGCCCGGAAACCCGGATCGGCCCGGAAACCCGGCCGAGGCGCGGTACCGGGCGTCGCTGGCGGCCAGCCAGATGCTCGGCCTGCTGATGACCAGGTATCTGCTCGGGCTGGAACCGCTGGCCGCGGCCGACCCGGACAGCCTGGTCGCCGCCATCGGCCCGACCGTGGACCGCTACCTCACCGGTGACCTGGGCTGAGCAGCACGGCTTTAGCGTAATGGATCGGCCTGGGCGGCCACGCATAGCATGCGTCAGGTGGATGCACTGCTCGGGACCTGCGCGCTGGACATGCTCCGGCAGCGGCGCAGCTTCAAATGGCGTACCTATCCGGCCGACGTGCTGCCCGCCTTCGTGGCCGAGATGGACTTCGACCTGGCCGGGCCGGTCATCGAGGCGGTCACCCGGGCGCTGGCCCTGGGCGACTGCGGGTACGGGCACCTCGGCCGGCTGGACGAGGTGTTCGCCGCGTTCGCCGCGGACCGGCTGGGCTGGGCGGCTGACCCGGCCCGGGTGTTCGCCATTCCGGACGTGATGACCGGGCTGGCCGAGGTGATCCAGGCGCTCACCCCGCCCGGCGCCGGAGTGGTGATCAACCCCCCGGTGTACCCGCCGTTCTGGTTCCGGTTCGGGTTTTCCGGCCGGCGGATCGTCGAGGCGCCGCTGGCCAGGGACTCCGCCGGCCGCTACCAGCTCGACCCGGCCGCGCTGGACCGCGCGCTGGCCGAGCCAGGGGTCGCCGCCTACCTGCTGTGCAGCCCGCACAACCCGACCGGCAGCGTGTGGACCAGGGAGCAACTGCACACCGCCGCGGACATCTGCCAGCGGCACGACGTGCTCATGGTGGTGGATGAGATCCACGCACCGCTGGTCCTGCCGGGCGCGGAGTACGTGCCGTTCCTGTCCATCGACCACGAGATGACGTCCCGGGCGTTCGCCTTCATCTCGGCCTCCAAGGGGTGGAACATTCCCGGGCTGAAGTGCGGGCTGGCCGTGGCCGGGTCGGCCGCCGGGGACAAGCTGCTGGCCGGGCGGTGGGAGGCGTTCCTGCCCGGGCATCTCGGCGTGCTCGCCTCGGTGGCCGCGTTCAGCGACGGGCTGCCCTGGCTGGATGCGGTGCGGGCGCAGCTCGACGAGAACCGCCGGCTGCTGCGTCGCCTGCTGGCCGAGCAGCTGCCCGGGGCCCGCTACCAGCCGCCGCAGGCCAGCTTCCTGGCCTGGATCGACTGCCGCGAGCTGGGCCTGGCGGGCGACCCGGCCGCCACCTTCCTGGACCGCGGCCGGGTGGCGCTCAGCCCGGGGCAGGATTTCGGCCGCCAGGGCCGCGGCTTCGCCCGGCTCAACATGGGCACCTCGCCGGAACTGCTGGCCGAGGCGGTGCACCGGATGGCGGCCGCCACCAGGCAGGAGCGTTCAGCAGAATGAATCGGCGGCCAGCAGGAGGTCCCGGGTCAGCTCGGCCTGGCCGAGGTGCTGGTAGAGCTCTTCCACGACGTGCAGCAGGGCGTGCCCCTGGCTGCGCACCTCCAGCACGTCCGGGCCGCGGCGGGCGGCCGGCCGGCGGGGCGGGGCCGGCGGGTCCGCGGTCAGTGCGTCCGCCCGGAACTGCGCCTTGGCCTGCTCCGCGGCGGCCACCAGATCGGCCACCCGGCCGGCCGCGGTGAACTCGGCGGCGCGGTCCCGCGGCACGTCGCGCCCGGCCACCACGTGGCCGCCCCAGTAGGCCATGACGCCGAGGCAGTGCGTCAGGATCGCGTACGGCGAATTGGCCCCGGGCAGGTCCGGCCGCTGATTGCTGAGATCGTCGCCCAGGCTGGTGACGATGCTGGTCAGCCCGTCAACGGCGTGGTCCACATAGCTGGTCAGCGCGTCCACCGGGATACTCATCGGCGGTCAGGCGCTCGGGTGCAGCCGGGTCAGCGCGAATTCCCGGTGGCCGAGAACTTCCGCACAGGTCAGGCGCCCGTTGACGGTCCGGTCGATGACATCCTCCAGCCGGTCGCCCGCGGCGGCCAGACCGAACTCCAGCTGCAGCAGCCCGCTCACGTTGACGTCGATGTGCTCGCTCATCGTGGCCACCGTCAGCGGGTTCGCGCTGATCTTTATCACCGGCTCGACCGGGTGGCCGACCACGTTGCCCTGACCGGTGGGGAACAGGTGGATGACCGCCCCGGCGGCGGCGGTCAGCGTGATGAACTCGGCCGCCGCGCACGACGTGTCCATGAAATTCAGCCCGGCCCGGGTGGGCCGCTCGGCCGGGGCCAGCGCGTTGACCACCGGCGCGGTGCCGGTCTTCTGGATGTTGCCCAGCGCCTTCTCCTCGATGGTGGACAGCCCGCCGCGGATGTTGCCCTGGGTCGGCTGCGAGCCGAGCAGGTTGGCGCCGGTCCGCTCGACCATGGCGAAGTAGTCGTCGAAGAAAGCCTGGAACTTCTTGCGTACCTCGTCGGTGGCACACCGCTGCGCGATGAGGTGCTCGCCGCCGGTCAGCTCGGTGGTCTCACCGAAGATCACCGTCCCGCCCGCCGCGATGTGCCGGTCCACCGCCTGCGAGGTCGCCGGGTTGGCACCCAGGCCGCTGGTGGTGTCGGACTCGCCGCACTTGATGCTCATCACCAGCTCGCCGCGCCCGACCGGGACCCGGGGCAGCTCGCTCGCGTCCTGCAGCAGCCGGGCGGCCTGCCGCGCGGCCAGCTCCAGCACCCGCAGGTCGCCGTGCCGCTCGATGGAGAACTGCGCCACCGGCTTGCCGGTGGCCGCGATGCCGTCCGCGATCCGCTGGGTCCAGGCGGGCTCGATGCCGATCACCACGGCCGCGGCCACGTTCGGGTTCGCCCCGGTGCCGATCATCGTCTGGAAGAACAGGTCGAGGTCGGCGCCGAACTGGAGCCGGCCGTAGGGGTGCGGGATGGCCAGCGTGCCCGGGATGGCCCGGGCCACCGATTCCGCCGCCGCGTTGGACAGGTCGTCCACCGGGAGGATGACCACGTGGTTGCGGATGCCGGCCCGGCCATCCGGCCGCCGGTAGCCGGTCAGACGCTTGTCTGCCACCGCGCGCTCCTCAGGTTGTGGGTGTGCACCAGTTCGCCGGCCGCCACCGGCACCCGGGTGCAGGCCGATCGCCGCGCCGTACTCCAGCACGTCCTCGCGTTCGGCCAGGTCGCGCAGGGCGATCTTGTGCCCGAGCGGGATGGCGTCCCGGGCGACGATGCTCGAAGCGGTCCCCGGAATCCAGGTACGCGGCGCTGGCCGCGCCCGGGCCGGTGTCGCGCACCGCGACGGCGACGTCATCGCCGCGGCGGTGGGCCAGGAAATCGACGCCGCCAGCGGGCGGGGAGGGAGCAGGTTCGGACACAGAAACGCCTCCGTGGTCAGACCTTAGACGACAGTCCGTAGCCGATGTTAGGCGACCCGGCCGGGGCCACCGGGAACGCTCAGCCCAGCGGCCCGACCACCTGGCCCGTGCCCCGGCTGCCCGGCCCGACTGCCGCCCTACCTACCGGCTAGCCGGAATTTGCCCGTGCTTGGCCTTTACCCACAGCATCGTGTCTGGTCAGAAGGCCAATGACGTGTCAGGGTGTGGTGAGGCCATCTGCCATGGTCGCGGCGTGGAGGGGCCGATGGGTAAGGACGTTCCGCCGATAACAGTGAGCCAGCACGACCGGCGTCACTACCGCGAGAAGGTGCGGCAGTGCCTGGACGCGCTGGCGCGGATGCTGCGGGACTCCTGGTTCGAGACCGAAAGCCAGCAAGTGGGGCTGGAGGTCGAACTGCACCTGGTGGATGAGTCGGGCGCGCCGTCGATGCGCAGCCCGGACGTGCTGGCCGCCATCGGGGACCCGCACTGGGCCCCGGAGCTGGGCCGGTTCAATGTGGAGATCAACGTGCCGCCGCGCCCGCTCGCCGCCGACGTGCTGGACCAGCTGGAGGCGCACCTGCTGGCCAGCCTGAAGCACGCCGACCAGCGGGCCGGCGATGTGGGCAGCCGGCTGGCCATGATCGGCATCCTGCCCAGCCTGCGGCAGGCCGACGTGAGCGAGGACGCCATGTCGGCCAACCCGCGCTACCGGCTGCTCAACGAGCAGATCTGCGCCGCCCGCGGCGAGGACGCGCGGATCGACATCGAGGGACCCGAGCGGCTGCTCATCCACGTGGACAACATCATGCCCGAGGCGGCCTGCACCAGCCTGCAGTGTCATCTCCAGGTCAGCCCGGAGTCGTTCGGCAGCTACTGGAACGCGGCCCAGGCGGTGTCCGGCGTGCAGGTGGCGCTCGGGGCCAACGCCCCGTTCCTGTTCGACCGGGAACTGTGGCGGGAAACCCGGATCACCTTGTTCCAGCAGGCCACCGACACCCGTTCGGAGGAACTGCGGACTCAGGGGGTACGCCCCCGGGTCTGGTTCGGCGAGCGCTGGATCACCTCGGTGTTCGACCTGTTCGAGGAGAACATCCGGTACTTCCCGGCGCTGCTGCCGCTGTCCACCGACGACGACCCGCTGGCCGAGCTGGATCAGGGCGGCACGCCGGCCCTGGAGGAGCTGACCCTGCACAACGGCACCGTGTACCGGTGGAACCGGCCGGTGTACGCCGTCGACGGCGGGCGGCCCCATCTGCGGGTGGAGAACCGGGTGCTGCCCGCCGGGCCCACGGTGGCCGACGTCACCGCGAACGCCGCGTTCTACTACGGCCTGGTCCGCTCGCTGGCCGAGGCGGAGCGCCCGGTCTGGACCCAGATGGCGTTCGCCGCGGCGGCGGAAAACCTGGTCGAGGGGGCCCGGCACGGCATCGACGCGTGCGTGTACTGGCCGGAACTGGGCGTGCTGCCGGTGACCGACCTGACCCTGCAGGTGCTGCTCCCGCTGGCCAGCGAAGGACTGCGCCGGTGGGGCGTGGACTCGCGCCATGCCGACCGGTGCCTGGGCATCATCGAGCAGCGCTGCCGGGCCCGGCGAACCGGGGCCACCTGGCAGACCGAAACCGTCCGCCTGCTGGAGCGGGGCCGGGTGGACCGGCATACCGCGCTGCGCCGGATGACCCAGCGCTACATCGAGCACATGCACAGCAACGAGCCGGTGCACAACTGGCCGGCAGGCAGCTGACCAACGGCGGCGAGCCGAGGACCTTCAGCGAACCGAACGCGGTTCTAGTCCGGGCACAATAGAGATAGCGGGTGAAACTGGCCGGGCCTGCCCTGGCCCGGTTTGCCGTGTGCCCCCGCGGGCTGGGGTGGCGTCGTGAGCTGGTATCGGCGCAAGAGCGTGCTAGCCGTGCTGGGTGCCATCACAGCCGGCGTCCTGGTGCTGGCCGGGTTCTTCATCTTCCGTGGCCGGGCGGCCCCGACCGTCCCGGGCCCGACGATCAGCCCGCAGGCCCGCGGGCAGCTGCTGTCCCCGTTCACCGGCGAGCCGGTGCAGGCGCTCGGGCCGGTGCTGGCGGTGAAGATCGACAACATCGTCAACGCCCGCCCGCAGACCGGCCTGAACAAGGCCGACATCGTCTACGTGCTGCCGGTCGAGGGCGGGCTCACCCGTTTCCTGGCCATCTACTCCTCGCACTTCCCGCCGGTGCTCGGGCCGGTGCGCAGCGCCCGGGACGACGACCTGCAGGTGCTCCGCCAGTTCGGGCGGCCCGCGTTCGCTTACTCCGGCGCGCAGCCCCAGCTGCTCCCGGTGGTGGAGCACGCGCGCATCGTGGATCTGTATGACGGGCTGGTCGGCGGCTACTACCGGGACAACAGCCGGGTCGCGCCGTACAACCTGTACGCGCACACCAGCCAGCTGCTGGCCGAGGCGCACGGCGCGAGCCGGGCGCACGACATCGGCTTCCGGTTCGGCCGCGCTCCGGCTGGCGGCACGCCCACCGCGGTCAAGTCGGTGTCCTACCCGGCCGCGTCGTTCACCTTCCGCTGGTCAGCGGCCGCCTGCCGGTGGCTGGTCTGGATGGACGGGTCCCAGGCGATGACCACCGACGCCGGCCAGCTGGGCGCGCCCACCGTGGTGATCCAGTACACCCGGGTCGGCACGTCACGGTTCCCCGAATGGGGTGGCCCGGCTCCGTACGCTTACAGCACCGGCGCAGGCCGGGCTGTGGTGCTGCGCGACGGCCTGGCCTGGACGCGCACTGGTCCCGGCCGCGCGGCTCGGACGGGACCACGTACACCACCGGCTCCGGCCAGCGGATGACGTTCGCCCGCGGCCAGGTCTGGGTGCTGCTGGTCAGCCAGTAATGGGACGGCTGGTCAAGCCGGTGACGGGTGGCTTATTCGGTGGCGCCGAGCAGCCGGTCCAGCGCGGCCTGATCGGCCCCGGCCACGTCGATCACCTTGGTCCGGCTGGTGGCCCCGGTGACCAGCGTGACCGCACGCCGCCGGACACCAAACGCAGGGCCACCGCGGCCAGCGCCGCCTCGGTGGCCCGGCCGTCCACCGCGGGCGCGCCGACCCGGACCAGCAGCGCCCCGGCATGCTCGCCGCCCACCTGGGTCCGCCCCGCGCCGGGCCGGACCCGGATGGTCACCCGCATGGCCGCGTCATGTCTGCAGCGGCATGATTTCGCGGCCGAACTCGTCGGCGAACTGCCGCGGGTCAGCGACGTCCCGCCGGGCCTGATCACGAACTTGGTCAGGCCGGCCGCCACGTAGTCCTCGATCTTGCTGCGGGCGTCGGCCCAGCCGCCCGCCACCAGCTCCGCCGGATCGGTGCCCGGCCGCCGCTGCCGGGCCACCGCGTGCAGCGCGGCCAGCGCCGGACCGGTGGCCACGGCCAGGCTGATGCCGAAGTGGTCCGGCTCGATCTCGCGCCCGGCTTCGGCCGCCGCGGCCTCGATGGCCAGGCGGCCCGCACCGGCTTCCGCCGGGGTGAGGAAGCTGGCCAGCCAGCCGTCGGCCAGCCGCCCAGCGCGGCGCAGCGCGCCGGGTGCGCTGCCGCCCACCCAGATGTCCAGCGGCTTGGCCGGCTGCGGGCCGATGTTCGCCGAGTTCGACCGTGAAGAACTCGCCGTGGAACGTCACCTGCGGCTCGCGCAGCAGCCGCCGGATCAGCTCCAGCGACTCATCGAACACCGCGGCCCGGCGGCCCGGCGGCACGCCGAACGCGGCCAGCTCAGCCGCCGGGCCGGCTTGAGGCCGAACACCGGCAGCACCCGGCGCGGGGCCAGCCCGGCCAGCGAGGCGAGCTGCTTGGCCACCAGCACCGGATGCCGTCCCGGGCAGCACGGCCACACCGGTGCCCACCTTCAGCCGGGCGGTCCGGGCCAGCGCGTACGTCATCCCGATGAACGGGTCCACCAGCGATCCGTAGACCATCTCCGGCAGCCACAGCGAGTCGATGCCGGCCTGCTCCGCCGCGTCCACCGCGGCGCCGAACTGGCTGGGCTCCCCAGCCTGGCCGAGCGCCACCCCGATCCGGACTTTCATGCGTCCCATCCGACCACACGGAGCGGACCCGGCGCAGCTCAGCTCTGCGCGATGGGGGCCACCACGGCCTGCACGGCCCGGACCAGGTCCGCCGGGGCGATCTCGATCTCCAGCCCGCGCCGCCCACCACTGCAGAAGATGGTGCTGAACGCCAGTGCCGCCGAATCGAGTACGACGGGCAGCCGTTTGCGCTGGCCAAGTGGGGAGATCCCGCCGACGACATAGCCGGTGGCCCGCTCCGCGTCAGCCGGGTCGGCCATGACCGCCTTCCGGCCGCCCGCCGCCGCGGCCAGCGCCTTCAGGTCGAGCTGGCTGGCCACCGGCACCACGCCGACCGTCAGCGCGCCGTCCACCTGGGCGACCAGGGTCTTGAACACGCGTTCCGGCGGCAGGCCGAGTGCCTCGCTGGCTTCCAGCCCGTAGCTGCCGCGCCGCGGGTCATGGTCGTAGCTGTGCACGGTGTGCGCGATGCCCTGCTTGGCCAGCAGCGTGGTCGCTGGCGTGCCGCGTCCTGCCACGGTGGGCAACTCTATGCGCTGCCCGTCCCGGCTGCCCGCCCGGCCGCGCTGGCCCGGCGGCCCGGTCAGCCGTTGTCGTCGGGTCCGTAGCCGGGCGGCGGCCCGATGCTGGGGGGGTGGTGCCGGGCGGGCGGCGGCTGGCAGCATGACGGCATGGACTACGTGCTGGCCCAGGTCAACATCGGCCGGCTGCGCGAGCCGCTGGACAGCCCCCGGCTGGCCGGCTTCGTCGCGGCCCTCGACCCGGTCAACGCGGCGGCCGACGCGGCGCCCGGGTTCCTGTGGCGGTTGCAGACCGAGGACGGCAACGCCACCGCGGTGCGCGCGTTCGAGTGGGACGAGGCCGGCAGCGCGGGCGTCATCGTCAACCTGTCGGTGTGGGAGTCAGCCGAGGCGCTGGCTGGTTTTGTCTACTCCGACGTGCACCGTGCCGTGCTCCGGCGGCGCAGGCAGTGGTTCGAGCGGATGGCCGAGGCGTACACGGCGCTGTGGTGGATCGCGCGCGGCACCGTGCCGTCCACCGCCGACGCCGAGCACCGGGTCCGGCTGCTCCGCGCGCACGGCCCCACCTCAGACGCGTTCACGCTGAAGGTGCTGTTCCCGCCGCCCGATGCGCCGGACGGCATCCCGCATCCCGGCTGCGCCGACTGGACCTGCCCGGCCTGACCTGCCCCGCATCGTGATCATGACCTCGGTGCGAATCTGAGTAGCACCAGCAACTCATGATCACATAACCGGCAAAGGCCGTGGGGCGGGCGGTCCGGCGGTGGGGACCGGCGCCAGGACCGGCAGGGCCTAGTGCCGGTCGGCTTCGTCGCGCTCGATGCGGTCCAGGGCCACCGCCATGGCCAGCACGAGGGCGTCGTCCAGGCCGGGGGCGATGTCCACCCCGTAGCGGTCGCGCATGGTGAACCAGGCGCGGGAGATCCGGGCCAGCGGCTGCCCGCCGCGGTCCGGCCGGATCTCGAACTCGTGGTCCAGGATGTCGCCGACCGCCTCCAGTTCGGTGCCGTCGCGCAGCTCGATGACCGACCGGTGCCGCAGCGGCGACACGAGTGCCTTCCGCACGGTGGCCACCACCTCGCCGCCCTGCTCGATCTCCATGGTTTCGTGCACCGCGACCAGTTTCTTGCGCACGACCGCGACGACCGCCCCGGAACCGTCCTTGAGCTCGAAGGTCTGCCGTAGCCGCAGCGCCTTGCCGTCCACCAGGAAGGCCTTGCCGCCCTGGTCGTCGGTGATCCAGAAGTCGTCCCCGATGGAGAAGATCCGCTCCCGCACCGCATAGCGCATGGCCGCACGGTACCGGCCGGCCGGGTCAGCCTGCGGAATACCGGCGGAAACCCACGGCATACTCGCAGCCCGCCGCCATGCCGAGATAGCCGGACATGTTGCGCAGGAACTCGTCCGGGTCGAAGTCGCGGCCCAGGCCGTCCAGGTAGGCCTTGTGCTCGCGGAGCGAGGCGATCCCCGCGTCGATGGTGCCGGTCACGTCCACGAAGTGCGAGGGGTCACCGGAACCGGCCACGTAGATCTGCTTGATGCCGTTCCAGGCCGGGCCGGCTTCGGGGAACACCCACGAGTTGGCCGCGTCCCGGACCGCGTCCAGCGTGGCCAGCCCGGTGGCGCGGTGGTCGGCGTGGTTGATCATGCCGCTGTCGCCCCAGGTCAGGTCGAAGTTCATGGTGATCACGATGTCCGGGCGCTCCTGGCGCAGCACCCTGGCCAGGTCGCGGCGCAGCGGCAGGCCGTATTCGACCAGCCCGTCCTGGTGATCCAGGAAGTACACCTCGTGCACGCCGACCACGGCGGCGCTGTGCCGCTCCTCCTCCATCCGGAGCGGCCCGACCTCGTCCGGCGGCCGTCCCTCGATGCCCGCCTCGCCCCGGGTGGCCAGCAGGTACGCGACGTGCTTGCCCTGGCTGGTCCACCGGGCCACCGCGCTCGCCGCGCCGTACTCCAGGTCGTCCGGGTGGGCGACCACCGCCACCGCCCGGCTCCAGTCCTCCGGCATCGGCTCCATCGCCATAGCCCTCCCTGCCCCTCCCTGCGGGTCCGCTAGTACCTCCCACTCAGCCAGTATGTTCCTCAGCCAGCGCCTGGCGGATCAGGCCGGGCAGTTCGGCTGGCCAGATCACCTCGGCCGTGCTGTCCAGCTCGGCCAGCGTCCACCACCGCCAGGCGGCGATCCCGTCGGCCGCGTGCATCTGCGCCACGTCGCCCAGTGGCCGGGTCGGCCGGGAGGTGCGGGCCAGGAACGTGCGCTCATGCTGGCGGACCAGGCGGCCGCCGTACTCCATGGTCAGGCTGCGCTGGTGCACCTCGCGCCGCAGCACCACATCGTGCCAGCCGGTTTCCTCGGCCAGTTCGCGGGCGGCGGCCGCCGCGTAGTCCTCGCCGTCGGCCAGCCCGCCGCCCGGTGTGGTCCAGTGGCGGCCGTTGGGCAGCGCGTCGTCGTACCGCAACAGCAGCACGCGGTTGCCCGGGTCGAGCACGATCACCCGGCCCGCGTGCCGTACCGGCAGCCCGGTATCGTCCGCCGTGTCGGTTTCAGTCACGCCGAAAGACTAGGGCACCGGGCTGGCCTCTTCCACGACACTGCCCGATAACCGCCGGACGGCGCCGCAGTGCCGCCGGATCATGCCGGGTACTGGCGTTAGGCTGGGTAAATGCCCAGACATGTCGCGCTGCTCCGCGGCGTCAACGTGGGCGGGGTGAAGCTCGCCATGTCGGACCTGCGGGCGGTGCTCAGCTCGCTCGGCTACGCCGAGGTCAGCACGTACATCCAGAGCGGGAACGCCCTGTTCAGCGCGGACCGCGGCCGACCCGGCCGCGCTGGCCGCGGACATCGAGGCGGCGCTGGACAAGCAGCTGGGCATGCGGCCGCGGGTGCTGGTGCTGACCCGGGACGAGCTGGCCCAGGTGATCCGGGACAACCCGTATCCCGATGAGCCGAACCTGAAGGCGGTGCACGCGGTGTTCCTGGCCGAGGAGCCGGGCCCGGAGCAGCTCGCGGCGGTGGCCGAGGCGGAGCAGAAGGCGGCGGCAAAGGCGGCCGGGACACCGCGCGGTACGTCGGCCGGGTGCTGTACCTGCACACCCCGGACGGCTTCGGGCGCAGCGAGCTGGCCATCCAGCTCGCCCGGCGGGCCGGCCCGATGTCGGCCAAGGGCGCGGGCACGGCCCGGAACTGGGCGACCGTGACCAAGCTGCTCGGGCTCTGCGACGCATGACCTCCGCGCCGAGCCCACAGGCACCTGGCCAGATCACGCTCGGCACGGCGCGGGGGCGGTGGGTGCTGGCGGCCACCGTGCTCGGGTCGAGCATGGCGTTCCTCGACTCCACCGTGGTCAACGTCGCGCTGCCGACCATCGGCCGGGAGCTGAACACCTCGCTGGCCGGCCTGCAATGGGTGGTGACCGCGTACACGCTCACCCTGGCCGGGCTGATCCTGCTCGGCGGGTCGCTCGGCGACCGGTTCGGGCGGCGCCGGGTGTTCCTCATCGGGGTGATCTGGTTCGCGCTGGCCTCGGCGGTCTGCGGGGTAGCCCCCAACATCGCCGTGCTGGTCGTGGCCCGCGGCGTGCAGGGCATCGGCGGTGCACTGCTCACCCCGGGCTCGCTGGCCATCATCCAGTCCACGTTCTCGCCGGATGACCGGCCGCGGGCCATCGGCGCCTGGTCCGGGCTGGGCGGGGTGGCCGGCGCGGTCGGCCCGTTCCTCGGCGGCTGGATCGTCGGCTCGATCGGCTGGCGCTGGATCTTCCTGCTCAACCTGCCGCTCGCCGCGGCCGTGGTCGCGGTGGCCGCTGCGGCACGTACCGGAGAGCCGGGACCCGGACGCGCACGGCCGGTTCGACATCGCCGGGTCGGTGCTCACCGCGCTGGCCCTGGCCGGGATCACCGAAGCGCTGATCGAGGCGCAGTCCGGCAGCAAGCTCGTCGTCGCGGTGTCCGCGGTCGTCGGAGTGGCCGCCGGGGTCGGCCTTCGTGCTGCTGGAACAGCACCGCGCGCGGCATCCGGACCGGGTGCCGCCGATGCTGCCGCTGAGCATCTTCCGCAACCGCGAGTTCACCTCGATCAACGTGATCACGTTCATGGTGTACGGCGCGATGGGCGCGGTGTTCTTCCTGCTCGTGCTCGATCTTCAGGTGGTGGTGGGGTTCTCCCCGCTGGAGGCGGGCATCTCGCTGCTGCCGTCCACCGCGGCCCTGCTGCTGCTGTCCGCCCGGGCCGGCGCGCTGGCCCAGAAGACCGGCCCGCGCTGGCTGATGACCGGCGGCCTGCTCGCCGCCGCGGCCGGGTTGCTGCTGCTCACCCGCATTGGACCTAACGCCAGCTATGTGGCCGATGTACTGCCCGCAGTGCTGCTGTTCGGGGTGGGCCTGTCGATGACCGTCGCCCCGCTGACGGCCACCGTGCTGGCCAGCGCCGACGACCGGCACGCGGGCATCGCGAGCGGGGTGAACAACGCCACGGCCCGGGCCGCCGGGCTGCTGTCGGTGGCCGGGCTGCCCGCCGCGGTCGGGCTCAGCGGGGCGGCGCTGCATGACAAGGCGCAGCTGAACACGGGTTCCACGAGGCCATGCTGATCTGCGCCGCGCTGCTGGCGGTGTCCGCCGTACTGTCGGCGTTGCTGGTCAGCAACGACGTGCTGAAGCCGAAGCCCGGCGAGCCGGTCACCCAGCCGGAATGCCTGACCAACTGCCCGATCGGCGCCCCGCCGCTGGAACCATCCGAGCCGCTGCCCGCGCAGCGCACCGCGGACCGGCACTAAGCTCGTAACTTGTTCCCGCGCCGGGTGCCATCCGGCGCTTTACCGCCTCAGCACGGAAAGCCCGCGAGCATGCGCTGGTCACAGATGTTCATCCCAACCCTGCGGGAGGACCCGGCGGACGCCGGGGCCGCCAGCCACCGGCTGCTGCTGCGGGCCGGCTACGTCCGGCAGCTGTCCGCCGGGCACTACTCGCTGCTGCCGCTCGCGGTGCGGGTGCGCGCCAAGATCATCGGCATCATCCGCGAGGAGATGAACCGGCTGGGCGGGCAGGAAGTGCTGCTGCCCACCATGCACCCGGCGGAGATCTGGCAGCGCAGTGGCCGCTGGGACACCATGGATGACGTCATGTTCCGGGTCACCGACCACAAGGGCGCGGTCAACGTGCTCAGCGTGACCCATGAGGAGATCTTCGCGCTGCTCGCCGGCGAGCTGAAGTCGCACAAGCAGCTGCCCCAGGTGTGGTACCAGTTCCAGACCAAGTTCCGGGACGAGCCGCGGCCCCGGGCGGGCCTGCTCCGGGTCCGCGAGTTCACCATGAAGGACTCCTACAGCTTCGACCTGGACGCGGCCGGGCTGGACGTGGCTTTCGATGCGCATCGCACGGCCTACCTGCGGATCTTTGAGCAGCTGGGTATCCCGGCCATCCCGGTGGAGGCGTCCAGCGGGGCGATGGGCGGCCGGGACTCGACCGAGTTCATGTGCCCCTCGGACGCCGGTGAGGACCTGGTCGCCTACTGCCCGGACTGCCGTTACGCGGCCAACGTGGAGAAGGCCACGTCGCAGCTCGCGCCGGTCAGCGACGGCCCGGGCCTGCCCGCCCCGGAGCGGTTCGACACGCCGGGCGTGCGCACCATCGAGGACCTGGCCACCGGGTACGACGCCCCGGCCGACCGGCAGATCAAGACGCTGGTCTACGTGCTGGACGGCAAGCTGACCCTGGTGCTGATGCGCGGCGACCACGCGCTGAACGAGCAGAAGCTGGCCGACGCGACCGGGGCCGCGACGATCCGCCCGGCGCAGCCGGACGAGATCAGGGAGGCGCTCGGCGCGCTGCCCGGCAGCCTGGGTGCGGTCGGGGTGAGTGGCTTCCCGGTCATCGCCGACGAGGCGCTGCGCGGCCGCCAGGACATGGTGACCGGGGCCAACATCGACGACCAGCACCTGCGCGGCGTGGACGTGGACCGGGACATCAGCGTCGGGTCCTGGTTCGACCTGCGTGAGGTGGCGGCGGGGGAGCCGTGCGTCCGGTGCGGCCACCCGCTGGAGCTGCTGACCACGATCGAGGTCGGGCACATCTTCAAGCTGGGCTACAAGTTCACCCAGGTGTTCAACATCACCGTGCTGGACGCCAGTGGCGAGCGGGTGCACCCGATCATGGGCAGCTACGGGATCGGCGTGGAGCGGTCGCTGGCCTCGATCGTCGAGTGCCACCACGACGAGCGCGGCATCGTCTGGCCGCTGGCCGTGGCGCCGTTCAGCGTGGTGGTCGTGGTGGCCCAGTCCAACGACGACGAGGTGGCCGCGGTCGGCGAGTCGCTCTACGAGCAGCTCGCCGAGGCGGGTGTCGAGGTGATCATCGACGACCGGCCGGAGCGGGCCGGGGTGAAGTTCAGCGACGCGGAGCTGACCGGCATCCCGTACCGGATCACGGTAGGCAAGCGCGGGCTGGCCGAGGGGTCGGTCGAGCTGACCGAGCGGCTCAGTGGTGAGACTCGGAAGGTCGCGCTGGGCGACGTGGCGACCGAACTGACCGCGCTGCTCCAGGGCTGAGCCGGTGCCGGCCGCGGCTGCGCCGGGCGGCTAGCAGGCTCGACGCAGTGACCACGGCCAGCACGCCGCCGATGACGCACAACGACAGCCCGGTGCTGATGTGCGGCAGCCGCACCGGGCCGAGCCGGGTCACCCCGTCCTGGGCCAGCGCCTCGATGAGCAGCTTCACGCCGATGAAGGCGAGGATGCCGGCCAGCCCGGCGGACAGGTGGGCCAGCCGGTCCAGCAGGCCGCCGATCAGGTAATACAGGTGACGCAGGCCGAGCAGCGCGAACGCGTTGACGGCCAGCACCATCAGCGGGTCACGGGTCAGCCCGAACACGGCCGGGATCGAGTCCATCGCGAACACCAGGTCGGTGACGGCGATAGCGCCGGCCAGCGCCAGCACCGGCGGCAGCGCCCGGCGCAGCCGGCTGCCCCCGAAGCCGGCGCTGCGCAGCCAGCGGCGCAGCGGGCCGGGCGGGCCCGGCTGGGCAGCTCACCGCGGCCAGCCCGGTGCCGGACTGGCTGGCCGTGCTGTAGGCCAGCCGGGCCGCGGTGAACAGCAGCATCGCGCCGAACACGTAGAGCACCCAGTCGAACCGGTTCAGCGCGGCCGCGCCGGCCGCGATGAACACCGCGCGCAGCACCAGGGCCAGGCCGATGCCGAGCAGCAGGACCCGGCTGCGCTGCCGGGGTGGCACCGCGGACCGGCCGATCAGCAGGACGAACACGAACAGGTTGTCCAGCGACAGGCTGTACTCGGTCAGCCAGCCGGCGAAGAACTGGCCGGAGGCCCGGGCCCCGGCGGTGGCGGCCACCGCCACGCCGAACAGCGCGCCGAGCGCGACGATGCCCGCCGTGCACAGCGCCGCCTCGGCCAGCCTGGGCTCGCGGTCGCGGCGGGTGCTGACGATCAGGTCGGTGACACCCACCGCGACGACCACACCGAGCGCCACACCCCACAGCCACATCGGGACGGGCAGGGTGTGGATCGGCGCGGCCGCGGCGGAGCTCAGCCGAGCTCACCTCCCGGCCCCGGGGGTGCCGGGCGGCGGGCGCCGGACCGGGCGGCCCGGGTGAAGTCGGCCGGGGTGAGCACCCCGGCCAGTTCCCCGTCCGCGCCGAGGACCAGGACGTGCCCGGCGGTGTACCTGGCCGGCGGAGACGACGGGCGGACGTTCAGCCGGGCGCGCAGCGCGGTGAGTGGCTCGTCCAGCGTGGTGAAGACCAGGTGGTCCACCGGGGTGGCGGCCTGGGAGAGCCGGGTCACCGGGCGGCGGCCGCGCGGCACCGCGCTCAGCTGGCTCCGGGTGATCAGACCGGTGAGCCGCCCGTCGAAGTCGCGCACCGCGAACGCGGTGACCCCGGGAGCGGCCGGGGCCAGGCCCAGTTCGCTGTCGCCTTCCAGGAAGGACTGCACGCTCTGCCAGCCGCGGGCGGTCGGGGCCGGCTGGCCGGCCGGCAGGATGTCCCGGACCCGCAGCCCGGCCAGTGCGGCCGAGGTCATCGCCTGCCCGGCCTCGGCCCGGGACGCGGTGATCATCAGGATGCCGAGCAGCACGGCCCAGACGCCGGTCAGGTGGTGCAGCACGATCGCGGTGATCCCGGCGGCGGTCAGGATCGCGCCGGTGACCTGGCCGAACCGGGCCGAGATGAGGATCGCGCGGGTGGGATCGCCCGAGCGCGCCCACGCGAGCGCTCGGACGATCCGCCCGCCGTCCAGCCCGGCGGCCGGGATCAGGTTGGCCAGCGTGAGCAGGCCGTTGATCCAGGCCGCCGCGGCGGCCACCGCGGCCGGCAGCACCGTGCTGGTGCGCGCCGGGCCACCCAGCGCGGCCAGGGCGGCCAGGCTGACGCCGGCCAGCAGCAGGCTGACCAGCGGCCCGGCCACGGCGACCTGCCACTGGGCCCGCGCGCTGGGCAGCTCAGCCCGGCCGTGGCTGACGCCGCCGAAGAAGCCCACGGTGGCCTCGGCGCTGCCCCGGTACCGGCGGACGACGACCGCATGCCCGAGTTCGTGGGCGATCATGCTGGCCAGCAGGATGACGACCACGGCCACGGTGGCCGCGAGGTAACTGAGCACCGGCTTGCCCGGTGTCACGAGAGGCAGGATCAGCGCGCCGAATCCGGCGGCCAGCACGCCGAGCAGGTAGCCGCCGGCTGGTCACCCGGATCTGGACCCCAGCCACCCGCTGGGCGCCTCGGCTGGCTGGGTCGGGGGATGGCTGAACAGGGGCATCGGCCGGCGGGCGGGTCATGGTCACTGCGCTCTCCTCAGCGGCCGGCCCCCGTTTTGGCCGACCATCACCACTCTCCCTTGCCGGGGAGACCCCGGTCAGCCGCCTAATCCGGCTAACATCAGGGTTCAAGATTGCCGCTTCCCGGCAAGGATCAACCGGAAGGCCAGCCCGGTGAGCCAGCGTGACAGCCGCCCGCACCAGCCTGACCAGGCAGAATCCCCGGATCTCGGGGTAATCGCCAAGGCGGCCAGCCGGGAGGCGGGCGGGGTGCCGCCGGATCTGCTCGGCGACTACCTGCCGGCCGTGCTGGACGCCGCCCGGACCGGGCGCCGGCTGGCCGCCGTCGAACTGGCCAGGTATGGCCGGTCGGGCGAGCAGGCGGCGGAGAGCGGGGTGGCGCTGCGCGGCCTGGTTAACCTGTACCTGTCCGCGACCTGGCGGCTGTGGCGTGAACTGCCCGGGCTGGCCGACCTGCGGGCCGCCGGGCTGGGCGTGCTGCACGCGGCCGACGACGCGGTCGCGGCCGCCGCCGAGGGCTTCGAGCGGGCCCACCTGTCCATCGCCCGCCGCGAGGAAGCGGAACGCCTGGAGTTCGTGGACGACCTGCTGTCCGGCCGCGCCGCCGCCGACCTGCTGACCCGCGGCGAGCGGCTGGGGCTGCGGCTGGCCGGCCCGCACCAGGTGGTGCTGGCCGGGTACGCACCTGGGGTCACCGCGACCCGGCCGCTGGGCAAGGACATCGACCGGCTGGTGGCCGACGCGGCCGCCCCGTCACCGTCGCTGACCGTGACCCGCGGCGGCCGGCTGGTCGCCGTCACCGGGGTGACCGACGGCGGAGAGGCGGGCCGGGTGGCGGTCGCCCTGGTCCGCGCGCTCACCCGCGGGCAGCCGGATCAGGCCGGCGATGACCCACGCCCGTGGCGGGTGGCGTTCGGCCGGGCGTATCCCGGGCCGGGTGGCGTCCGCCGGTCCTACGACGAGGCGGTTGACGCGCTCGACGTGGCCCAGCGGCTGGGCATGCCCGACCCGGTGGTGGACGCCGCCGACCTGCTCGTCTACCAGGTGCTGCTGCGCGACCGGCCGGCCATCACCGACCTCGTCAGCGCGCTGCTCACCCCGCTGGCCAGCGCCCGGGGCGGGGCCACCCCGCTGCTGGAGACCCTGCAGGAGTACTACGCGAGCGGCGGCGTGGCGGCCGAGGCGGCCCGGCGGCTGCACCTGTCGGTGCGCGCGGTGACCTACCGGCTGGCCCGGGTCAAGGAACTCACCGGGCACGATCCGGCCGACCCGGCCGAGGGCCTGGCGCTGCGGGTCGCCGTCATCGGCGCCCGGATGCTCGACTGGCCCGCCATCCCCCTGGAGGCCGGGTAAGCCGCAGCTCGCGTCCCGGGGACTCCGCGGTCGGGGCCGCCGCCGGACCCGCTGCCGCCGGCGCGGGGGTTAGGCAGGATTGGCCAGTCAGCTGTGCTGGGGCTGGCCGTGCTCGTGGTCGTGGTCGTCCGCCTGGTCCTTGGCCAGGCTGGCCCGGACCTCGTCCATGTCCAGCTCGCGGGCCTTGCTGATCAGCTCTTCCAGCGCCTGCTCGGGCAGCGCGCCAGGCTGCGCGTAGAGCACCACGTTGTCCCGGATCACCATCAGGGTCGGGATGGACGAGATGCCGAATGCCTGCGCCAGGTCGGTCTCCGCGTCCGTGTCCACCTTGCCGAACACCGCGTCCGGATACCGCTCCGATGCGCTCTCGAAGATCGGCCCGAACATCCGGCACGGCCCGCACCAGGCGGCCCAGAAGTCCACCAGGACCATGTCCGCGCTGCCGACTACGGACTCGAAGTTCTCGCCCGTGAGCTCGACCGTCGCCATGGAATCTCTCCTCGTCTCACCGGGTGTCCCACGGTGGGATACCCGCCAGGGTATGCAACCAGAGGGGGTGGCAGCGCATTCCCGGAGCTACCCCTAGTAGCCAGCTTCGCCCGCCAGTTATGCCCGGCGCGGCAATTTCCGTTCCTTTGTTACCGGTTTGCCGGATCCGGCCGCTCCGCGCTGGGGTGCAGGTCGGTGCCGTCGGCGTCCATCCATTTGACCGCCGCCCCGGGCTCCGGCCGCCACCGCGCCATGGCGGCCAGCAGGGGGACCGGGTCGGCGTCGGCCAGCACCATCTCCCGGTGCGCGGGCCGGAGGAACCGCTCGGCCACCGCGTGGTCCAGGAAACCCAGCAGGCCGTCGTAGTAGCCGAGCAGGTTCAGCAGCCCGGTCGGCTTGGCGTGCAGCCCGAGCTGGGACCAGGTGACCACCTCGGCGAACTCGTCCAGGGTGCCGACTCCGCCGGGCAGTGCGATGAAGCCATCGGACAGCTCGGCCATGGCTGCCTTGCGCTCGTGCATGGAGCCCACCACACGCAGGTCGGCCAGCCCGGGATGGGCCACCTCGGCCTCGGCCAGCTGGGCCGGGATGACGCCGGTGATCTCGCCGCCGGCGGCCAGCACCGCGTCGGCCAGCGCGCCCATGGTGCCCACGTGGGCACCGCCGTAGACGACGCGGATACCGCGCTGCGCCAGGTGCGGCCGAGCGCGGCGGCGCCCGCCCGGTCTCTGGGCGGCGGCCCGGGTTGGACCCGCAGAACACGCAGACCGAGCGCATGACCACGGTCAGTTGTCCAGGCCCAGGGTGAACGTGGGCTTCGGTGTGGTCGCGGGCAGCCGGTGCTCGTCGCTGAGCCGGCGGATCGCGGTACCGGTGGCCAGGAACTCGGTGGCGTGCTCACCCCAGACGTGGTTCGACACGGCCACGTTCACCCCGACGATGCCGGACGCCTGGGCCTGGGACGCCTCGGCCTGCATCCGGACCAGGGCCAGCTCGCGGGCCTCGTACACACCCTGGGTGAACTGGATCATCTCCTGGTTGCGCCCGGCCTGGCGCAGGGACTGCATGGCCGACTGGTGCGCGATGTGGTACACGCAGGTGCCCAGCACGAACGCCACCGGGACGGCGCCCGCCGCGAGCAGCCGGAAGAAGTCCTGAGCGGACAGGTCCGAGGTGAACGCCCGGCCGTCCGGGGCTCGGTGTGCCCCCTCGCCGGCCAGGGCCTCGACCGCGGTGCCGGTGGCCACGAACTCCAGCACCTCCTGGCCCCAGGCATACATCTGCATCCGCAGCGTCACGCCGACCACGCCGTCCGCGCCGAGGTGGTCTGCTTCTGCCTGCATCCGGGCCATGGCCAGCTCACGGGCGTTGTACATGGCCTGGGTCAGGGTGTCCAGCTCGGCGTTCTGTGACCAGCGGCCGACTTGCAGGCCGACGTGGTAGATGGACGAGCCGACCACGAAGCCGAGCGGCTCGAAGCCGGCTTCGCCGAGCAGCGCGTACTCGGATACCGACAGGTCGGAGGTGAACACCGCGCCCGGCTCGGCGCCCGCGGTGTGCGCCAGCCGGCTGTTCGCGGCCTGCGGCTCCCAGGTCTGCGCGTCGTTCGAGCTGCTGCTGCCGAACAGAGGCATGGTTCCTCCCGTAGCTGCCGTGCCCCGGCCCGCGGTCCGCGGCGGCCGGTCCCGGGCTCAGCGTAGCCCCGGCCGCGGCGGGTGAGATGATCGGTTGCCCGTAGCGGGGGGAGAACTGGGTGGCATTGATCTGCGTCCTGGGCGACGCGCACCTCGACGTCATCGTCCGGCTGGACGGGCCAGTCGCGGTGGACACCGACACCCCCGCCCGCACCCAGGTCGGGGTGGGTGGCCAGGCGGCCAACGTGGCCGCCTGGGTCAGCGCGCTCGGCGGCCAGGCCCGGCTGATCGCGGCCCGCGGCAGCGACCTGGCGGCCAGCCTGGTCACCCAGGAACTCGAGCGCCGCGGCATCGAGCTGACCGGCCCGGTGCTGGACGGCCCGACCGGCGTGGTGGTCTCGCTGTCCGAACGCGGCACCAGCCGGTCCATGCTGACCGACCGCGGGGTAGGTCCGCGGCTGTCCGCGGATACCCTCGACCCCGGCTGGCTGGCCGGCTGCGACCTGCTGCACCTGCCGGCCTACAGCCTGGCCAGCGAGCCGGTCAGCGGGGCCGCGCTGGCCGCGGCGGCGCTGGCCCCGCGGCTCAGCGTGGACCTGTCCTCCACCGCGCTGCTGCACGAGTACGGGGCGGAGGGGTTCCGCGGCCTGCTGGCCCGGCTGCGGCCGGAGGTGGTGTTCGGCACCGAGGACGAGGTGGCGCTGATCGGCCAGCTGCCCGGATCGGCCATGGTGGTGAAGCTGGGCGCGCATGGCGTGCGGGCCTGCGGCAGGCTGCACCGGGCGCGTCCGGTGCGTGCGGTGGACCCGACCGGGGCGGGTGACGCGTTCGCCGCGGGCTACCTGGTCGGCGGGGTCAGCCTGGGCCTGGACGCGGCGGCCCGGGCGGTGGCCAAGATGGGAGCGATGCCATGACGAACGCAGCGGGGCCGCAGCTCACCGGCGAGCTGGCCGGCGCGCTGGCGGCCGGCGAGCCGGTGGTGGCGCTCGAGACGACTCTGGTCTCGCACGGCTTCCCGGGCGGGCAGGGCGTCGAGGTGGCGCTGGCCAGTGAGGCACGGGTCCGCGCGGCCGGCGCGGTGCTGGCGACGGTCGGCATCGTGGACGGGGTGCTGAAGGCCGGGCTGACCGCGGCCGAACTGGCCCGGTTCGCCGAGGCGGGCGAGGCCGCCCGCAAGGTCGGCGCCCGCGACCTGGCGCCCTGCGTGGTGCAGCGCGCGCTGGGCGCGACCACGGTCGGTGGCACGCTGGCCGTGTGCCGGCCAGGCCGGCATCCGGTTCATGGCCACCGGCGGCACCGGCGGGGTGCACCGCGGGTTCGCCGCCACCCTCGACGTGTCGGCCGACCTGGCCCAGATCGCCCGCACCCCGGCCCTGGTCGTGTCGTCCGGGGTCAAGTCGATCCTGGACGTCGCGGCCACCTCGGAACTGCTGGAGAGCCTGGGTGTGCCGGTACTCGGCTGGCGCACCGGCACGCTGCCCATGTTCTACAGCGCCGCGGGTGGCCCGCCCGTCTCCGCCGTGGTGACCGCGGTATCCGAGGTGGCCCGCATCACCGCGGCCCATTGGCTGCTCAACGCTCCTACCGGGCTGCTGCTGGCCCGGCCGCCGGAGCCGTCACTGGATATCGAGCCGATCCTGGCCGAGGCCGTCGCCCGGGTGCAGCGGCAGGGGGTGCGCGGCCAGGCGGTGACCCCGGCGGTGCTGACTCTGGTCCACGAGCTCAGCGACGGGCGCAGTGCCGAGGTCAACCGGAAGCTCATCGAGGACAACGCGGCGCTGGCCGCCGAGGTCGCGGTGGCCCACGCGGAACTGGGAGAGTAGCGACCTGACGCCGGGGGCCCGCCCCGGACGTATCGAAGGAGATGGTCATGCGGATCGGTGTGTCACTACCCGACGCGACGGGCCCGGACGCCCTCGGCCAGGGTACGCCGCGAACTGGCGCGGGCCGCGGACGAGGGCTTCGCGTCCGCCTGGATGAACAACATCTTCGGGCTGGACGCGCTGACCGCGCTGGCCGTGGCGGGCGCCACCGTGCCGGGGATCGAGGTCGGCACCGCGGTAGTACCCACCTACCCGCGGCACCCAGCGGCGCTGGCCCAGCAGGCGCTGACCACCGCGGCCGCGACCGGCGGCCGGCTGGCGCTCGGCGTCGGCCCTCGCACAAGATCGTCATCGAGGACATGTTCGGCTACCGGTTCGACATGCCGGCCCAGCACACCCGGGAGTACCTGTCCATCCTCCGCCCGCTGCTGCACGGCGAGCCGGCCGCCTTCACCGGGCAGCAGCTCAGCGCGCATGTCGGGCTGAGTGTCCAGGTCCCGGGACCGGTGCCGCTGCTGCTGGCCGCGCTGGGCCCGGCCATGCTGCGGGTGGCCGGCGAGCTGGCCGACGGCACCGTGCTGTGGATGACCGGCCCGGCCACCATCCGCGACCACATCGTGCCCGGCATCACCGCGGCCGCGGCGGCGGCCGGCCGGCCCAGCCCCCGGGTGGTGTGCATCCTGCCAGTCTGCGTGACCAGCGACCCGGACGCGGTGCGGGCCGCCGCCGCCAAGGTCTTCGCCATCTACGGCCAGCTGCCGTCCTACCGCGCCATGCTGGACCGGGAAGGCGCGGCCGGCCGGCCGACGTGGCCCTGGTCGGTGACGAGGACACGGTGACGGCTCAGTTGGCCGGGCTGGCCGAGGCCGGGGTGACCGACTTCGTGGCCGGCGAGTTCGCCCGTGGCGAGGACGCCGTGCGCACCCGGGAGTTCCTCCGTTCCCAGCTCAGCTGACTTCTCCGCGCCGCAGGCATGGACCTTCGGACCTGGTGTGATCGCTGGTCGGCGAGCAGACTGGGAGCAACCGGAGGGGTTGGAGGATCATGCCGTTCCTCGACCGTGCCGATGCGGGGCGGCGGCTGGCCGGCGCGCTGACCGGGGCGCGCGACACCGACGCCATCGTGCTCGGCCTGCCCCGGGGCGGCATTCCGGTTGGCTACGAGATCGCCCGCGCGCTGGGCAGCCCGCTGGACGTGATCCTGGTGCGCAAGGTAGGCCTGCCCGCCCAGCCCGAGCTGGCCATGGGGGCCATCGGTGAAGATGGCGTCCGGCTGATCAACACCGAGGCGATGCAGGCCGAGCAGGTCAGCGAGGAGGAGTTCGCCGCGGTGGAGCAGCGGGAGCGGGCCGAGCTGCGCCGCCGGGCCGAGCGGTACCGGCTGGACCGGCCGCGGGCCGTGGTGGCCGGGCGGACCGCGATCGTGGTGGACGACGGCATCGCCACCGGGTCCACCGCCCGGGCCGCCTGCCAGGTGGCCCGGGCGCACGGCGCGGCCCGGGTGATCCTGGCCGTCCCGGTCGCGCCGCGCGGCACCGTCGCCGCGCTGAGCCGGGTGGCCGACCAGGTGGTCTGCCTGGAGTCGCCGGAGCCGTTCTACGCCATCGGCCAGTGGTACCAGGACTTCTCGCAGACCAGCGACGCCGAGGTGGTCCGGCTGCTGCGGGCGGCCGCGGATGGCGGCGCCGAACAGGAGGTACGGGTGCCGGCCGGGCGGTCACCTTGCCCGGCCGGCTGACAGTCCCGCCGGACGTCCGCAGGCATGGTGCTGTTCGCGCACGGCAGTGGCAGCGGCCGGGACAGCCCGCGGAACCTGTTCGTGGCCGGCGCGCTGCATGCGGTCCGGGCTCGGCACGCTGCTGTTCGACCTGCTCACCCCGGAAGAGGAAGCGCACCGGTCTGAACGTGTTCGACATCGGCCTGCTGGCCGCCCGGCTGGCCGCCGCCACCAGCTGGCTGCGTGCGCAGCCCGGGCTGGCCACCATGGGCGTCGGCTATTTCGGCGCCAGCACCGGCGCGGCGGCCGCGCTGCGCGCGGCGGCGCAGCCGGCAGCGACATCGCGGCCATCGTGTCCCGCGGCGGCCGGCCGATCTGGCCGCCGCGCACCTCGGCTCGGTCCGTGCGCCCACGCTGCTCATCGTGGGCGGGCTGGATGAACGGGTGCTCACGCTCAACGTGGACGCCCAGGCCCGGCTGCGTGCCGAGAACGAGCTCGCGGTGGTGCCGGGCGCGACCCACCTGTTCGCCGAGCCCGGCGCCCTGGAACGGGCGGCCGCCCTGGCCCGGGACTGGTTCCCCGGCCATCTCAGCGCTGGTCAGCCCGCGGGTAACTGACCGCGGCGGCCAACTGCCCTGCCCGGCCAGCTCAGAACGCCGGGACCGGGCCGACCGGTCCGGTCAGCGGCAGCACGGCCAGGCACGGCACCTTGACCGGCTGCGCCGGGTCGAGCGCGTTCAGCATGTCGGCCATGGCCACCGGGTCGCTGGCGATTTCCAGGTGATCGCTGGCATCCAGCGGGCACTGCTGCTGCAGCGTGATGTTGCTGACGTTCGGGGCCGGCAGGAACGCATTGGTGTACGGGGTGACCACCTCGTCGCCCCTGGTCTCGATCACGGTGTAGTTGACCCCGGGCACCGTGGGTGAGGTGTTCAGCCTGGCCAGGAACGCCGAGCCCGCCTCCTGCTGCACGCAGGCGGTGCAGGTGGTGGACAGCAGGCTGTTCACCCCGGCTGATGAAGCCCAGGTCGGCGCCGAGCACGGTGAGCCCGTCCAGCGTGGTCCCGTAGTTGGACGGGGCCAGCGCGACGAACGTGGCCACCTTGGCCGCGCCACCCAGGAAATTGAGGTAATAGCGCGGCATCATCCCGCCCTGGGAATGGCCGACCAGATCCACTTTCGCCGCCCCGGTCGCGGCCAGCACGGTGCTGACGAACGTGGCCAGCTGGGCCGCGGACGCCGCGATGTCCCCGGTGCCCTGCAAGTCGGAGGTGGCCGAACTGCCGCCGTAGTTGAAGGCGAAAACGCAGTACCCGTGGTTAGCCAGGATGGGCGAGGCCGCCTGCCAGTTGTCATTCATGTTGGCCAGCGTCCCGTGCACCAGGATCACCGGGTATGGGTGCGCCGCGCTGGGCCGGCAGGAGAAATTGTTGGCCCCGGGTGGCGGCGTGGTCGGGGAATTGAACGTCAGCAGCGCACCGGCCAGGAAGTCATAGTTGACCGGTAACGTGGCGGCGGACGCATTGGCGGCGGGTCCTGCGGCGGTAAGTGCCGCCGCGGTGAGTACGGCCGCGCTGATGGCGGCACTGAACAAAGCGATTCGTCGGGTAAGCGTGCGGAAAGGCACCCTTGCCTCCCATGCTCGGCGGGCCTGGAATCCGGTACCCCCGAAGCTCCGGTGGTCAAATTAGACATCGGCCCGGCCGCGCGGTCTGCTCACCCGGTTCAGCCTGCTCGGCGCCTGTTTTGTCCGGCGCGGACAACGAATCTACTCACGGGTAATGACCGGCCGGGCGGTCTCGTGTAGGTTCTGGGCAGCGGGCGACGCTGCGGTCACCCCGTGCTGGCGTCGCCGGGACCAGGGTGGGTGAGGCGGCATGCGGCCAGTGACTGAGGCCACGGCGAACGGCGATGGCGTCTGGCCGCCGGTGCCGCGCGAAGTGGCCGAGGTGCTGCGGCCCGAACTGGACCGGGCGACCGAGGAAGTGATCGGCGCCATCCAGCGCGAGGTGCCGGAGTACGCCCGGCCGCACGACGACCACTACGCCGCCGTCGTGCGCCGGGCGGTGCACGAGGCGGTGCACCAGTTCGTCCAGCGCATCGCCGACCCGGCCACGTCCCGTGATACCACCGCCGAGCTGTTCACCGGCATCGGCCGGATCGAGGCGGCCGAGGGCCGCAGCCTGGAACCGCTGCAGGCCGCGCTGCGCCTGGGCGCCCGGGTCACCTGGCGCACGCTGTGCGAGCAGGCGGTCCGGGGCAGCCTGAGCGTCGATGTCATCGGCCCGGTGGGCGAGGCACTGTTCCTGTACATCGACGAGCTGGCGGCCGCCTGCGCCGAGGGGTTCGCCCGGGCCAGCGCCCAGGTGGCGGGCGAGCTGGAGCGCAGGCGGCGGCGGCTGCTCGACCTGATCGTCACCGACCCGCCGGTGTCCCGGGACGCCATCACCGACCTGGCCCGCGCGGCGGGCTGGCCGGTGCCCCGCCGGGTGGCCGTGGTCGCCCTGCAGGACCGCAGCCAGGATCACTTCGGGCCGCTGCCCGCGCTGCCCCCGGACGTGCTGGTCGACATGACCCGGCAGGACCCCTGCCTGCTGGTGCCGGATCCGGACGGCCCGGGCCGGACAGACATGATCGAGCGCGGCCTGCGCGGCTGGACCGGGGCGCTCGGCCCGGTGGTGCCGCTCAGCCGGGCCGGCTGCTCGCTGCGCTGGGCCCGGCAGGTGCTGGCCCTGGGCCGCCGCGGCGCGATCACGGCCGGCCGCGGCCTGATCCACTGCGAGGAGCACCTGACCTCGCTGGTGCTGCTGTCCGACGAGGAGCTGGCCCGGGTGCTCAGCTCCGTCTGGCTCATCCCGCTCAGCCGGCTGCGGCCCAGCCAGCAGGACATCATCGCGGAGACCCTGCTGGCCTGGCTGCAGAACGCGGGCAACGCCCGGCTGGCCGCCAGCCAGCTGCATGTGCACCCGCAGACGGTCCGCTACCGGCTGCGCCAGATCCAGGAGCTGTTCGGCGCCGCGCTGGCCAACCCCGCCGCGCGGTTCGACCTGGAGGTCGCGCTGCGCGCCCGCCAGCTGCTCCGCGGCGCGGCCGGGTCCAGCGCCGGCCCGGCAGCGCCGTCCGGCCAGCCGCACGGGCCAGCTAGGCCGCCTATGTCCGCTGGGGTTGCCCGGGTACCGGGGCCGCCTCGTCCAGCTCTTCCGGTGGGCGGCTGGCCGAGGTAGCCTCCAAACGGGTCCCGGGCCGATCACTTCGACCCCCGGGGCCCGCCAGCCCGGCCACCGCCCGGAATGCCTTATTTAGCTGGGCTTCCGCCATGTCTTGCGGGCGGCTAGCGTGGTTGTGTGACCCGTGCCGCCCGAGGTGAGGCCGCTGCGCAGCCGGGGCGGCGCGCGCCAGTGGCCGTCCGCGACCCGGTCATCCTCGTTCTGCTGCTGATCGCGTTCTTCTCGTCCATCTCCGGCAAGCCGCTGGACGGCCTGCTGATGCTGCTGGTGGCGGCCGGGCTGGCCTGGGATGCCCGGACCCGGAGCCGCCGGATCCCGCCCGCGCCCGCCGATGGCGACCCGCCGGGCACGTAGCCTGCGGCCCGGTGCGCGGTCCCGCGTGCCCGCCCGGCATCCGGCTGCTGGCCGCGGTGGCTATCGTCGCCGCCGGGGTTTGCTACGCGGTCATCGTCGGCTCGTTCAGCCGGTTCTCCTGGCCCGCGACGGCCGCCGTGGTCAGCCTGGGCACCGCTGGTGGTACTGGCCGGCTGGCAGCAGCCGCGGCGGCCCCGGCCGGACCAGCGGCCCGCTGCCCCGTACTGGCGTTGCGCTGTGGGGAGCGGTGCTGGTCGCGGGCGGGGTATGGGAGCTGTGGTCGCTGTTCCAGCAGCCGGCCATGGACACCACGTCCTACGCGCACCCGACGATCAGCGCGCTGACCGACCCGGTGCTGGCCGCCCAGCCCGGCCGGGCCCTGGTGCTGGGCGGCTGGCTGCTGCTCGGCTGGTACCTGGTGCGGCGATGAACAGCCACGACGTCACGATCACCGGGTACGTGGTGATCCTGCTCGCGGCGGCCGGCCTGCAGGTGGCCGCGACCCGGACCAGGGCGCCGGTGCCGCCGCTCGGTGTGGTGCTGAGCCGGATCATGCGCACCCGCACCGGCCGGGTCGGCGTGCTGGTCGCCTGGGCGTGGCTGGGCCTGCACTTCTTCGCCAAGTAGCCTCGGCAGCATGACGAGTACCGCCGCAGTGGCCAGCCCGGTCGATTTCGAGACGTTCGGCGATTACGGCCTGAAGGCCCCGCCCCGGCCGGACGGCGCGTTCGTCCGGCCGCGCTACCCGTTCCAGGGCCGGATCACCGCGGACGGGTCGAGCGGCTACCCGGCCCAGCCCGGCCGCTATCACCTGTACATCTCGCTGGCCTGCCCATGGGCGCACCGGTCGGCCATCGTGCGGGCCCTGCTCGGCCTGGACGAGGTGATCTCGCTGTCCGTGGTGGACCCGGTCCGGGACGGCCGCGGCTGGGCGTTCCGCGACGGCCCGGGGTACACGCCGGACCCGGTCAACGGCTTCACCCTGCTCCGCGACGCCTACGAGGCGACCGAGCCGGGTTATGACGGGCACATCTCGGTGCCGGTGCTGTGGGACAAGGAGACCGGCCGGATCGTGTCCAACAACTTCCCCGACATCACCATCGACCTGGGCACCCAGTTCGGTGCGTGGGCCACCCCGGGGATCGACCTGTACCCGGCGGCGCTGCGGCCGGAGATCGACGCGCTCAACGAGCGGGTCTACGCCACCGTCAACAACGGCGTGTACCGGTGCGGGTTCGCCACCACCCAGGAGGCGTACCAGGCGGCGGTGGCCGAGTTGTTCGCCACCCTGGACGACCTGGACCAGCGGCTGGCCACCCGGCGGTACCTGTTCGGCGACTCGGTCACCGAGGCCGACGTGCGGCTGTGGGTCACCCTGGCCCGGTTCGACGCGGTGTACGTCACCCACTTCAAGGCCAACCTGCGCCGCCTGGCCGACTACCCGAACCTGTGGCCGTACGCCCGCGACCTGTACTCGATCCCGGCGTTCGGCCAGACCACCAACTTCGACCACATCAAGAACCACTACTACCGGACCCACCCGCAGCTGAACCCGCTGCGCATCGTCCCGGCCGGCCCCATCCTCGACTGGACCGCCCCGCACCACCGCGACGTCCCTCTCCGGCCTAGCTGCCTGCGCTGCCACGCCGCCTGCGGCCCGTTGCGTCGCGGTGCTGCCGTGACTGCCTGGTGCGCGACCACTGCGGCCGCACCGTTCAGCGCGGTGAGCTTGTACGCAGGTCAGCGCTAGATTGTGTAGGTTAGGCCGCGTGCCGCGCGATCATGTGCCGCCCTATCTGAGCTTGGCGGCCGACCTCCGAGCCAAGATCGAACGTGCGCCGATCTCCAGCCGGGGGAGCAGGTGCCCAGCCTTGATCACCTGGCTCGCGAGTACCAGGTAAGCCGGGCGACGGCACAGAAGGCGCTGCGCGTGCTGCGCGACGAAGGCACCGTCGAGACGAGGCCACGCTGGGGCACGTTCGTCCCGGAACGGACCTGATGTGGCCGGGCGAAAATGCCCGGACATGCGGCGGTTGCGGGCAAGGTAGAGCCGGCCCGGCCCAGGCTGTACCGTTGGCCCATGTCCCCTGTCCCGGTGGCGTACGGTGGGCGGCACCGCGTGCCAGCCGCGCAGCTGAGCCCAGCCCGTGGGGTGGCCCGGTGAGCGCTCCGCTTGTCACCAAGTACCTGGTCCGGATCTGGCCAGCCGGTGCCACGCCGCCGAACATGCTGCAGTCCGAGATGTCCAGCCCGGAAAGCGCCACCGAGGGGCAGGAGGGGAACGACCGCGCCGAGATCCAGGCCATCCGCAGCTGGGCCCAGATGCACGCCAACGGGGAAGGCGTGACCTACTCCTACGAGGTCTGCCGGGACAGCATGGTGGCCGCGCTCACCGGCAGCGAGACCACCCAGCGGGTGGTGGCCACCATTGCCAGCGGCACGGTAGATCCAGCAATCGCGCGCTAGCGGGACGCGCGCTAGCGGAGCAGGGCGGCGTACAGCTCAGCGGTCTGCGCGGCGATGGCGTCCCAGCCGAACTCGGCCGCGGCGCGCTTGCGGCCGGCCGCACCCATGGCGGCGGCCCGGGCCGGGTCAAGGATCAGCGCGTTCAGCGCGGCGGCCAGCGCGGCCGGGTCGTCCGGCGGTACCAGCAGGCCGGTCTCGCCGTCCGCCACCACCTCCGGGATGCCGCCCACCCGGGTGCCGACGACCGCCGTGCCGCAGGCCATCGCCTCCAGGTTGACGATGCCCAGCGGCTCGTACCGCGACGGGCAGGCGAACACGGTCGCGTGGCGACAGCAGCTGGATGACCTCGCGCTTGGGCAGCATCTCCGGGATCCAGATCACCCCGGCCCGGGACGCTTGCAGGCTGGTCACCAGGTCGGTGACCTCGGCGGCCAGCTCGGCGGTGTCCGGCTGCCCGGCGCACAGCACCAGCTGCGCCTCCGCCGCCAGGCTGGCCGGCCGCGCGGAGCAGTACCGGCACGCCCTTCTGCCGGGTGATCCGGCCGACGAAGATAACCGCCGGCCGCGCCGGGTCCACCCCATACCGGTCCAGCACGGCGGTGCCCGGGATCCGGGGCGTACTCGGCGCTGTCGATGCCGTTGCGGATGACATGGACCCGCTCCGGGGCGACCGCCGGGTAGGCGGCCAGCACGTCGGCCCGCATCCCGTCGGACACCGCGATGACCGCGGCCGCCGATTCCACCGCCACCTTCTCGCACCAGCTGGACAGCGCGTACCCGCCGCCCAGCTGTTCCGCCTTCCATGGCCGCAGCGGCTCCAGCGAGTGCACGGTCATCACGTGCGGCACGCCGTACAGCAGCGACGCCAGGTGCCCGGCGAGGTTGGCGTACCAGGTGTGCGAGTGCACCAGGTCGGCCCCGCTGGCCGTGGCGGTCATGGCCAGGTCCACGGACATGGTGCGCAGCGCCTGGTTGGCCCCGGCCAGCTGGTCCCACGGCTGGTGGGCCACCGCGCCGGGCCGCTCGCCGCCCTCGCAGTGCACGGTCAGCTCCACCCGGCTGGCCAGTTCCCGGGCCAGGTAAGCGACGTGCACGCCGGCCCCGCCGTAGACGTCTGGCGGGTACTCCCGGGTGAGCAGGGCCACCTTCATCCGGTCACCTTCTGGCTCTTGCCCACCACGGTGATCCCGCCCGCGGAGACCGCGAAGCCGCGCGCCCGGTCCTGCTCCTTGTCCACGCCGATGACGACCCCCTCGGGGATGGTCACGTTCTTGTCGATGATCGCGTTCTTGATCACCGCGTGGCGGCCGATGATCGTGTTGTTCAGGATCACCGACCGCTCCACCCGGGACCAGCTGTTCACCCGGACGCCCGGCGAGAGCACCGACTCGCGGACCAGGCCGCCGGACACGATGACGCCGTTGCTGACCAGGCTGTCGATGGCCCGGCCGACCCGGTCGCCGGAGTCATGCACGAACTTCGCGGGCGGCTGCGAGGACACGTGGGTCAGGATCGGCCAGCGGTCGTTGTACAGGTTGAACACCGGGTGCACCGCGCACAGGTCCATGTGCGCGTCGAAGTAGGAGTCCAGCGTGCCGACGTCGCGCCAGTAGCCGGCGTCCCGCTCGGTCGCGCCCGGCACCTGGTTGGTCTGGAAGTCGTACACCTGCGCGGTGCCCTCCTCGACCAGCATCGGGATGATGTCGCCGCCCATGTCGTGCCGGCTGGTCGGGCTGGCCGCGTCCTTGCGCAGCGCCTCGATCAGCACGTCGGTGGAGAACAGGTAGTTGCCCATCGAGGCGTAGCACTCCTCGGGCCGCCCGGGCAGCGGGGGCGGGTCGGCCGGCTTCTCCAGGAACTCCTCCAGGGTGCGGCCGTCCGCCCCGGCGTGGATGATGCCGAACGCGCTGGCCTCGCTGCGGGGCACCGGGATGGCGGCCACGGTGACCCCGGCGCCGTGCTCGACGTGCTGGTCGATCATCTGCCGCGGGTCCATCCGGTACACGTGATCGGCGCCGAACACGATGACCAGGTCGGGCCGCTCGTCGTAGATCAGGTTCAGCGACTGGTAGATGGCGTCGGCCGAGCCGGTGTACCAGTGCGGGCCGAGCCGCTGCTGCGCGGGCACCGGGGTCACGTAGTTGCCCAGCAGCGTGCTCATCCGCCAGGCGGTGCTGATGTGCCGGTCCAGGCTGTGGCTCTTGTACTGGGTCAGCACGGCGATCCGGTAGATGCCCGCGTTGGCCAGGTTGGACAGGGCGAAGTCGACCAGCCGGTACATGCCGCCGAACGGCACGGCCGGCTTGGCCCGGTCCGCGGTCAGCGGGGCCAGCCGCTTGCCTGCCCCGCCCGCCAGCACGATGCCCAGAACTCGGTTGTCTGCCATGCTCCACCCCTCATGAGCGGCCGGAGTCAGCCTCCGGACGATTCCTTGAGCACGCCATCCAGAATGTGCTGCGCTTCCTGCTGGATCCGGGCCAGCTGGCCGGGTCCCTGGAACGACTCCGCATACAGCTTGTAGACGTCCTCGGTGCCCGAGGGGCGCGCGGCGAACCAGCCGGACTCGGTGATCACCTTGATGCCGCCGAGTGGCTCGCCGTTGCCCGGCGCGCGGGTCAGCCGGGCGAGTGACCGGCTCGCCGGCCAGTTCCGCGGCATCGACCTGCTCCGGGGACAGCCTGGCCAGCAGGGCCTTCTGCGCCCGGGTGGCGGGCGCGTCGATCCGGGCGTAGGCCGGGTCGCCGAGCTGGGCGGCCAGCTCGCGGTAGCGCTGGCCGGGCGACTGCCCGGTCACCGCGGCGATCTCCGAGGCGAGCAGGGCCAGGATGATGCCGTCCTTGTCGGTGGTCCAGATCCGGCCGTCGGCGCGCAGGAACGATGCCCCGGCGCTCTCCTCGCCACCGAACGCGATCGAGCCGTCCAGCAGGCCGGGCACGAACCACTTGAACCCGACCGGCACCTCGGTCAGCTCCCGGCCGGCCGCCGCGGCCACCCGGTCGATGATCGACGAGCTGACCATCGTCTTGCCCACCGCGGCGCCGCCCGGCCAGTTCGCCCGGTGCCGGTACAGGTAGTCGATGGCCACCGCCAGGTAGTGGTTCGGGTCGAGCAGCCCGGCGTCCGGCGTGACGATGCCGTGCCGGTCGGCGTCGGTGTCGTTGCCGGTCGCGATGGCGAACTCGGCGGCCCGGCCGATCAGCGAGGCCATCGCGTACGGGGACGAGCAGTCCATCCGGATCTTGCCGTCCCAGTCCAGGGTCATGAACCGGAACGTGGCGTCCACCGTGGGGTTGACCACGGTCAGGTCCAGGCCGTACCGGTCGGCGATCTCGGCCCAGTAGGCGACGCTGGCCCCGCCGAGCGGGTCGGCGCCGATCCGGATCCCGGCGCCGGCGATCGCGTCCAGGTCCACCACGGTTGGCAGCTGGTCCACGTACTGGCCGAGGAAGTCGAACGGGCCCACGGTCTCGGCCCGGCGCGCCTCGGCGTAGGGCACCCGGCGCACCCCGCGCAGCCGGCCGGCCAGCAGCTCGTTGGCCCGGTCCTGGATGACCGAGGTGATCTGCGACCCGGCCGGGCCGCCGTCCGGCGGGTTGTACTTGAAACCGCCGTCCTCGGGCGGGTTGTGCGATGGGGTGATCACGATCCCGTCGGCCAGCGCGTCCGCCCGGTCCGCGTTGTGCATCAGGATGGCCAGCGACAGCGACGGCGTCGGGGTGTACCCGTCCCGGCTGTCCACCAGCACCGTCACCTCGTTGGCCGCGAGCACCTCGAGCGCGGTCACGAAAGCCGGCTCGGACAGCCCGTGCGTGTCCCGGCCCAGGTACAGCGGCCCGGTGGTGCCCGCCGCGGCCCGGTAGTCGCAGATGGCCTGGGTGGTGGCCGCGATGTGATCGTCGTTGAACGAGCAGCGCAGCGCCGAGCCGCGATGGCCCGAGGTGCCGAACGCCACCCGCTGCTCCGGCACCCCCGGATCGGGGTGCTCCGCGTAGTAGGCCGTGACCAGCTTGGCCACGTCCACCAGGTCAGCCTCGGCGGCCGGCTGGCCGGCCCGCTCGTTTACCGGCAACGTCAGCTCCTGTCCCCGGGGCAGTGCCACGGAGGGGCGTTAGGCATCAAGGGTCTTGGTCCTTACTGCCCGCGTTTTCGAAGTCAAGTCTTCCGGTATTCGGGCCGGGCCGCCACGGGTGGCGCGCCCGGAATGCCCGGCGGGCTGCGATGATGGGCCGGATGAGCAACGACGCACCGCCACCGACCACCCGGCGCGCCCGGCTGTGGGCGGCGGCCGAGGTCCGGGGGATCCCGCTGCGCGCGATCCTGGCCACGGTCGGTCGTCGTGGTCGTGGCCTACCTGCTCGGCAAGGTCGTCTACCGGCTCAAGGACGTCATCTTGCTGATCCTGGTGGCGGCGTTCATCGCGGTCATCCTGAACCCGCTGGTCATCGCCCTGCAGCGGTGGAAGATCAAGCGGCGCGGCTGGGCGGTCGCGGTGGTCACGCTGTGGGCGGTGCTGGTCTTCATCGGCCTGTCGGTGGCGTTCGGCTACCCGCTGGCCAACGGGATCACCCACCTGGCCCAGAAGCTGCCGGGCTATGTCGACGCGGCGCAGCACGGCCGGGGCTGGATCGGGCACCTGGTGCAGCGCTACCACATCCAGTCGTGGGTGCAGAAGAACGTGCCCAAGCTGGTCAGTTTCGGCGAGGGCCTGACCAAGCCGGCGCTGACCCTGGGCAAGGGCGCCGTGTCCCTGCTGCTCGAGCTGCTCACGATCTTCATCCTGGCCCTGTTGCTGATGCTCGAGGGGCCCAAGATGCGGAAGTGGCTGCTGGGCAACATGTCCCCGGCCCGGGCCGAGCGGTACGGCCGGATCGGGCATGAGGTGAACCGCTCGGTGACCGGCTACATGCTGGGCAACATCCTCACCTCGATCATCGCCGGGCTGGTCGTCTTCGTCACGCTGCTGGTGACCGGCGTCCCGTACCCGTTGCTGTGGGCGCTGTGGGTCGCCCTGGTCAACTTCCTGCCGATGATCGGCGGCGCGCTGGCCGGCATCCCCACCGTGCTGTTCGCCGCTGGCCCACTCGCTGACCGCCGGGATCGTCACGCTGGCCGTGTTCCTGATCTACACGCAGGTCGAGAACCACATCCTGAACCCGATCGTGATGAGCAAGACGGTGAAGGTCAATCCGCTGCTGGTGCTGCTGTCCATCCTGATCGGCGCGTCCATCGGCGACTGGATCGGCGGGACGTTCGGCGCGTTCGTGGCCGCGCTGCTGGCCATCCCGGCGGCCGGCGCGCTCCAGGTGATATCGCGCGAGATATGGCAGACCACCGCCACCCCGCAGCCGGTTTCGCCGGAAGAGGCGGAGTTGGCCGAAGCTGAAGAGCTTACCGAGGACCCGGAGCGGGCCGGCGAGGCGGGCAACCTGGCCAGGTGGAACCGGCCGGCCGCCCCGGGTCACGGTCCGCCGAGTAGCTGGTAGCGCACTTCGGTCACCGGGCCGCCCAGGTCGAGCACCTGGCCGGTGCCGTCCGGGCGGAACCCAGCCGCCGCGTAGAACCGGCGGGCCCGCTGGTTGGCGGCCAGCACCCACAGCGTGATGTCGCGGCGGCCCGCTTCGGCCAGCGCGCGGACGGCGTGCGCCATCAGCAGGCGGCCCGCACCGCGGCCCCACCATTCCGGCAGCACGTAGATGGCGTAGATCTCGCCCTGCCCGGGCCCGGGCCGGTCGGCGTCCCGGCAGCGGCCACCGGCCACCCAGCCGACGATCGCGTTGGCCTGCACGGCGACGCTCTCCACGGCGCCGGCCGGCGGCGCCGCGGCCTGGCCGATCATGTGCCGGCGGCGGCGCTCGCCGTCCACCCGCATCCGGTCCAGGTAGTCGTCCGGCAGGATGCCGCGGTACGCCGACTGCCAGCCGGCGACGCGCAGCCGCTCCACCTCTTCTGCGTCCTCCAGCGCAATTGCGCGGATACTTGGTCCGGCCACGACGGCAAGTGTGCCCCGGGTCGCGGGGGAGCTAGCCATCCGAGCCGGGGGTTGCATTCGGCATGAACGACAGCCACGATTCGAGCGTGCACACGCTGGAAGACCCGCTGCTCAACAAGGGCACCGCGTTCACCGAGGCGGAACGCTCCGAACTGGGCCTGCGCGGCCTGCTGCCGAGCGTGGTGGAGACGCTGGAGCAGCAGGTGGCGCGCAGCTACCAGGCCTCCCAGCAGCAGCCGAGCGACCTGGCCCGGCATATCAACCTGCGCGCCGTGCAGGATGCCAACGAGACGCTGTTCTACCGGCTCATCCTCGATCACGTCGAGGAGATGCTGCCCATCATCTACACCCCCACGGTGGGCCTGGCCTGCCAGCGGTTCAGCGAGATCTACCGGCGGCCGCGCGGGCTGTTCATCTCCTACCCGGACCGGGACCGGATCGGCGAGATCCTGCGCAACCGGCCGCGCCGCGACGTGGACGTGATCGTGGTGACCGACGGGCAGCGCATCCTCGGCCTGGGCGACCAGGGCATCGGCGGGATGGGCATCCCGATCGGGAAGCTGTCGCTGTACACCGCGCTGGGCGGGATCGACCCGGCCCGCACCCTGCCGGTGCTGCTCGACGTCGGCACCGACAACTCGGAACGGCTGGACGACCCGATGTACCTGGGCTGGCGGCACCCCCGGGTCGGCGGAGACGACTACCACAGTTTCGTGGACCGGTTCGTCCAGGCGGTGCGGGCCGAACTGCCGCGATGTGCTGCTGCAGTGGGAGGACTTCGCCACCGTGCACGCGCTGCCCATCCTGGAGCGCTACCGGGACCGGCTGCTCACGTTCAACGACGACATCCAGGGCACCGCCGCGGTGGTGGTCGCGGCGCTGTCCGCCGCGGCCGTGGCCGCCGGATCGCGGCCCCGGGAGCAGACCGTGGTGATGCTGGGCGCCGGGTCGGCCGGCATCGGGGTCTGCGAGCAGATCGTCCGGTCGATGGTGGCCGACGGGCTGTCCGAGGCCGAGGCCCGGGCCAGGATCTATGTGGTCGATGTGCGCGGGCTGCTCACCGACGACCGGACCGACCTCAGCCCGGCGCAGCGCCGCCTCGCGCAGCCGGCGGGCCGGGTGACCGCGCCGGCGGTCAGCGGCCGGACGCGAGGCCGGGCCCAGCTTCGCCGCCGTGGTCGCGGCGGCGCGGCCCACCGCGCTGATCGGCCTGTCCACCGCGACCGGCGCGTTCACCGAGGCCATCGTGCGGCAGATGGCCGCGCATGCCCGAGCGGCCGATCATCATGCCGCTGTCCAACCCCACCTCGCGCAGCGAGGCCCGGCCGCAGGACCTGGCCGACTGGACCGGCGGCCGCGCGCTGGTGGCGGCCGGCTCACCGTTCCCGCCGATGACCGTGAAGGGGCGGAGCATCCCGGTCGCCCAGTGCAACAACGTGTACGTCTTCCCCGGCCTCGGGCTGGGGGTCATCGCGGTGCGGGCCACCCGGATCACCGACGCGATGATGACCGCCGCCGCGACGGCGGTGTGCGAGCAGGCCACCATCCATCACGACGCCGCAGGGGATGCTGCTGCCGGAACGGGCCCGGCTGGTGGACACGGCGACCGCGGTGGCCCGGGCGGTGGCCCGCGCCGCGGTGGCGGACAAGGTGGCACCCCAGCTCACCGGGGAGGAGATCGACCAGGCCATCCAGCGCACCCGCTGGACGCCCGCAGTACTAACCGCGCCAAAGGCGCGCGCCGCCGACTGGACTGCCGCGCCGAAGGGGGCGCGCCGCCGACTGGACTGAGGAGCGAGGGAGCGAGGAACGAGCGACCGGGCGACGAGGGAAGGCGGCGGGTATAGCGCCCCCGGAGGCGCAATTAATAGACCGTGTAGCCGCCGTCGATAACCAGGACAGAACCGGTCATGAACGACGAAGCCGGGCTGGCCAGGAACACCACGCTGGGCGCGATCTCGGCGGGCAGCGCGTAGCGCTGCTGCGGCGTGTCCTCGATCCAGTGCCGCCGGAACTCCGGCCGGTCCACCGGGGCCATGTCCGTCTTCACGTAGCCGGGCGCGATGGCATTGACCCGGATGCCCAGCCCGGCCCATTCCGCGGCCAGCGACTTGGTCAGCTGGTGCACGGCGGCCTTGGACGCGTTGTAGGCGGGCTGCCACTGCGGCCGGTTGACGATCAGCGCCGAGATCGAGCCGACGTTGATGATGGACCCGCCGCCGGACCGGGCCATGTGCCGGCCGCTGGCCCGGCTGCACTGCCACAGCGCGCGCACGTTCAGGTCGAAGACGCCGGCCCATTCCTCGTCGGTGACCGCCCAGGACTCCTTGTGCACGCAGACCCCGGCGTTGTTCACCAGGATGTCCAGCCCGCCCAGGTCGCGGGCGGCCTGATCGGTGATCGCATCGGCGTCCTGGGTGATGTCGGCGTCGATGGCCGACACGGCCAGGCCCTGGCCGCGCAGGTCGGCCACCGCGGCCGCGTTCCGGCCGGTGTCCCGGGCCACGATGACCACCTCGGCGCCCGCCTCGGCCAGGGCGGCCGCGAAGGCCTTGCCCAGGCCCTGGTTACCGCCGGTCACCAGGGCCTTCTTGCCGGCCAGCGAGAAGCTGTCCAGTACCGTCACGATTCCTCCGCGTGTGCCGTGCTGCGGGCCGGGGTGATACAGATTAGTTCCGTCCGGCCCAGCGTCCGCTGGGCCGGCTACTGCTGAAACGGGAGCCGCAGATGGGCGAGCCTGCCCAGGCCAGACCAGTCGTCGCCGTCCTCGGCGGCGGCTACGCCGGAGTCAACGTGGCCAAGGCCCTGGACGACGTGGCCGAGGTGCTGCTCATCGAGCCCAAAGAGGCGTTCGTGCACAACGTGGCCGCGCTCCGGGCGCTGGTCGCGCCGTCCTGGCTGCCGCGGATCTACCTGCCCTACGCCGGGCTGCTCGGCAACGGCCGGGTGATCGCGGGCCGCGCCGCCAAGGTGGACGCCGGGCGGGTCGAGCTGGCCTCGGGTGAGGCCATCCAGGCCGACTACATCGTGCTGGCCACCGGTTCCGCGTACCCGTTCCCGGCCAAGAGCGACCTGGAGAGCACCGCCGCCGCGCACGAGAAGGTGCTCGCCGCGCACGCCGCGCTGGCCGCCGCCGGGCCGGGTGCTGCTGCTCGGCGCGGGTCCGGTCGGCATCGAGCTGGCCGGCGAGATCACCGCGATCTGGCCAGATAAGGACATAACGCTCATTGACCCAGCCGAGGACATCCTCGGCGCGCGGTTCCGCCCCGAACTCAAGGCGGAGATCCGCCACCAGCTGGCCGGGCTGGGTGTGCACCTCTTGCTGGGCAGCGCGCTCACCGCCGACCCGCCGGGGGAGCCGGGTGAGCTGGGCACCTTCACGGTGCGCACCGGGTCGGGCGCGGAACTGACCGCGGACGTCTGGTTCCGCTGTTACGGGGTCCGGCCGGTCAGCGACTATCTGGCGGGCAGCCTGGCCGCGGCCCGCCAGCCGGACGGGCTGGTGGAGGTCACGCCGGAGCTGCGGGTCGCAGGCCAGGACCGGGTATTCGCGCTGGGCGACGTCGCAGCCGCCGATCACCCGATGGCGGGCGCGGCCAGCCGGCAGGCGGCGATCGTGGCGGGCAACATCCGGGCGCTCATCACCGGCCAGGGCGAGCTGGCCCAGTACCAGGCCCCGCCGCCCGGGATCATCGTGCCGATCGGCCCGGAGGGCGGCGCCGGACAGCGCGGCGGCCAGGAGGCCCTGCTGCCAGCCGAGGTGGTGGCCGAGCTCAAGGGCCGGGACATGATGGTGGGCCGGTACATCGCGCTGCTCGGCGTCCCGGTCCGGACTGACGGCACCGCCGGGTAGTCTCCTGGGCCAGCAACCCGCCCACCGCCGCCCAGGTAGGAGACACCATGGACCAGCCCGCTGCGGTACGGCGCTGCGACTGGGCGGAGGGCTCCGACGCGATGCGGGCCTACCACGACACCGAGTGGGGTGTCCCGTCCCGGGACGAGCGCTATCTGTTCGAGATGCTGCTGCTGGAGGGTGCCCAGGCCGGGCTGTCCTGGGCCACCATCCTGAACAAGCGGGACAACTACCGGCGCGCGCTGGACGGCTTCGACCCGGAGCGGATCGCGGGCTACGACGCGGCCAAGCTGACCGGCCTGCTGGCCGATCCGGGCATCGTGCGGAACCGGCTCAAGGTGGCCGGCACGGTCAAGAACGCGCAGGCCTTCCTGGCCACCCAGCAGCAGCACGGGTCGTTCGCCAGCTACCTGTGGGCCTGGGTGGACGGCACGCCGGTGCGCAACCGGCCCGCCTGCACCGCGGACCTGCCCACCCGGACTCCGCTGTCCGACCAGCTCAGCAAGGACCTCAAGCGGCGCGGCTTCACCTTCGTCGGGTCCACCATCATGTACAGCTACCTGCAGGCCGTCGGCGTGGTCAACGACCATCTGATCGGCTGCCCGGCCGGGCGCTAAGTGCGCGGCGTTGCCCGGGCGGACGGCCCGGATCTGGCATGATGGGAGGTGATGAGCACACCCCGCTTTCCTGTTACTGTCACCCAGCTTCCGGTTCTGCGTTGCCAGATCTGCAAGCGCACCATCGCGCACCGGCCCGGCCAGGCGTCCGCCGTGCTGACCGAGCACTACCGGCGCGTGCACCCCGAGTCACTCGAGGCCGCGGCCGACCGTTCGAGCTGACGTTCCGGGCTGAGCCCGGCCGCACTGCCCAGCGTCGGTGCGGTGCTGCGAGAATGCGGTCATGCGAGCTACCCGTGACCAGTCTGGGTCCAGCGGCTCGATCCTGAGCATCGGGTTAACCGGTTCCATCCTGTCCATCGGCTCGGCAGGCTCGATCTTGTCGATCGGCTCGGCCGGATCGGTGCTGTCGGTCGGCTCGGTGGCCTCGGCGGCGTCGTTGTTCTCCGTCGGCTCCGTGCTGAGCACACATTCCGTGCTGTCCGGGATGTCCCGGCGGGCCCTGCTGGCCTGGCGGAATCAGCCGCGCGCCGGCTGACGTTACGGCAGGCATGTCAGCCGTTGTGATCGCGACCGCGTTCGGCGGTCCTGAGGTGCTGTCCGTCGTGGACCAGCCGGCCGGTGCGCCGGGACCGGGCCAGGCCCGGATCCAGGTCCGTGCGGCCGGGGTCAACCCGGTCGACTGGAAGGTGTACAGCGGCCGGATGGGGGCCGACCCGGCCCGGCTGCCGATGCGGCTCGGCTCGGAAGCGGCTGGGGTGGTCACCGCGGCCGGCCCGGACGCGGTGGGCCCGGCCGGGCCGGTCCAGGTGGGTGACGAGGTGATCGCGTTCCGGGCGCCGGGCGCCTGCGCCGCCGACCTGATCGCCCCGGCGGACGCCCTGGTGCCCAAGCCGGCCACGCTGGACTGGGCCCCGGCCGGCGGGCTGATGCTCACCGGCGTCACCGCCTGGCACACGCTGGCCGCGACCGATGTGCACCAGGGCGACACCGTGCTGATGCACGGCGCCGCCGGGGGCGTTGGCCTGATGGCCATCCAGCTCGCGGTGCGCAGCGGCGCGACCGTGATCGCCACGGCCAGCCCGTCCCGGCACGGCTTCCTGCGCGAGCTGGGCGCCCTCCCGGTGGCCTACGGCGCGGGCCTGGCTGACCGGGTCCGGGGGGCCGCGCCCGGCGGCGTGGACGTGGCGCTGGACCTGGTCGGCACCGACGAGGCCCTGGATGTCTCGCTGGACATGGTGCCGGACCGGGCCCGGATCGCCACCATCGTGGTGACCCCACGGGCCCGGGCGGCGGGCATCAAGCTGCTCGGCGGGGCCCCGGGTGCGGACCCGGGCACCGAGGTGCGCAACGCGGCCCGGCTCGATCTGGCCAAGCTGGCCGGCGAGGGCGCGCTCCGGGTCTTCGTGGCCCGCAGCTACCCGCTCAGCCAGGTGGCCGACGCGCACCGGGACAGCATGGGCGGTCACGCCACCGGCAAGATCGTCCTCATCCCGTAGGCCGCGCCGGCCGGGCGGCGGCGCCCGGGAGTGTCGGTGGCCGCTCCTAGACTGCGCGGATGACCGAATCGGGAGGCCACCAGGGCTTGTCCGCGGAAGCGGAGGCCGTGCTGGCCGTGCTGGAGCGCAACCGCCGCACGTTCGGATGGAAGACGGGTGGCCTGGACCGCGCCGGGCTGGCCGCGACGACGGCCGCGACCTCGATGACGCTCGGCGGGCTGGTCAAGCACATGGCACTGGTGGAGGCGGACTGGCTGGTGGTCAAGCTGGCCGGGCAGCCGTACGGGCCGCCGTGGGACGAGGTGGATTTCGACGCCGATCCTGACTGGGAATGGCGGACCGGGGCGCAGGATGCCCCGGAGCAGGTGTACGCGCTGTGGCGGTCGGCGGTGCAGCGGTCCCGGGATGTGGTGGCCGCTGTGCTGCGGGACGGCGGCATGGACGCTGCGGCGCAGTTCACCGGGCGGGACGGCCGTGCGGCCAGTGTGCGCGAGATGCTGCTGGACATGATCGAGGAGTACGCGCGGCACACCGGCCACGCCGACCTGTTGCGCGAGGCCGTGGACGGCTTGGTCGGCGAGGGCGCACCGGAAGACTTCCGCATCTGAGACCAGGGCCGCCGCGGCCGGACGCCCCACGTGGCGGAGGCCGGGCCGGGTCTGCTGAGCACGGTGGTGCTGGTGTGACCAGTGAGACCCGCCCGGAGTGCACTGTTGTTGATGTTGAACTAGCAGTCACAGGAATGTCGGCTACTTCAACATCAACAACCGGGTGATCATCTACGCGTGCTTAAGTCGGCGGCGTTGTACTCGAGCACCACCAAAGTCATGATCACTGCGAACCGGAGAGTGCGCGGGGTCGGTGGGCTGGGGGTGCGGGCACCGCCGGGCAGCGATGTCCCGCAAGTGTACCGAGATTCGGCCGGGATCAGGAACGGACGACGCGGAAGGCCAGCTTGCGGTTCCCGCCGTGCTGCTGGACCAGCGAGAACCACAGCCCCAGCGCGCCGTCCACGGTCTTGGCCGCGTCCGCGCCGCCGACGAACTGCGGGCCTAGCCCGACCGCCCGGATAAGCTCCTCGGCGGCGGCCCGGGCGGCCGGGTCGGCGGCGAAGAAGAGCTCCGCGCCGTCCGGCGGGTCGGCGAAGTTCTCCCAGCCCAGCGTGTTGAACGCGCGGACGTACCGGGCGGTGGGCGCGGCCGCCGCGATCGCCGCCTGGCTGTTGACCTCCGGCTGGCCCATCCGGTTCACCGCATCGATCACGACTTTGCCGTCCAGCGCGGCCGCGTTCGCGCTGATCACGCCGGCCACCGCGCCGCCCGGCACGGCCAGCAGCACTACCTCGGCGTTAGCCAGCGCATCGGCGATCGACCGCACGGGTGCGCCGCCGGGCCCCGCACCGCTGGCGTTGCGCGAGCCGTAGACGACGTCGTGCCCGGCGGCACGCCACCGGCTGCCCAGCGTGCCACCAATGTTTCCGGTCCCGATGACCGCGATCCGCATCCCCGTTCACCTCCGGAACACATACTCGTTGAACCATTCCCAGGTACTCGGCAGGCCGTCCTCACGACTGATCGTGGGGGCGTACCCGAGCAGCTTCTCAGCCAGTTCGTAGTTGGCGAAGTTGCGGTCCACCTCGCCGCGCCGGGTCGGCTGGTACTCGATCGGGTGGTCCGGGCGGCCGGCCGCGGTCCGGCACAGCTCGGCCAGTTCCTGCGCGGTGGTCTCCACCCCGGAGGAGATGTGCAGCACGGTGCCGCCCGGCAGGTCCAGCTCCAGGGCCCGCTGCAGCGCGCTGGAGATGTCGTCCACGTGGATGTAGTCCCGGGACGACGAGCCGTCGCCGTAGATGACCAGCGGCTCACCGGAATGCAGCCGGTTGAAGAACGTGGTGATGGCCCCGCGCTTGCGGGCGCTCCACGGGCCGTACACGTTGGCGAACCGCAGCGCGACCGTGCGCAGGTCATAGGCCTTGGCGAACGCGTAGGCGTAGCCCTCGCCAGCCAGCTTGCTCGCACCGTACGGGGAGATCGGCTTGGGCAGCGACCGCTCGTCCACCGGCGGCGTGGCGTCGCCGATCAGCGCGCCCCCGGTGGAGGCCTGCACGGTCCGCTCCACGCCTGCCCGCCGGGCCGCGTCCAGCACCCGGAACGTGCCGGCCACGTTGACATCGAAGTTCGTCACCGGGTCGGCGACCGACTGGACGACTGATCCGGCCGCGGCCAGGTGCATCACCGAGTCCATCCCGGCCAGCGCCTTGTCCAGCGCGTCGGCGTCCCGGATGTCCCCTTCGACCAGTTCCGTGTCCACCCCGGTCAGGTGATCCGGGTGGCCGGTGGACAAGTTGTCGAACACACGGACGGTATGCCCGCTGGCCATGAGCCGCCGGACCAGGGTGGCGCCCACGAAGCCTGCCCCGCCGGTCACCAGAACCCGTCTCGAATCAGTCATGACACGCAAAGTTAGCAGCACGCACCTGGTGTCCCGGCACATCCTCCCTAACGCCCGTACGCAGCACGGCCGCCCGCCGCGCGCGGCCGTCAGCGGTCAGCTGGCGCCGGGGTCCGGGAAACGCAGCAGTGCGCAGATCCCGTGCTCCGGCACGGGGTCCGGATCGGTCAGGAAGTAGAGCTGGGCGCTGGTCATCGCGGCGGCCCGGGCCAGTGCGGCGTCCGCGCGCTCGGTCACCGGGTCGGCCACGCCGCGCTCGGTCAGCTCCGCGGCGGAACTGCCCAGGTCTGCCGGGTTAGGCCCGATCCACGCGGTGTCGGTGGATTCTGGGTGATCGACGAGCAGCAGTTCGGCCACCGCGCCGTCGCGCAGCGCGGCCATGGTGGCGGGCAGGCCCGCCACACCGTGACCATGAGCCTGCTGGGTCTGCCAGTGCGCGAAGCGCTCCCGGCTGCGCTGCCGGACGTGGTCGGCCACGGCCTGGTTGGCGGCCCGGGCCGCCGCCTCGCTGTCCGCGGGCACCTCGTGCTCGATGAGCACGGTGCGCGCGGCGAGATCCGTGCCGAGCTGCCGTACCAGCAGCGTGCGGGCCACCGGGTCGCCCGCCACCAGGATGAGCTCGGCGCCGATCCGGCCGGCGTCGGCTGTCACCCGCTCGGCCAGCTCCTTGGCGTTGGTCTCCCACGCCTCCTCGGTGCTGCGCTGGTAGCGCAGCTGGGACCAGCCGCCGCCGGCCGCCTTGTGCACCGGCCAGCCGGTGCCGATCACCTCTTCCTCGTCCGCGGCGCCGGCCGCGCTGACCGTCACCACGTCACCGCCGTCGTGCCGGGCCGTCACCCGCAGGTGCGGGACGTGCGGCGAACGCTGGGCCAGCAGCGGCATCACGTGCGGCAGCGGAGCCACCCGGGCGATCTCCCGGCGCGGCGTGGCGGGCAGCGTCTCGGTCAGCCGCAGCGCGCCGCCGCGGCCGAACGCGGCCCGGCCCGGCGCGACCGGCCCGCGCCGACCGCCTCAGCTACCGCATCCAGCGTCGGCTCGTCGGCCCCGGCGCTGGCCAGCCGCTCGCGTGCGTCCTGCCAACGTACGGCTATCTCGCGCGCGGCGTTCTCGTGATCGCGCGCAGTGTCCAGGTACACCGAGACGTAGCCGCCGGGGCCGTCGTAGAGCGGCCGCAGGAAGTCCAGGTCCATGTGCGTCACCTCCAGTCACGAGTTTCCCCCGGCCCGCCCGGCAGGCCACACCCGGGGCGGTGACCGCCGTCGTTTCGGTGTGCATGGGTTACCTCGCGCCGGGTAGCGCGGCCTGCATCGGGGGCCCGGCCACCCGGCCGGGCCGGCCAGCAGCATCCGCCGGATAGGAGGGCGAGCAGTGACGCGTTACGCTATTTCCTGGTCCCGGAACAGCAGTGCCGGGCGACTGGTCCGCCAGGCCCGGATGGCCGAGCAGGCTGGCTTCGAGGCCCTGTGGATCTCCGACCACTTCCACCCCTGGCTGGACGAGCAAGGGCAGAGCAGTTTCGTGTGGCCGGTGATCGGCGCGATCTCCGCGGCGACCGCCTGCCGGTGACCACGGCGGTGACCTGCCCGCACGCTGCGGATGCACCCGGCGATCACCGCCCAGGCCGCGGCCACGTCGCGCTGCTCACCGGCGGCCGGTTCACGCTCGGGCTCGGCACGCGGCGAGGCGCTCAACGAGCACATCACCGGCGCCGGTGGCCATCGGCGGAAGAGCGGCTCGACATGCTAGAAGAGGCCGTCCAGGTGATCCGGGAGCTGTTCTCCGGCGGCTCATCACCCATCACGGGACGCACTACACGTCGACACCGCGCGGCTCTACTCAGTGCCTGATTCCCCACCGCCCGTCGTTCATGTCCGGTTTCGGGGAGAAGGCGGTCGAGCTGGCGGCCCGCATCGCCGACGGCTACATCTGCGTGCAGCCCGACGCCGATCTCGTCCGGCTCTACCGGGACTCTGGCGGCGGGGACCGGCCCGTGCAGGGCGGGCTCAAGGTGCTGCTGGGGCCGACGCGGCGCTGGCCCGCAAGACCATGCACCGGCTGTGGCGCCACCGATCAGATCCCTGGTGAGGCCGTCCAGTTGCTGCCGCTGCCCCGGCATTTCAGCCAGCTAGCCGAGCTGATCTCCGAAGCATGATCACGCGCCCCGTGCGGGCCCGATGCCGCGGCGCACATCAGCGGGATCCGCGCCTTTACCGACGCCGGGTTCGACGAGGTGTACATCGGCCAGGTCGGCCCAGTGAGCAGGACAGCTTCTTCGAGTTCTACGCCGAGCAGGTGCTGCCGCGCCTGCGGGAAAGGTGATGACAGATGACTGGAACGTCGCTGGCCGAATCCTGATCATGGTCGCCGTGATTGTCCTGGGACTGGTGATCTGGCTGAGCCTGGTGTTCTGGGCGAGCCGGACCCGTTCTTCAAGCGGCCGCGGCCGGACACGCGCCCCGGCGACGTCCGGGGCGGCGCGTTCCTCGGTGCGGGACGTCGCGTGATGCCGCGCCGCGACGCCCCGCCCGACCCCGATCGCGAGTGGCAGCCGGATCTCACTCGTCACCGCGTTGACGTCGCCGGTGCCGCTGGCGGACCGCTGGTAGCCGAGCGGGCCCAGCCCAGGTTGTCCGGTGAGGTGTGCTCCTCCCGGCCGCGGGTAGCGGCGCCAGTACGGGACGTACCGCCGTTACCCAAGCTGGAGGGAGCAACGATGGCCCGGCAGCACCGAGCACGCGACGAGACCGAGCATCCGGCCAACGTGAACCAGTCGCGGCATGAACCCGTGCCGGCCAGCCGCGAGGACGACCGGCCGCAGGCGGCCGCGCAGCGCAGCGAGGACGTCCAGCGGCACGTGCCGCAGCGCGGACGCGGGTCTGCGCCAGACGACCGGGCACCCGCGCTGGGCTCCCTGTCCACGGGGGATCCACCTGGCCGGCCAGCGCCGGTGCCGTCAGGTACCGCGGCGCGGCGGCTGATGGGCGGACCGGCGCCGCAGGGCCCGGTGCCCGATGCGCCCGGGGTGCAGGTCGCCGCGGCGGACAGCGCAGATGGCCGGGTCACCAGGGTCCGGGCCGTGTCCAACGCCGTGCCGGGCAAGCCGGACGGCGAGGTGGACACCCGGTCCTGATTCTTCCGCGGCTTCCTGGCTGGCGTTTGGCCAGGCCAGCGTGGGAAGCGGCAGGCGGAACCAGAACGGCAGAAGGAGGGATCAGCCGGACGTATTCGACGTACTGAGCCAGGACCACCAGGAGGTCAAGCGGATGCTGACCGAGCTGGAGAACGGGCCGACTGCAGCCACCGGCTCGAGCGGCAGTCAGCTGACGCTGCGCAAGAAGATGGTGCAGCAACTCGTCATCGAGGAGTCCAAGCACGAGGCGCTGGAAGAGATGTACTTCTGGCCCGCTGTGCGGGACAAGGTCGCTGACGCGCCGGCGCGACACCGCCATCGGGCAGGAACAGCATGGGAAGGAGGTGCTCGACCGGCTGGACAAGCTGGACCCTGACCAGCCCGAGTTCGAGCAGTTGGTTAGCACGTTCATCACGGCCGGCCGGGAGCACATCGGCTTCGAGGAAGGCCAGGTCTGGCCGCTGCTGCGCAGCGTGCTCACCGCTGACGAGGCACGCGGCATCGGGACAAGATCTGGCCGCAAGAAGACCGCGCCGACCAGGCCGCACCCGGGCACCCCGGCCTCGCCGGGCGTGCTGAAGTCGCCGCCCCGCCGTCGGGGCGGCGGACCGGGCTCGTGACGCGGTTACCGGCCGGGGCCGACTGACCGTCACACCTTGAGCGGTGCGAATGTGGCCGCCGACGGCCACATTCGCACCGCACCGGTTACCCGATGCGCGGCATGGTCTTGGGCACAGGTCGAGCCAGTCGTGGAGTGCGCGCCCTACTTCTTCTCATGGCGGGACGTAGCAGGCGGCCCGATCACTGGCGGCCAGGATTTGCCTGGCTTCCGCACCTGGCCGCTCAGCGGAGGGAGAAGGCGAGCGCACCGCCGAGGCAGGCGACGCCGACCACGATCCAGGTGACGTAGTCGTTGACCACCCCGCTCTGGAACCGCTCGATCGGCCGGACCAGGCCGGTGCCCGGCTCGAAGCCACGGCGCAGCAGCGGCAGCCGCCGCCAGTACAGCGCGAGGTAGGCGAGGACCACTGCCCCGGCGGCGGAGGCCAGGCCGGTGAGCACGTCGGCCGGGCTGATCCCGGCGTGCCCGGCCGGGAGCAGGGCGGCCGGATGGGACAGCGGCGTGCCGGATAGCACGGCCGCGTTGTAACCGGCCTGGTCCTGGAACCGGATCGCGGCCGCCTGGACGGCCGGGCCGAGCCGGGGCAGGAAGCCGAGCACGGCGGCGGCCAGCACCAGCACGGCGGGCGGCACGATCATCGACAGCGGGGTGCGCCGCTTGCCCTGGTTCGTCTCGCTGGTTTCCTCCGACGATTCCCGGGCCATCTCCCGGCTCTCGCTGGGCGGATCGCCCAGGCCGTAGAAGACGCCGCCGGCCACCCGGAGCACGGCCCCGCCAACCAGTACCGAGCAGGCGATGAAGACCACCGTGACCCAGGCCAGCCCGCGGCTGGCCGCGCTGTCCTCGAGCCAGCCCTTGCCCAGGTAGGTGGTGAACGGGGGCAGGTCGGCCAGGCCGAAGGCGGCCAGCGTGAACACCGCGCCGGTCACCGGCAGGCGGCGGCCGCGGCCGTGCAGCCAGGGCTCGTTCACCGAGCCGAGCCGGTGCAGCACGATGCCCACGCACAGGAACAGCGCCGCTTTGACCAGGGCGTGGCTCAGCACGTAGACGGCCGCGCCGGCCAGCCCGAGCGGGGTGAGCAGGCCGATGCCGGCCAGGAACATGCCCGCGTGGCTGATGGTGGAGAACGCGAGCAGCCGCTTCAGGTGCCGTTCCCGGAAGCAGAACAGCGCGCCCACCACCGCGGTGAGCACGCCGAGGGCCAGGAACGCGGCGGTGATCGTGGAGCGGTGCCCGAGCGCCTGGCCGAACATGGACCAGTACACCCGGGCCACGCCGTACAGGCCGAGTTCCACCATGACGCCGGAGAACAGCACGCAGACCGGGGTGGGGGCAACCGCGTGCGCGTCGGCCAGCCAGAAGTGGAACGGCACGATCGCGCCCTTGATCAGCAGCCCGGTGATGATGAACAGGAAGGCCACGATCACCAGCCCGTCCGGCCGGTGCCCGGCGATGTGCCGGCCGATCTGGGCCATGTTCAGCGCGCCGGTGCGCCCGTAGATGACCGCGATGCCGGACAGCGACAGGTAGGCGCCGACGCTGTTGGTGATGGCGAAGTTGAGCGCGCCCTGCAGCGAGCCGCGCTCCTCCGGCCGGTACGCGGTCAGCGCGTAGGCGGCCACCCCCATCAGCTCGAACCAGACGAACAGGTCGAAGATATCCCCGGTCAGGCAGAACCCGGTCAGGCCGGCCAGGAAGGCCAGCATCAGCGCGTGGTAATAACCACCGACCCGCTCGAAGTACCGCCACGAGAAGATCATCGACGCGGTGACCAGGACCGCGGCCAGGCAGGCCAGGCCCGCATTGAGCGGGCCGACCGCGTAGTCGATGCCGATCGCGACGCCGTGCCTGGGGTGGAAGCCCGCGAACCAGTAGACCTGATCCCGGTGGGCCACCTGGATCAGGATGGCGAGCAGCACACCAGCCACCGCGGCGGCGGTCAGGATGGCGACGGTGTCCAGCACCCGCCGGCTGCTGCGCAGCACCGGGTTCAGCGCGCAGATGCCCGCCGCCACCAGCAGCGGGGTGACGGTGGCCAGGGGCAGCAACTGGTCCATGGAGGCCGCCGGTCAGCCCTTGAGCTGGACGAGTTCCTGCGGGTCGAGCGTGCCGAACCGCTTCTGCGCCTGGACCGCCAGGGCCAGCAGCAGCGCGGTCACCGCGGCCTCGACCACCACGTCGGTCAGCGCCAGCGCCTGCACCACCGGGTCCACCGCCGGGGTGTGCACCGGGATGTCGTAGAAGTACGGGGCCACCGCGCCGGTCCGGTAACCAACCCCGAGCAGCAGCACGTAGGTGGAGGACTGCACCACGATCAGGCAGATGATCAGGTGCACCAGGTGACGGCTGGTCACCATGCCATACAGGCCGACCGCGAGGATCCAGGCCACCACGACGAACGGGAAGATCTGCATCAGCCACCCTCCTGCCGGACCAGCAGCGTCTGCTCGACCAGTTCGCCCACGATGAGCACGAAGGCGGCCGCCACCTCCAGGCCGACCAGGAAGCTGATCAGCGCGATGGTGCCGGACGAGCTCACCGCGCCCGGGGTGGCGCCGGTAGGCAGGAAGTTGTCCAGGTAGGGCAGCCCGAGGACCACCGCGGTGAGCCCGACAGCCGCGAAGCCGCCTGCCCCCACCGCCTCCACGGCCTCCGTGATGCCGACCGGGCTGACCCGCCGGAACAGCAGGAACTCGCCCGCCAGGTAGATCAGGATCAGGCTGGTGGCCAGCACCACCCCGCCCTGGAAGCCGCCGGACGGGCTGGTCTGCGCGTGCGACGCGAGGAACCAGCCGAGCAGGACGATGGGCCCGGTGAAGATCAGCGCGACCACCCGGACCGCATCGCTGGCCGGCCCGATCTGCCAGTCCTCGCCCGCCCCGGGCCGCCCGCGGTGCCGCTCCTGTTCGCCGCGCAGCTGGCGCAGCACCACGCTTATCCCGGCAGCCGCGACGAACAGGATGAACTCCTCGCCCACCGTGTCGAACCCGCGGTAGTCGAAGTTGACCGCCGACACCACCCCGGTGGCCTTGGTCTGGGCCACCGCGATCCGGTTGATCAGGTCGCCGTAGGGTCCGGGGTAATTGCCGAACCCGGGCAGCCCGGACAGGCCCCACACGTAGAACGCGGCCAGCCCGGCCATCCCGGCCAGGAAGACCCAGCGACGCTGCGCCGGGGTCATTTCTCCCGCCGCCTGATCTTGGCCAGGGCGAGCAGCAGCAGCATGGGCAGGGCCACTGCCCCCACGGTGAGCTCGGACAGGGTGACGTCCGGGGCCTGGAAGGCCAGGAACAGCACGGCCAGCAGCACGCCGTACCCGGACAGCATGATCACTTGCCGGGGCAGGTCCCGGATCAGTACCACGGCGGTGGCGCCCGCGGCCACCAGGACCAGGATCGTCACCTGGAGCACGTCCATCAGGGGCACCGGGACCGTGTACGGAGTGACCACGGTCACCAGGTGCGGGTCAGTCATCGCCGTCCCCGCGGGCCCGGGCCGGGCCGGCCGCCTGGTGAACCTGGCCGTCCCGGCCGCGGCCACCTCGCCAGTCGCCGTCCGCCCTGATCCGCGCCGCCCTGATCGTGGCGTGGGCCAGGACCGGGCCGCCCGCCAGCACGAACACCAGCGCCAGCCAGGTCTGTGCGGAATCTTCGGTGAACCCGGACTGGATCAGCACGGCCAGCCCGACCAGCACGGGCGCGACCATGGCCATCGGGGTCACATAGTGCAGCTTCTGATATGCGTCCCGCATCACCAGCACCCCGGCCGAGGAGGTGAGCACGACCAGCGCGGCCAGGCCGAGCAGGATGTCGGCGATGACCTCGCGCGGGCTCACAGCCAGCGCTCCAGGAACCGGGCGAAGACCAGCCCGCTGCCGAACAGCAGCACGGCGAGCAGGACGGCCAGCTCGAACTCACCGGAGCGCCGGAAACCCTCGGCCAGCAGGATCAGCACCATCACGATCACGGCGCTGACCGCCTGGTAAGCCACCAGGGCGGCCATGACCGTGCCGCGGACCACGACGACCAGGCAGGGCAGCACCGCGACCAGCATGGCGACAGCCGCCAGCACGAAGCCGTTCAACCCGCCGCCTCTCCCTCGGTAACGACCAGCTGGTGGATGACCATGACGTTCCGGTCCGGGTCGATGCCGAGCACGAACGAATTGGGGGCGACCGAGCCGCCGGCCGTCAGCAGCACGCGGCGGGTCTGCCCGGCCGTGGTGTCGTCGCCATAGCGGACCGGGAGTTCGCGGAATCCGCTGGGCGGCTGCTCGCCGCGCGCCAGCCGCCGCCCGAGCGCGGCAAAAACGATCGCGGTGTCCCGGGCAACCTGCCCGGGCAGCCGGAGCGCCGGGGCTACCCAGCCGATCCGCATCCGCAGCCGGACAGCCGCCTGGTAGCTGACAAGCTCGGCCAGCAGAGCACCGATAGCCGCCGCGCCCGCCCCGGCCAGCAGCTCGTCCGTGGCCACCGAGTAGTCGACGATGACCCAGAGCGCCATCAGCCCGGCCCACCAGGCCAGCCAGCCACGGGCCCGGCGGGCCAGCGGAAGCGGCCGCGGCGGCCGTGGCGTGCCGCTAGCCATGGCTGCCGGTGCGCCTGCCGGCGCTACTCAGCGGGATCACCCGCGTGTTGCTACCCGGGACCGGCCTGGCAAACCTAGAGCTTCTGGTGCACCCGGACCACGGTGCCGCCTGAGCTGGAGTGGATCTGCAGCAGGTCGGTGAGCTGGTTAGCCAGCCACAGGCCGGCCCGGCATCCGGGGCCGGCGGCAGCCGGCCGGCCAGCGGCTGGGTCAGGTGCCCCTGGTCGGACACCTCGCAGAGCAGCCAGCCATCGTCCGTCCAGATCCGCAGCTCGCCCTGGCCGCCGCCGTGCTGCAGGCTGTTGGTGGCCAGCTCATTGATCGCGGCCACCAGGGCGCTGGTCGGCCGCTGCGGCAGGCCGGCCTGCGCGCCTGGGCCGTGACGAACGCGCGCAGGCTGCCCAGGCCACCACGCTGGAAGCCGATGCGAGGCGCGTCATCGGGCCCAGCGGGCAGCGGCTGGGCGTACGGTTCGGCCAGGTCGGGGGGCCGGAAGTCGGCGGAGACCCGCTGGTCCCCGGGCACGCCACCGGTGAGGAACGGGTGGCTGCGCCGGGCGTCCTCGATGACCGACGACGGCAGCGCCGCCAGGTCGTAGGGGCAGAGCACGCGCAGCGGCGTGCCCGCGTCGAAGGCTATGTTCAGCAGTTCCTCGTACAGCCGGCATTCGGCCAGCTCGGCCGGGGACCGGCCGGGGAACACCGCCTCGCCGACGCCGCGCAGCTGGCTAGCGTCGGCGTGCCCGTCAGCGAACCGCCGCCAGACGCCGATGAGCCGGCCCGGGTTGGCGCCGACGTCGGTGATGTCGGCGAACTCGACCTTTTCCGCGGCCGGTCCCAGCGCGGTCCGCACGGCACCGATCTTGGCCGCGGTGAGCAGCACGAGGACCGGGTGGCCGGAGTCCACCGCGGGGCCGACGAAGGAGACGATGCCGGACAGGAACTCCCCGGCGCCCGGGTACAGCAGGGCCTCGTGACGGTACCCGCCCGGGTTGCCCAGCTCGGGCTGGTCCGGTTCCGCGCTCATCCAGCTTTCCTCAGCATTGTGGCGTCCGGCCGCTCAGGTCCCGCTGCCCTGATCCCGGCCGCTTCGGTTCCCGCCGCAGCGCATTCTACGCTGCCGGGCTGTCCGGGACGGCCGCTGGCCTCGGCGCGGCAGGTCAGGACGTGCCTGCCCGCATCTCAATGGTGGTGCCGAGATCAGTGGCGGTGATCTCCACGTCGCGCATGGTGGCCCGGATCAGCTTGAGGCCGTGGCCACGGTCCCGGGCCTGGGTCGGCGGGCGCCACCGGCCGTGGTCGGACACGGTGATGTGCACGTCCGGGCCGGTGACCTCGACCCGGAGCCAGACGGTGCCGGATCGCGAACCACGGTAGCCGTGCTCGATCGCGTTGGCGCACGCCTCGCAGGCCGCGATGAGCACGTCCTGGGCGAGCCAGCGAGTCCATGCTGAGCCGGCTGAGCCAGCCGCGCAGCTGCCGGCGGACCAGGGCCAGCTCGTCCGGGTCGGCCGGAAAGCTGAGGCTGAGCGGGCTCGGCCGGCTGTACACCAGCAGCGCGACGTCGTCCTCGTAGCCCTGCCCCGGGGCCAGGCTGGTCATCAGCTGCTCGGCCAGTTCGGCCACGGCTGTCTGGCGGCCGTCCCGGAGCAGCGCCGCGGCCCGCATGGTGGTCGCGTCGAGGTCCAGGCCGCGCCGTTCCACCAGGCCATCGGTGTACAGCAGCAGGGTGGCGCCCTCCGGGACCCGCGCCATCGCCTCGCGGCGCGGGCGGTCCGGCGCCAGGGCCAGGGCCAGGGACTGGCCCTGGTCGAGAAGTTCCACCCGGCCGCCGGGATAGGCGAGGATTCCCGGTGGATGCCCGGCGCTGGCGTAGCTGAGCTGCCCGGTCGCCGGGTCGAGCACCGCGCAGAACACCGTGCTGCACAGCGCGTCCGGGATGTGCGCGGCGAACCGGTCCAGCGCGGTCAGCGCCCGGGCCGGCCCTGGCGCTTCGAGCAGCAGGGCCCGGCACGCGCTGCGCAGCTGTCCCATCACGCTGGCCGCGGCCAGCCCGCGGCCGACGCAGTCGCCGACGATGATGCCGATCCGGTCGTCCGGCAGTTCGGCGACGTCGTACCAGTCGCCGCCGATCTCCAGCGGCGGGGTGGCAGGCTCGTAGCGGGCCGCGAACCCCGGCGGCAGCCGGCCGGGGCCCAGCAGCGCGTGCTGCAAGGCCAGCGCGACCTCACGCTGCTGGTCGAGCAGGTGAACCCGGTTCAGCGCCTGGCCGAGGCGGCCGCAGAGCAGGGCCAGCAGGGTCCGGTCCTCCAGGCCGAACGGGGGCCGGCCGTCGAGTTCGACCCACAGCGCCGCCACGTTCCCGGAGAACTCGATGGCCGTGCCGGCCCGGCGGGCGGCGCCGGCGGTCGCGCTGATCTGCAGGGCTGGCTGGCCGCGCAGCGACTGGAGCGCGCTGCGCAGCGGGCTGGGCAGCTCATCCCACTCGGTGCCGGGCGGATCGGAGATGAGCCGCCGGCGCGTCATCGCCGCCCCAGACGGCGGCCAGCACCCGCGGGGCCCCGAACTGGTGGCGCAGCTCGGCCAGCCCGGCCTCCAGCACCCCGTCCCGGGTTACCGCCGCGGACAGCTGGCTGGTCATCGCGGCCACGGCGGTCTCGCGCTGGGCGGCCAGCCGCTCGGCGGTCACGTCCCGGATCGTGCCCACCAGCATCCGGCCCCCGCTGTCCGGGTCGTCCACCGCGCTGAACGTGATCGCGGCCCAGATCTGGTGCCCCTGGCTGTGCCGCAGTGGCACGGTGAAGCTGCCGGTGGGCTGCTGCTGGATGCTGGCGTACGCGGCCGCGACCAGGCGGTGCGCTTCCGGGGCGGCCGCCTCGTCGGGCCACCACGGCCGGGGCAACTGGTTGAGCTCCGTGTCCGGGCCGTACCCGAGGATGCGGCGGAACGCGCTGTTCACCTCGAGCACGGTGCCGTCCGCGCTGGCCAGGAAGAACCCATCGTGCAGCGACTCGGTCAGCGCGGACCGCCACCGGGCCTGCCTGGCGCGCATCCGGGTCAGGTCGATGTTCGCCCGTACCCGGGCCAGCAGTTCCTGGGCCGCGAACGGCTTGATGAGGTAGTCGTCCGCACCTGCCGCCAGGCCCTCGACCGCGGCCTCCTGGCCAGCCCGGGCGGACAGCAGCAGGACCGGGACCCCGGCCGTGCGCGGGTCCGCGCGGAGTGCCTGCACCAGGCCGAGACCGTCGATCTCCGGCATCATCACGTCGCTGACGATCAGGTCGGGTGGCTGCCGCCTGAGCGGCGTCCAGCGCGGCCCGCCCGTCGGCCACCGCCGTCACCGCATAGTGCGGCTGGAGCAGCCGCTGCAGATACTCCCGCATGTCGGCGTTGTCGTCGGCGATCAGCACCGAACCGCCGGCGGGCGGCGGCCCGGCCCCGCCGTCGCCCGCTGGGCCGGGCCGGAGCGAGGCAGCTTCCGCGGGCAGCCAGCGCAGGGCTTCCTCGAGGAACGAATCGGCCGCCGCCGGGCCCGCCACCTGGCTGGCCGGGAACACGCTGTCGTCGGCCAGGTGCCCGCGGCCGAGCGGAATCGACACCGTGAACGTGCTGCCGGTGCCCGGCTGGCTGTCCACCGTGATGCTGCCGCCGTGCAGCCCGACCAGCTCTTTGACCAGGGCCAGGCCGATGCCGCTGCCCTCATTGGACCGGGCCTGCGGGGCGCTGCCGCGATGGAAGCGCTCGAAGACGTGCGGCATGTCCTGGGCGGCGATGCCGACACCGGTATCGGTGACCCGCAGCACCGCCTGGCCGCCAGCGGCGGCCAGGGACAGCCGCACCGTGCCGGCCACGGTGTACTTCAGCGCGTTGCTCAGCAGGTTGAGCACTACCTGCTCCCACATCTCCCGGTCCACGTAGGCCGGTTCGGCGAGCGGCGGGCAATCCACCTCGAAGGTCAGGCCGGCCCGCTGGAACGCGGCCCGGAACACGCTGCCCAGGTCGGCGGTGAGCGTGGCCAGGTCGACCGGCTCGAAGTGGCCATGGCTGCGGCCGGCCTCGATGCGGGAGAAATCGAGCAGCGCGTTGACCAGCTTGCCCAGCCGAAGCCCGTTCCGGTGGACGACGTCCAGGTCCTCCCGGACGGCGGGATCCGCGTCCCGCAGCCGGGTCCGCAACTCCTGCACCGGCCCCATGATCAGGGTGAGCGGGGTACGGAACTCATGGCTGATGTTGGAGAAGAAGGTGGTCTTGGCCCGGTCCAGCTCCGCCAGTTCCTCAGCGCGCCGCTGCTGGGCCCGGTACGCGCTCGCGCCGTTGATGAGCGACGCGGTCTGCCGGGCGACCAGGCCCATGAACGTCCGGTAGTCGTCGTCCAGGCGATGACCCGCGCTGGCCGCGAGGGCCAGCACCCCGATCGGCTCGGCCGCCGCGTACATCGGCAGCACCATGGCCTCGGCGGGCGGCTCCGGCCAGCTCCCCGTGGGCAGCTGGCCCACCCGGCCGGCCAGGTCGTCCACCGGCAGCGGCCGGGACTCGCGCAGCGCCTCGGCCAGTGGCCAGCGCGCTGCCTCGGCCGCGACCTCCGCCCCCTGGGTCGCGCCGGCCAGGGTGAATCCGGCGGCGCTGCCCTCCCGCAGGTACAGGGCGAAGTAGGGGACTTCGGCCTGGGCCCGGCTCAGCGACTCACTGACCAGGCCGCAGGCCTCTTCCACGGTGCGCGCCGCGCCCGCTTGCGCGCCCAGGTCCTGCAGCGCAGCCAGCCGCCGGGCGCCGATGACCCGCTCGGTGGTCTCGGTTACCGCGGTGAACACGCCGCGGACGGTGCCGTCATCGTCATGCAGCGGGCTGTAGGAGTACGTCCAGTACGTCTCTTCCCAGTAGCCGTTCCGGTCCATCGGCAGCAGCAGGTCTTCCGACCAGGTCGGCTGGCCGGTGTCCAGCACGCTGTGCAGCATCGGCCCGACGATGTGCCAGATGTCGGACCACACGTCGGCGCCCGCCTTGTCCAGCGCGGGGTGCTTGCCGCCCATCAGTGGCAGGTAGGCGTCGTTATAGATCATCCGGAGTTCCGGGCCCCACCAGACGATCATCGGGAACCGGGAGGTCAGGCAGATCCGGGTGGCGATCGCGCAGGCTGGTTGGCCACTGCCCGACCGGCCCGAGCGGGGAGCGCGCCCAGTCGTGCTCGCGCATCTGGGTGGCCATCGTGCCGGACCCGGGGAACAGCGGCTCGGGGCTCGCCGGTACCGCTCATCGGCCCGACCGCCCCTCCTCCTCGGCGCCACCGTGCGCCTGCTGCACCGCATAGCGGCTGGCTGGGCGGCGCGGCTCGGCTCCGACTTGCGCCGCGACAGACACCGCTAGGATAATCACGGGCGCCACTCGTCGGTGCAAAGTGCCTGGTCCGCCGGTCCAGGCTGATTCAGTTTCCCAATCTCGCTCAGGCGGGTGATAAATCGTGAAGTCAGGGCATCTGCCGGTGAACTGGCATGGGCAGCTGGCAGTCATCACGATGCCTGAAGAAATTGACATGTCCAATGGCGCCGAGGTCCAGGCAGGCCTGCTGGCCGCGCTGGGCCAGCAGCCCGCGGTGCTCGTGGTGGACATGACAGGAACCACGTTCTGTGATTCGGCCGGGGTGCGCGCGATCATGCTCAGCCACCGGCAGGCCAGCGCCCAGGGCAGCGAGTTGCGGCTCGTTATCGGCTCGCCCGGAGTGCACCGGGTGTTTTCCATCATCGGCGCGGGAGAGCTCGTCCAGATCCACCCGGACCTGGCCAGCGCGCTCGCCGCCGGTAATGACAGCGATGGGCCTGCCCAGTCCGCGCCCAGCCGGTGAGTTCACCGGCCGGCCGGATCCGGCCCGCCGGCCGCTGCTGGCCGGGATGCGTCACGCCGCCGCAGCTACCCGTCGCGGCCGGCGCTACACATGACCGGGCCGGCCGGGGTATCAGCGCCAGCACCCGCCATCCGGGTCGTGGTCAGTCAGGCCGGCGGCGGAGGATGAGCAGGGCGACATCATCGTTGTGCGTCACGTAGCTGGCCATGGCCGCCATGACGGATGCGCAAGCCCGCTCCGGGTCGGTAGCCGCCGTGGCCGCGCACAGCCGGCCGATGCCCTCGTCGAGCGTCCGGTCGCGGCGCTCGACCAGCCCGTCGGTGTACAGGCAGATGACGGCACCGGGCGGGAGGGGCACGGTGGTCACCCGACGGGGCCGCGGTGTGGCCAGGCCGATGGGCAGGTCAGCGGCGACTTCGATGATTTCCACTGGCTGGCCCGGGCGGGCCAGCAGCGGGGGCAGGTGCCCGGCGCAGGACATCCGGACTTCGCCCAGCGACGGGCCGATCACGGCGCACAGCACGGTCGCCATCGCGTCGGGCTCGAAGTGGCTCATCTTGCGGTTCAGCCGCTCCAGCACGTCAGCCGGATCTTCGGTCTCCAGCGCGTAAGCGCGTAGTGCGCTGCGCATCCGGCCCATGATCACAGCCGCGTTCAGGCCGGTGCCGGTCACGTCGCCGATGACGGCGCAGACGCTGCCCGAGGGGAGGGCGAATACGTCGTACCAGTCGCCGCCCACGTTCCCGGTGCCGGGAACAAAGCGGGCGGCCATCTCCAGACCGCCGACGGCGGGCAGGCCCGAGGGCACCAGGCTGCGTTGCAGCGCGGCCGCGGCCGCCCGGTCCAGTCTGGCGGCCAGGGCCTGGACCGCCAGCGCGGCCCGGTCCGCGGCCAGCTGGAGCAGGTCCACGTCTTCGGCGGTGAAGTCCCGGTGGGCTCAGCGTGCCGACGTGCAGCACACCGACCACCGCGCCGTCGGCCCGTAGCGGGGCACCCATCAGGGACCGGATCCCCTTGTCCAGCAGGATGGGATTGACCACTTTGGTGTGATCCACTTTGGCCAGGATCACGGGCTGGCCCTGTGCCGCGATCCGGCCGGCGAAGCCTTTGCCGATCGGGATGCGGACGCCCTGCTGGACCTCTTCCTCCAGCCCGCTGGCCGCGGTCGCGACGAGCTGGCCAGATGCCGGGTCCAGCAGCAGAACCGCCGCCGTGTCGGCCTGGAGGGCTTCTTTGGCCCGCTCGACCAGCACGTTGAGCAGGGTCTGCGGGTCGAGCGCGGACAGCGCGGCGTCTGTGATCGACTGGATGTCGCGGAGCTTGTCAGTCACTCCCGGTGAGGTCGGCAGCCCGGCTGGTTGGCGCTCTTTCTGGTGCAACCCCGTGCACCGCCTCTCTCCGGGCGGTCGGCGAACCGAGAGCATGGGCACACTTCCCGGCCCGCCGCCCCGAACAAACTGATCATATCCGCGGCCGGCGCCCGGGGTGCCCAGCACAGTAACCGGGTGGACCCGCGCGGCTACCCGCCGTTGGCCGCCGCAACCCGGGGGCGCCGCGCTGCCGGTCAGCCAGGCACGGGCGTTGAGCTAAATAGCTGGGTTAAGGACGGGTCTGGCGGCCAGGGCGCGGTCCGGCACCGTGCCCCGCCCGCTACGGCTGGCGGTGCCGGATCTGAGCGCCAGCGCGGCGGTTATGTCGCTGCCCCGCCGGAAGCCCGAGTCGATCAGGATTTCCCGCCGGGCAGCTTCCCCGGGCGCAGGCCGGCCGCAGACGATCTTGCCGTCTTCCGTGACTGATGTGAGTAGTGCAGCCGGGGTTTAGGGCTGTGTTCTTCTTTTTTTCGGTTTTCCGTTTTGCGTGGGTTGCTCCGGGTAGCGCGGGAACTTGCCGACAGGGTTACTAGAAGGTAAGCCCTTACTTCCGTTGCAGTGACAAAAACATACCTACTGCTGCTGCAACAGGCTGTGCGCCAAGGAGAGCCACATGAAATGCAAAACGCAAGTCGGTCTGGCGCTGGGGGCCGGATACGTGCTCGGGCGGCGGCACAAGACGCGCCTGGCACTGGCCGTCGGCGCGGCGGCACTCACCGGTGGAGTAGGCAGCGCGGCCGGCCGCCTGCTCGGCAAGGGCGGCGATCAGGCGCTGGCCGGTGACGTGCTGGGCAAGCTGTCCCCGCAGGTCGGTGACATCGTCGATACGGTCCGCGGCGAACTGCTCGAGGTCGGCAAGACCGCCGTGCGGACCGCCGTGCGCAGCCAGGTTGACGCGCTGACCAGCAACCTGACCAGCAACGTGCAGGACCGCACGGACGCGCTGCGCGACCGGATGGCCGAGAGCGCCGGGCAGACCGTGCGCGGCCCGGCCGGGGCCCGGCGCGGTCGCGCGGCGGATGACGAAGAGGCTGGCCGGGAAGACGAGGAGGCTGGCCCGGAGGCGGACGACACCGACTGGGCGGAAGACGACGACGACCTCGAGGACGCGGGCGGCCAGGACGCCGAGGACGAGGACGCCGAGGACGAGGACGCCGAGGACGAGGACGCTGCGGACGCCGAGGAGGAGCCACCGGTGCGGCGGGCACCAGCCCGGCAGGCGGCGGGCAGGCCGGCCGCAGGCAACCGGCGGCGGGCCGCCGAACCCGCCGCTGAGCGGCCCCGGCGGGCGCGCGCTGCCTCGGCCGAGCGCCGCGGCAGCGCGGGCACCGAAGGCCGGCCCGCGTCACGGTCGGCTGCCCGCCGCCCGGCCCGTACCGGGGCAGGCCGCGCAAGCACCGCCCAGAACCGACGGAGTGGCAGGTCCACATCATGAGCACGACACAGCAAGAGCGACGGCGGGACACCGCCGAAGGGAACGGAGCTGCCCAGGACCAGGGCGGGCAGCTCAGGGGTGAGCTGCAGAACCTGCTCGGCGAGCTGGCCGAGCTCGGCATCGCGGCCGCCCGGGACACCATCGGCAGCGCCACCCAGCGGCTGACCGAGTATGCCGAGCAGGGCGGCGGCCCAGGCCTCGTCGCCGCGGTGACCGGCGCGAAGTCCATGACTGAGGGCAAGTCGCCGATGCGGTCGATGCTGTCCGCGGGCTGGGCCGGCCTCAAGCAGAAGCTCGGCGGTGGCGGCAAGGGCGGTAAAGGCGGCCAGGGCAAGGGGCTGAAAGTCACCAACATCGTCGAGACCATCGACGTCGGCGTCCCGGTCCGGATGGCTTACAACCAGTGGACTCAATTCGCGGATTTCCCTTCCTTCATGAAGAAAGTGGAAGGCGTGAATCAGGAGGAGGACAACAAGCTCTCCTGGCGGGCCCAGGTTTTCTGGTCGCACCGCAGCTGGGAATCCACGATCATCAAGCAGATCCCGGACGAGCGCATTGTCTGGCGTTCCGAAGGCGATAAGGGACATGTCGACGGGGCGGTTACTTTCCACGAGATCGGCCCGAATCTGACCCGCATCCTGCTCGTGCTCGAATACCACCCGCAAGGGTTCTTCGAGGGGACCGGCAATCTCTGGCGCGCCCAGGGCCGGCGGGCCCGGCTGGAGCTCAAGCATTTCGGGCGTCATGTCATGACCCAGACCGTGCTGCGGCCCGATGAGCTGGAGGGCTGGCGCGGCGTCATCGAGGACGGCGAGGTCGTCCAGGACCACGAGTCGCGGCTGCGCGAGGAGCAGGGCGAGGAGCAGGGCGAGGAGCAGGGCGAGGAGCAGGGCGAGGAGACAGGGCGAGGCCCGCGACGAGGAGCAGGACTACGCCGACGAGGACTACCCGGACGAGGACGACGGCTACCGCGACGAGGAAGACGGGGAAGCGGAGGCCAAAGCCGGCCAGGACGCCGGTGACGAGTACACCGGGGACTACCCGGATGACGAGGCCGGGGAGCCCGTGGACGAGGAGGCCGGGGAGCCTGTGCGGAGGGGGCGGCGCCGGTGACGGTAACGCAGACGGCAGGCGGCGCGGCGGCCGGCCCGCAGCCCACCGGGCTGGCCGACGTGATCGACACCATCCTGGACAAGGGCCTGGTCATCGACGCCTACGTCCGGGTCTCCCTGGTCGGCATCGAGCTGCTGACCGTGGATGCCCGGATCGTGATCGCCAGCGTGGACACCTACCTGCGGTTCGCCGAGGCGGTCGGGCGGCTGCACATCGAGGACGACAAGGAAACCCTGCCCGAGCTGGTCGGCGACATCGAGGAGAGCGGGGCCAGCTCGAAAGCGAAGGGCGCGGTGCGCGGGGCGCTGGACGCGGCCGGAGAGAAGTTCGGGCGGGCCGGCGGCGACGCGGAGCCTGCCGCACCGCGGAGGAGGCGGCATGCGGACGAGTGAGCCAGGCCGGGCCGGGCGGTCCGCCGAGACCACCCACTGCGTCTACGTCTACGGCATCGTGCCTGCTGACGTCGCGGTCACTGACACCGCCCAGGGGGTGGGCGATCCGCCGGCCAAGGTGCGCCTGGTGCGGTACCGCGACATCGCGGCGCTGGCCAGCGAGGTGGAGGTCAGCCAGCCGCTGGGCCGGCCCGAGGACCTGCTGGCCCATGAGCAGCTGCTGGACGGCGCGGCGAAGGCGGCGCCAGTGCTGCCGTTCCGGTTCGGCGCGGTGCTGCCGACCGAGACGGCGGCCGAGGAAGAGCTGCTGGCGCCCTACCACGACGAGTTCGCCGCGCAACTGGCGGAGTTCGAGGACCGTGCCCAGTTCGTGGCTAAGGGCCGGTACGACGAGACGGCCATCCTGCGCGAGGTGCTGACCGAAAACCCCCAGGCGGGCCAGCTCCGCGAGCAGCTCACGGCCCGGCCGGAGGCTGACCCGGCCACCCGGGACCTGCGGATCCGGCTGGGCGAGATCATCAACGCCGCGATCGACGCGAAGCGCACCGCGGACACCCGCGGGCTGGGCGATGTGGTCGCACCCTATTGCGTAGCCAGCAGTGTGCGTGAGCCCAGCCACGAGCTGGACGCCGTGCACGTGGCGCTGCTGGTGGACAGCGACCGCGTCGCGGACCTGGACGACGCGCTCGGCGAGCTGGCCGGGAACTGGGCGGGCCGGGTCGAGCTGCGGCTGCTCGGGCCGATGGCGGCGTACGACTTCGTGTCCGCGGGCACGCCGGGAGGTTGAGCCGATGGGCCTGCTCACGCTGCCGTTCCGGCTGCCGCTGATGCCGCTGCGCGGCGTCCTCTGGCTCGGCGAAACAGTGCGCGACCAGGCGGAACGTGAACTGCACGATCCGGCCGCGGTGCGCCGTCAGCTGGAGGAGGCGGAAGCCGAGGCCCGGGCGGGCAACCTGTCCGGGGACGAGCTGTCCCGGGTGCAGGAGGACGCGACGGCCCGGATGATCGGGCCGGCCGCGACCGGTGCCCGCCGGGCGGGTGCCCGCCGGGCGGGTGCCCGCCGGGCGGGTGCCCGCCGGGCGGGTGGCCGCCGGGCGGGTGGCCGCCGGGCGGATCACGGTACGGGGAGGGGGACGACATGGCGGACAGACCGGTAGCACGAGACCGGGCCCGGGCCAGAGACCGGGCCACGGACCGGGCGCGGACACGGGAAGCCACGGACCGGGCGCGGGCGCGGGAAGCCACGGACCGGGCGCGGGCGCGGGAAGCCCCGGACCGGGCGCGGGCACGAGAACAGGAGCGGGCCCGCCGCCGGGAGCCGGTGCGCGGCCGCTCGGGCGAACTGGCCCCGGGAGACGGGGAGGCTCAGTTTCCGGCCGGCGGCCAGGCCGATGAGCTGTCCGCCGCCGCGGCGGCCAAGGCGGGGCTGCGCCAGCTCGCCGCGCTGACCGGGAAAAGCCCGGAAGGCGTCACCGGGGTGCAGCCGACCGAGGACGGCTGGCTGGTCAGCGTGGAGGTTCTGGAGGATCGCCGGGTGCCGTCCTCGGGCGACATCCTCGCCCTCTATGAGGCCGAACTGGACCCGGACGGCTCGCTGCTGGCGTACCGGCGGGCGCGCCGGTACAGCCGGAACCATGCCACTGACGAGCGGGAGGTGTCCCGGTGAGCGCCGGGCCGGCCAGCGGGACCGGGGTGGCCCGCAGCGGCGGCGGCGCGGCGCAGGCCTACGGTGGCGTCGCGGCCGGGCCGCCGTCCGCCAACCTGGGCGACATCCTGGAGCGGGTGCTGGACAAGGGCCTGGTCATCGCCGGCGACATCCGGGTGAACCTGCTGGACATCGAGCTGCTCACGATCAAGCTCCGGCTGATCATCGCGTCCGTGGATACGGCACGGGAGATCGGCATCAACTGGTGGGAGACAGACCCGTGGCTCACCGGGGACGGGGACCGCCGGCAGCTGGAGCAAGAGAACCGCGAGCTGCGGCACCGGCTGGCCGCGCTCGAGGCCGGGGAACCGGATGACTGAGCAGAACGCGATCTGGGGGTACGCGGTAGCGGCACAGATCAGCCCGGACCGGCTGGCCGCCTGACCGGGGTAGCCGGCCAGCCCGTCCGGACGGTGGCCGGGGCCGGGCTGACGGCCGCGGTGTCCACGGTCAGCCTGGCCGAGTTCGGCGAGCAGCCGCTCCGCCAGCGGCTGGAGGACCTGGCCTGGCTGGAGGCCACCGCCCGGGCCCACCACCAGGTCATCGAGGCGCTGCCCGCGCCGGTGATCCCGCTCCGGCTGGCCACCATCTACCGTGATGACGGCAAGGTGACCGGCCTGCTGGCCGACCAGCAGGCAGAGTTCACCGCGGCCCTGGACCAGCTGACCGCCCGCGCCGAGTGGGGGGTCAAGCTGTTCGCCGCTGAGCCCGCCGCGGACCCGGCGCCAGCGGATCAGCCCGGGACTGGCCCGGGGGCCAGCTACCTGCGCCGCCGGCGTCATCAACTGTCCGCGCGTGACCAGGCCCGCCAGGCGGACGCGGCGATGGCCCGGGAGCTGCACGCGGCGCTGCGCGGGATGGCGGCCGCGGCCCAGCTCCGGCCGGCCCAGGCGGCCGAGCTCACCGGCGAGGACAGCGACACCATGCTGCTGAACGCTACTTACCTGGTCGATGACGCCGCCGCCGCGCGGTTTGCGGCGGCCGTCCGCGAGCTGGGCCAGCGGCACGGCGCCCGGACCGAGCTCACCGGCCCGTGGCCGCCCTACTCGTTCGCGCGGCCGGGAACCGGGGCATGAGCCACCCGGTGCCGCGGGACCAGGACGGCGCGCTGCAGGCCGAGCGGATCGCCCTGGTCGACCTGCTCGACCGGGTGCTGGCCGGCGGGGTGGTGATCAGCGGTGAGGTCCGGCTGTCCATCGCCGATGTCGACCTGGTCCGGGTGTCGCTGCAGGCGCTCATCGCGTCGGTGAGCGGCGGGTTCGGGGGGACCGGTGACTGAGCCGGCCCAGCTGCCTGGGCGCCGGATCGACGCGGACCCGGAGACGGTGGAGCGCGGCCTGGTCACACTGGTGCTCACCGTGGTCGAGCTGCTCCGCCAGCTCATGGAGCGGCAGGCGTTGCGCCGGGTGGACCAGGGGGATCTCAGCGACGCGAAGGTCGAGCAGATCGGCGCCACCCTGCTGGCCCTGGACGAGCGGATGGCCGAGCTGCGCGAGCACTTCGGGCTGACCCCCGCCGACCTGAACATCGACCTCGGCCCGCTGGGCCCGCTGCTGCCGCCGGGCGATGACCACGGCTGACCGGCTGACCGGTTGGCCTGCGGGTTTGCCGGGTCACTTGGCGGGAAGCTGCCGGGGCCGACCGAGGGGAGACTGGTGACTGGCGACATCATCGGCCGCGCGTTCCGCGCGGCTGCCGAGTCCGGGCGGCTGGACCTGCCCGCCCCGGGCAGCGGGCGGACCTGGGAACGCTGGCTGGCGTTCGCGGATCTGGCCGGGGAAGACCTGTCGCTGGCCAGGCTGGGGGAGGGGCACGCCGACGCGGTCGCGATCCTGGCCGAGGTGGCTGGCGCGGCGCCGGGACCCGGCCAGCTGTGGGGCGTGTGGGCGGCGAACCCGCCTGGCCCCGCGCTGACCGCGGCCCGCACCGGATCGGGCTGGCGGCTGCGCGGCACCAAGCAGTACTGCTCCGGGGCGCGTACCTGTACCCACGCCCTGGTCACCGCGGCTGCCGACGACGGCATCCGGCTGTTCCCGGTCAGCACTCAGCGGCTTGAACCCCGGCCGGGTACCTGGCCCGCGGTCGGCATGGCGGCCAGCGACACCCTGGATGTCGGCTTTCCCGACGTGCCGGCCGAGCCGCTGGGCGGGCCGGGCGCGTACCTGGACCGGCCCGGGTTCAGCCACGGCGGGGTGGGGGTGGCCGCGTGCTGGTACGGCGGCGCCCGCGCGGTCGGCCGTACCCTGCTGGCCGTGGCGGGCAAACGCGACGTCGGCCCGCACGCGCTGGCCCACCTGGGCGCGGTGGACATCGCGCTCAGCACAGCCCGGGCCGCGCTGCGCCAGGCCGCGGACGAGATCGACGCCGATCCGGCCGACACCAGGAAAGCCGGCCCGCGCCGGGCGCTCGTGGTCCGGGCCCTGGTCGAGTCGGTGGCTACCGATGTGCTGGGCCGGGTGGGCCGCGCCCTGGGCGCGGGTCCGCTGGGTCATGACCAGGCGCACGCCCGGATGGTCGCCGATCTCACCGTCTACCTGCGGCAGCATCACGCGGAACGGGACCTGGCCGCGCTCGGCGCGCTCGCCGCCGGGCAAGGGACCGACTGGTGACCGCGCCCGCGCGCAACCCGATCGAGGCTCCCGGCACAGATGAAGCGGTCTGGGACGCGTGGGATGGCCTGGCCGGGCTGCCGGCCGCCAGCCTGGCCGGCTGGGCCAGCGCGGTCATCGTGGCCGCGCACCCCGACGATGAAGTGCTGGGCGCGGGCGGGATCATGTCACTGCTGGCCGCCGGCGGCGCCCGGCTGCGGCTGGTGTCGGTCACCGACGGTGAGGCGTCGCATCCTGGCCTGGCCCAGCCTGCGGCGCTGGCCCAGCGCCGCACGGCCGAGACCGCGCAGGCGCTGCGGGCCCTGGGCGCGGAGCGCACCGAGGTGGTCCGGCTCCGGCTGCCCGACACCGGGCTGGCCGGTCACGAGGACGAGCTGACCGCTCGCCTGGCCCGCCTGACCGCCGGGTTCGACGTCTGCGTGGCCCCCTGGGACGGGGATGTGCACGCCGATCACGAGGCGGCCGGCCGGGCGGCCCGGCGGGCCAGCGGGCGCACCCTGTGCTACCCGGTCTGGATGTGGCACTGGGCCGCCCCCGGTGATCTCCGGGTGCCGTGGCGCCGCGCGCTGCGGGTGCCGCTGCCGGCCCGGGCGGCGGCCCGGAAGCGCGCCGCGATCGGCTGCTTCGCCAGCCAGCTGGCGGACCGGGGGGCCGGCCTGGGGCCGGTGCTGGCCCCCGGGACAGTCGCGCACTTCAGCCGGGACGTGGAGGTGCTGTTCCGGTGACGTCCCCGGTGACCCTGGGAACCGGCTACTTCGACGAGATGTACGCCGCGTCGGCGGACCCGTGGGGATTCACCACCCGCTGGTATGAAACCCGCAAATACGCGATCAGCCTGGCCATGCTGCCCGCCGAGCGGTACCGCGACGCGTTCGAGCCCGGCTGCTCGGTCGGGGTGCTCACCGCGCAGCTCGCGCCGCGCTGTGACCGCCTGCTGGCCTGCGACGGTTCGGCCGCCGCGGTGCGCAGCGCCACGGACCGGACCGCCGCCATGCGGAACGTCCGGGTGCAGCGCCGGGTCATCCCGCGCGACTGGCCGGACGGTGAGTTCGACCTGATCGTCCTGTCCGAGCTGCTCTACTACTTCGCCGGCGGCGACCTGGGCCAGGTGCTCGGCCGCGGCGGTGGCCGGGCTCCGCCCGGCGGCACCCTGCTCGCCGTGCACTGGCGGCACCCGGTGGCCGAGTACCCGCGCAGCGGGGACGAGGTGCACCAGGTGCTGGCCCGCCAGGCCGGGCTGGCCCGGCTGGCCGGGCACCGCGAACCGGACTTCCTGGCCGAGGTGTACCTGCGCACCGACAGCGAGCCAGGTATCGGTGGCCCAGGCGGGCGGGCTGGTGTGATCCAGGCGGCTCGGCGTGGTGATACCCGCGCACAACGAGGAAGACCTGCTGCCCGCCTGCCTGGCCGCGTGCGGCGGGCGGCCCGCACGGTGGCCCCGGTACCCGTGCACGTGATCGTGGCCGCCGACGCGTGCACCGACCGGACCGCGGAACGCGCGGCGAGGCGGGGCCGCCGCTCGCGATCCAGGCCCGCTGTGTCGGCGCGGCGCGGGCCGCGGGCATGTGGCAGGTGCTCAGGCGGACCTGGTGCCTGGACCCGGCCAGCGTCTGGCTGGCCACCACCGACGCGGACACGCTCGTCCCCCCGGGCTGGCTGAGCTGGCAGCTCCGGCAGGCGGCCGCTGGCTGGGACGCGGTGGCCGGCACGGTCACCGTCACCGACTGGGCCGGGCACTCGCCGCACCTGCCTGCCATGTTTCGCCAGCACTACGGCCACCGCCGGGGGACGCACCCACACGTGCACGGCGCCAACCTCGGCTTCACCGCCCGCGCTTACCTCGAGGCCGGTGGGTTCCCGCCGGTGCCGACGGCCGAGGACCACGCCCTGGTCAGCGCGCTCAGCGCCGCGGGTGCCCGGATCCTGCGCAGCACCGAGGTCAGCGTGCGCACCTCGGCCCGGCGGCACGCGCGCGCGCCGCGCGGCTTCAGCCATCTGCTGTCCAGCCTGGCCGTGGCCGGGGGATAACCGCAATCACTGACGGCGGCGTCCGCCGATGAGTGCCGGGCCGCTGGCACGTCTCAGACTGTGACCGGGCAGCAGGTGCTGCCCGCCGGCCAGAGAGGGGCACCCAGAGTCATGTTCGCGGACACCAGGGCATATAGCGGGTTCGCCGTCAACGACCTCGGCGCAGCCAGGGAGTTCTACGGCGGCACCCTCGGCATCAACACCTCGGAACGCAACGGCCTGCTGACCCTGCACCTGGCCGGTGACCGGGACACCCTGGTCTACCCGAAGCCAGGTCACACCCCGGCCAGCTATACGATCCTCAACTTCCCGGTGCAGGACATCGACCAGGCGGTGGACGAACTCACCGCGCGCGGCGTGCAGTTCCTCCGCTACCCGGGGATGGACCAGGACGCCAAGGGGATCAACCGGAGCGGCGACGGGCCGCTCATCGCCTGGTTCACCGACCCGGCGGGCAACATCCTGTCGGTGCACCAGGACGGCTAGCCTGAGGCTGATGCTGCTGCGTGATGTCGGGCCGGGTGACGTGGCGGCCTACGTCCGGATGCGGTGTGACCCGGTGATGATGGCCGAACTCGGCGGCCCGCAGCCCCGGGACGGCATCGAGGACAAGGTGCGCCGTGACGCGGCCGACGCGGCGGCCGGCACCTCGCTGATCAAGATGATCGTCCCCGATCCGGCCGAGCCCGCCGTGGTGGCCGGCTCGGTCGCGCTCTGGTCGCATCAGGACGCGGGAGTGGAGCTGTCCGAGGTCGGCTGGATGGTGCTGCCCGAGTTCCAGGGCCGGGGGGTCGGCAAGCGCGCGGTCCGGGCGCTGCTGGCGCTGGCCCGGGACGAGGACCGCTGGGGAGTCGTGCACGCGTTCCCCGCGGTGACCAACGCGCCGTCCAACGCGCTATGCCGGTCGGTCGGCTTCCGGCTGGCCGGGGAGGTCGAGACCCTGTTCGCTGGCCGCACGTTCCGGACCAGCCACTGGTTCATCGACCCGCGCACCGATCCCGGCTGACCGGCGGCCGGCCGCCTTCTCGAACCAGTGGTCGGCGTAGCGCTCGTCGTTGAACGCTGGCACCTCGCGGTACCCGGCCGACCGGTACAGGCTGATCGCCTCGGCCAGCGCGCGGTTGGTCTCCAGCCGGAACGCGCTGGCCCCGGCGGCCGTCGCGTGCGCCTCCAGGCTGGCCAGGACCCGGCGGCCGAGCCCGAGCCCGCGGGCCGCGGGGGACACCCACATCCGCTTGATCTCGGCTGGCCCGGCGCCGTGCAGCTTGACCGCGCCACAGCCCACCGGCTCGCCGTGCAGTGAGGCGACCAGCAGCAGGCCGGCCGGTGGGGTCAGTTCCGCGTCATCGGCCGGGATGCTCTGCGCCGGGTCGAAGCCGCGGTCGAAGCGGCCGGCCAGTTCGGTGAAGTAGGCCCGCAGGCAGGCCCGGGCGGCCGGGAGCCGGGGATCGGTTCCGGTGAGCTGGATGGCCGAGGCGGTCAGCAGCCGCTCGACATCGGCCATCGCGGTGATCAGCCGGTCTCGCTGGCGGTCGCTGAGCGGGCTGAGGATGGCTCCGGCCGCGTCATCGGACAGCCGGTCCAGTTCCGCCCGCTCGGCCCGCCCAGCGCTGGTCAGTGTGGCCATCCGGACCCGCCCATCGGCCTCGCTCCGGGTCACCGTGATCAGCCCGTCCGTGGCCAGGCCGTGCAGCAGCCGGGCTCAGGTAGCCGGAGTCCAGGTCGAGCCGGGCGCGCAGCCGCCGGACATCGCTGCCGTCCGGGCCGATCTCCCAGAGCAGCCGGGCCTGGCCCAGCGGGCGGCCCCGGGACAGGAACGCGTCGTTCAGCGCCCCGATCCGCTGGGTGACCGTTCGGTTGAACCGCCGGACCTGGCCGATCATGCCCGAATCCATTCTCTGACTTTAGTCAGGTAACTAGCCGGGCGTAACCACCGAAGGCGCGAAGCGCTTCGACTATGCGGGCCGCCCCGGCCCGCCGCCGCTAACCAGGAATCAGTTGTCCTACATATGTAGGCGAGGTGATGTCGTAATGACCTCGTAAGTTAGCTGACTTCTTGACACATTCTGGTAACAAAGCGATTATCGAAGCGCTTCGCATCATACTCATCCCCGGCACTGGATTGGAGACCCCGCTCATGATCAGGAAGATGCGCTTAGCCCTGCCCGCACTGGCCAGCCTGGTGATGCTGGTCCTCGGGGCCAACGCGGCGATGGCCGCCGTGTGGTCCTCCTCCGCCCAGTACGCTTCGTGGTCCACCGGCGGATACACGCTGTACAACGACGTCTGGGGGAGTGGCGCCGGCCCGCAGACCATCTGGGCCAACTCCTACAGCAACTGGGGAGTCACCTCGGACCAGCCGAACACCAGCGGCGTGAAGTCCTTCCCCAACGTCAGCAAGAGCATCGGCGAGTCGCTGAGCTCGCTCAGCCATGTCACCAGCAGCTTCAGCGACAGCATGCCGTCCAGTGGCGATTTCGAGTCCGCGTACGACATCTGGGCCAACGGCTCGGCCGACGAGATCATGCTGTGGACCTACACGCAGAACGTCGGGCCGCTGGGCAGCTACCAGACGACCGTGTCGATCGGCGGCAGTAGCTGGAATGTCTACCGCGGCAGCAACGGCTCGAACGCGGTGTTCTCCTTCGTGCGGACCAGCAACGAGACGTCCGGCAGCGTGGACATCAAGGCCATCTTCAGCTGGCTGTCCAGCGAGGGCTGGCTGACGAACGCCACGCTGAGCACCGTCCAGTTCGGCTGGGAGATCACCTCGACCAACAACAGCAACGAGAATTTCCAGGTCAACAGCTACTCGGTCAGCTACGGCTGACCCGCCCGGGGCCGTCCGCGGAGCGGGTCCGCGGCGGCCCCGGCCAGTTGGCTCTGCCGCATTGAACTTCCCGGCCGCCGGCCCCGTGTTGAGGGCGGGAAACCCAGGATCTGCTGCGTGGGCAGCAGGGGCGGCAGGGCGGGCGGACGATGGAGCCACTGGCAACGGGAGATCCCCGGCAGGCTGGGCCGTACCTGTTGCGGGCCAGGCTCGGGGCGGGCGGGATGGGCCAGGTGTTCCTCGGTTACTCACCGGCCGGCCGGGCGGTAGCAGTCAAGCTCATCCACCGGGAACTGGCCCGCGACCCGGAGTTCCGCACCCGGTTCCGCCGGGAGGTGGCCGCGGCCAGCGCGGTCAGCGGGGCCTATACCGCGCCGGTGACCGCGGCTGGCCCGGATGACGATCCACCGTGGCTGGCCACGGCGTTCGTGCCCGGTCCGTCGCTGGCCGAGGCGGTGGCCGAGGGTGGGCCGCTGCCGCCGGGTGCGGTGTGGAAGCTGACCGGCGGCCTGGTCGAGGCGCTGCAGGCGGTGCACTGTGCTGGGCTGGTGCACCGGGACCTGAAACCGGCCAATGTGCTGCTGGCCCTGGACGGGCCGCGGCTGATCGACTTCGGGATCTCCCGCGCGCTGGAGAAGACCGCGATGACCTCGACCGGGATGATCGTGGGTACGCCGTCGTTCATGTCCCCGGAGCAGGCCAAGGACGCGCGGGTGGGCGCGGCCAGCGATGTGTTCTCGCTCGGCTGTGTGATCGTCTTCGCCGCGGCTGGGCAGGGCCCGTTCGGCAGTGGCCCGCAGGCGTCCCTGCTCTACCGCATCGTGCATGCCGAGCCGGCCCTCGATGGGGTGCCGGGCGGGCTGCGCGAACTGGCCGCGTCCTGCCTGGCCAAGGAGCCCGCGGACCGGCCCGGGCTGGCCGCGCTGGCCGACGCAGCCGCCGCCGTCCGGGAACCGGACGACGACGCGGTGCTGGACAGGTTCTGGCCGGCGCCGCTGGCCGGGCTGATCCGCGCGCACCAGAACCGGGTCCGGAAGGAGATGCGGGACACCCGGTCTGGCCAGCAGACCGCCGCGGCGGCGGCCACCGCGCTGCGGACCGCACCCGCGGCCCCTGTGCACCCGGCCCCTGTGCACCCGGCCCCTGTGCACCCGGCCCCTGTGCACCCGGCCACCGTGCACCCGGCCACCGTGCACCCGGCCACCGTGCACCCGGCCACCGTGCACCCGGCCACCGTGTACCCGGCCACCGTGTACCCGGCCACCGTGCACCCGGCCACCGCGCAGCCGCCCACGGTGCGCCCGGACGCGGTACCGCCGGCCGTCGGGCAGCCGGGCACGGTGCCGCCGGGCACGGTGCCGCCGGGCATGGTGCCGCCGGGCACGGTGCTGCCGGGCGAGGCGCGGCCGGGCGCGGAAGCTCGGCCGGCCCCGGCCGGGACGGCGGTGGTCACGGCGGTGCCGACGACGGCTGTGCACGGCGGGGCCGGCCCGCGGCCGGCCCGCCGCTGCCCGCGGACGTGATCGCGGCGGACCCACCCGCCGGGCAGGCTGGTCCGGGCAGCCCGATGTCCCTGGGGGCCGGGCTGGCCGCGGCGGCTGGATTGCGGGCAGCTGATGCCGGGAGCGCCGGGCCGGGTCTGTCCCGGCGGCGGCTCGTGCTCGGGCTGGCCGCCGTGGCGGGCGCCGGTGTGGCCGGCGCGGGCTGGGTGATCAGCCAGGGCAGCTCGCCGCACCACCCGGCCGGCGCCGCGAAGCGCGCCCGGTCGTCATCGGTCCCGAGGCCCGGTCCCAGCGCGACGCCCAGCCCAGCCGGCAGCACCGCCCCGCCGGGTTCCGCGGTTGAGGTGTGGAGTTTCCGCACCGGCGGCATCGTGGTCGGCCTCGCGCTGGCCCAGGACCGGGTGTTCGCGGGCAGCACCGATGGCTCGGTCTACGCGCTTGGCGCCAGGAGCGGCGCCCGGCTGTGGGCCTTCCGCACCGGCGGGCCGGTGGAGTCGCGGATCGCGACGGCGGGCGGCGCCGTCTACGCCGGCAGCAACGACAACTCGCTGTACGCCCTGCGCGCCAGCGATGGGGGCGGCTGTGGGCGTTCCGCACCGGCAGCTCGGTGACCTCAACGATCGCGGTGGCCGGCGGGACGGTCTACACCGGCAGCGATGACGAGAACCTGTACGCGGTGCGCGCCAGCGACGGCAGCAAGCTGTGGGCGGCCAACGTCATCGGCGTGATGAGCGTTGCCGTGGCGGGTGACACCGTCTTCGCGGGCAGCGCCGACGGCATGCTGCACGCGCTGCGCGCGAGCGACGGCGGCAAGCGATGGGTCTTCCCGGCCGGTCTCGGCTCGCCCACCGGCCTCGCGGTAGCGGGCCAGGTGGTCTACCTGGGCGGCGGGAACGGCACGGTGTACGCGCTGCGCGCGAGCGACGGCCGCAGACTCTGGAGCACCCCGGTCGGTGGCCCGGTGAACTCGGGCATCGCAACCGCGGCTGGTGCGGTCTTCGTCGGTGCAAACGACAACCAGGTGCACGCGCTGCGGGCCAGTGATGGTTCCCCGCTCTGGCACTTCGGCACCGACGGTCCGGTAGCTTCGGGCATCGCGGTCGCGGCCGGGATTGTCTACGCCGGCGGCAATGACTACATGGTGCATGCGCTGCGGGCGCGCGACGGTCACCAGGTCTGGGCGTTCACCGCCGACGGCCCGGTGGAATCGCAGATCGTGGCGGCCGGCCGGGTCGCGTTCGCGGGCAGCAACGGCGGCCAGGTCTATGCCCTGACCCGGTAGCGTCGGGCTATGGTCCGGTACCGAGTGCTGGTATCAGGGCGGGTCCAGGGGGTGTGCTTCCGGGACACCTGCCGGCGCCTCGCGGTGCAGCGTGACGTGCGTGGCTGGGTGCGGAACCTGCCCGACGGCCGGGTCGAGGCAGTATTCGAGGGCCCGGCCGACGACGTCCAGCACCTGGTGGACTGGGCCCGGCGCGGCCCGCGCGCGGCCGTGGTGGCGGACGTCTCGGTACAGGACGAGCCGCCCGAGGGACTCGGCGCGTTCCAGATCAGGTAGGGAGACCGTGATGACCCGGGCGGAACTGCTGGCCTACTGCCTGGCCAAGCCGGGCGCGTGGCAGGACGAGCCGTGGGAGGGCGACGTCGTGGTCAAGGTAAGCAGCAAGATCTTCGCGTTCCTGGGCGATCAGTCGGGTCGCACGGTGGGCGTCAAGTGCGGCCCGGACCGTACGGTGGCCGACGAGTGGCTGGTCCGCTACCCGGACGATGCGTCGGTGCTGCCTTACATCGGCCGTTCCGGCTGGAACTCGCTCCAGCTCGGCGGGGCGATCCCGGACGACGAGGTGTTCGAGGCGGTGGACTCGTCCTATGAGGCCGTGCTGCGCAAGCTGCCGAAAAAGGACCGCCCGGCCAGCTAGCTCGCCGGCCGACAGCTCAGCGACCGACTTGTCGATCCGGCGCTGCCGGGTCTGCGCCGTCTTGGCCTGCTCGATGGCCAGCACGTAGCGGCGCTGCCCGGTGTAGGACAGCCGGTCGAATGCCTGCCGGGCGGCGGGCTCGCGGCCCAGCGCGGCGGACAGGTCCGCCGGGATCTCGACCCGCCGCGGCGCGGCGTCGGCCACGACATCCACGTCCACCTCGTCGCCGGCCGACACCCCGGCCCGGCCGCGCACCTCGGCGCTGACCGGAATCAGCGACCGGCCGCCCATGATGCCCACCGTGCTGGGGTAGCTGTATCCGTTGATGGTGACCCGGACGCTGGGCCGCTTGCCTGGCCCCAGGGCTGCCAGCACGTCAGCCGGCACCTCGATCCCGGTCGCCGTCTTGCCGTTCAGCTCGATCGTCGCGTGAAAGCGCATCTCCGCCGCTCCTCCCTGGCCCTCCTGCCGCCGCCGCTGCCCGAAGCATACTAAACCGTGTAGTATGATCTACTACACGGTACAGTAGCCTGGTGGACGTAGTCCAGCCGGAATTGGCCGACCGCTCGGCGCGGAAGCGGCGCGCCGTCGTGGAGGCGGCGACGGCCCTGTTTCTCCAGCACGGCTACCCGGGGACGAGCATGGATCAGATCGCAGCCGCGGCTGCGGTGTCCAAGCCGACCGTGTACCGGTTCTTCGCCGACAAGCAGCGGCTGTTCACCGAGATCGTGCTCGGCACCCTGGACCAGGCCGGCCAGCCGTTCCGGGCCCGGCTGGCCGCATTGGCCGGGACCGGGCAGCTGGCGGAGGATCTTCGCCAGCTCGCCCGGGATTACCTCGCCACCGTGATCCAGCCACCGGTGCTGCAGCTGCGCCGGCTGGTGATCGGCGCTTCGCCGTACCTCCCCGAGGTGGCTGAGGCGTACTACGAGCGGGCTCCGGAGCAGACCATGCGTGCCCTAGCCGGGTGCTTCGAGCAACTGGCCGGACGCGGCCTGCTGCGGATTCCCGACCCGCCGGCCGCCGCCGCGCACTTCGCGTTCCTGGTCCTCGGCCGTGCCCTGGACAAGAGCCTGTTCTGTGGCGACGCCCCGTTCTCCGCGGCCGAGCTCACCACGCAGGCGGACGCCGGGGTGGCCGCATTTCTCGCCGCCTACGGCACCCAGGGGGAAAGCCGCCTACGGCACCCAGGGGGAAAGAGGACATGACCATGCGGTACCAGACTGACCCACGGGTCAACGCCTACATCGACGCGCTGCCCAGCTGGCAGCAGGCCATCTGTCGCGAGGTCCGTGACCTGGTGCACGCGGCCGACCCCGAGGTCACCGAGACGATCAAGCGGACCAGGCAGCCGTACTTCGTGCTGGACGGCAACATCTGCGCGCTGCTGGCGGCCAGGGACCACGTCAACGTGTTCCTCTACGACGGCGGCATCGTGCCCGACCCGGAGCGGATCATCACGGCGGGCCATGACAACAAGACGGCCCGCACGGTGGCCGTCCGCCAGGGGGAGTCCATCAACGCGGCCGCGCTCACTGCCATGTTCCGCCAGATCATCGCCAACAACCGGGCCGGCGGCTGGCGCAAGCTCAAGGCCAGCCAGCAGCGCGCCTGAGCTACAGCACGTAGCTGCCCCTGGTCGGCACGGTCTCCACGAGACGCTGCTCCCGCAGCCAACCAACCGCACGCCGCGCGGTGTTCCGCCCGACCTCGAACTCTTCCATGAGCTCCGATTCCGTGGGGATGCGCTGGCCCTTGCGGTAGCTGCCATCAGCGATGCGGCCAGCCAGGATCTCGCCTATCTGGAGGTATGGCGGCACCTTGGCCGTGGGGTCGATCGCACCCATGATCGAGACCATATCCATGCCCCCACCTGCTGGAACATGCTGGAATAAGCTAGAACGTTCAGGGATGAGCCGACTAGGCTGTTGACTGAACGCAGGCAAGCCAGGGAGGAATGAGCAGCGGTGTTAGAACGGGAGCGTCCCTACACCCACGAGGAGGTCAAGACGTTGTACCCCGTCCTGACCGAGGTAGAGGCACGCATGGTCGCGCATATCGAGCAGCACCACACGAACCCGCAGTGGCAGGTCTGGCCGCACGCGGACTACCCGCAGGTCCATCTCTGGCTGGCCCGGCGCTCGTTCACCCCCATGCCGCCGCTGGTGGTCCGGGAGCTTGGGGACATGCCGGGGGGAGATCAGGTTCTGGCAGAACGAGTACACCTCGCACGCCACCCCCTGGGGCAGTTCGTCCACGTAGCCACTCCACCCGCCGGTTTACCCTCCGGGTGAGTCCTCATCAGCTGAGATGATCTGGTTAAGGTGCGGGGATGGACCCCATTAGTGCTGCGGAAGGGCTGGGGGCGGACTTTGCCCGGGACGGCGTGGTGTGTGTCCGGTCGGTGCTGGACGCCGACGAACTGGCGGCCGCGGCTCGGGCGATCGACGCGGTGCTGGCCAGTCCGGGCCCGCTGGTCCAGGTGGCCAGCGGCGCGGACGATCCCGGCGCATTTACCGAGGACTTCTGCCGGTGGCAGGAGCAGCCCGAGATATGCCGGCTCGCGCTGCACTCCCGGGTGCCCGCGATCGCGGCCGCGCTGCTGGCCACTCCGCAGGTCCGCTTCTACCACGATCATGTCCTGGTCAAGGAGGGGCGGACCCGGCAGCGCACCCCGTGGCATCAGGATCAGCCGTATTACAACGTGGATGGGCACGGGGTGAGCGCCTGGATCCCGGTCAACCCGGTGCCGGAAGACGGCTGCCTGGAACTGGTGGCGGGCACGCACCGCGGCCCGTGGCTGATGCCGCGCACCTTCCTGACCGCCGAGGCGCGCTGGTTCCCCGAGGGCAGCCTGGCCGAGTTGCCCGATATCGACGCCGACCGGGACGGCTACGACATCCGGCGGTTCAGCCTGGCCCCCGGCGACGCGATCTTCTTCGACTTCCTGACCGTGCACGGGGCGCCCGGCTTCCCCTACGACACCCGGCGCCGGGTGCTGTCGCTGCGCTACCTGTCCGCGGACGTGCGGCACGCGCCGCGGGCCTGGCGTACCTCGCCGCCGTTCGACCGGCTGGACGCCGAGCTGCCCGCCGGGGCGCCGATGGATCATCCGCTGTTCCCGGTGGTGTGGCCGGCCTGACCGGCCGGGCGGCCTGAGCAGGCCAGCTCAGCGGGCGATCCGGTCCAGCTCCTCGGCGAGTGTCGTCCAGGTCAGCTCAGTGTCCGGGGTGCGCTCGTGCGGGCCGTGGAAGTCGCGCACGGCCAGCCGGATGTCGTCCAGGGCCCAGCGGATCCGGTATGCCTCGACCGCGGCCGGGCTGACCGGCCGCCCGGTGAGCTCGGTGTAGTGCGCGGCCTCGGCCGAGCCGGGCTCGGCCAGGTCCCACAAGTCACGTTCGGGCAGGGCCAGGCCGGCCGTGTCCCAGTCGATCAGGTGCAGCGTGCCGGACGAGCTGCGGAAGATGTTGCCTGGGTGTGGCTCGCCGTGGGTCAGCACCGGCGGGCGGCCCGCCGCGCCTGGTCGATCAGCCCATCGAAGCGGGCCAGGGCGCGGTGCAGGCCCGCCGCGCGCTCGGCCAGCAGCCGCCGGGCAGGCTCGCCGTACGGACCGCCCCGCCACGGCTGGCCGAGGTCACCCAGCGCGGCGGCCAGGCCAGGCCCGGTCGGCCAGCTCGGGTCTGCGCACCGGGGCGCCGGCCCCGGCCACGTCGGTGGCGTTATGCAGGCGTGCCAGCAGGGTGATGAGGGTCAGCCGGTCGCCGGCCGGAAGCTCCTCGCCGAAGTCGCCCGCCGCGCCGTCCAGCCAGCGGAACACGGTCACCGCGTGCCCGGGGCCGAGCGGGGCGAGGGGCTGGCCGTCCCGGGTCGGCACCGGCGGTACGGCAAAGTCCAGGCCCGCCTGGTGCAGTGCGATCACCGTGCCCAGCGCGGCGCGCAGGTCGGCGAGGCCCTCGGCCGGGCCGGTGCCGCGCCAGCCGCCGGCCAGGCTGGCCACGGTGACGAACCAGCGGCCGCCCGAGGTGTCGGTCAGCTCCCAGTGGTGGTCACCGAAGCCGACCGCGGCGTAGCGCAGCCCAGCGGGCCCGAGGCCCCAGCCGTCGGCCAGCCCACGGGCCAGTTCGCGCTCGTCGATGTCGTCCGTTGGGTGCTGCACGCCCACACCCTACGGAGCGGCCCGTCCTGGGTAACCGCAATTAACTCAGCCCCCCGCCGGCCAGCCTCCCGGCAACGAAGCAGGGCCTTGTCTCCCTAACCGTTGACCTGGTGCGCTTGCGCCACGCGCCGCCGGGTGTGTACCAGGCTCGAGACGGAAATGATCATGCCGGCGAATCCGGCGACCGCCGAACCGGCCAGGCCGGAATTGCCCGTGGCGAGCGCCAACACTGCACCGGCCAGGCTGTGAGCGGCCTCGCGCAGGGCCGGCTGGCTGAGCCGCTGGCCTTGGAACACGGCCTCCTTGACCCGTGAGCGGTCCAGTGTCGCCAGCCCATAGTGGTCATAGAGCCATCGGTCGACGCGGTTGAGCTTGCCACGTGCCCGGCGCTGAGTCACGGTTACCAAGGTCAGCGTGGCTATTGGCAGCCCAATGGCAATGACCACCACCACCGCCCAAGGCCACACCACGCTGCGGATCTACCCTGCTTTCCCGGTCCAATCCGGCATACCGGACGCGATCGCGGGCAGCGACACCGGATCGTTCCGGGCCGGTAGCCGAAGGGGCCATCCATTGCGTCATCCAGCGGACCTCCTGCTGCTGGCAGGATCGGTGTTCTCGCTGGGCACGGCGTGCATCAACGTCGCCTGGCTGCGCGAGAGCGGCCCAGCCCCAGATGGGCTGGACTGGCGGACCAGGCTCAGAGTCCGCGGCCGCCGCCATCCTGTGCTGACAAAGGTCCAGTACACGTGCATGATCCTGGCCTTTGTTCTCTTCGCCGCCTACGGCGTGGCCTTGTTTGCCAGGTAGCGGCACGCCGCTGTGCCGCTGACGTTGCGGGCGGCCGGTCAGGACGGGTGGGCGGCCAGCTGGGCGCAGCCGCGCAGGCTGGCGTAGTGGGCGGCGGCCTGGCGGGCCTGGGCGCCGCGGTCCACGATGGGCTGGCCGGTGTGCGACACGGTGGCGGGGATGAACCGCGCGGTCAGCGGGTGGTGCGGGCGCAGGGTGAGCTCCAGCACCCCGGTGGCCGTGCTGTAGGAGTGCTCCCACCAGAGGAAGTTGCCCATGCCGTAGGCCACGAACGTGTGCCCGAGCCAGCCGGACCCCTGCAGCATGTGCGTGTGCGCGCCGACGATGATGCTGGCCCCGGCGGCGGCCAGCTTCGGGGCCAGCGCCAGCTGGTTCGGGTCCGGGCAGGCCTCGCCCTCGGTGCCCCAGTGCATGAACACGATGACGACGCTGGCCAGCCGCTTCGCGGATCGGACCGCGGCCAGGGTGCGGCGCTGGTCGATCGCGTTGGCCTCGCCGGGCCGGGTGCGGGTGGCCACCCAGGACGGGGCCAGCTCGGCTACCTGGGACACCCCGATGATCGCGATCCGCACGCCGTTGATCGTGGTGAGGTACGGCGCCCAGGCCGCGGCGGCGTTGCGCCCGATGCCCACGTACGGGAAATGCGCCGCCTGGGCCGCGGCCAGGGTGTCGGCCAGCCCGGTCCGGCCGTAGTCGAGCACGTGGTTGTTGGCCATCGTGACCAGGCCCACCCCGCCGTCGCGGAGCGCGGTGAACGCGGCCGGCCTGGTGCGGAAGTGGTACGTCTTGGGCTGCGGCGTGCCGCGGCCGGTGACCGCGGTCTCCAGGTTCAGCGCGGTGAAGTCGGCTGACCTGAGCACCGACGAGATCGGCCCGAACGCGGTGGCCGGGTCGCGGAGCAGCGGGGCGGTGCGCCGGGCGAAATTCACGTCCCCGGCGAAGGCCAGCGTCACCGTGCCCGCCGGGCGGCCGCCGGCCGCCGGGGTGCCGGTAGCGGCCGGGGCAGCCGGCGTGGTCGTCCGGGCCGCGGTCGAAACAGCCTCCGGCTGCTGGGTGGTAGCCGTGCAGGCCGCCGCCAGCAGCAGCACCAGGATGCCGGGGACGATGCCCCGCAGCCACCGGTTCAGCACGGGCCCACCCTACGCGCCGTCCCCGATGTCGTCACTGAACGTAGCTGGAAACTAGAAACTACCGTGGCTCGGTGGCCGTCCGGAGCACAGCCGCGATGTCGGCAACGGTGTCGAGTTGGCCAGCAGCCACCGCGATCACCAGGTCGTAGGCGGCGTCGTTGGAGAAGGTAAGTCGTCGGCCGTTGAAGCCAGCCCGGGACTCCGTTCGCCAGCTATCCGGGCCCCGGGCAGAATCGGGGGATGAGTCGTACGTCGCACTCGTACCTGCGGGGCGATCTGGTGATCGTGATCGACGTGGCCAGCCTGGACCGGGCCGCGGACTTCTGGTCGGCCGCGCTCGGCTATGTCCGGGAGGGGGACGGCGGCGCCCGCTATCTCAGCCTGGTGCCCGCGGACGGCCCGGGCGCCGAGATCCTGCTGCAGCGGGTGCCCGACGGCAAGCAGGGCAAGAACCGGATGCACCTGGACCTGCGCACCCGGGACCTGGACGCCGAGGTGGACCGGCTCACCGCGCTGGGCGCACGGGTGCTCAGCCCCGAGCCGGTGACCGAATCGGGCTGGCGCTGGTATGTGCTGGCCGACCCGGACGGGAACGAGTTCTGCGCCCTGCAGCCGCCGGCGTCCTACTGGCCGGATTAGCCTCATGGTCGGGCCCGCCGAGCAAGCCCAGGAAAGGGGACATGGTGGACAGCACCAGCCTGCGTGCCGTGCAGCAGCCGCTGAAAGACGCCTACCGGGAGGACCCGCAGCAGGCGGTCATCACCCTCCGGGCCAGCGGCGAGCTGGGTAACGACGGGATCAGCTGCTCGGTGGCCACCGGACAGGCGCTGACCGAGGCGGGCCTGCATCCGGCCACCGGTGGCGACGGGTCGCTGGCCTGTTCCGGGGACATGCTGCTGCAGGCGCTGGTCGCGTGCGCCGGGGTGACGCTGCGGGCGGTGGCCACGTCGCTGGGGATAGCGGTCGCGGGCGGGACCGTGCGCGCCGAGGGTGACCTGGACTTCCGCGGCACGCTGGGGGTGGCCAAGGACGCGCCGGTCGGGTTCAGCGCCATCCGGCTGGCGTTCGAACTGGACACCGTGGCCAGCGAGGAGCAGCTCGCGACGCTGCTCCGGCTGACCGAGCGGTACTGCGTGGTGTACCAGACGCTGGCCCACCCGGTGCAGGTCAGCGCGTCCGCGGTGGCGGCCAGCTAGCCGCCGACTTCGGCTGCGCAGCGGTAGCCGCTGCGCAGCGCGCCCTCGATGTAGCCCTGGTAGTTCACCGAGGTCTGCTCGCCGGCGAAGTGCAGGCTGCCCTCCTGCCTGCCCTGGATGCCGTTGAACGCGGTGAACTGGCCGACGGCCAGGTACGAGTAAGCGCCCATGATGTGCGGGTCGCCCGGTGACCAGACGTAGTACGCGCGCCCGGTGAACGCGGGGGAGATGTGCGGGAACAGGTGGTCAAAGCCGCGCAGGAAGGCATGGATCATGTCCTCTGGCGGCGCGCCGGAATGGCTGGCCAGGCTGTACCGGCGGCCCCAGTCGAGCGCGCTGCACCCGCCGGGCAGCGCGGCCAGGATGCCCGTCCGGCCCGGCTGGTAGTTCGTCGCGTCCCAGCCGCCCTGGACCACGCCATCGTCGTAGCAGTTCCCGGTCATCTGCTCGGCGTTCCACACCCGGGAGCTGAACTGCAGGAACATCTTGGAGTTGCTGCCCAGCGGCTCCTCGTTGATGGCCTTGCGGTGCCGCGGCGCGATCGCGACCCGGCTCAGGTCGACCGACCGGAGCAGGGTGAACGGCAGGGCCAGCACGACGTGGTCGGCCGTGACGTCGCGGGTCGCGCCCGCGCAGTCGAAGCTGCACCGGTACCCGCCGCCGGCCCGCGGCCGGACCGCCACCAGCCGCTGGCCGAGATGCAGCAGGCCACGTGGGAGCCGGTCCAAGATGCCGGTGATGAGCTGATCGTTGCCCCCGTGAAGGTGCCACTTCTCGTCCGCGCCGTCGAGTTGCGGCTCGCTGTGCGGCTGGTTGCCGCTGGCGGTGCTGTCGTCCTGGCCAAGCAGGTATACGAGGTTGAGCGCTGAGGTCTCCTCGGCCGGGCCGCCGAACTCGTCGAGGACGGCCGCGATGCACACCGCGCCGAAATCGGACCCGGCGCCGCCGGGGATGTAGCGATCGAGCCATTCGGTTACCGACATGTGGTCGAAGCGCCGGCCACCGGCATTGTTCGAGTTGTAGAGCTGGGGCCAGGGCGCGGTCACGTCGGCGGCATGGTGGAACAGCTTCCAGCCCCATTCGTGCCAGTCGCGGTTGAGCGCGGCCTGCGGCCATTTCCTCCCGTGGAAGCGCATGGTTTCCCGGCCCGGATGGGTCCCGGGCCGGTACTTGTCCGTGTTGTCGAGCCGGAGGCCGAACTTCTTGGCCAGCGCCAGCGTGGCGGTGTGCTCGGGATTGATGAACTCGGCGTGCCGCTCGACTATCTGCCCATCGGCGAAGTAGCCGCGCAGCGTGCTGATCCGGCCGCCGGGCACGGTGTTGTACTCATAGACCTCGGCCCGGATGCCGTACTTGGCCCACAGCCGATAGGCACAGCCCAGCCCGGCGATTCCGGACCCGACGATGAGGACCCGGGGCGAGTTCCGGCCCGCGCGGGCCGATACCTTGCGGCGGGACGCGACGCCCAGACCGGCCACGGCGCCGGCGCCGGCCACGCCGAGAAAGCCGCGGCGGGTCATCGGCTGGGCCAGCAGGTCCGCCGCCTCGTCCACACCGCATCCGGTCCGCCGGGCGAGGCGTGAGACAGCCTGTGCCCGGCTGAGAGCCGCAGCCGCCCCAGAGGCTCCCCATGTGCGCACGCTGACCGCCTGTCCCGTCCCACCCGCTGGCCAAACGGTACATCGCGACCCGGTACCCGGCCAGGCCTGCGAGCACGGTTCACCAGGTGGGGCGGAGCGGGCCGTGCGGGGCTACGCGGAGCAGGTCGTCGCGCAGCGCGAGCAGGCGCTGCGGGCCCAGGATCGATTCCCACGAGCGGAGCGTGTCCGCGATGGCCGCCTCGGCGGCCCGGGTACACGCCCAGCCTTTGCTGGTGAGCACGATGAGCCGGGCCCTGGTGTCCCGGGGGTGCGGGCGCCGCTCCAGGTAGCCCTTGGCGATGAGCTCGTTGACGAGTTGTGCCGCGGCCTGCCGGGTCACGTCCAGGTGCTCGGCCAGCTGGGTGATGGTGGCGCCGCCCGCGGAGAGCCGGGTGAAGGCGAAGCCGTGCGCCGGGCGGACGTCATCAAAACCGCGCGCCCGGACGCCGGCCGAGACCCCGTCGACCAGGGCGCGGCTGGCCGCCAGCAAGCCGAAGGCCAGCGCCTGGGCATCGTCGTTCTGCATCGCCCCAGCTTGACAGATTAGGCAAGCTACTTGAACATATACGCAAGCTACTTGCCTATTTTTGAAGGAGCCAGCCGTGCCTGTCATCCATGCCGACCAGGCCGCCGTGCACCAGATGCACGGCACCAGCTTCACCGCATATGCCAGCCCGGCCCGGGGCAGCCGGGAACTGTGCGCCTGGCACATCGAGATCCCCGGCCACACCGAGGGTGTCCGGCATCACGTGTCCCGTGAGGAGGTGCTGTACCTGCTCACCGGCACCGTCCGGGTCAGCCTGGACGGGCAGGACGACGAGGCGGCCGCGGGCGACGTGATCCTGGTCCCGGCGGGCGCCCGGTTCGGGGTGGACAACGTGCGCGACGAGCCGGCCACCGCGTGGGTCACCACCAGCGTCGGCCTGCTCGGCGTGCTGCCGGACGGCTCGTGGATCAGCCCGCCGTGGACGCAGTGAGGCGCGGCTTCCTTGCGCCTCCGGGGCGCTTGACCCGCCGCCTTCCCTCGTCGCTCAGTCGCTCGTTCCTCGCTCCCTCCCCACCCACCTCCCCATTCCCGCTTCACTGTCCAGCCGGCGGCGCGCCCCTTCGGCGCGGCGTCAGCGGAGCACGCGGCGCACCGGCTGCCGCGGCCCCAGGCTGGTCGGCGTGGTCGCCGGGCGCAGGTACTCCTCGCCGGCCGGCCAGCGGGCCACGTGCTGGCTGCCCGTGGCCTCGTCGTAGCCGATGTAGCTGACGTCGCCGACGTCCACCGCGAACAGGGTGAACTCGCCGGGCACCGGGCGCCAGCCGAGTTCCGCGGCGGCCTTGTCGGCGTACCGCTGCTGGGTGGCCCGGCTGGTCTCGGTGCGCACCGTGCCACGCAGCTTGATCTCGGCGGCGGCTTCCGGGCCGGTGACGACGCTGTGCAGCACGATCCGCGGATCCCGGGCCAGATCATGCCCTTTGGCCGAGCCGCGCATCATGGACAGCCACAGTTCACCGTCCATGACCAGCGGCTCAACCCCACTGATCCGGGCCGACCCGTCCCGCCGGGTGGTGCCGACGAGCAGGACACGCGGCCCGATCAGCCGCTCAGTGGCGATCGCGCCGAGCTTGGGCTCCTGATCTGCTATCGCTGACCACTTCATGAACCCTGTCTACGCCCGGCCACCGACATCTCCCGGCCGAGTCGCCCAGATTT